>NZ_JAASJR010000006.1:0-289629 GCF_019731275.1 Lysinibacillus sp. K60 | reverse complement strand
AAAAATTATTTAGAACAGGTATTAGCTGATTCAGAGGTTAAAACGCTTCGTTTCTTTGGTATTGCAGGCTGCTGTGGGGTTAATTTAGGTGTAGGCTTAGAAGCACCAGCAGAAGAAGATGCAATTCAAACAATTGAAGGTATCGAAGTCGCAATTCATCCTGATATTGCACCGCAATTAACAGATGTTACGATCCATGCAGAAGAAGAGAATGGTGAGCTAGGTTTAGTATTAGTTGGATACTCACCGACATCTTGCTAACAAGTGATCCTAAATATACTGTCTGTCGTAGCAATTATTCAATCCGTTGAATGGAGGATGCAATAATGACAGTAAACCATGCTAGCGAATTAACTAAAGATTATTTTATCGCTTATTTAAAGTTAATAATGAATAGTAGAGAATACACATTGATACAGGCTAAAGAGTTTGCTTTTGATTTCTTCTTTAAAGGAGATATGGATCGTTACGGCACTTCTACATGGTTGCAATTTGAAAAAGCTATAAAAGAAATTGATAAAATCATGTGTGAAATGGAAGTGTGTTCATAACTATCACAAAAGCTTAAATAAATTACGTCTAGCTTACTGCTAGACGTAAAAAATATATTTTATATAAGGGAATGCTTATATAAAGAAAAAAGAGGAGAAGTTTATATGAAAACACTAAAAGTAATCAATCAAAATCAATCTTGTTGTACTCCTGTTCAGGACATTGAAGTCCAAGAGACTGTTAATAATTCCAATAAGAATTTACCGATTGTCATAATTGGTGCAGGTCCTATCGGGTTAGCTACTGCTGCTCATTTAGTAGAGCAAAACCAGTCATTTATTTTACTTGAAGCTGGCAATGAAATAGCACACAATATTCGTACTTGGGGGCATGTCACATTATTTTCTCCATGGCGTTATAACATCAATAGAGCTGCTAAATCATTATTAGAGGGGTCTGATTGGGTAGAACCTAACTTAGAAACAATACCTACAGGGCATGAGTTAATTGATCTTTATTTAAAACCTTTGGCAGAGTTAACACAAATAAAACCTAGTATCCGATTGAACTCAAAAGTAGTAGGTATTTCAAGACAATTAAATGATAAAATGAAATCAAAAAATCGATTAAATCAGTTCTTTAATATATATGTTGAAAAAGAGGATGACATCGATATTATTGAGGCAAAAGCAGTTATCGATGCAACGGGTACATGGGGGAACCCAAACCCAGCAAATTCTACAGGTGTTTGGCTGAAAAATGAGAAAGTATTAGCAGATCACATTGAGTATGGTATTCCAGATATAAATACGAATCCTAAGAGATATGCAAATAAGAAGGTTGCTGTCATTGGTGGTGGTCATTCAGCGATCAATACCTTATTAGCTTTGGCTGAATTACAAAAAGATAATCCTTCAACAAAGCTTGTGTGGATTATGCGTAAAAGATCTGTAGAAGAAGCCTATGGCGGGGAGGAAAAAGATGCGTTGGCAGCACGTGGCGCACTCGGTATTCGCATCCATGAATTAGTAGATACAGGAAAGATTGAGGTAGTAACACCTTTCTATATTTCACAGGTGAAAAAAGAAGAGAATATCCATATTGTAGGTACTATTAATGGAGAACAAAAAGTACTTACAGGATTCGATGAACTTATTGTTAATGCAGGAAATCGACCTGATTTTACCATGAACAATGAACTGCGTTTATCTATTGATACAGCAACAGAAAGTGTGCAAGCATTAGCGCCACTAATTGATCCTAATGAGCATAGTTGTGGCACAGTCAGAGCGCATGGTGAAGAAATACTACGCCAACCTGAAAAGGACTTCTATATAGTCGGAGCTAAAAGTTATGGACGCGCACCAACATTTTTAATGGCAACCGGCTACGAACAGGTTCGTTCAATAACAGCTTATTTATCAGGAGATGAAGAAGCGTCGAAACGTGTTGAATTAGAATTACCAGAAACAGGCGTATGTAGTATTAATCTTGTCAATCAATCAAATACATGTTGCTAATTGGGGGGATATGTTTTGTTAAATCAGTTATTTATAGTGGGAGTATATATATTAATTATCTTAATGTTATCATATATTACACATGAATATCTGGAAAATAAGTTTAGTAAGCAATGTTATTTAATATGGTTGATTTGTGTTTTTTTAACTGGACCTATAGCATTCACCATATATATTATTTGGGATAAGAAAAACAACATACCTAATACAAATGTAAAATAGGTAAGTCTAATGTGGAGAATTCTATAAAGTTTAATTAATTGACTGTTAGTGAAAGCTAGCAGTCTTTTTAAAATACTAAGGGAAATGGGATGGACAAACTTATGGAACAGATTTGGGATGACAGACATCATTACTAATTGAAATATACTTTAGGTAGCGTTTTTACTTATGAAAAAAGCTTTACTGAAAAAACATTGTAATAAATAAGAGGAGTAAGGATATGATAGGTTATTTTCCAACGCCATATGAAGATGAACTATATTACAGTATAATAGCTCGTTATCACATTCATGTAGGTAACTTGAGTAGAAAACATACAAATAAAGAACTATTTGGAAAGAAGGTAAATATTAATTTAGAATTACCAATGGGACTCGCTCATTTAGTATCCCAAATCAATATATTCTCGAAAGAATTTACTAAAGAGTATTTTATTAACCAGCATACAGTGATACCGTTTGTAAAACCCTTTAAAAGTGAAGAATGGAATGAGAAAATTTATAAAAGTGATTTTAAAAATTTATATATTTTTTTATTTAGTTACAGTAAATACAATGTAAAAAACAAGAAATATTTATATTATTGTGCAGAATGCTTAAAGGAACAGCTTAAGTCAAATGGTGAAGGATTTTGGAACAGGATTCATCAAATTCCAGGGATTTTTGTTTGTACTAGGCATAAGACTCCGTTATTAGAGTATTCGTTAAAAATATCCGAGATGGGCTTTATAAATTATTTAATTCCAACAATTGAAGATATTAGAGAACCACTTAGGAGCTATAGTGAGGAACTAATGAAATATTTGATCGATCTAGCAGAGGACGTTGAATACATTATTAGAATGAATTACAAATCGTTTTCTGAAGAGTATTATATTAGCAAATATGTAGATTTATTAGGTAAGAAAGGGTTTGCATATCCCATTAAAAAGCGAAGAGAATACTTACAAAAGTTAATAATTGAATATTATCCAACAGATTTTCTAGAGTTATTAGATTCATTTTTCAAGATAAGTGACAAGTTTTCTTGGGTTCCTAGTTTAATAAATATTGAAGAAAATAGGTCGTTACATCCGATAAGACACTTATTATTAATGAGATTATTAAGTGGATCAGCCAAAAATTATTTTGAAAAGGAGAACTCATTTAAACCTTTTGGTGAAGGACCTTGGGTTTGTATGAACCCGTTTTGCAAGAATTATTTAAAAGAGAATATAAAAAATGTGAATGTTAGAGTAAATAATTCAGATAGGAAAATTCAAGGTATCATAAAGTGTAATTGCGGTTTTGAGTACATAATTAAGGAAGGGGAAAAATCTCCTTTTGATATAAGGGATTTCCATAGAAGAATAGTAAAGCGAGGCCGAGTATGGGAACTTAATTTTAATGAATTACTTAAACAAGATCTAACACTGAACAAAATAGCGGAATTAGCAAATATATCTAGGGATACAGTAATAAGGATTAAGAATAGGGGGCATCTTTCTTCAGTTCAATTAAAAAACAAAGAAGGATTAATGAACAAACAAAAATTAAAAACGGAGTACTACAAAGAGGAATTTCTAAAAATCCGAAAAGAAAATCCAGAATATTCACGCTCTGACTTAGGTAAAGCATATACTAAAATATACGGATGGCTTTTACAATATGATAAAGAATGGTTAATTCGCAATTCTCCTTACTTGAGGAGTACTGGTAATAGAGAAAAAATAGATTACTTAGAGAGAGATAAAGAATTACTAAGCAAAGCAAAATTAATAATAGATAGTTGGTCAGAACATGAAGGAAATTTAAAGAGATTGGTTAGGAAAAGTAGGACAGGGATAATAAATTTACTTGATGTCAAAGCAAGTTATAGTTTGTTCAGTGGAAAATACCCACTTACTACTAAGTATATCAATTCGAATATAGAGACGGTTGAGGATTTTCGGCATAGAAGAATAAAAATTGTTATGGATACCAAATATAAAGACGAGATTGTAACAAAAAATATGGTTATTGAAGCAGCTAATCTTAAAAACTATATTAGAATTAATATAGAGAAACGAGAAAAATTACTAAAATATATAGAGGATTTAGTAACTATCCATAATAACAAATTCTTATAGAATAAAGCTGTGAAGAAACATATTTAAACTATAATGTAAGTACATAATTTTCGTATTGGTATACAACTTTTTTGTAACAGTTTATTGCAAAATAAGTTAATTTGATGAAAATAAGTATACGACTTTATTGTCATTTTAAAGATAAGAAAGACACAAGAATGCGGGTTTGAACATTTGTTAGTATACAACTTTATTGAAACTCTTCACCAAAACGCCAAAAGGTTGGACAGAAGCAAAGATAGCCCGTTATGTAAAAGAGGGGCGCGGGCAGGGTGAATTATCAACGTATAAGCCATGGTTAACCATTCAAGATGTTCCATCAAGTGGTCGTGTTCATCGTGTAATGGGATGGAAAACGGAGCGAGAGCATCATTTTTTATCTGATATGGAATTTAATTATTTTTGTTTATTAAATACAAATTTTATATTAGAGAATATTGAACCGAGAGAGGTTTTGTATATAATTGAAATGTCTGTAGTTATTAATTGTTTTTTTATTATTTCAGTTCCTAGAAGGGATAAATAATAAAAATAATGAAACTTATGTTTGAATTAAAATCAGTTATCCTCAAAAAATTACTAATAATACAGTGCAGTGCTTAAGACAGAGAGCTCAAGATATGATAAAAACTTAAATAAACGTCTGTAGTTTAATTAGTTTAAAGGAGGTTTGATTTTTAACTTTTATGGTAAAATAGAAAGTGTGTTCGGTTTTCGGAAACTTGATTATATATAATCTTAGCTTATTTCCAAATCGTATGAATTAGTGAAAGATTGTAATCGATTGTCCTATAAAATGAGAGGGTTTTATGCATGTTACAAAATAATTTAGTATTAAAGCAAAAAGTGGATAAGCTCTGGAAGAAATTCTGGAGTAATGGTATATCCAATCCTTTAACAGCCATTGAACAAATTACTTATCTTCTTTTTATTAAAAGAATTGATGACCTCGATTTAGAAAATAAGAATAAAGCTCAATCCGGTGGTGAATATTATAAATCGAAGTTTGAAGGCAAATTTATAGTTCCTGGTACAAAAGAGGAACTTGATAAAGAAACATTAAGGTGGAGCTATTTTAAAGGAATGAATTCTGAGGATCTAATTCCTCATATAAATACTAAAGTTTTTCCTTTTCTAAAATCATTAAGTGTGGAGACGGCTCCTTTTGCTAAGCATATGAAGAACGCTGTGTTTGCAATTTCAAAACCCAAATTGTTAGAAGAAACGATTCAAATAATAGAAGAAATTTTTGAGGAAATTAAAAAAGATTCGATTGAAAGAAATCAAAGTTTTCAAGATATCCAAGGTGATGTATACGAACTCCTTATTAATGAAATTTCTAGCTCGGGTAAAAACGGTCAATTTCGTACACCCAGACATATCATTAAACTTATAAATGAACTTTTGGAACCGGAAATTGGTAATAAAATTGCGGATCCTGCATGTGGATCGGGAGGTTTTTTACTGGGAGCTTACCAATATATTGCAACTAAACTTGATAAGAATAAAGATACCGTTATTCAAGATGAGGATGGATTTTATCGTAGTTCTGTAAGTGGTCTATTGTCAGAGGATATTAAAAATATTCTTGGAAAGAGTTTGTATGGCTATGATATTGATATAACTATGGTTCGTTTGGGTTTAATGAATTTAATGATGCATGGTATTGATAATCCCAATATAGATTATAAGGATACATTAAGTGAAGCATATAATGAAGAAAATAAATATGATATCATCATGGCCAATCCTCCTTTTACAGGTAGTGTAGATCAAAGTGATATAAACTCAAAATTAAAAGTAAAAACTACAAAAACAGAACTTTTATTTATAGAGCGTATTTATAATATGCTTCGGGTTGGGGGCAGTGCAGGAGTCATAGTGCCTCAAGGAGTTCTCTTTTCAACAGGTAAAGCATTTGTAGCTATAAGAAAAATGTTATTAGAAAAAACGGAACTTAAAGCAATTATTAATATGCCAAGTGGTGTTTTTAAGCCTTATGCTGGAGTAAGTACAGCAATACTTATTTTTACTAAAGGTGGTCAAACAGAGCATGTATGGTTTTATGACATGCAAAGTGATGGTTATACACTCGATGACAAACGTATGAAGGAATCGGGTTATGGAGATTTGCAGGATATCGTTAGTAAATATCATCAAAGAAGCGAGAAGAAAAAAAATAGTCGTTCAGATAAAAGCTTTTTAGTAGCAAAGAATGAAATTAAAGATTTAGGTTATGATTTCAGTATTTCTAGGTATAAAGAAGAAGAAATTGTAGACGATACTTATGAGGAGCCTAAGGATATAATTTTTGATATCGAAAAGTTAGAGAAAGAAATAGAAGAAAAGCTCATTGAATTAAGGAGTATATTCGATGAAATGGATTAAACTAGGAGATATTATTGATATTACTAAAGGAAAAAAACATAATTTGATTGAAAACCCTTCTAGAGATTCAAAGCGGGTAATTTTTACAGAGGATTTAAGAAGTGATGAAAATATAAAATATACAAATGATGAAGCAGGAATTTTTGTAGAGAAGAGTGATATTTTAATAGCTTGGGACGGTGCTAATGCAGGGATAGTTGAGTATGGAAAATCAGGTTTTATAGGAAGCACGATTGGGCGGTTAAGAATTAAGGAGCAAGATAAATATTATCCACCATATATTGGTGTTTTTCTTAAAAAGCAATTTAATTATTTTCAAAGAACCTCAAATGGTGCTGTTATGCCTCATATTAATAGAAATGCATTAACCAATTTAAAAATTCCAGTTGTTAAATATGTCGATCAATATCGAATAGCTCAGGTTCTTTCGCAGAGCGATTCCTTAATAAAAAAAAGAAAAGAAAGTATAAGACTGTTAGACGATTTATTACTAAGTACTTTTTTGAAAATGTTTGGTTCTAAATCAAAAAATTATCAAGAATGGCCTTTATTAGATATAAAGCAAATTGCAAAAAAAGAAAAAAATAGTATTCGTACAGGTCCTTTTGGTAGTAATTTAAAACATAGTGAATTTACCTCAAATGGTGATGTTGCTGTTTTAGGTATTGATAATGCAGTAAAGAATAAGTTCGAATGGAAAGAAGCTAGATTTATAAGCCATGAAAAGTATGAAGAGCTGAAAAAATACAAAATTTATCCAAGAGATATTATAATCACTATTATGGGTACAGTTGGGAAATCGGCAGTTATTCCAGAGGATATTCCTTTGGCTATTAATACCAAGCATCTTGCAGCTATTACTCTTGATGAATCCTTAGTAAACCCATACTTTATTTCATTTGCAATTCATTCAAGCCCTCTGGTAAAAATGCAACTATTTAAAAGAAATAGAGGAGCTGTTATGAGTGGGTTGAATTTAGGAATAATAAAGGAATTGAAGATTAAGGTACCACCTTTATCATATCAAAATAAATTTGAAGCTATATTAAAAAAAATAGAAGATATTAAGAAAAAATATGAAGATAGTCTTCAATTATTAGAAATATTATATAAAAACTTAGAGAATAAAGTATTTCTAGGTAAAATAAATTTAAACAAAATTTCTATTGAAGGATTAGAAAGTATAAAGTTTATTCAAAAGGAAGTAAAAGAAAAAAATAAAAATAAAAATCAGCAAATAGATATTATATCCATTATTAAATCTAAACGAGGCGAAGAACTAAGTATGGTTCAATTGATAAAGAGTTTAGAAAAAAGTGGATTACAAGAGTTACCTGATCATGATGAGATAAAAAATATTGTTTTTTCCTTGCTAAAAGGTCCTTCTCCTATTTTATCTCAATACTTTGATGAGATAAAAAATGAAGTTGTATTGAAGGTGAATCGATGAAGTTACTACGACTAAAAATAGATGATAAATTTAGAAGTCTTCAAAAAGGATTTGAAGTACATTTTTTTAATCCACAAATGGATGAGGAAATTCATGAATTTAATCCGTATATTTTAGTTGGACCAAATGGTAGTGGGAAATCTAATGTTTTAGAAGCACTAGCCTCTATTTTTTATCATATTGAATGTATTTATCTCAAATATCGTCCTGAAAATTTTAGATATGATGAAGAGGAAAACCCAGATGGTTTTAGAGGTGAAAAAGCTACCCCAGACGCTTTTGAATTAGAATATCTAATTGCTGTCCCAAATGAGTTAAATCATAAAAATGAAGTTGGATATGCTCATATAAAAATTGTTAAAAAGGATAATAAAAAACCTCAGATACATTGGGTTAATCAAAAAAGGTTTAGTAATGAAGAGACTTTAAGAAGTGGTTCCTTAAGTGCAAGTGAAATCAAGGAGTTACTTCCTAAGTATATTATAGGATATTCTTCTGGTGAAAATGAAATTTTGAGTTTACCATTTTATAAAATGCGGTTTATTCATTTTGATGAATATAAAGACTTCCTTATCAAGGATATTTTTTATGGACAAGCACCCGAAGGTAGATTAATTTATTTAGATGATCATTTAAGTCAAGCTATTTTATTGAGTAATCTTTTATTACAGCCTAAGGAAATTTTAGCTCCTTTTGAAAAAGAATTGAATTTAAGAGGTGTAAAAGAGTTCCGCCTTGTTATAGGAAAGCATCGGTACGAGGAAATACATGATGAACTTTTATACACACTTGATACTAAGGATAAGAGAAATACTAAAATAAGAAAAGAACTTACATCAAATCTTTTAACAACAATTGAAAAGTTGAAAAAATGTTCTACAATTAATAATACTTTATATGATGAAGAGGGTTTGAAGACCTTTTTAATACTTGATTTTTATGTTAACGAGGAGACTAAAAAAGCATTTAAATTTCATTTTAATAATAGTGCTTTAGAACTGTTTCAGGCGTTGCAAATATTATATACATTAAATTATTACATAATTAATCAAGATACTAAAGATAGATTGTACAAGTCAAAAAATATTTATTTAAAGCAAGACATGACATCGATATCTTTAGATGAGAAAAGTATTTTTCGAATAAAAGAATTTAGATTAGATAAGGACGGAATCGAAGATATAATCTACACTAAATCATTATCAGATGGCGAACATCAATTTATACATGCTTTAGGTTTATCTTTACTTTTTAAAGATGAGCCTTGTTTATTTCTTTTAGATGAACCTGAGACGCATTTTAATCCAGAATGGAGAGCAAAGTTTATTTCTTGTTTGCGTGAATGTTTTCAGAAAGAGAAGAATAAAAGTACAGTACGTGACATGCTTATAACGACTCATACACCTTTTTTAGTTTCAGATAGTCGTAAAGAATATGTACTACTTTTTAATCGGGATAATATAGATCAAGTAGTTAAAGCTACTCGCCCAAGTTTTAATACTCTAGGTGCATCAACTCATAAAATTACCATGGACTTATTTGGAAGACGTGAAACTATAGGGGATCATGCACTAAGTGAGATTAATAAATTAGAAAAGCGTTATCTAAATGGTGAAAACGTTGCAGGAATTGTAAGTGATGCACACATACTATTAGGTGATTCTGTTGAAAAAATTCTATTTATAAATAAGATTCTTAATCATGGGGATGGAAAATAATGCTTTTTGGCTATAAATATATTTCTCACAGTTTAGAGAAGGTGCAAGAGTATATTGATTTTTTATTTCTAGAAATCTGGGTTAAAGCAGAAGGTGAATTCGATATAGAAAAATTAAATGATTTGCCAGAGTTTAAGGACTTGCTTTTAGATATACAAAAAGGGCGGGTAACTAATGATTACTTGTTAGGTCCTATCTCTAGGATTTATAATCATTTCAAAAACTTAAGTGAAAAGCAGTTAAATGATTTGAGAATGGGGTATATAAAAAATAATTCAATTGAAGAATTGTGTGCTAATGTCGATGGGTATGAGCCCTTAACTTATAAAGATATTGAAGGATTTAATAAAGACTTAGCTGGTGAGTTAAAAACTTTTTTCATTAATTTATTTGAGCATGTTATACATTTAAGTGATGTTAAAAAGAAAATAGGAACAATAAATGATCATTATAAACAGCTAGTTGGTACTAATAATATAGGAATATGTCCATTTTGTGGTTTAAACGAAATCAAAGGGAGTTTTAGTTCTAAAAGGGAAGCATATGATCACTTCTTACCAAAGAGTACTTATGCCTTCAATTCAATAAATATGAAAAATTTAGCTCCAATTTGTCATGAGTGTAACTCATCGTATAAGTTAGCTAAAAATCCTTTGTATAGCGTAGATAAAGCTAAATCATCTAAAATACGAAGAAAGGCATTTTTTCCTTTTACGGAGGAAGTTATTGATATAAGCGTGAATATGGAACTTAACTCTAGTAATATTGAAAATTTACAAGGTAATGATATTGAATTAAATATTCAATCACAAAACTTTAAAGAAGAGACAGAAACATGGAAAGATATTTTTGGTATCGAAGAGAGATATAAAGATAAGATTATTAAGGGTAATGGAGCTTACTATTGGTATAGTCAAGTAACTCAAGAATTTTCAAGTTATATGTCCCCGAAAGAGGCACTTGAATTGATAAAGACAATGGCAGAGAATAATAAATTTGCAGAGCAAAACTTTTTGAAGGTTGCTTTTTTAGAAGCATGTGATAAAAGAAAGCTGATAGGCTAAAAAGGAATAAGTTTTTTAAGCAATTATTCGGAGATTGAGGAAATAAAATTGTTCGTAAAACATATACTAATGAACCTAAAAAATTAAATAACTTTATTATTCCTAAAAAGTCATCAAATGAAAGTAGAAAATAAATATGAAACAACTTTAATAACCTCCTATCAAATTAATAAATAGAACGTTACTGCATTTCTAGAAACGAAATTAAACAACTTTATTATTATTAAACATGTGAGTTATAATTAATCTTGTCACATAATTATAATTAAAAATGACATCAAATATTACCTTGATACAGCTAGAATGCTTGCTGTATCAAGGTTTTCTTTTTTCTTATTGACCTATTCATAATAGTCATAAATTATAAAAATAATTATAAAACTACATAAGCTATTTATAATTAAAATTGACATAAATCCACATTTATTAGTCGGAATAAATTTGGAAATGTTCTTTAACCAAAAAATTGATAAATGTCATTGCTATACTTTTTTAATCATCCCTATATAAAGTGGAAACAGGCGTTCTTATTCGTTTGATGATAAAACGGATATAAAAAGAAACCGAGATCGTGGTACGATTAAATAGACAGACAGCGGTGATGCTACCTGAACATGTGTAGCCACTGCGTGAACGGCAGGCTGAAGCCAAAACATGATGAATATGACTTTAAAGAATCCGCACATCAAATCCAAATGGCTGTACAAACGCATAGTATTGTTAGAATTCAGTATTGGAAGAATGGCGATTTGGATAGGTTGAAGGAACAATCAAGTAATTGCCCTTGAACAATACAGCCTATGTCACAGTTCTATCTTCACAAGGGAATAAGCAGATGTATATCCCACACAATTTATATGCCACGTAAGTTTGTAATAAAAATTGATTAGAATCGTCTCTCCTCTATATATTTTTTAGAGGTTAGATAATTTTTTTATTTGATATTTATGTAAAAACGATTGCGAAGTAATGTACTTAAACTAACGAAGCAGGAAAGTATTCAAAGAATTGTATTAAAAGAAAAAAGAAAAAGAACAAATTTATAAAATAAGTTTGAGGTTTTTTTCAAGTAATGTAAGTCAGATTTAATCTAATCAACTCTTACAAAAGGTAAGGGGAACCAGCACTTTTATCAAGGAATGCGTCTTTCTTTATCTAAAGGGCCAGATTGTGGAATAAGGAAGGTAATCAGATGATTCTTCTCGAAATTATTAGTTATGCCATATAGATGATTGGAGAGAATATAAAATGGATGTAAGGACACTTTTGTTAAAACAATGGGCAAGCTGCTTAGATAAAGAAGACTGGTTCCCACCACTTGAAAAAGTACTTGAGAATATTACTTTGGAACAGGCAATTTGGAAACCAGTAGAGGGGGCACATTCCATTTGGGAATTAGTTTGTCATTTACTTTTCTATGAAAAGAGAATTCTGTTACGCTTTCTTGGTGAAACAGCAAATGAACCAAAGGCAGAAAATAATGACGCTACATATCGATTACCAACTGAGACCTTTCTAAATTGGAAGGAAACAAGACAAGAATACTTTTCTGTTCATCGTGAACTAGAAAAAATACTAGCAAAATCAGAACTTGAAGATTTGTATAGACCAATTCCCGATGACAATCCATTAGTGCTTGAACTGAAGAGTTTAGCAATGCACAATGCATATCATATTGGGCAAATTGTATTCCTCAGTAAAATGCAAGGAGCCTGGGCAGGGAAACGCAGCTTTTAAAAAAGCTTCATTAGGTTTACAGTTATTCCATTGACGGGCGCAATTGTTGAACAACATAGCTGAAAAATGATCAAACTTTTTTATAAAAATCATACTTATCTATAAAGAGTACCTTCATTTTGATCAATCTTTATTCCAAAGCCATGTGTTTTGGGTTTTAAATAAAGTCATACCGTCTGTAAAAAAATTACACCATTTTACCTATTTAGAAAATATTAATCTAAAGGGGTGTTTTTATCCATAACGAAACACCCCTTGAAACCGAATAGGAGAGCAACATTTCAAATAATGTTCCTTGATATAATTCTCTATGTAATCTAACTATGTTTGAACAAGGAGATGGAAGCATGGGTAAGTTAACAGGCAAAATCGCTTTAGTTACAGGATCAAGTCGAGGAATTGGCCGCAGTATTGCTTTGCGTCTGGCACAAGAGGGAGCCTTTGTCGTCGTTCATTATGGGAAAAGACGTACTGAGGCAGAAGCAGTTGTTCACCAGATCGTACAAAGCGGAGGAAATGCTTTGGCGATTGGTGCTGACCTTAGTACTTTAGATGGTATTCAAGATTTATTTACTACCTTGGATGCTACTATTCCGGAATATACGGGCGGTGGCGGATTCGATATTCTTGTCAACAATGCTGGAATTGGTCAAGTTATCAGTTTAGAAGAGACGACGGAAGAATCATTCGACGAGGTAATGAAGATGAATATTAAAGCACCACTTTTTGTTACTCAGCAAGCTTTACCACGTTTAAAAGATGGGGGGCGAATTATTAATATTTCATCTTTTGTGACACGTGTAGCTTCACCAAGTGTCTTCACGTACAGTATGTCCAAAGGTGCAATCGACACATTTACGCGTATTCTAGCCAAACAATTAGGGAGCCGGAATATTACGGTAAACGCCATCCAGCCTGGAATTATTAATACAGAGATGAATGCTGAGACTTTGAAAAACCTTGATGGACAAAAATATGCAGCTGGTCTTTCAATTTTCAACAGATGGGGAGAGCCCGAAGATGTGGCAGATATTGTCGCCTTTCTTGCTTCCTCAGACAGTCGTTGGGTAACTGGTCAATTGCTAGATGCAAGTGGAGGATCTCATTTATAGAACATTAATTATCAAGCTTTGTATGGCATGGTCTTCCCCAATCAGGCACTATTGTTGTATAGGCTGTTCTGTTCTAATTGAATTCACGGAGCGGTGGATTATTAAGTTAATTAAGAACAAAGTAAAAGCGGCTCTCCACAGATATGATGTGGGAGGCCGCCTTTTTGTTATAAGCACAGTCACCATTTATTATTGGTTACATCTGATTCACTTAATTGT
Source organism: Lysinibacillus sp. K60 (assembly GCF_019731275.1). Lineage (NCBI taxonomy): Bacteria > Bacillati > Bacillota > Bacilli > Caryophanales > Bacillaceae > Lysinibacillus > Lysinibacillus sp. K60. The sequence goes on along the minus strand of NZ_JAASJR010000006.1, from coordinate 275,600 downwards.
ATAGAAACAAATTAAGAGATCTATTTAGCTTACGAAGCATTACGCAATGATTTCAGAATTACACTCAAAATGAAAACTAGTATAACTGCTCCAATAAGGGCAGGGAAGATATAGAAATCCGAAATTTTAGGACCCCAACTTCCAAGAAGCATACCACCAATCCATGCACCGATAATACCTGCAATAATATTACCAATAATTCCTCCTGGGATATCTTTACCTAAAATTATACCTGCAAGCCAACCGATAAGCCCGCCAATTATTAAAAACCAAATGAAACTCATACTATCCATCTCCTAATTTTGTATTTTAAATATTTCGTTATAGTGTTTTATAACCTTTATTGAACTCTTTCAAACTATAAGGAGGAAAAAAATAAAAATTAGGAGAAGTTTCAAAGGAGATAGCGGACATTGTCACGATACATACGCTTCATATATTGACCTTTTGTATTTACATAGCAAATAGAAAGGCAAAAACCTTTTCGTTAATGCCTTTTATTTCACTTAGCTTAAATGGATCTTTTATAAGCATTCATTGTCGAAGTGTATTGAAATATTTTGGGGTTCACTAGTCCCTCACGTAAATCCATCATCCCTAATTGCCCCATTCTACTCAGTAAAGGAATCAACCAACTACCACTTGGGGCACCTTGGAGCACTTTAATTTGGTCGGGTGATAACTTTGAAATTTTACTAGCATTAATTGGTTCTTTTGCAGTTTCTATTGTTTCTTGAAAAGCTTTCAAATCAGTTTTATACATATTTACGCCAGTTTGTTCCGTAAAACCTTTATATCCGTAAGCTCCTTGAAGGATAGTTAACCTTATACTCATATCTTCCATAGAAACCATCTTTTAATACACCTCTCTCTTCATAGTATTCAAGCATCTTCATATATCTGCTCTTTTATATTATCTGTAACACACTTTTATCATCGGGTGAAAAACGAAATTTATTAACATTATTTAACAATTATTAGTTTATTTAATTAAAAGTTAAGGCTGTAACTACACATAATTAATCGGCTAAAACTTTCCTGTTAGATAAACAAAGTATCTGATTATCTAATGGGGGTTTTTATATTTTTAAGGCTTTTGAATTATAGTATAATCAAGAAATTAAGTGGATTGAAACTAGGCCTTCCTCTGTTATTTTGATAAGTTTTTATGATATTTTTAATTAAAACAATCATGCCAGTCAAATTACCATGAGTTCGCCTATACTACTTAATGAACGATAGCTATTAATTACGGCACTAAAGGTATTTAACCTTTCGATTAAGCACTTGGGAAGTTATTCTGGAATTAAAAATAAATTACTCAAATAGGAGAAAGGTGGTTTGAAATATGAAAATCCGTAAGATTGATCATGTGGGGATAATCGTCAATGATCTTCCTTCAGCTAAAGCATTTTTTCTTGACTTTGGCCTTGAGGTGATAGGGGAAGGAAAAGTGGAGGGTGAATGGGTGAAGAGGATGGAGCAGGTAATAGGGCTTCAAGATATTAAAGAGGACGCTGCAAAATTGCGAACGTCAGCTAGTGACGCAAATCTAGAAATAGTAATGTTGCGAACACCAGACGGTGAGGCGAATATTGAACTTGTAAAATTTAACGCGCCATCAAGTGAAATAGGCATCCAGCATCCTCTAGCAAATACTATGGGTATCCAGCATATTGCCTTCAATGTTGAAGATATTGAAGCCCTCGTTAACAAATTGGTAAAGACGGGCGCAGAACGTATTAGTGACATTTATAGGTACGAAAACGCCTATAAATTATGCTACGTTCGTGGGCCAGAAGGAATTATTTTAGAGCTCGCTGAAGAAATCAAATAGTATAGCTAATCAACAAGTTTGTTGATATGAAAAGAAACCACTGAAATGGTTTCTTTTTTTCTATAGGGAGCTAATACTATTTTCTCTCTTGAGATTCTAAATTGATCATATAGTCGAAATAGATAAACCCTAAAATGAATAATTCTTCACTAAAAAAAACCAAAAGGCTTTCATAATCCTGATTATTGACATTTATCCAAATAAATTATTGCGTTTTTTTCATTGTTTCGCCCTTTCATAAAATCTATAATAACTCTGTAAATGATAATCATTTTCAATTAAAGGTAAATCTGAAAGGGGCAACAAATATGAAGCAATATATAGGAAAGCGAATTATACTATGGGGGAGTTTCCTCCTGTTGCTATTGATATTAGCGGCATGTAGTTCTAATAGCAACACATCTGAGGCGCAGGAAAAGGAAAACGAGAAAAATACTCAATCTGATGTGCAAGCAGAGGAAAGTGAGACAGCTGTTCAATATACAACGATTACAGGTGAACAGGTTGAAATACCTGCAGATCCAAAACGAGTCGTTTATATTGGTCAGACAGTTGGTGATTTCTTGGCGATGGATATTCCGGTTGTTGGTAATAATCTTCCCAAAGATTCTCCTAGTTACTATGAAGGCAAACTTGAAGGAATCGTTGATATTGGAAATCCTGCTGACTTAGAGACGATTTTGACTTTAAAACCTGATCTAATTATTAATGGCTATTACAAGGCGGATCCAAATCTTCATGAAGAATTATCAAAAATTGCTACTACGATTCCCTTAACCCTGCTCTTCCTTATACAGAACGAGTAAAAGAGATGGGGAATATCCTAGGTAAGCACGAAGAAGTAGCTCAATTGCTTGCTAAGTTTGAAACAAAGTCTAACGAAATGTTTGACAAGTTTCCATTAACAGAAGGGGAGACTGCAACAGTTTTCTATCAGCTAGGTAAGACGCTTTATGTCATGGGTGATCGTAGCCTAGGTGCTATTATTTATGGAAAAAATGGCTTTGCTGTTCCACCAGCAGTACAGAAGAATATTATTGATGTAGAAGGGGTATCTTTCCTAGAGGTTTCCGAAGAGGTGCTTTCTGAGTTTGCTGGTGATCATTTGTTTGTCATTGTACAAGAGGATAGTGAAAGTGAAGCACAAGCTGATCGGTTGCTACAAAGCCCTATATGGGGAACTTTGCCTGCGGTCAAAGAGGGAAAAGTTTATGTTGTTCCTAATGAATGGAATACAGATAATTTATTAGCTTTGGAGCAATTGTTCCAAAAGCTACCAGCGTGGATGCGCAAACAGTAAAAAATGTATCCGCCCAATCAATTTTTAAACCGCTAGTATTCTAAATAGCTCATACTCGAACAATCGTTAATAGTGGGTCATTATATGTTACAATAACGATAATGAGAATCATTTTCAATGTTTGGAGAGTTGCTTATGAATCTGTCATCCTTATATATTAGACTACAACACTATGATCGATTTCAAGTTGACCGACTAATGTCAGCTAATAGCCATAATGAGGGAATAAATAATCATGAAACAAATTTATGTACATTATTGATAGCACTCAGTCCTGACATACGACTATATGTAGACAAAATGGCAATCGATCTACGACAAGGAAGCTGCACGCTCATTTTACCTGTACAAAGCTACACGGTAGAGTCAAGAAACAAAGAGGCACAGCTTGCTCGCTTTACCTTTGAAACCTTTGAGGTAGAAGGAATGACCTTGAACCGAATTGCTCATCCACCCTTGCTTTATGGTTATCCCTATCATCTGTTATTTTCTCAAGTCAAGCAGGTATTAGGAAATGAAGCATGGATAAATAATCGATTTTGTACCTCTCTATCCACATTAGAAATGGCCATGTTGCAAGGTAGACTTCAGCAAATTCTAGCTATGATGGTTCAGTTAGATGAACAAGCTAACCTGTTACAGAACGAAGAAAAGACAAAATTGGTTCAACAAACTGTACAGTACATAGAACAGCATTATGATGAGGACTTGACAGTTGAACAATTAGCTAACATGGCTGGAATGGTAAGATGGCAATATAGTCAAAAGTTTAAAGTATTGACCGGTAAAAAGCCGACTGATTATTTGACTTATGTACGTATAAACCAGGCAAAAAAACTTCTTAGTAATTCCACTGAGCCATTGAGAAAAATAGCTCGACAAATTGGGTTTAAGGATGAATATTATTTTAGTCGATGCTTTCATAAATTAACTGGAAACACCCCACGTGAATATGCAAACATTCACCTTTATACTCCAGAAAGAACAGTTATCGATTCATTTGGTAGAAAGATTCATGTTCCTAAAGATGCAACACGTATTGTGGCTGATGGCAAATTTACACTTGGGGAATTACTTGTTCTAGGCATACCCCCTATAGGAGCGGCCATCTCAATCATGAAAGATAACGTGGTTTATCACAATAAATTAAGGAACATTCATAGTATTGGGCATTGGGTCGATCCGGATAAAATAGCTCAGCTGCAGCCAGAGTTATTATTGCTTAGCTATTTTCATCCTGAACATGATTTGCAGAAACTAGATGCGATTGCGCCTACTATTATACTGAGTAGCAAGCTTAGTCTATTTGAGCGGTTACGATATATTGCTAAACTATTTGAACGGAGTAAAGCGGCAGAGAAGTGGATTACTACATATGAGAACAAAGTAAGATTGTTACGTAGGCAATTAGCAGATGTTTATGTTGCTGGGGAGACGGCGACTGTTTATCTCAAGTTAGATACTAAATATTATGTTATGTGTCAGACTGGATTGGCTGCCAGCTTGTATGAATCTCTTGGCTTTCGTCCTACTCCTAAGGTAATGCTGCTAATCGAATAAGGGCAAGCATGGATAGAAATTCAGCAGCATCAAATAAATCACTATGCTGGAGAGCGTAATTTTATCTTGTCTTCCCCCCAAGAATTACTAACGATTACTCACTGTCCACAAATCGCCACGTTAATCGAGCTAGCTCCAGGTAAGACTCATTTCATAGATTTTACATGGAATCATTGTGATCCCATTACACGTGAACGGTTGTTAGAGGTACTACCGTCTATTTTTAAGAAGAAAATTATTCGATAATCAAAAATTAAAACTCGATACATTAGCTGGATCGAGTTTTTGCCATTAATCGTATAATTGCTCAAAAAATAATCCTGATATAAATCTTTAAAGCCTGTATGAAATTTCTGGTATAATTACATATATCTATGTTTATTTTAAGGAGTGATTTTATGAAAAAGCTATTTATAATAACTAGTTACTTAGGGTTTTTTATAGTAGGAGGTTTGACTTTTACCTACTTTTCAACAACGGAAGCAGCAAGTGACCTTAAAAAGATTAGCGTGTCTCAGGATCCAATTAATTACTATGTAGATAAGGTTGAGAAAGTACCGCCAGAAGGTCAAGCTGGATTTAATTATCAAGGCACAATATATGTCCCAATGCGATTTATTGCTGAATCTTTAGGTGAAGAAGTAACATGGGATGGGAAAACAAAATCCGTTTATATTGGTGATGTTCCAAAATTCATCGCTTTAAAAGATGTAAAACCTATTGGAAGTGATGAAGACCACTTCTTCCACAATCCAAGCTCTGTCATTATTAGTACAGGTGAAAAATTTGAGCGATCCTATCAGCTTGGTGGTTATCATGGAGGAGGCGCAGTTCAAGACCATGCAGTGGAATACTTAGCCAATGGAAATTACAAGGGATTCGAAACCTATTTGGCACCAATTAAAAAATTAGCAGCTAATTCCTTTGGAGCAGGTTTCTTGAAAATTTACGCAGATGGTAAATTAGTTTTTGATAGTGGAGCAATCAAAGATAAGGTAAAGGTTCATGTTAATTTAGATGGAGTTTCAAAGGTGAAGTTTGAACTGGAAGGCAGTGGTTTAGGTATATTAGATCCTAAATTTATTCAATAAACCTTCTGCCTATTAAACAAAAAAGACGATGACATACTAATTTGTCATCGTCTCATTAAATTTAACCTCTTCATAACTATTTCAAAATAGAGAAATGTCAATACATATTTGTAAATATTTGCACTTTTACTTATAAAATAGTTGGATAGTATATGGTATAATTTCATACGATACTGATACATAAAATAGGAAAAGGGAGAGAAAAGAATTTGATGAAAAAGATGATGAAACGAACGAGTGCAGCGTTGCTTGGTGCCTCATTAATGCTGACGACAGTTGTCCCTGTGATTCATGCTGAAGAGCAAACAACACCCCTAGTACCGTCGATAAGCGAATGGGCAATAGAAACATTAAATGAGGGCGAAAAATACGGGATCTACTCAACTGATTGGTACTTCGATGGTTTTCTTCAGGAAATTCCAGTGGACAAAGTAAATGAACTACTAGCTTTAACAGAAAAGAAGATTGCCTCTCTAGGCTTAGCTGAAAATAAACAATACAAACCAGTAAGTGTGAAAAACGATAATACACGTGGTGATATTGTCAATCGCTTGTATAATATTGTAGCACGGTATGATTTACCTGTTGGTACAGATGCTGTTCAATTTATGAAAGAGCAAAATATATTACAAGGCTCTCCAAATGGACTGCAGCTAGAGAAAAAGGCAACGACTCAACAGGCTGTTTTACTAGCTGTTCGTTTCATTCAGAGTACATATGCACTTGCAGAGCAAGGATCTAAAGGAGTAGCCTGGGTAGTAGAGGACGAGGATACGCTTATCTACTTATTAGGTTCTATTCATTTAGGAACACCAGACTTATATCCATTCGATAAGAAATTAGTAACGGCGTTCGATGAATCGGATGCACTGCTAGTAGAGGCGAATATCTTGGATACGGAAGCACTTGAATACTATTCAGAAAAAGCAATGTATACAGACGGCTCAACATTGAAAGATGCTGTAGCACCAGAAACATATGCGAAGCTTGAACAAGTGGCAAAGCTTTATGGTCTTCCAATGGACCAGCTAACAGTTCAAAAGCCGTGGATGCTTTCTAGCACATTATCGATGCTAGCTATGGACGATTCCTTTGGTATGACACCACAAGAGATGGCAATGCACGGTATCGATATATACTTTTTATTAAATGCACAGTTGCAGCAAAAGCCAGTGATTGAATTAGAAGGTACAAGAGCACAGGTTGATATGTTTGAAGGATTATCACCAGAGGCACAGGAGCAGTCATTAGTCGCTGTACTGGATAGTATCATTCATCCATCGGAAGAAAATCAATCTGAAGTACTTCAAGAGTGGTTTACAAGCTGGAAGCAAGGAAATGTTGAAGAGTTTGCAAAAAGCTTCCAAGCAATGGAAGGTACATCGTCTGAATTTAATGAAATGCTATTTGGTCTACGTGATGAACAAATGGCCAAGAAAATCATGAATGTACTGGAAGAAAAAGAAGGTAAGTACTTTGTTGTTGTTGGTTCAGGTCACTTCCTAATCGATAAAAATATTCGCTATCATTTAGAGAAAAACGGCTACAAGGTAAAGCCATTTTATCAATAAAATAGATTGCCCTCGTAAAAGGATAGATTATTTTCTGTCTTTTACGAGGTTTTTTTATGCATGTAAGACAATAATGGTCATTTGACCCTAACAATCTAAATAATCGGATTATTGTTGCAACGTAAAAAAAATCGTGTTAGTATTAGTAAAACGTTTTACTAAAACGTTTTACTTGTGAAGGGGATGAACATATTGAGAAATAAACGAATTGCAACGATTGGGGATGCAATGGTCGTTTTTAATCCATCTAAGACAGGTCCTCTACGTTTCGTTCCTTCCTTTGAGCGAGCTGTGGGTGGTGCAGAATTAAATTTTGCGATAGGTGTTACGCGTTTAGATATGGAAGCAAAATGGATTAGTTGTATTGGAGACGATGAATTTGGCAAATTAATTTATAACTTTGCGCGTGGTGAAGGGATTGATGTATCACATGTCTTACGAACACCACATATTCCAACGTCTATCTACTTTAAGGAGATTCGGGAAGACGGTGCAGGTAAATCGTTTTACTACCGCAACCCATCACCTTTACTGGAGCTGACAAAAGATCGTATAGATGAGTCAGTACTGGATGATGTGGACCTATTACATATTAGCGGCGTGTATTTAGCAGTATGTGAACATAACATTGAAGTTGCATTGAAATTAATTGCTTTAGCACAGGCGAAAAATATTCCAATATCTTTTGATCCAAATTTACGTTTAAAACTATGGACTATAGAAGATGCCCGAGCGGTATACGAAAAAGTGTATCCATCTATCAATCTTCTGTTAACAGGACAGGATGAATTTGAGCTTTTATTTGAAGGGCGTACAGTGAAAGACGTTCAAGAGAGTTATAAAATAGATGAAATTATTGTGAAAAAAGGTGAACAAGGCGCCACGGTTTATACAGCCACTGAACAGTACGATCGAGAAGCATTTTCCGTTCGTGCCATTGATACAGTTGGAGCAGGGGATGCATTTGATGCTGCCTATGTCTATAGCTATTTAAATGGTGATGATATCGTAGAACGCCTCCGTTTAGCTAATGGTGCAGGTGCATTGGTAGCAACAATTAAAGGAGATAATGAAGGGCTTCCATCCCTGCAAGAATTAAGGCAATTTATTGGTGATGAAAAACTAATTGAGCGTTAGGAGTTGTCAGGAATGCAAAAAATCGAAATTTTGAAAGCGTTGTCAGATGCAAAAATTGTAGCTGTTATTCGTGGGGATTCACCTGAAGAAGCGACGGAAATTTCAAAAGGTGCTATCTCAGGTGGCATTCGAGCAATCGAAATAACGTATACAACGCCTTTTGTTGAAGAAACTTTTAAAGCATTACGCAATAGCGATGCAATAATTGGAGCTGGCACAGTTTTGGATGTTGAAACTGCACGCCATGCGATTTTAAACGGTGCCAAATTTGTTGTTAGTCCAAGCTATAACGCTGCAATTGCAAGGCTTTGCAATCGCTATAGCATTCCATATTTACCAGGCTGTATGACCATTACAGAAATGGTGACAGCACTTGAAGGTGGAAGTGACATTATTAAACTATTCCCGGGAAATCAATTTGAACCAAACTTTATTAAAGCCGTTAAAGGGCCTCTACCACATATCACAATTATGCCTACAGGTGGTGTTGGTTTGGCTAATATGAATGAATGGTTAGAAGCAGGCGCAGTTGCAGTTGGGATTGGAAGTGATTTAAATAAAGCATTTGTAAAAGATGGCTATGCAGGTGTAGTGGAACGTGCCAAAGCATATATCGAAAATCTATCAAACTAGGAGGTAATGACGTATGAATATGACATTTAGATGGTATGGTCGTGGCAATGATACAGTGAAATTAGAAGATGTGAAGCAAATACCAAATGTAAAAGGTATTGTTTGGGCACTCCATCACCTACCAGCAGGAGAGGTATGGACTAAAGAGGCTATTCAAGATGAAGTTGACTATATTCAATCGTTCGGATTCCATACAGATGTCGTGGAAAGTGTCAATGTCCATGAAGATATTAAATTAGGATTGTCAACACGTGATCAATATATAGAAAACTATAAACAATCTATTCGCAACCTTGGTGAAGTGGGTGTCAAAGTTATTTGCTATAACTTCATGCCCGTATTTGATTGGACACGTACAGATTTATTCCATCCATTAGAAGATGGCTCAACGGCTCTCTATTTTGATAAGGAAAAGGTCATGAACTTAGATCCACAAGAACTGGTGAATGAAGTAAGCGCATCTTCGGATTTAACCCTTCCAGGATGGGAACCAGAACGATTAGCTCGACTTTCAGAATTATTTGAGCAGTACAAAGAAGTAGATGAAGTTAAACTTTGGGATAACTTAACTTACTTCTTACAAGCTATTTTACCAGTTGCGGAAGAGGTAGGTATTCAAATGGCGATTCATCCAGATGATCCACCGTATTCAATCTTTGGCTTACCTCGCATTATTACAGGAGCAGAAAGCTATGAAAAATTAATTAAAATCTCTGATTCCATGGCAAATGGCTTTACGTTCTGCTCAGGTTCAATGGGAGCAGACCCACAAAATGATATGGTAGCCATCGCTGAAAAATATGCATATCGTGCTCCGTTTGCTCATATCCGCAATGTCAAGATTATGGAAAATGGTAGTTTCTTTGAAACATCACATTTTACATCGGATGGCTCAATGGATATTAAAAATATTGTCCGTGCATTAAATGACCAAAACTATGAAGGTTATGTACGTCCAGATCATGGTCGTCATATTTGGGGAGAACAATGTCGTCCAGGCTACGGCTTATATGATCGAGCACTTGGCATTATGTATTTAAATGGACTTTGGGATGCTTATGAAAATCTGAAGAAATAGGTGACATGTATGAAAGCACTACAAGTAATCAAACCTTTTGAAATGGCTTTAATTGACGTAGCAGAACCAGTAATAACAAAGTCAACAGATGTCCTTGTTCAAACAGAATATGTTGGTATTTGTGGCTCAGACATGCATATTTATCATGGTTCGAATCCATTAGCGACATTGCCTCGTGTACCTGGGCATGAAGTTGCTGGCCGAGTGTTAGAGGTTGGTCAAGACGTACAAGGTTTAAAAGCTGGTGACAAGGTTGTTGTCGAACCAATTCGTTATTGTGGTGAGTGCTATGCTTGCCGTAAAGGACAACCAAATGTCTGCGAACAACTTTCTGTTTTTGGTGTTCATGAAGATGGAGGCATGCGTGAGCGTTTTGTTGTAGCTGAAAAGCAATTGCATAAAGTAGCAGACCACACCTCTTTAGAAGAGGCAGTCTTAATTGAACCTTATACAATTGGCGCGCAGGCAGTATATCGTGGTGAATTACAGGCTGGTGAAACACTATTGATTCAAGGGGCCGGACCGATTGGCATTTGTATTTTAAAGATGGCTAAATTAATAGATGCACGCGTGATGATTTCTGATCTGGATCCAGCAAAGCTCTCATTTGCAAAAGAACTTGGTGCAGATGTAGTTGTTAATGTAAACGAGCAAGATTTATTAGAGGCTGTTAACCAATGGACAGATGGAGTAGGTGTCAATGTATCTATTGATGCAGTTTGTATTCCACTAACATTTAAGCAATCTATTGATGCTGTTTCAGTTGCTGGGAGAGTAGTAGTCCTTAGCTTTGGAGAGGAAGCCATTGAGCTTGCCCCACTACCAATTACGAAAAAGGAATTATCGATAAAAGGCTCACGTTTACAAACATTCCAATTTGAAAATGTAGTGAAGCTTGTTGATGCTGGAAAGCTACAGCATCAAGGTTTAATTACACATACTTTCTCATTACATGAAGCAAAAGAAGCATTTGAATATATAGAAAAAAACCAAAATGAAGTACGTAAAGTTATTTTAAAAGTAGGTGAGTAAGGTGCATGAAGCATTGCAAAATAAAGTGGCTGTTGTAACGGGTGGTAGTGGTGTTCTTTGCTCAGAGATGGCAATGGAATTGGCTAGGCAAGGTATGCGAGTTGCTATTTTAAATCGTACAGCGCAAAAAGGAGAAGCAGTCGTCCGATCGATTACAGAAAATGACGGAGAAGCAATTAATTTTTCTGTGGATGTTTTAAACAAAGAGTCGTTAATAGCAGCGAGACAAGCAATTTTACAGCAATATGGTCAAATTGATGTACTGATTAATGGAGCGGGCGGCAATCATCCAGATGCCATTACGGCTGATGAAGTATATAAAGAACAATCGACTACACCAAATTTCTTTGAATTAACACCAAGTGGTTTTGAAAGCGTATTCTCGAATAATTTTACAGGAACATTTTTGGCTGCCCAAGTTTTTGGTGAAGCATTGCTGAGAACGAAGGGGACGATTATTAATATTTCATCCATGAGCTCCTATGCCCCTATGACAAAAGTGCCTGCATATAGCGCGGCAAAGGCAGCGATTAATAACTTTACGCAATGGATGGCGGTGCATTTTGCAGAAGTAGGTTTACGTGTTAATGCCATTGCACCTGGATTTTTTATTACCGAACAAAACCGTAATTTATTGCTAACAGAAGATGGTTCATTAACTGCACGTTCAGAAAAAATCATTACAGCTACACCACAAAAGCGTTTTGGAAAACCACAAGATTTATTAGGAACTTTATTATTTTTAGCTGATGATACATACTCAGCATTTGTCACTGGCGTAACAATTCCTGTTGATGGTGGATTTATGGCTTATTCAGGCGTTTAGCAAAGGGGATTTATTTCAAATTTAGGGGTGAATGATATGAAACAACAAGGTATTTTTGGAGACGGCAAAACGGTTGTAATTGTCATGCTATTTTTAGCGGGTGTCATTAACTATTTAGATCGTTCAGCACTATCAATTGCAGCACCATTTATTCAAGAAGATATTCATCTAACGTCAACCCAATTAGGGATTATCTTTAGTAGCTTCTCTGTTGGGTATGCCATTTTTAACTTCTTAGGTGGAATGGCTTCCGATAAATTTGGTGCCAAGTTAACGCTATTTGTAGCGATGATTGTATGGTCTTTATTTAGTGGAGCAATGGTTTTAGTCGTTGGGTTCGCATCGTTGATTATTGTTCGTATTGTATTTGGTATGGCGGAAGGGCCATTGTCATCGACCATAAATAAAATGGTGAATAACTGGTTTCCTGCGGATAAACGTGCCTCTGTAGTAGGGCTAGCCAATAGTGGTACGCCACTTGGTGGTGCAATCGCAGGTCCAATCGTTGGTTATATTGCATTAGCATATGGATGGAAATATTCATTTATTGCGATCATGATCCTTGGATTTATTTGGGCAATCGTATGGTTTAAAGTGGTGAAAGAAAAGCCAAACAAAGAAGACAGTGTAGAATCAATGGCAAACTTAGAGATTGCAGCAGAAGATATCAATCATAGTCGTGGTCTATCTTATTATTTAAAACAACCAACAGTATTATTTACTGCTTTTTCGTTCTTTGCCTATAACTATATCCTATTCTTTTTCTTAACTTGGTTCCCAAGCTATCTAGTAGAAGCTCGTGGAATGGCTGTAAAAGATATGAGTATTGTAACGGTTATTCCGTGGATTTTAGGATTCCTAGGTTTAGCATTGAGTGGAATTGTCTCAGATTTCATTTACAAACGCTTTATGCGTAAGGGAGTTTTATTCTCTCGTAAAGTCGTTCTAGTGACATGTTTATTCTTAGCAGCTGTATCGATTGGCTGTGCAGGTATTGTAACAACAACAGTTAGTGCTGTTGCGCTTGTTGCTACCTCTGTTTTCTTCTTATATTTAACAGGGGCTATTTACTGGGCAATCATTAATGATGTGGTGGAATCTAAGTATGTTGGATCTGTTGGTGGCTTTATGCACTTCCTTGCAAACACAGCTGGTATTATTGGGCCAACTTTAACAGGTTTCCTAGTAGACAGAACAGGAACATTCTCCGCAGCTTTCCTACTTGCAGGCGGCTTAGCGGTTATCGCTTCATTAGCAGTTATTAAATTTGTTACACCAATAGTTCATAAAGAAATAGCTTAGAAATAGAAAGGATGGATTCAAATGAACAATCAATCAGTTATTAAAATTCATCCGATGGACAATGTTGCCATAGCCTTGAGTGATCTTCCTCAAGGCTTTTTACTTCCATTGGATGGAAAGGAAATAACGTTACAGCAACAAGTACTACGTGGGCATAAGATCGCCATCAAGACTCTTTCTAAAGATGCACACATCACGAAATATGGTTTTCCAATTGGTCATGCGACAGAAGAAATCCTAGCAGGTAGCTGGGTTCACTCCCATAACATGAAAACCAATTTATCGGGTGAATTAAGCTATGAATTTAATCCAAAAACACATCCCGTAGCCGAGTCTCGTCATGCACAGCGCATGTTCAAGGGGTATCGTAGGAAAGATGGTCAGGTTGGTGTTCGAAATGAAATTTGGATTATTAATACTGTTGGATGTATTAACAAAGTAGCTGAAAACTTGGCGAAGTTAGGCAACCAATTATTGAAGGCTGACAATTTTGATGGTGTACAGCATTTCGCTCATCCATATGGTTGCTCACAACTTGGTGATGATTTAACGTATACACAAAAAATCTTAGCTAATTTAATTCATCACCCTAATGCAGGGGCAGTCATTGTATTAGGGCTAGGATGTGAGAACAATTATATTGAGCTCTTTAAGAAAACAATTGGTCATTATGATGAACAACACGTTTCCTTTTTAAATGTTCAAGAATCAGCAGATGAAATGGAAGAGGGTCAACAACTGCTTGAAAAAGCCTTTGACTATGTGACGACATTTGACAGACAAACATTACCTATTTCAGAACTGAAAATTGGTTTGAAATGTGGTGGTAGTGATGGTTTCTCTGGCATTACCGCTAATCCGATGATTGGTGTATTTTCTGACCAGTTGATCTCAGCTGGAGGTGCAACGGTGTTAACGGAAGTTCCAGAGATGTTTGGTGCTGAACAAATTTTAATGGAACGTGCAAAAGATGCCTCTGTTTTTGAGGATATTGTGCATTTAGTAAATGACTTTAAACAGTATTTTATGAAATATAATCAACCTGTCTATGAAAATCCCTCTCCAGGAAATAAAACGGGTGGAATAACAACATTGGAAGAAAAATCACTTGGCTGTATACAAAAAGGGGGCTTTCAAGAGGTAAAAGAAGTGCTTGATTATGGCGAACGTATGACAACAAAGGGGCTACATTTACTAAACGGTCCAGGAAATGATCTTGTTTCAACAACAGCACTGGCCTCAACAGGCTGCCAAATCGTCCTTTTCTCAACTGGTAGGGGAACACCCTTTGGAGGACCTACACCAACAGTCAAAATTTCAACAAACACACCACTTTATGAACGAAAAAAAAATTGGATTGACTTTAACGCAGGGCAGTTAGTGGATGGGAAGCCGATGGATGTATTAGTCGATGAATTTATGGATTATATAGTAGCGCTAGCTTCAGGTGAAGTGCAAACGAATAATGAGAAATATGGATTCAAAGAAATCGCCATTTTTAAAGATGGCGTGACGATGTAGGAGAGAAATGACATGAAACATCCTATTAAAATTATGCAAATAGGTGATGGGAATTTTATCAGAGGCTTTTTTGACCTAGCAGTTGAAAAACTACAAGTCCCTTGCAGTATTGTTTCTGTCGCAGCAACAGCAAGAGGAAAAACAGTTAAACTGCTAGAAGAACAACAGCTGCAATTCACTGTGATGGAACGTGGGCTAAAAAACGGTGAGGTCGTAGAAGAAGAAACCACTATTAAGATTATTCAAGATACTATTCATCCATATGAAAACTGGCCTACATTTTTACAATATGCACAGTCTGAGACATTAGAAATGATTGTGTCTAATACAACAGAGGCAGGGATTTATTATGAAAATATTCCTTATCCTACGGCTTGTCCCACAAGCTATGCAGCAAAGTTAACCGTCTTTCTAGAACAATATTACAAACATTTTCAAGGTGAAAAACAAGTGGCAATTGTGCCTTTGGAATTAATAGAACAGAATGGTTCTACATTAAAAACAATTTGTCTACAGCATGCTAAAGACTGGAAGTTGCCTACAGCATTTAATGATTGGCTTGCTACGTTAACTTTTTGTAATACACTTGTAGACCGTATTGTAACAGGTTATCCACAGGATTATCAGGGGGAGGATGCCCTTTACACAGTTTGTGAACCGTATTTCTTATTTATAATTGACCAAAAAGAGCCATTTAAACATTGGCCAACAAGTCATGATTTCCCTTTTGTCTTTGATGATTTAGACATGTATCGAAAACGCAAAGTTGCCATTTTAAATGGTAGTCATATTTTGCTTTCAGCATTCGGCAAGATTTTTAACTATACAACTGTAAGAGAGGCATTTTCACATGCAGGTGTTCGAGCCTTTATTGAAAAAGTAACAAACGATTTTACCCAACGCTTCCAAGTGGATGAGCACTATCAGCAAGATGTCTTTGAACGTTTTTTAAATCCATTTATTGAGCATCAGCTATATGATATTCAATTAAATGAGTTATCCAAGTGGCAAACACGTATTGCCCCTTACGCTGAAACAGAAATATACTATCAAGCTTTAGCAATAGGGATATTTGCAATGAATCCAACACGCTTTTCCGTGCGTGAATCTGATCAAATTATTGAAAAACTGACTGAAATCCATAACTATTTTGAACAAGGTCAGTCAGAGCCAATGCAACAATTTATCGAACAATATTTCCAGTGTGATGCAGCAGAGGTTATTCAGCAATTATCTACAATTACTAGTTTATTGGAGGCAATAGCATGCGACAATTAATCATTAATGAACCGTTTCAAATGGTGGAACGTGAAGTAGACGAGCCTAGTATTGAAGGAAGTCATGATGTTTTATTAAAAATCACGCATATTGGTGTATGTGGAACAGACACACATGCTTTTGCAGGTGAACAACCATTCTTTAGTTATCCACGAGTGTTAGGCCACGAACTAGCTGCTATCGTGGAAGAAGTCGGTGAAGCAGTTAAGGACATCCAAGTAGGAGATCGTGCAACAGTTATTCCATACATCCATTGTGGAGAGTGTGTTGCATGTCGTCGAGGTCAAACAAACTGCTGTAAATTTTTGAAAGTATTAGGTGTACATATGGATGGTGGTATGGGTGAATATATCGTAGTTGATGACAGTATTGTAATTACTGATAATGCTGTGTCAGGTGACCAATTAGCCATTGTGGAACCATTAGCTATTGGTGCCCATGCAGTACGTCGTTCGGAACTAACAGAAAATGATACAGTACTTGTTATCGGTGCAGGGCCAATTGGATTAGGAGCAGCACGTTTTGCTAAGTTACGCGGTGCAAAAACAGTATTAATGGATTTGAACGAAGAACGTTTAAAAGAAGGACAGGCATGGTCGGAAGCGGATGGTGTGATTGTTGGTAGCCATGACATAATGGCGCAGTTACATGAAAAATTTAATGGTGAACTTCCTACAGTTGTCTTTGATGCAACAGGCAATCAACAATCAATGGAATCCTCATTTCAATACGTAGAAAATAGTGGCACATTAGTGTTTATTGGTTTAATGAAGAAAACCATTACATTTAATGATCCTGAATTTCATTCAAAGGAATTAACATTGAAGAGCAGCCGTAATGCTACGTTAGAAGATTTTGAGACGGTTATGAACTACATGCAGTCAGGAGCTATAAAGAAAGGCTATGTTACGAAGCATATTGCATTCGATGAAGCTATTTCTTACTTTGAGGCAAAACAATACAACACAAATAAAGCACAAATCTATTTTAAATAATGGGGAGGATTTTCAATGAATATTTCTGTACCAGCATTAAAAAAAATAGTAGTTCAAAAATTCACAACTGAAGGTGTTGAAGCTGAAACAGCAGCGCAAGTAGCAGATGTTTTGATTTATGCCGATTTACGTGGTGTCAGTTCTCACGGTGTTATGCGCGTGGAGCATTATATAACACGTTTACAGGCAGGTGGAATAACGAAAAACCCTCATTTTTCAGTAGAAAAAAGAGGCACAAATCACCTTCTTTTTAAGGGGGATAATGGCTTTGGGCATGTCATTTGTAAGGAAGCTATGGATGAAACCATTAAAGTGGCTAAGGAACATGGCTCATGTACAACGATTATTCAAGAGAGTAGCCATTGTGGGGCACTCGGCTATTTTCTTGAACAAGCCACGAGTGAAAATTTAATTGCTATTATGTGCTCTCAAACGGACTCCGCAGTTGTTCCTTTTGGCGGAAAAGAGCCTTACTTTGGTACGAATCCAATTGCTTACGGTTTTCCAACCAACGATAAACCGATTATTTTGGACATGGCAACAAGCAATGTAGCGCTAGGGAAAATTCTATATGCACGTGAAAAAGGGGAGACAATTCCAAATACATGGGGAGTTGATGCACAAGGAGCACCAACTACAGACCCACACCAAGTAAAATCTTTAACACCGTTTGCAGGGCCAAAAGGATATGGTATGGCACTTGTAGTAGATGTTCTTTCTGGAATTTTAGCAAGTGCAGCTTTTGGTCCTCACATTTCAAAAATGTATGGTGATTACGAACAGAAACGTAATCTAGGACAATATTTATATGTATTAGATCCAAATATTTTTGGAGATGTAGATCAATTCAAAGCAAATATCTCGCAAATGATAAATGAATTACATGATGCGCCAACAGCACCAAATTTTGATCAGGTACTAGTGCCTGGTGAAATTGAACAGATACGTAGTGTGGAAACAATGGATAAGGGCATTGACTTACCTGAACAAGTATATAACTATTTGACTAGTTAATTTAACCAGTAAAGTATGCTATGCTACATAATACCAAGGAGAGTTTTCATATTATAGGTAGGAGATTGATTTTAGTGAAAAAAACAACAATTGCCGATGTTGCACAATATGCAAATGTTTCGAATAGTACAGTATCGCAATATTTGAATAAGCGATATGAATATATGAGTGCAGAGACTCGTAAGAAAATTGAAGAGGCTATTGAAGCATTGCAATATCGTCCAAATTTAATGGCTCGTAGCTTAAAACAGAAATCTACCTTTACAATTGGTATTATTGTGGCGAATATTATCCATGACTTTTCAACAAAAATAATAAATGCATTGGAAGCAGAGTTCGATAAAGAAGGCTTTCATATGATTGTGTGTAACTCAGCGGATAACCCTAAAAAAGAGAAAAAACATATCGAAACTTTACTAGAAAAACAGGTGGATGGCTTAATCGTTTTTCCAACAGGAGAAAACAAAAATCTCTACATAAGGCTTCATCAACAAGCAATGCCAATCGTTTTTATTGACCGTTTTATTGAGGGAGTAGATATTCCTGCTGTATTGCTTGATAATTTTTCTGCCATGGATACGGCAGTGGAGACATTTCGAAAGCAACCAATAGCCATTATCACTACTTCTTTAGCCTTACCGATTACTCCTCGTGTCGAACGTTTAGAAGGATTTCGTCAAGCGCTCAGAAATAGGAATCTGTTGATCGATGAGCGCTATATAAAAAATGGTGAGCCAGCTCAGATGACAGAGATTTTTAATCAATTATTTACATTGGAGCAACCACCAAGGGGAATCATTGCGGCAAATGATCGTATTTTCCAAGAATTAATGCTTTATATTAAAAAAAGAAACTTACATGTGCCTAATGATGTACAAGTAATTGCTGTGGATGATGTACCATATGCCAATTTTTTAACACCTTCCATTACAACATTGCAACAGCCCATTTTACCAATGGCACAGAAAGCGGCATCATTGCTCTTAGCAAAAATTAAAAAAGAACATCTAGCTGATGACCAAAAACTATATCGCTTCAAACCGATATTAATCGATCGAGATTCAACTAACTAAAAAGGCAACCCAAAGCTATGAATTTAGCTAAGGGTTGCTATTTTTAGTTGCACCGATATTCATCGATAGATATGATTATCTAAGGGAATACTTTTATGTCAAAAAAGACCAATCATTCATTTTGGTGATAGAAAGGGGACTTATGAGCATTGCTAGGAAGTATTGGCTCATGCTATTTGGCTTTGGTTTCTCGTATTTAGGAAATTGGGTGAATCTAGTTGCCCTCAATTTATTAGTTTGGCATTTAACAGAGTCGCCTACTGCTATGGCGAGTATATTTATTGTAGGACCGATTGCTCGAATTTTAACAAGCTTTTTTGCAGGCTCCATTATTGATCGATCGAATAAACAAAAATTAATGATCTATAGTGATATTATTCGTGGCATATTGATTTTATTGTTACCTTTTACGTCCTCTATTTGGCTCATCTATTGCGTATTATTTTTATCTAATATAGCAAGTAGCTTTTTTGGACCAAGTAGTACCTATTATATTTCAAAATATATTCCAGACGAAGATAAACAATCCTTTAATGCAATATTAGGAATGTTTAGCTCAGGCTCATTTTTAATTGGGCCAGCATTGGCTGGGTTTATCATTGCCATTTCCAATGTATACGTAGCGTTTTGGTTTAATGCATTGACGTTCTTTATCTGCGCGCTCTCTATTTTTAAGCTTCCTGCAGTAGAAGATCATCAGGCCATGCACCGAAAACCTATTACTTGGAGGATGCTAAAAGAGGATTATGGTATTGTCTACGCTTATATTAAAAAAGAGCAAGTCTTTGCCAAAGTATTTCTTTATTTTCAAGGTGCATTGATGATTGCCTTTGCATTAGACTCACAGGAAGCAACATTTATTAAACAAAACCTACAAGCTTCAGATAGTCTATACGGTGTCATCGTTAGTATCGCTGGGATGGGGGCAATAATTGGTGGAGCAATGGCTGCTCGCTATGCAAAAAGGTTTTCAACAAGACAGTATATTGTTTATGGTCTGCTTTTGACCACAATTTGCTATACATTGTTTTACTCTTCACCGAATGTGATAATGGCGATTGTTAGCTTTATAGCATTAGGAATATGTATGTCATTTTGTAATGCAGGCTACAGCACCTTTTATCAAATAAGTGTACCCACATCAATTATGGGCCGTTTTGGTAGTGTTTCCACAATGGTCATTAATGTGCTACAGATTGTCTTTACGTTAGCCTTAGGATTGCTAGCGGAATGGCTCTCCCTACAAATGGTCTGCATCGCCTTTGGAATCGTAGCAATTTTCATCTCTCTAGTTTTATATGTATTTATGCATTCAAAATCTGCCTATGAAGGTTTGAAGGAAGAGATTGTCTAAAAGTCCTGTCAGGCTATTAAATGGCGAAACTTAATTGCTTCTAATGAAGGTAGAATTATTGGACAGATAGCGATTAAAGGATGTTATTTTAGTAAAAGTTAGCACTCATATAATGATAAAATCATTCCAAAATAACCTTATGTCACAATTTGAGGAGGTTAACATGGCTAATTTAAGACATCGAAAACCAGATGATCGATCCAATAATGTTGAACGCATTCGTGATATTGTTAAAAATACTGAAGAGAAAGTGCAGGAAGCAGAAATGAGTATGGAATTTGCAGATCCTCTAGAAAGTAACAGGCTAAAGGAAAAAAATAAGCGACGTAAACAGTCAATTGAAGCTTTAAAAGAGGAAATGAAAGATGAAATGACAGCACGAAAAAAAGGTGAAATTTAAAATTAGTTTCTAGAAGAATCAAATGTGATTCATGATATTGCCTACACTTACCATTCCCCAGTTGGCAAAAACAGATGGATTAGATGTTCCATAATGGACTTCTATATTGCCATCTGTTTTTATTTTGCACATGTTAACTGGATTTTTTTACATAAACACTAAATTAAAAAAGTACGTATATGAATTTCTTAAAAAAATGAACCTTTTCTAGTAATCATTTGTTTATAACGTAGAACCATCAGAAAGGAGTGCCTTGGATTGACAGAACGTGAATTATTCGATTCATACAACAAAGATGTTTACCGTACCTGTTATTACATGCTACGGAATGCCCAAGATGCGGAAGATCTCTGCCATGATGTATTTGTCACCGTCTTTCGTCAGGATTGGAGAAGTGTAGAGCATACACGTGCTTGGATTTTACGAATTGCGATGAATCAATGTTTAAATTTGCTTAAAAGAAAGCAAGCTCAGTTAAAAAAAGTGAGTCAGGTACAGTTGCTGCAGGAGCAAACTACGGCATCAGTTAAATCTGTAGATACCATTGTATTGGAGAAGGCAGCTGAGGAGGAATGGGAGGCCCTACTCAGACAGCTACCAGAAAAGTTAATGGCTGTTGTCACCCTACGCTACATTGGTGAGCTATCATTAGTGGAAATTGCGGAAACCTTAAAGATTCCAGTGGGAACAGTGAAATCGAGACTCCATAAGGCATTGAAAATCATGCGCAAAAAACTAGAACAAAATCAAAATTTATGGTTGAAGGGAGAGAATCAATTTGGAACGCATTGAAAAGAAATTGAAAAAAGAGATGAACACAGACCATAACATAAAGTATCCTGACTTTGAACAAATGTGGAACAGTATCCAGCAGGATGAACTAAAAATGGTAGATGAACCGATCGAAGTTCTACCTCGAAAAAGAAAGAGATTTGTTTTGGTTGCAGGATTAGCCGTCGCTCTAATGGCTACACCTGTCTACGCAGCACTGAATTATGATTGGTCAACTATTCTTTCTTATAGAGCTGGTATTCAGTCTGCATTAGATCAAGGCTTAGGGCAGACGATTGAACAATCTGTTACGAAGGATGGGTTTACGCTAACTGTACATACGGCGTTTATCGATGATAACAGAACCTTTCTTTTGTATAGTCTGAAACCTGATGCCTCTTGGGATGGAGAGGATATAGGCTTTGAACATACCAGGCTGAAAGATTCAAAGGGTAACTTTATTGAAGGGAATTATACACATTCTTGGAATGAGGAGCTTGGTACCTTTCAGGGTTATTTTGAAACGGATTGGGTTGCT
Source organism: Lysinibacillus sp. K60 (assembly GCF_019731275.1). Lineage (NCBI taxonomy): Bacteria > Bacillati > Bacillota > Bacilli > Caryophanales > Bacillaceae > Lysinibacillus > Lysinibacillus sp. K60. The sequence goes on along the minus strand of NZ_JAASJR010000006.1, from coordinate 253,289 downwards.
GAAGGACAGATGACAGATGTGGAGCTTATGATGGAGAATATTCAATTCATCAGCGATAAGAAATATTCTATCGACTATAATCCAAATGACTTAACTACGCAAGTGTTCCCTATTCAAAAGGATGGAGTTGACACGGTGTCTATTCAATCTTTTGCACAAGATGAGGGTAAAATATTGCTTAAAACGGCAGTTACACTTACAGATTTAAAAGTCCGAAATACAGGGATATTCATTGAGGCGATTAATAATACGAATCATTCAATTGAAACAGGGAAAAGATCTTTCATGGGAAAACAGGGAGCAAAAGGAGAATATTTTAGTCAGCAACTATTCGAGTCTGAAGCCTTACAAGAAGAGGGAACTAAATTCGAAATTTCTTATAATCGCATACTAGAAACAAAAGAAAGCACTTGGAATATGCAACTAAATCTCTCTAAAAAACAACTGGAAAATACGTCATTTAAGAAAGTACTAGATATTCCAATTGACAATGTGCCTGGTGGAACTAAAATTCATGAAATGACGGTTACACCGACCCAAGTTCGATTGATTCTTACTCAAGAAAAATACGAAACTTTCCCTTATATGGATTATCAACTGGATGTAGGTGGAACTTTATTGACTGGGTATATTTCGGGTGAGGATGGAAATCCTAATGAAACAGAGCTACGCTTTGAAATAAATGGACTAAATGCAGCTTCTTTGGAAAATCAGTCTTTAACTTTCGTTGCTAAGAACCGTGTTGAAGGTTTATACGGAGACGACAATTCAATTCAATTAACAAACATATCAGCAAAGCCTCAAAGTGTAACATCTAATATAGCAGGGTACCCAATTTCATGGACTTATTATATAAAGGACAATAACCTTTATGTCGAATCATTAAGCCCGGATCCAGGATTTGCTGGAGTCAATCAAACCTATTATTTAGAGGGTAAAGAAAAAATCTATGGGACGCCTGAATTTATGGGCATTCTTGAAAATAATAAAAGAATGGATGTTTATGAGAATTTTGACAAGAAGGAGCTAGAAATTCTAATTTATAAATATTTAACTAACAAGGCAAATGATGAGCTACGTATACCCCTTACATTTGGAAAATAACTAAATTAGTAATCCCATCTATTTGACTTTTACTATTCAAATAGATGGGATTTTTGCTATAAAGATTAAAGAGCTTTACATAAAAAGAAATGTATCATATAGTTTAGTTAACTTAAATAAATTAATTATTACAGGAGAAGATACATGACCTCTAACGAAAAAACACAAAAATCTTTTGCTTATAAGCTTGGATTAGGTATTATTATCTTTTCACTTTCTTTATGGTTAATCCCAATTATTACACCTTTCACACCGATACCTACAAAAGTAAAGGCAGGAATTATACCAGGAAGTATTATTTTGGCTGAAATCTTATTTTGGCTTGGTGCTTTACTTGTTGGAAAAGAAGTAGCCAACAAATTTAAAAGCTATCTAAATCCTAAAAAATGGCGAGAAAAAGGTGACACTCAAAAAAATGAAGAATAACCAGGTAGCGGAGCAAATAAATCAAACTATTGAAGATATTTGGATCATGCTTGAGAAAATGGAAAGAGCTTATACTAATTTCTCCTTAAATAATCAGCAATATGTTCTTTTAACATTAGTGATGCGTCATCCGTCCTGCTCACCTTCAGAACTAGCAGATAAAATGGCTATTACAAAAAGTGCAGTGAGTCAGCAATTAACCAAGCTTGAACAGGATGGCTATATAGTAAAAAGGCAACATGAGGAGGATAAGCGTGCCTTTTCTGTTGAATTGGGTGAGAAGGGTCTATTATATAAACAGAAAGTTGATGCCTTTAGTCAACAGATTACAGAAAAGTACCAGACTAACTTAACAACTGAAGAGTTAGCTGAAATGTTAGCTACTCTAGAAAAAATGAAAAAAATACTGTATGAATTTTAGAAAAAGTTTGACATTTTATCGGGTGTGTCTTATAGTAACCCTTAATATAAAAGGGGGAATAAACATGGTCATTACTCTTGTCCAAGCATTCACAATAAAACATCATCATAATCACTAGTCTTGCTATCTTTATTAAATTATTAATATTGAATAGGAAGACTATTTCTCATGTAATCGTATAAATAAAGCTGATTTGAAGCTTTATCGTTATACGGTTTTTTTATTGCTCTAAAAATGAGGAGGAAATGATGATAAAAAAAATGGACTACCAAAATGTTCGAGGAACACAAGATTACTTACCAGATCAGGAGGCTACTCGTCGTGTGATACGACGTACGTTAGAAGATACATTTATAGCCTATGGCTGCAGGCCGTTAGAAACACCTATTCTTAACTATACAGAGCTGATGGCTTCTAAATATGCTGGTGGTGCTGAGATTTTACAGGAGATGTATACATTAACAGATCGAGGTGAGCGAGATTTAGCGTTACGCTATGATTTAACGATTCCATTTGCAAAAGTTGTAGCGATGAATCCAGCGATTACTATGCCGTTTAAACGATATGAGATTGGCAAAGTGTTTCGAGATGGCCCGATTAAGGCAGGTCGTTTTCGTGAATTTACACAATGTGATGTTGATATTGTTGGAGTAGAGTCACAGGCTGCTGAGGCGGAGCTAATGATGATGGCGATAGATGCCTTTGACCAACTTAAATTGAAAATTAATCTCCAATTTAATAATCGCAAGCTTTTAGTCGGTCTGCTGCAATTATTTGAGGTTGAACAGGATCAAATGAATCGAGTTATTTTAACGTTAGATAAGATTGAAAAAATAGAAGAGAAAACAATGCTCGATGAATTGAAGGCATTGGGGTTATCAGATAAGAGTATTCATAAAATAAAGCACTTTTTAGATAAACGTCCTCAAATAAGTATGGCGTATTTTGAAGGATTCGCGACCGAGAATGTTTTTTTACAACAAGGTTTACAGGAATTAATGGAACTAACTTCTTATTTAGAGGCACTTGGAATAAGTGAGCAATGTATTTTCAATCCATTTTTAGCGAGAGGACTTGAAATTTACACAGGATCAATTTATGAAATTTTTTTAGCAGATGGAACAATCCGCTCAAGTATTGGTAGTGGAGGGCGCTATGACAATGCAATTGGTGGCCTTTTAGAGGCAAATCAAACCTATGCTACTGTTGGTATTTCATTTGGTTTAGATGTCATCTATACAGCATTGGAGCTTTCGGGAAAAATAGAGCAAAACGCTCCTAGCGTGGATATTTATATTATTCCTCTGGGAACAGAAAAAGAGGCACTAAAGCTAGCAACTGCATTACGGCGAGAAAAATATAAAATAGAAGTTGAGCTAAGTGGGAAAAAAGTGAAAAAGGCGATGGAAAAAGCCAATCGTGAAAACACGCCAAAGGTTATTGTATTTGGAGATAACGAGGTCAATCAAAATATGTATAAAATAAAAGATATGAAAAGCGGTGAGGAAGAAATCGTTGCGTTTATCTTTTCAACACCATAGCATGGAAAAAACGGCTGATCCCACTCTATTAGAGGATTTGAGCCGTTTTTTTGGTTATTTTTCCGATTTAAAAACCAGTTTCCATATCAAAATGTTGATGAAGAAAAGCACAATGAAATATATAGTAGCACCGTATGTTATCTGAGCTATCAAATAGTTCAGCCCTACAAGTAAACCTAAAGGAAGCAATAATAAAAGAATCTTCCAGCCTTGTGCATCGTTAACTTCATCATAGGGCTTGGTAAAGGGTAATTTGTTTGTCATCATGACGAAACAAAGGATGGTATATAACCAGCTTGTGACCAAAACAACTAGTAAATCAGGGATAATTCGAATACCATAAATATAGCTAAAGACTATACTTAGTACTAAAAATAACGGAGTATACAATTTAATTAAAAATGCCTTTAAGCTACCTTTTTGTAAATCTGTATAATCTTTAAGCGGTAGCATTTTATAAATCCATGCGGCCTTATATTTAGCAGAGTGACCAAGCATAAGGACAGCGGATGGTATAATCATCATACTAAAATAGATATTTAAATAGCTCATACTACTAGCATAATCGACTTCTTCCCCTCGGCTAAAAGTAAACATAAAAATAAAGGGAATAATAAATGAAAAGCCTAAAGATGGGTAGACCTTTAGCTTAAACTCTCGCTCTTGCTTCATCATCAGAGCTGCGAAGCGATAGAAAGCTCGTTCCTCGTGTGTTCTACACACAATGGTTAATAAAAACGACTTTAGTCGATTGTTCTTTTCCTTTTTAGACTTACTTGTACTTAGCAGTTTTTGGAGATTGCGTTCAAAGGTTGGTATGAGTTTAATATAGATCCAAATCGAAATAATAGGTACAATCACTGCTAAGATGGTATAAATGACTGTCAATAAGGATGTGTCACCATGCAGTATGAGTTCATAAGGGGCAGCGAACCACATCGGTATTAAGAAGAGGTTCCACCAATGAAACGATACTACCATATCTAAATTGACGAATTCAAAGGATCGAATAAGAACTTGGTAGCCAATCATCAGCATTAGAGATAAAGCGATTTGTACATAATTAATCATATCCTTCAGCTTTTCACCATCGAAGAAGCGTAAAATGGCAATATATAAAATGGCTGTGATGGCAACTATAAATAAATTCATTAATAGAATCTCTAGACCTGTTAAAATAAAAAATACAATTCCTTGAGTAAAAAGGCTGACTATTAGAGGGATGGCTGTTAGGGCCAATGTTAAATAAGATAAATAAATAAAAATATGCATAAATTTTGCTGCATTAATTGTTTTAGCTGAAATAGGCTTAGTTGAAAGTATGCTTTTATCTCGTATATCTAAAAGCACAGAAGAAAAGTCAGAAATCAATGAAGTCATAATCAAAAAGATGATCATTGCAAAGGCAATACTCATCTGAAATAGAAAATTTTGACCAAATCCCATAAGCGGGATAAGTATAAGCCCGAATAACATATAAATCCATAGAGACTTAATGTAGCCGTACTTTTGATTGTCTTTCTTTTTGTTTTGATTAAATAGGGTAGGTACTTTCCGTTCATCCATCGTTAATTTTATATGGAGGATTTTTCTCATCATGTCATAATCAATGCCCATTTTTATAAAAAGCCATCGGAATTTATCAAGCAATCGTAGCGTTTTGAAATCTGTCATAATTGTCCACCACGAACGACGGACACAAATTTTTCTCCGATTTCCTGATGTTCATGAAATCCTGTTAACTGGTTAAAAATCCTTTCTAAAGTTCCTTCGGTATTATCTGCTTGTAATTGGGCAAATGTTCCATCCGCTGCGATTTTTCCATCATACAGCAGAATGATACGGCTACTGATTTTTTCAACGACATCCATAATGTGGGATGAGTAAAATATAGTCTTTCCGTTAGCAGCTAGTTGCGTTAAGATTTCTTTAAAAATCATGACACTGTTTGCGTCTAGGCCATTGATCGGTTCATCTAAAAATAGCAGGTCTGGATTATGTATTAGGCTTGCAATAATTAGTAGTTTTTGACGCATGCCTTTAGAATAAGAAGAAATTCTAGAATGGTACGCTTCACCAACTCCAAACAGTTCCATTAGTGATTTGGATTTGTCAGCCGCCTCCTCTAGCTCTAATCCATATAGCTGGCCGATGAAGGTTAAATACTCATAGCCTGTTAAGTTATCATAAACATCAGCGATTTCAGGAACGTAACCAATTCGCCGTTTATAATCAATTTGATCTTGCCTTATGCTTTTCCCAAAGAGCTTAATTTCGCCGCCATAATCACCTTCTAGCCCTAGAATAAGTTTTACAGTTGTACTTTTACCCGCGCCATTGGGGCCGATATAACCAATGATTTCACCTCTAGCTGCATGAAGGTCAATTCCTTTCAAGATTTCCTTGTTTCCATAACTCTTCGTTAAATTCGTAATTGTTAAAATCTCTTCCATTCTATAGCCCCTTTCAGTTATTTAGAAAAATTAACCATAATTACACTATATCATATTAAAAGAGAGGATATTCCTTTAGTTTAAATGAAACCAGTTCTATCAAAAATAGAGAGATCTTCTTATATAAAAAAATTTGAAAAACGAAATAGATTTATTAATTTAAGGTAAATACGCTTTATTTATAGTCGGCTTATTTCAAAAAGTGAGGTGAATGTTACATGAAAAAAATTGAAGTGGTATTGTCTGACTATGATCCAAATTGGGAAGAACAATTTTTAGATGAAAAAAGAAGTATACAAGAAGCTATTGGCCCTGCAATAGTTTTTTAGAAAAGGGCTGTGGGGCAAAGGAACATGTCATTTACATATAAGTGAATATAACAGTAGTGAATGGATTGACAAATGCCTGTTCCGAGATTATCTTCGATTAAATGCTCAAACGGCACATGAATATGAGACTTTGAAGGAACAGCATGCCTATCATTTTTAATATAATCGCCCAACATATACGCTGTAAAAAGAGCCTTTCATTCAATAGGTGATTACTCAAGCTAAAAATGAAGGCTATGAAAAATAGTAAAAAAGCCATTCTAAAAAAAATATTGAATGGCTTTCTTCTATATAATAGTCTATCTAGCAAGTTCAACAACTGTATCATAAAAAATATTAGTTGCTACAATAATATCCTCATCTGAACTGTATTCTAAGGGGTTGTGACTAATACCATCCTTTGAACGGACGAATAGCATTCCAATCGGTGCAATTTCAGCTATATTCATTGCATCATGCCCAGCACCGCTTATGAGAGAATAAGGTCGTATACCTTGCTTTTCAATACTTGTAGTGAGTTGCTGTTGTAGCATGGCATCCGTTTTTGCTGGTTTAATTCGCTGCAATACTTTTGAAGTCAATGTAACATGTCTTCGTTCAGCAATTTGTTGAAGTTGTTGCATAATTTCTTGTTCTAATGCACTTACTTTATTTTCGTCAATATCACGAAGATCAATCGAGAACGTGACTTTACCTGGTATAACGTTTGTCCCATTTGGAGAGACCGTTAGCTTACCAACCGTTGCAACGGAATCTGTTGTATTGTTTGATAGTTGCTCAATAGCTAAAATCATTTCGCTTGCTGCAGTTAGAGCATCCTGACGAATGGGCATAGGTGTGGCACCAGCATGTTCACTAACCCCTGTTACGGTTACCTCTAACCATAAAGGGGCAGCAATACCTGTGACTACACCGACTGGTAGGTCTTCATTTTCTAATACTTTTCCTTGCTCGATATGCATTTCTAAATAAGCTTTTATGTCATTACGATGCACTTGTGTTAAAGGATAAGGTGATAAATGGAAATCCCTCATGGCTTTTTCAATAGCAATGCCAGCTTCATCTGTATGCTGTAATTGCTCCTCTGTTAAAAGACCAGCCATTGCACTACTGCCAAGGAGCCCAAAGCCAAATCTCGTTCCTTCCTCATCCTTAAAAGCGACAACTTGAATTTTTTTAGAGGGTATCAACTGTTGCTCATGCATAGTATGTACCACTTCAATAGCTGCTAGCACCCCTAATGCTCCATCATATTTGCCACCCTCTGGTACTGTATCGATGTGAGAACCTAGCATAATGGTTTCATTTCCTTCACCATATGTACCAATAAGGTTTCCAACTGCGTCGATTGTGACATTCATACCTGCTTGTTCCATATAAGTTGTGACTAACTCAATGGCCAGCTTTTCTTCTAGTGTGAACGAGAAGCGGTTAATGCCACCTGTCTTTTCATTACGACCAATTTGACTTAAGTCTTGAAGATGCTGTACGAGCCTAACTCCGTTAATCATGACATCACTCTTTCATTTGGAATTGGAAGTGGCACTGTCCTTCACGTAAAACAAATTGATCATGTACCACCTCTAGGCTTTTATTGTACCCTTTAGCAATAGAAGGGTCGATGACTTTACAATACATAATGCCATATTTACCCATATTATCATCTGCCCATTGTTGACCTAATGGGCAATGAGTAAACGTTTGTTCAACCTCATTTTCTTTATAAACGGTTTCGATTTCAAACAAATCACTACGACCCATATCATAGTTAGTTAAATAATGCTCCACGGAATTTTCTAGGCCGTTTGTGCGAGCACGTTGAGCAATACCTTGGCCCCGCTTATGGCCAAAACGTTCTACTGCCCGCATAATCACTTGTTCACCAGCTTCTCCATATTCGTCTACCACTGGCTTGGCAATCTGTGCAAACATTTTAGAAAATCGAGCAAACGGTGTTAAATCAGCAAATTTCTCTTCACCTACAACGATTTGAGGTAAGTATTCAAAGAAAGTATGATTTTCACCTTCTGCTGTTGCTTTTTTCGCCATGGCTTCAGCATCCTTTAAACCAAACGCCTCTAAACCTTTTTGTACTAATCTCCGACCATGCTCTCCATACTGCTCTGTAATGGAGAGATGTAATTCTGTAAACATTTTTGCGGTAATTATGTCCATAGATAAAGCCTTCATCATTAATTTTTCCTCTGCCATTTTATGAGCCCCCTCATTACAAATCATATTGATTTACTTGGATTTTATTTTTATTATAGAGGTGGCTAGTAATTTAAATCAAATGAATATTTACACAATCCAATATGAAAAAAAATCATAAAAGGAGCAGAATAGCATGGCTACATTAGCACAATATATTGCTTTCCATACACTTATCGATACAGGGAATTTTACAGAAACAGGCTTAAAGCTCAATCTCACACAGTCTTCAATCAGTCATACGATTAGTAATTTAGAGGCAGAACTAGGGCTTTCTCTAATTATTCGAAACCGCAATCATATTGTTTTAACGAGTGAGGGGAGAATTGTTTACGAACATATCTCAAAAATATTGCAGCAACAACAGCAGCTTGAAACCTCTGTAGCAAATTTAAAAAATCTCATTGGGGGGACGTTATCGGTTGGTATTCTACCAAGTGTTTCCTTGGTGTTATTACCAAAGGTTTTAGCGTATTTCGAACAACATCATCCAGACCTACAAATACGTTTGATGGAGGGAGATTATGATCAAATCGAAGAATGGCTTCATAATGGCGTTGTCGATATCGGTTTTTTAGTGCAACCAAATTCTAAATATCTTGTATTCGATGCGATTTTTAATGATGAGCTTGTTTGCATTATGGCACAGGAGCATCCATTGGCGAAGGAAGAGATGCTCTCTCTAGAGCAATTGCAGGATGAACGCTGGATTATGCCTAAACGTACGATTGATCGAGATGTATCAAAGATTTTAGCTAAACATAAAATCCATCCCAATGTAGTCTATGAACTATCAGTAGACCAAGTCATTTTGACAATGGTCAATGAAAATTTAGGCATTTCTGTTGTGCCCAACTCCCTTTTACTACATGCACCAAGTAACCTGATTAGAAAAAAATTTTATCAAGCTTATATTAGACAGGTTGGAATTGCACATAAACACAGTATTCATCTTTCTCCAGGAGCTTTGAAGTTTGTAGAAATATCGAAATACTTTGCCTCCTTTTTACAAAATTAGTTATTGACAATTAAAAAAACCCGAACTATTATCTGATAAAACCAATTGGGATTGTTTAGATTAATCAGATGGAGGACTTTGGGTATATGCATACAATTGTTTATGTTGAAATATTTGTCTATTTACTCGCTATGCTAGGAGTAGGGATTTACTTCAGTAAAAAAGATTTATCACATAATGATTACTTTCTAGGGGGAAATAAACTACCGGGCTGGGCGTTAGCCTTTTCAGAGCGTGCAACGGGTGAATCCGCCTATATGTTTTTAGGGGCAATTGGCTTTATTTATGTGGCTGGGTTGTCTGGCATTTGGATTTTATCTGGCATGCTTTTAGGCGTTGTTGTGTCATGGCTATTTTTATCAAAGCGCTTTATGACAGAGCAACAAAAATATAAGGTGAATAGCCTAACAGATTATATTGCTGTTAAATTTCCAAAGCACGCAGATATAATTCGTTGGTTAGCTTCTGCAGTATTGGTGTTATTCTTTGTTTGCTATTTAGCAGCTCAATTTTCCGGGATGGGTAAAACGATTTATTCATTTTCAGGACTCAACATCACATGGGGAACAATTATTATTGGAGCAATAATAATTGCCTATTCATGTATGGGAGGATTTATGTCCGTAGTTTGGACAGATACAATCCAAAGTTTTTTAATGCTGATCTCGTTCGTCATTGTACCAATTGCAGCTTATATGGAAATTCAACATCAAGGTTTAAGCATTTCAACAGAGCTTGCACAAATGGGCAATGGTGCGGATAGTTGGGTTGGAGGCTTAAATGGACTTGCCTTAGGGGCGATGTTATTTACAAATCTATCATGGTTCTTTGGCTGGCTTGGGGGGCAACCTCAATTGAGCTCTCGCTTTATGGCTATTACGACTGAAAAAGAGCGAATTACTGGCCGTAATATGGCGATTATTTGGACATTAATTGTCTATGTGGGTGCCTTTTTATCTGCCATTTTCGCGTCCACTTTGTATAAGCAAGGTTCTATTGAAGATCCTGAAATGATATTGCCGCATATGGTATTTGAAATTTTACCACCTTGGGTTGCAGGAATTATTGTGGCTGGTATTTTAGCAGCTATTATGTCAACGGCTTCGTCTCAATTGTTAGTCATCACAACATCGATAAGTGAGGACATAATTCATAAAACTTTACGTTGGAATATTTCTAGCAAAAAATTGGTTCACCTTTCACGTCTAGTGGCTGTTATTAGTGGGATTGTGGGTATTATCATTTCACTCAAATCAGGTTCTGTGATTTATAGCTTAGTATCCTTTGCATGGGCAGGGATTGGCAATACATTTTCGGTTGTGATCCTTTTAATCTTTTTCTGGAAACGTGTTTCAGGCATTGGGGTCATTGCTACAATTATTGTCGGTTTTATTAGTGCGATTGTATGGTCCCTGTCACCTATGGAGGCCGTTGTGTCAGCCAAGGCAGCGACATTCTTTATTTGCTTAATTGTTGGAGTTGTGCTGTCTTTAGTATGTCCTGATAAAAAGGAAAACGATCTGAATGATATTTTAAAATAATAATAAAACTCCTCTTTTGCTGATATATTTCTCAAAAGGGGAGTTTTCTTTTTATGCTTATGACCATATTGAAATATGATAGAAAGAAGAGCAACCACTCTAACAGGAAATTACATAATGTGTGGACCTTTTTGGTTAACAGGGTTTATGCAAAAATGAAGCAAGGGGGTTAGGAAGTGTTTAGTGATTTTAAGCTTATGGATGAACGACCAGTTTATGTACAATTGAAGGATTATGTTCAAGACATGATTGTCAAGGGGCATCTGTTGGAACATCAAAAACTTCCATCTACCCGTGAACTTAGTAAGTTATTAGCAATCAGTAGAAACACGGTGCTGAACGCATATGCCGAATTAGAGCTAGATGGCATCATCTATGCATTGAAAGGAAAAGGGCATTTTATCGGAAAGGTTACTACAATGAAAACTTCTTCTGTTGAAATAGATTGGAAACAAAGGCTGAGTGAAACAACTTTATTAGCTGATGAAATTGATTTAATACGACAAGATATACACTGGAAAAAAGGTATGATTTCATTTACTAGTATAGCTCCAGAAGAAAAGCTTTTTGATGTGGAAAATTTCAAAAGGGCATTTCTCACAAGGATGTCCATTGAAGGAGATATTGTCTTGAACTATGGCTATGCCAAGGGGTATAAGCCCTTAATTGACCATCTTATTAGCTATATGGAGATGAAAGGTGTGGACATTTCGAATAAGGATATATTAATTACAAATGGTTTTACAGAAGGTCTAGATATTTTATTGTCCTCTTTAGCTAAAAAATCAGGGCGTGTACTATGTGAAAATCCTACACATCATGCAGCATTGAAGCTTTTCCGTTTGCATGGGTTAGACATACATGGCATCGATATGCAAGATGACGGGATTGACATGGAACAGGTGGAAGAAACGTTAGCAGATCAGGATTTTGATTTTGCCTATCTTATCCCGTCCTATCATAATCCAACAGGAATTGTCACTTCCTCCGAAAAAAGGAGTGCTATTTTTCAGCTTTTCTCCAAATATCAAATACCCATTGTAGAAGATGGTTTTAATGAGGAGTTAAGGTATTCAAGTTCGCATTTGGCACCACTAATCGCTTTTAGTGGTACAGGTAATAACATTGTCTATATTGGTAGCTTTTCTAAAATTCTTTTCCCTGGCTTACGTGTTGGCTGGATTTTAGCAGATAAGGAGTTAATTGATAGCTTGGAAAGTATGAAAAGAGCTCGAACAATTCATACATCAACCCTGGATCAGGCAGTGTTATATCAATATTTACAGGATGGTTACTTTGAAAAATATTTAAAGAAAGCAAGATTTGTTTACAAGAAAAAATATGAGCTTGCCCGTCAAGCCTGTATGCAATATCTTCCCTTTAGCAGGATAACAGGGGATGGGGGACTTCACCTTTTTATAGAACTAAAAGAGGATGTAGATGCACGTTTGTTGCTTGAGAAGTGCTATGACAAGGGCGTGGTATTTTATCCAGGCGATGTATTTTATACAAATGGGAGAGGTAGTAATACATTTCGTTTAGGTTTTTCTAGGTTAGCAGATGACGATATTATTCGAGGTATTCAAATCATTGGTGATACATTGACAAACGTTATGAGGAGTTGAAAAAATGAAGGTTGGCGTAATTATGGGTGGTACTTCCTCTGAAAAGCAGGTTTCCATCATGACAGGTAAGGAAATGGTCGCTCAATTAGATAAGCAAAAATACGAAGTTGTGGCCATCACATTAGATGACAACAAAGAGGTAATTGACAAGGTGGGTGATATTGATGTGGCTTTGTTAGCACTTCACGGTAAGTTTGGGGAAGATGGTACGATTCAGGGGGTACTAGAAACGTTAGGTATTCCTTATACAGGAAGCGGTCTTCTAGCAAGTAGTTTGTGCATGGATAAAAATATGGCTAAAAAAATCCTTCGCTATGAAGGTGTCGCAACTCCAGATTGGGTGCATCTCATAAAGGGAGAGGAGTTGCCCTTACAGGATATAGAGCTTATGGGTTATCCACTTGTAGTTAAGCCAAATGCTGGTGGTTCTAGTGTGGGTGTTCAAATTGTCCATGATCGGAGTGACTTATTGGCTGCGATTACAGAGGTATTTAAGTGGGATAACGAAATCATTATTGAGCAGTATTTGATTGGTGACGAAATTACATGTCCAATACTCAATGAACAGCTATTGCCAGTCCTGTCAATCAAACATACAGCAGTATTTTTTGACTATCAGGCAAAATATGATGATGCTTCTACAGTAGAGGAACCTGTGGAACTACCACTTGCAATTCATGACCGAGTGGCAAAGGCTGCGATGATTAGTTACAAGGCTTTAAGATGCAGTGTCTATGCAAGAGTAGATATGTTAATTAAGGATGGCGTTCCTTATGTGTTAGAGGTTAATACATTGCCTGGCATGACGCAAAATAGCCTCCTACCAAAAAGTGCCCTTGCTGCGGGGATCAGCTATTCAGCACTATTAGACAGCATTATCGAAAGCTCTTTACAGATGGATAGAAATAGGTAAATAGAAAAACAAAACCGCCGATAGAATTTGTGAAAGGTGAAAATGGATATCCGTTGCAAGCTACTTCTAATGAGTCATTAGATCGTTACTGTTAGGATGAAAGATAAGGAAAAGACACTTTTGCACATATGGTTGATTGGAATGGAGCCAGCGTCACTCCTACGGGATTAAGCGACTCATCGGACGTCCCTTGGAAAGAACGCTGGCGGAACGGAAATCCCCCCTCGCTTTGCCAAAAGATCTTTTTTCTGCTAGTGACATGAATATTTTTTCAACAACATAAAACACCTTTTGTTGTTACCTACAAAAGGTGTTTTGACTGTTTTATGATTTTGCTAATTCAATAAAGCCTTCTCCGAAAACGTCCCTTACATCATGAATGGCAATAAAGGCGTCCTTGTCTACTTCTTTGACAATTTTTTTAAGCTTTACAACTTCTTGTTTACTAATAACAATATACAGGATTTCCTTTTGTTCCTTTGTATAATAACCATGACCTGATAGAACAGTTACCCCACGATTCATATAAGCAGTTACCTGTCCAGCAATGTCTTCAGGTTTTTTAGAGATAATGGTAACTGCCTTTTTAGGGTTAACCCCTTCAATAACAAACTCCATTACCTTTGTACCAACATACAGCATAACAATTGTTAGCATTAATGCCTCCGCACCAATGATAAAATAAGATGAAAAAGCAACAATTAAATCGAAGAATAAAAGTCCATAGCTAATACTCCATCCAAGATATTTGTTAGTGATTCTCGCTAAAATTGTAGAACCTGCTGTTGTACCACCAACTCTGATAATCAAGCCAATACCGACTCCTGCAAATACGCCACCAAAAATTGTATTGACGATAATCTCATCTGAAGAAATAGACCATGTTTCTGTTAAATGTAAAAATAAAGAGTGGAATGAGACCGCAATGATTGTATAAATTGTTGTTTGTCTATTTAAAAATTTATAACCAACGATAAGTAAAGCTGCATTCATAGCAAAGCTGACAATACTTGGCGACCATCCGAACAGATAATAAGCAATAATCGTTAAGCCTGTTACGCCACCTTCACCTAAATCATTTGGAATAACAAATAAGTTAACTGCTAGGGCAAAAAGCAGTGATCCAAGCATAATCATTAAAATATCGATAACGTATTTCTTCATTCACATAACACCACCAAATCAAATTTTATTTTTTCTTAAATTCCATACTATATCAGGTTTTCACCAAATGATATACTTTTTGGAATGTTCATTTGTGATATATCGACAGTAATTAGTGTGTCTTTAGAGAGAACTTTGGAAACTTGACATATTATAGCCAGAATTTATAATAGTCGTAACACCGCTAGGAGGGTTATTAAAAAATGACACATGCTATGAGACTACGTTTCCCAATATTGAACCAATAACTGAATAGGGCCAAACTCTGTTTTGTGACACCAGAGTAAATGGGATAGTCTGTCCTTTTTTAATCATCTTCATCATCATGAGAAAAAGAGACGCTTGTCTTACAATAAATCTCTTTTACTTTACATCACAGGCAAATTGTCTGTGTTTTTTTATTGAGTGTAGGGAGGAAAGTGAAATGTATAGTCTATTATTCTTTTGATACGAGCTTTGATTAAAGCTCGTATCGATACCATCGCTATCGATACGGAATGATCAATTTCGGGAGGTAGTAATATGGAAAAGGTTTGCTTTGAGTTAGAGAATGTAGTCGTTACTTATTTAGATAAAGAACTTTTAAATATTGAAAAATTAGCTGTGCATCAATTTGACCGGATAGGTATCGTTGGTAAAAATGGTGCAGGTAAAAGTACGTTGATGAAGTTACTTGCTGGCAAGCAACAACCGGTAAGTGGGAAATTGAAAAGACATGTTCATTTCGGATATTTTGAACAGATGGAGGCACCAACGTTAATAGAGGCAGATCCACAGTTATTAGGGAAATTAGCAGTACCTAAGTATTCTGAAGGATTAAGTGGTGGAGAGCAAACAAGATTAAAGCTAGCACAATTATTTACTTCTTATGAGGAAGCTTTGCTTATTGATGAGCCGACAACACATTTGGATCAACTCGGAATCTCCTTTTTATTAGATGAATTACGTTATTATTATGGGGCACTCGTGCTCATCAGCCATGATCGTGCTGTACTAGATGAGCTGGTTACAACGATATGGGAGGTAGATGGTGGTAAGGTAACGATCTACTCAGGCAATTACAGCGATTATGTCATGCAAAAGCAATTAGAGCAAGATCAACAAAATCAGGCTCATGACCAATATTTGAAAGAAAAGAACCGACTTGAAAAAGCTGTAGATGAAAAAATGAAAAAAGCTGAAAAAATTGCTCAGGCAGGCAATCTGTCTAAAAGAGAGGCTAACGCTAAACCTAATCGTATGTTTATGACAAAGTCCAAAGGCACAAGTCAAAAAGCCGTACAGCGTGCAGCAAAAGCTATCGAACATCGGATAGGGAAGCTTCAAAAAGTAGAAGCGGTGCAGGAAGAAAGAAAAATTGTTTTTCGGCAATCAAAAGCGTTGGCATTGCATAATAAGTATCCCATTATGGCAGATCGATTCACTTTATATGCTCAAGATAAGGTGCTATTACACGAGGTCAGTTTCCAAATCCCGTTAAGTAAAAAAATTGCGCTTACGGGTAACAATGGTAGTGGTAAAAGTACATTACTAAAACATATAGCCAATAATGGTGAGGGAATAACTATTTCTCCAAAGGCTAAAATAGGTTATTTTCATCAGATGGGCTACCAGTTTGCTGATGAGGAAACAGTGCTACAATTTTTAAAGAATCGCTCTGAATATGATGAAAGTTTATTACGAAGCGTACTTCATTCCATGCAGTTTGCTGGCACTGATCTACAAAAGAAAATTACCACACTTAGTGGTGGTGAGGCCATACGTCTTCAGCTTTGTCAGCTGTTTTTAGGAAATTATAATATTCTGCTGTTGGATGAACCAACTAATTTCTTAGATATTCAAGCCCTTGAAGCCCTTGAACAATTTATAGCTGCTTATGAGGGAACAATAATCTTTGTCACACATGATAAAAATTTTATCGACAATGTAGCAGATATTCAGTTTACTGTTCATAATAAAAAGATATTTTAAGTGGAAAAGGTGTGATTCTCTTAGGAGAATCGCACCTTTTTTAGTGAATTTTTATTAGGAAGGAAGGTTAATGGAAAATTTCGGCGAAGGTGTAGATAGATAATATGAAAAAGGATGATGAACGATGATAAATACGGATGTGACGACGAAACTAAAAATCAATCAACCAGCCCATAAAGTATTTGAAGCCATTATTTCCCCTACTGAAATCGGGCATTATTGGTTTTCTAGCAGTTCTGAAAGATGGGGAGAAGGTAAAAGAATTACGCTTAAATATGAGGAATATCGTGCAGAGGGTGTGATCACCGTGCTTGAAATGGAGGTGAATAGAAAAATTGTGTTTGTTTGGGGAGAAGAGCATGGTGAAGTGACGATGGTTACCATCACTTTTGAAGAATCACAAAGTGAAACAATTATTACTGTTGTAGAATCAGGGTTAAATGCACATGACCCAGAAATTGTGACAAAAATGATGGGCCAAAAAGAGGGTTGGGTCTATACATTAACGTGCCTCAAAGGATATTTAGAAAATGGGGTTAGCAATTTACGAGCTTCTCTAGTTCATTAAGGAGGAGAAGTATGTCAACGATCGAAATAGCATTACGATTAAATAACCAGTCGTCTACAGTATTACAGCAATGATTGTTAGAAGCAGCTGAGTGAGGGAGGGATGAATATGAAAAAGTTGTATTGGATGATTGGCGGTGTTTTGGTTTGTATAGGTTTTGTATGTAGCATTATTTTTTGGAAGTTTCAAAAAGAAATCAAGAAGAACGATCCTGAATATATCGTGCAATTTATCAAGGAACATAAAGAGGATAAAAATATTTCCGTAGCCATTCAATATAATCAACAACATTGGGTGGAGCTAAACACCAAGGAACAGCTACCGTTAGCAAGTACGGTTAAAATAATCGTAGCCATCGCCTATGCGCAACAAGCAGCTGATGGCCGTATTAATCCTAAAGAGCAAGTAAATCTAAAGGAGTTAGAGGCATTTTACATTCCTAAAACAGATGGTGGCGCACATAAAGCATGGTTGGCGCAGTTAAACCTTCAGGGTGCAGATAGTGTACCTTTAAGTGAAGTAGCAAATGGCATGATTGCCTATAGCTCCAATGCAAATACGGAATATTTAATGCATGTATTAGACTTTCAAATAATTAATGATGTGCTTACACAGTTAAATGTAGAGGATCATGAACCTTTGTATCCAATTGTAAGTGCACTTTATATTCCCATTCACTTGATGGAGGAAAAAAATTTAACGAAAAAAGCAACATTAACTGCTTTGCGAAAAATGGATATGGTTGAATATCGAGAGCGTGCATTGGCTATTCATTCGAATTGGATAGAACATCCTTTAACAATTGAGGAGAAAACAAAAGCTCAAAAAATGCTCAATATGGATTTTCAAAAGATATGGTCTGATCGTTTAATAAGGGCCACAACAAGTGATTACATCTCTATTTTAGAAAAATTGAATGGTAAAAATTTCTTTAGCGCAGAAGTACATAAATATTTAGATCCCGTGTTGGAGCAATTGATGCAGAATCCTAGAAATCAAGCATGGTTAAAACATGCAGGTCAAAAGGGAGGATCGACGGCATTTGTATTAACACTAGCAGCCTATGCGGAAGATAAAGATGGAAATCAAACAGAGATAGCCTTTTTTGCTAACAACTTAAATACAATGGAGCAGATTAAGCTCTCCAATAGTATGAATAGTTTTCAATTGAAATTTCTTACAGATGATAAATTTCGTAAGCGTTTGAAAGAGGAATTTTCCGAGTTGTGAGTTGCCCATAGATAAGGCAACTCATACTATTGACTACGCTCATCAATCAGTTTTTCAAGAAATTCTGAGAAAGAAGAGGCATATTCTTAGATCATGTCATTCATTAAGTCATAGCACATAACTGGAAATTCGCCGTGTTCATCTTTAGACGAACGATCAAAGAAGTACAATTCGTCAGAGTCTGGAATAAATAAATCCAATCTATTCGGAAATTGT
This sequence comes from Lysinibacillus sp. K60, assembly GCF_019731275.1. Lineage (NCBI taxonomy): Bacteria > Bacillati > Bacillota > Bacilli > Caryophanales > Bacillaceae > Lysinibacillus > Lysinibacillus sp. K60. The sequence continues at coordinate 234,558 of NZ_JAASJR010000006.1, read as the reverse complement.
TTACACCACTCCTCGTCAGCCAAGTTAAGACGATGTATATAGAGAATATCATGATCATTGATGTCTCTGTATGCTGGTGGACCGATTGAGAGAATAGATCCACCAGTCAGCTGCCCATTGCCATAATTTTTTAACCACCAGCAATAGGATGGTGGTAATTCAAATCCTAACTCTGCTTCACTTCTACAATCCATTCATGTTTAACAACGTGTCCAGAAAACCATTTAATTGCAGGAGTGCCTGCAAGTTTTTCTGTTAATCTAGCATACACTGTATCTACCTCCAGTCTATATATAAAGATTACTCAATTAAGTCACACTACATGTGAGTACCTTCTTTCATTCAACTGCATACTATAGCGTTATCATGTATGAGAGGATTGAGATAAATGTACCACCCTTATTACGGTAATTATCAATCGTATCATTACGGTTATCAACCTGTTTATTGGGCCTACCCAAATCAGGCAGAACGAGAGCCAAGAAGTAATGTCCAGAATGATTTTGGACCAACACCATTTGTTATCGACATTGAAGAGGCTACAAAGCGCAATAATAATTATCGTACAGCATTGTGGACAGGGTCAAACTTACAAGTAACGGTGATGAGTCTTAATGTCGGAGAAGATATTGGTTTAGAAGTACACCCACATGTGGACCAATTCATTTGTATTGAGGAGGGGCATGGATTAACTCAAATGGGGCCAACTAGAGATTATTTAAACTATCAGAGACATGTCGCAGAAGATACGGCTATTATGGTACCAGCAGGAACATGGCATAATATTACGAATACAGGGGATAAACCCCTGAAGCTTTACACGATTTATGCGCCACCAAATCATCCATTTGGGACTGTACATGTAACAAAGGCTGAAGCTCTTGCGGGTTATGGACAGCATGACTAGGGATCATAAAAGCGTGTTTTCATACAAAACATGCTTTTTTCTTGAATTATGATAGAATGTGTTTTAATTGCAGATAATAAAGGTCCTGAATGAAGGGTGATGAATGATGAAGTATTCAAAAGCAACAAACTATGCTTTACATACAATGGTGTTTTTAACACGCAATCCTAAAGGGAAATCAATGAGTGTAGAGTCTTTAGCAGAAATACAAAAATTATCTCCAACCTATCTATCGAAAATATTAACAAAGCTAGTGAAAGCAGGTTTAATTGAGTCGAATCCAGGTGTTAACGGTGGTTACCGCATTTCTAAGCGCTCCCAAGAAATTTCGTTTTTAGAGGTTATTTATGCGATTGAAGGACAAACCTCATTATTTAGTTGCTCTTCTGATCACGAAGATTCCTTCCATCATCAAGGCTGTCTCATTGAGCAAGTGATGGTAGATGCTGAGAATAATATGAAAGAAGAGCTTAGTAAGAAATTTATAATAGATATAGCTAATAAAATGGAATTAAAAGGATAGCAGCTGGAATAGGAACTAGGGTTTCGCCCCTAGCTCCTTATTATTTTAATTGCATGAGTGCGCCAAAATATTGCTGTGCTGTTGTGAAGCAGATAAATGCTAGTAGCTCACTAATCTCCGCTTCTGTTAAATATTCTTTTAATACAGCCGTGACATTGGGGGCGGTGTGCCCCTTAGCAGACAAGAATGCTTCTGCAAAACCTGTACATACTGCTGTTTTCTCATCATAGTGCTGAGGATTGGGCTTCCCTTTAGCCTGACAATACTGACAGCCATTTTTTTGAGCTAAAGTTTTTCGAACCTCTTCTTTTAATGAAGCGGATAGATGCCCGTCTTTTTCGAGTACCTCCCCCAACTGCTGCCAGTGCAGCTGAATTCCCTTGTTGTAGCCTAATAATTGTTGAAAGGGTGTTAAGCCCTTGTCATATAATTGAATAAGTGTCATTAATCATTCCTCCTTCTATTAATTAGTGTAAAATGTTCATAACGAAGTTAATATATCAATTCGAAGGGAAATATGATTGTTTTCCTTCAAAAAGAAGGGGTATTTACAAAATGGATTTCATTAACGAAATGATACTTAAAGAATTAAAAGAAGATAGTCGAATTTCTATGAGCGAGCTAGGAAGAAGGGTTCACTTATCTGCACCAGCAGTTCGTGAAAGAATAAGACAATTAGAGGAACAGAAGGTCATTAAGAGATATACGTTGGCTATTAATAAAAAAGCATTGGGTTATCCAATTGACGCTATTGTTGAAGCGACAATCAAAAATAACCGCTATGCAGATTTTAAAGAATATCTGAAGGTTTATACAAATATAGACTTCTGTTATCGCATTTCAGGTGAATCATGTTTTTTATTAAAGGGGCATTTTCAATCTTTTCCTGATGTAGAGCAGTTTATTGATGCATTACAACCATATGCGCATACAAAAACTAATTTTATTTTTTCAGATATATGTGAGGACGTATAGAAGATATGTATGGAAATCAAATTATTTGAAGAAGAAATTAATGATTTAGTTCATTTATTGACGCAAAATAAATGGTTGTATCACACCAATCCATACATAAAAGAAGAGGCTGTTCGCACCGCATATGCAGAGGGATACTATCAGAACAATCGTGAAACACATTGGATACTTGAAGATGGAGAAAAAGTTGGCGTTATCTTTATTCATGATATAGACGATACGATCCCCCTTTTTGATCTCCGTTTAGATGCAAATTATCGAGGCAAAGGATATGGTGTCAAAGCACTTCATTGGCTACAAGAATATCTGTTTGCCGAAAGAAAGAAAATTCGTATTGAAGGCTACACAAGAGTTGATAATATAGGAATGCGAAAATGCTTTAGTAAAGCTGGCTTTGTGAAGGAAGGGTATTGAAGAAATGCTTGGGAAAATGGCGATGGTACCGTGACAGATAGTATTGTCTATGGTGCCATTAAAGATGATTGGGTAGTAGGGAAGTCGAGACCAATAAAAATAGATGAAGTCCCATTTTAAAGTATTTGAGAGGAGTTATAGCATGGAAAAAGACGTATTAAATGCCTTAAGAAAATCATGGTCCATTCAATCAAGTTCTAAATGGAGTGTGGACAACCCTGCAAAAGGACAATGTGGCGTCACTTCATTAGTTGTGCAGGATATTCTTGGCGGAGAAATTAGGAAGACATTTCTTGAGGAAGGCTGGCACTTTTATAATATTATTTATGGAGAAAGAAAGGATTTCTCCGAGGAACAATTTCCATACCTAATCGACTACCAAGATATTGATTCAAATAGGGTAGAGGCTTTTCAAGATACTAATGATAGTCAATATCGTTATCTAAAAACACAAGTTTATCAGCTTTTAGGGAAGGCAGAGAATTAATTATCTCTGCCTTTTTAATTTTCAAAACAAAGTTGTTGACGTGTATAAAAATATCGTGTTATTATTATTTCGAATTCAAGATAAATAAATTCAAGATAAATGAATTCGAACCTTTAGCTTCGTCAGGAGGTACAATTATGGGGTTTTTTAATAAATTATTTCGTACAAAAAAAGAGGAGGAACAAACAATGGCAGAATTAAATATCGGTATTATTATTGGATCAACTCGTGAGGGACGTGTAAGCCCTCAAGTAGCACAGTGGGTAAAGGAAATTGCAGATCAACGCGGAGATGCCAATTATACAGTAATTGATATTGCTGACTATAAATTACCATTATTAGGTGAGCCAGGACAGGATGCTTCAGGAGCACAAGGTTGGTCAGAAATTATTGCTAAACAAGATGGCTTTGTATTCATCGTACAAGAATACAATCACTCTATTACAGGTGCATTAAAAAATGCACTAGACTACTTACGTGTTGAATGGAATAACAAAGCAGCTGGGATCGTGTCTTATGGTTCTGTAGGCGGTGCTCGTGCAGCAGAACATTTACGTGGGATTATGGGTGAGCTTTTAATCGCAGATGTGCGTGTTCATCCAGCACTATCATTATTCACAGATTTTGAAAATGGCACAGAATTCAAACCAAAAGAAGTACAAATAGATTCAGTAAACCAAATGTTAGATCAATTGATCCCATGGTCTAAAGCGTTGTATACAATTCGCTAAGCTTTTACAGATTGAGGTAGGTATAAATAGAGCATAGTATAGGTGAGAAATATAGTCATGAAAGGGCTTGTTAACATGAAAAAACATACAGCAGGTATACACCATATCACAGCGATCGTAGGACATCCGCAAGAGAATATTGATTTTTATGCGGGAGTATTAGGCTTACGTTTAGTAAAACAAACAGTAAACTTTGATGATCCGGGCACATATCATTTATATTTCGGTGACAAAGGTGGGAAACCAGGAACAATCATTACCTTCTTCCCTTGGGCTAATACTTATCATGGACGTATTGGTGATGGTCAGGTTGGCGTTACAACGTATGTTGTACCAGAAGGAGCACTGCCATTTTGGGTTAATCGCTTAGCGAAATACTCGATTCCTTTCCAAAAAGCTGAACGTTTTGGTGAGCAAGTCATTCAATTTGATGATCCACATGGTTTGCATATTGAAATCGTGGCACGTGCGGAAGGCGGGCTCAACGAATGGTCATTTGGTGAAGTAACACCTGAGGTTGCTATCAAAGGATTTGGTGGAGCTACATTATTCTCAAGTCACCCTGAAGAAACTGCAAAAGTTTTAACAGAAGTAATGGGTCTTGAAATGGTTGGGACAGAAGGTGACTATACGCGTTTTACTTCTAGTGCAGAGATCGGCAATACAGTGGATTTAAAAACAGTTGCAGGTCAACGTGGCCAAATGGGTGTAGGAACAGTGCATCATATTGCGTGGAGAGCTCAAGATAATACAGATCATTTAGAATGGCAAGAGTATGTGATGAATCATGGACAACATGTAACAGAAGTAAAAGATCGTAATTATTTTAATGCGATTTATTTCCGTGAACCTGGTGAAATTTTATTTGAAATCGCTACAGATCCTCCTGGATTTGCTCATGACGAGACACCAGAGACTATGGGTAGCCAATTAATGTTACCACCTCAGTATGAGCAGCATCGTGAACAATTGGAAAGAACATTAATTCCTATTAATGTACGTGAACTGGATTAAAGGGAGGAAGTCGCTTTATTTCGATTAATCCTAAAAGTAATTCAGAGTGAGAAACTTGTAGAGCAGATAAATGAAACAGCTGCTCCTTGCCTGTTACAGATAGCGAACTTGTACGAATAGAATTTAATCAAGCGAAAATGTTGAGTTAATAACATTTTCGCTTTTTTTATTATCAATACCATCTAAATAATACAAATTTACTTCGCTTTTACACACAAAAGACTTTAAAGAAGCGGATGTGCTTCTTGTTCCATTTCTGCCTCCCATTTAGCCACTTCTTCACGTACACGAGGAGCAACCTCTTTACCTAGTAGTTCGATAGCTTGCATTACTTGATCATGTGGCATGGTACTTAAAGGCACGTACAGCATAAATCGTGTAATTCCTACGTGCTTGCATAGGTGAATAATTTTTTTAGCAACAGTATCTGGATCACCGACATAAAGTGCTCCTTCAAAGCTTCGTGCAGCATCATAACTAGAACGGTCATAATAGGGCCAGCCTCTTTCCTTGCCTAATTTATTCATACCAGCCATTGTTGATGGGAAAAATGTGTCCGCTGCCCATTCACTACTGGGTCCAACAAAACCTATTGAATGAGTACCTACCTGAAGTTTTGATAAATCATGACCTGCATGAAGTGCTGCCTTTTTATATAACTGAACAATCGGGGCAAATTGCATTGGGCTGCCGCCGATAATTGCTAACATTAGAGGTAAACCTAAAAGCCCAGCGCGAACTGCAGATTGTTGATTTCCTCCACTAGCTACCCAGATTGGGAGATTCTTTTGAACTGGTCTAGGATACACACCTAAATGATTGATTGCTGGTCGATGTCTCCCTTCCCAATTTACTTTCTCAGACTGCCGAATGCTAAGTAGTAAGTCTAAATGTTCCTCAAAAAGTTCATCATAATCATGTAAATCGTAGCCAAATAAGGGGAAGGATTCGATAAAGGAACCACGACCTGCCATGATCTCTGCACGTCCATTTGATAGTCCATCCAATGTGGCAAAATCCTGAAAGACACGCACAGGATCTGCCGAAGAAAGGACAGTTACAGCACTTGTGAGTCGAATGTTTTTTGTTTGAGAAGCAGCAGCAGATAGCACCATTGCTGGCGAAGATGCAGCATAGTCTGCTCGATGATGCTCACCAATGCCAAAGACATCCAATCCTACTTGATCTGCAAGAATAATTTCTTCTACTACTTCACGTAAACGCTGTGCATGACTAATTACTTCACCACTGTGAACATCTGGTTTTGTTTCTACGAAAGAAGTAATTCCTATTTCCATTTGTTATCTCTCCAAGTCTAATTTTATTTAGTAAATCGTTTGGTTATTGCCCAAAAAAGAAGAGCAACCGTACTAATAGAGGCTCCGAGTAAGCAAACCCCTCCCCAACCAAAATGTGCATACATCTGAGTTGAAGCGATTGAACCGCTAGCACTACCAATAGAATAGAACACCATATAGCCTGCGGTCAGTCGACTTCGTGCTTCTATACGTAATGGGAGAATCATCGTCTGGTTCGTGACATGTACTGCCTGTACTGCCAAGTCAAGTAACACAATGCCAATAATTAATGCCAAGAATGACTTATCTAAATAATTAATAAATATCCAGGAGATAAGTAAAAGCGTTAAAGCAATACCTGTCGTTCTTTGTCCATAGCCTTGGTCAGCAAGTTTGCCCGCTTGTGCAGCAGCTAATGCCCCTGCCACACCTACAAGACCAAAAGCGCCAATTACAGTGTGTGATAGAGCCAATGGTGGTGAACTAAGTGGTAGAACAAGGGGCGTCCACAAAATACTAAAATCAGCGAAAATTAGCATGGCTAGAATAGAGCGGATACGTAATGTTCGCTCTTGAATAAACAGCGTGAACACGGATTGAATTAGCTGAGAATAGGTGAGTGATTTTACTTCACGCCCGCCCCCTGGTAAAACTTTTATAAACATACCAACCATTAGAAGCATGAAAGCGGCGGAGGCTAGATAGACAGAACGCCACCCTGCAAGATCTGTTACTAACCCAGCAAAGGTACGAGCAAGTAGTATGCCAATGACAATGCCACTTGTAACAATGCCTACGACACGACCACGTTCTGTAGAGGAAGCCATAGTTGCAGCGAACGCAACAAGGGTTTGAGTCACGACTGCAAGTAGACCAACTAAGGCCATACCCGCAAATAGCACTACAACATAGGAGGCAGTACCGACTAGAAGCAAAGCAACAGAGGACAATAGCATTTGTCCAATAATCAAGCGGCGTTGGTTTAGTAAATCTCCAAGTGGAACTAGAAGAAGTAAGCCTAGCCCATAGAAAATTTGTGTGACAGTAATAATCAAACCAATAATTGATTGATCAATAGCAAAATCATTCGATAATTCATCTAGCAGCGGCTGAGCAAAATAAATATTGGCGACAGACATTCCGCAGGCTGTAGCGAATAATAATGTTACAGCTCGGGATATAGAAGATGATTGATTTATATGAATTGCATCATCATTTGCATTGTTCACACTGTAACCTCCCTTTCTAATTGAGTTGTAATTATAACATACCGTTCGGTACAAAATAATTATTGGTAAATATATCTTAACTACATTGGATTTGTCAATATTTATTTGGTATATATTTTCTTTTTAATTCGGTTGATGAAATGAAATTGACAATAAAAAAAGCCAGATATAAAATAATTACATACTGTTTAGTATCGTAAAAATTTAATGATTAACTTACTATTTCTTCCTAATGGGGTGTATCTATAATGGCAAGAACTCGGGAATTTGATGAGGCAAAAGTGTTAGAGGCAGCAATGCAATTATTTTGGGAGAAGGGATATGAAGCGACTTCTTTAAGTGATCTTACTGCTAGAATGGGGATTCAGCGTCCTAGTATTTATTCAACGTTTGGGGATAAAAAGGAGCTATTTGAAGCGGCACTTCGTAGATATACGACATCTCGCGCATCCGAAATACGGACTAAACTTCAAAGCAATGCCTCTGTAAAACAGGCGTTTTCTATATTTTTTGAAGATGTGATTACTGCTGAATATACAAAAGATCTTAGTAATGGCTGTTTTTGTATCAATACAATGGTTGAATTAGCTCCACATGATGAGAAGTTTGAGATTTTGACGAGAGAGCATCAACTCTATCTATCAGTAATTTTTCAGGAGACAATTGAACGGGGAATTCAATCAGGAGAATTAGAGGCTAACACGGATGCAAAGTCTTTAGCGCAAGCATTAATTGTTGCGTTAATAGGGTTAACAGTTATGCTGAAATCGCAGCCACAACGCTCGTTTGTTGATAACGCCATTGCAACGACGCTGACATTACTTAAATAATAAGGCAATACCCCTTTAGCAGTGCTAAAGGGGTATTGAAAAAATAAGAAAAAAATGCACAAATTTAGTTTATAAAACATAGGATGAATTTATAATTCCTTACAAGCCCATGCGTCAATCTCAACCTTTAAATCTGGCGTAGCGAGTGCAACGACATACATTAATGTTGTGCATGGAAGATGTTTCCCCAAGAAGTCACTGATAATTTCCTTTCGTTGAATAGCATCCATATCCCCCACTAAATAAAAGACGAGCTTTGTAATATCTTGAACCTCCATATCGGCACTATCTAGATTTCTTTTAATATTTTCAAGTGCTATCTTCAATTGAGCTATCGCATCTTCAGGTATAGATCCATCAGTTAACATGCCGATTTGTCCAGATAATGTTAACCATCTCTGAGGTCCTGTCACCTCAATTTGATGTACATAAGGAGCAACGGGTGGATGAATGTTCTGAGGGTTTCTCGCTATTTTCATAGAATCAGTCCTTGTCTCTGTTTAATTTATATCTCTAAACAAAATAGCATAAAGTAATAGTTGATAAAAGTTCTATACAAATACCATTATAAAAGAACATACAAATTGGATATGCAGGTTTAAAGGGTTATAATAGATTTATAGAATTTTGGCTAATACGCTGGTAAAGCTTTCACAAAGGATAAGAGTATCGACTTTTTAATTTGACAAGACATACAATTCACTTCAACCCCGCCTTAGGTTTTATACAGACACTTCTAAAAGAAACATACATTTCGTCTTATTTTGAAGGTAGATGGCTATACTCATTAAATGAGAGGGAAATTTTTACATAAGAATGATGCGTATTGTTATAAATCAATTTTATAGTGTAGCCCTAGGTAGCAGAGGCAGCGAGGCCGTTTTGTAGAAGGAGTGAATAAATGAATAATTTCTTTCGGAGTAATGGATTTAAGCGTTTTATTATTCTAGTTGGGATTGCTCTTGCATTATATTTAATGCGTAGTATGATCAATCTAATTTTACTTACGTTTATTATTACTTATTTGATGAACCAGCTTACTACGAAGACAACGAAAAGCATAAGAAAATATGCGCCGATGAATGAAAAAGCTGTGACGGTAACATTATACCTTTTACTTGTTGCGGGTATTGTAGCTGTTATTTACAAATATTTACCGATTGTGACCCAGCAGATCACACAGCTTTTCGACCTCATTGCAAGTTTTAATCTCGATCCAGATGACAATGAGATTGCGAGATACTTAGCACCGACTTTTGAGAAGATAGAGCTCGGGAAATATTTAGAGCAAGGTGTGGATTTAACTCTTAAAAATATTACGAATATTGGTAAAATCATTATGCAAATATTGATTTCTCTAATTTTGAGTTTATTCATCTTGTTAGAAAAGAATCGTATTATTGAGTTTACAGCTAAGTTTAAGGATAGTAAAATTGGGCCGCTTTACGATGAGCTTCATTATTTCTCAAGAATATTCATCCGCTCATTTGGTAAAGTAATTGAAGCACAATTTATTATTGCTGCTGTTAACTGTGTGTTATCCGTCATTGCCCTTTCTATTATGGGCTTCCCACATTTGATTGCCCTTGGGATTATGCTCTTTATTTTAGGCTTAGTTCCAGTCGCAGGCGTTATCATCTCATTAATACCATTAAGTATTATCGCATATAGCATCGGTGGCTTGATGTACATCGTCTATATTTTAGTTATTGTCATGGTTTTACATGCCATTGAAGCTTACTTCTTAAATCCAAAGCTTATGTCTGCCAAAACAGATTTACCGATTTTCTATACGTTTATGGTCATTCTCTTTTCTGAGCATTTCCTGGGTGTATGGGGACTAATCATAGGTATTCCACTATTTATGTTCCTGCTTGATATTCTAGGTGTAAACTCCTCGGAAGACCCTGCGAAGAAATCGGTGAAGGTACACACTGAAAAACAAATGGAATAGTTCCAAACAAAGGAATCATCTATATACATGATGATTCCTTATTTAATGCACAAGAGGTGTTTATATTGATAAAAGGTCAACAGGTCTATTTAAGAGAAATACGTGAAGATGATAGTGATAGTATTATAAGATGTTTTCAAAATGAAGAAATCATGTATATGACAGGAACACGGAGCATTTTAACAAAGGAACAAATCAAAGAGGCGATCAAACGCTTTAAAGCAGATTCTTCTCGCTATGATTTTGCTATTTGTTTAGTTGATAATGATCAGGTAATGGGCGATTTGGCGATTATGGAAGTTGATTTAGATAATAAAAAGGCAGTGTTCCGTATAGCTTTACATAATATAGAGAATTGTGGCAGAGGTATGGGTTCAGAAGCAGTTAGGCTTGCTCAAAGATTTACATTTGAGGAGCTAAATCTGAATCGCTTAGAATTACAGGTATATTCACACAATAGTAGAGCAATTAAATCCTATGAAAAGGTCGGCTTTAAAAAAGAAGGTGTTTTGAGACAGGCCTTGTTTATGAATAATACATTTTCTGATGAAATCATTATGAGTTTGTTGCGTGATGAGTATATGAAAATTAAAAAGTAGAAATTTAACCAGCACAGATTTTTGTGTTGGTTTTTTTTCTGAATACAAGTATAATTGGTAAAAATTTCTTTGTCTGTATGAAGGGAAAAAATAGTGTTGAAAGTTAAAATGCATTCTAAATCTGATGCAGCAAAACTAATTAAGAGACCCAAAATCGTCTTTGTTGTTGTAAAACAATTATTTTTTGCAGGCATAAAGGAGAGATGGTAAATGAAAATACAATATCCTACTTTAAAAACGCCTCTTACGGTTGGTGTGACAGCACCCTCTAGTGGAGTCGAACAGCATCTTCATCTATTAATAACAGAAGCTGAAAAACAATTAATACAAAGAGGCATGAAAGTTATTATTGGAAATACTACCTGGACGCAGCTTAAAGGTAGAAGTACAACAAAAGAAAAGCGAGTATCTGAACTTATGGACTATTTATTAGATGAGCGTATAGATGTCGTCATGCCACCGTGGGGAGGCAGTTTTTTAATGGAGTTATTACCTCTAATCGATTGGGACGAATTAAAAAAAGCGGGACCCAAATGGATATTAGGGTATTCAGATATTAGTACTTTATCTTTTGTATACACAACCATGACGGGGTACGCATCCGCACATGGTGTGAATTTTACTGAATTATCTGCACCTCAATGGGATGAACTTTCTTCTAAATGGATAGACGTAATTACATGTAAGTCTGGTCATTCAATAACTCAAAGCTCTTCTCACTATTTTCAATCGAGCTGGCAGCAAGTCTATAAAAATCCTGCTACAGGATTTTATTTTGACAGTGAAACCGAGTGGAAAGTTCTAAACCAAGAGCGTAGTAATCGTATGACAGGTAGGTTGATAGGTGGCTGTTTAAATACATTGCAAATTCTTATAGGTACGCCCTTCGATTACGTTCAATCCTTTATTAATGAATATTGCTCTGAGGAAGGAACAATATGGTATTTAGAAAGTGTTGGTATGGATGCAGCAAAAATCTACCGAGCTTTGTGGCAATTAAAGTATAATGGTTGGTTTAATAAATGTAATGGTGTTCTAATCGGGCGAGCAGGACTATATGAAAATCTAGGGGACTTTACATTGATGGATGCATTACGAGATATTTTTGACGAGATGGAAATACCAGTTTTCTATGAAGTAGATATTGGACATGTGCCCCCTCAATTAATTCTAGTGAATGGAGCGGTTGGGGAAGTAATCGTAGAAGAAGGAAGAGGTACGCTAAAAATGCAATTTTCTTAGGCAAACATATTAAAAGGGGACCTTGATGAGGTCCCCTCTTATTTAAGCATGGTCAGGAGATGAAAGGGTTCTTGGATTTTTCCTAATGAACAAGTAAATAAGAAAGGTTGTAATTCCTTCTGCTACTGGGAAGGTCCACCAAATAGCCTGCGAGCCAAGTACCTTGGGTAGTATGATGAGAGTAGGGATAAATAAAATAATACTACGTAGTAACATAATTGTCGTGGCAATACGGATTTTTTCAATGGATTGAAAGAATTCTGCGAACACCATGTTGATCCCTAAAAATACATAGCCAATGGCGAAATGCACAAAGCCCTGTGCTGCCATACTACGAATTTCAAATGAGCTATCTCCGAATAACGCCATTAATTGAGAAGGGAAAAGAAGAGCTATAAGAGCTGTGGTTAATCCTAAAATAAATGCGGTAGCTAAACCGATTTTTAATAAAGCTGTTAATCTTTCTAATAATCTTGCCCCGTGGTGATAGCTAACTAACGGTTGTAGAGCCATACCGACGCCAAGGAAAATAGTCAGCAAGACAGTATGGATGTAATTGACCATTGCATAGGCAGTAACGCCATTCGCACCTGAATAATGTAAAAATGTAACGTTATACAAAATAACGATAACTGCAACGGAAGCTTCAACGATAAAGCTAGGTAAACCTATAGCAAAAATTTTTTTAAAATCTGATAGATTTAAAAATGAAGTGACAAATTTTAACTCAGATTGAGGACGGAAAAAATGAAGACATAGCACGGATGTTCCTATAATTGTAGCTATTGCTGTCGCTAAGGCACAGCCAGTCACACCATAGTCTAGTACGAAGATGAAAACATAATTTAAGACTATATTCAAAACCGACGTTGTAATTAAGCCCAACATAGCTAACTTTGGATTGCCATCATTTCGAATAAAAATACTTAAAAGATTTTCAATTGTGTAAAACACCCCAAAGAGCAAAATTACATGTAAATACTCCTGTACAAAAGGATACGTATCATCGCTTGCCCCAAATATATAAGAAATATCCTTTAGATTTAACGCGAGGAATCCAATTATCGTGATGACAACCACTAGCATTGTAGAGAACGACAGTGTAAATAGTTGATGAGCACGTTGCTTATTGCTCTCCCCAAGAGAAATGGAGAAAAGAGTAGCTCCTCCCATGCCAATCCATAGAGAAATAGAAAGCAAAATAGAGAAAATAGGAACAGCTATATTAACTCCAGCTAAAGCTGTAGGTCCCACGCCATGACTAACGAAAATGCCATCTACCAATATATTGACGGACATTAAAAGCATCCCGATCATTGCAGGGAATAAGTATGATAAAAATAATGGTTTCAGTGGCTTTGTTTCAATTGGATTAATGGTTGTCATAACGATGCACCTCCAAAACCATTACTTTTTCGCCTTTATCATCTAGCTCACCATTAAATATAAAACCGAATTGTCTATACAGCTGGATAGCTACAGCGTTATTGTCATAAACACTTAAATATATCTGAAGACAGTTGAACTTTACTGTTAAATATTGAATAAGTTGCTGTAAAAAATGTTTTCCCAAACCTTGTCCTTGGTATTGTTCTGCAATTAGATAGCGATCAAGCCATACTCGTTGACTGTAATCATCATGAGGGAATAAGCCGTACATAGCGAAGCCTATAGCGGTGTTATCTTTATACAGACCTAAAGGCGTAAAGCGTCGATCCATTTCCGCCTCTGCTAAGCATTGGTCTGTAGATTCAATAAAATGTTGCTGATTGTCAGCGATGCGTAATGCTAAAATTTCTTTCTTGTTAAAAGCTGTAATGTCACGAATCTCCGTGAACATAATGTCAAAACCTTTCTATTTTTATTTTGAATAGGTACAATCTAAAGTATATAGTAACTATATAGTCAAGGGAGGGAACTCAAAAAATGCTTAATAAAAGTGTAAAGTACTTTACAACTGGTGAATTTGCTAAATTATGTAAGGTGAATAAACAGACACTTATTTATTATGATCAAATTGGTTTATTATCTCCCATCATGAAGGATAGTAAGGATTATAGATATTATTCACTTGCTCAATATGATTTTTTCGGTGTTATTGAATTATTAAAGGCAGTGGGGATGTCCTTAAAGGATATTCAGCATTATATGGCAGAGAAATCACCTGAAAATTTTTTAGAATTGATGCACCAACAAAAAGAGCATGTTGCGAAGAAACGTAGAGAACTAGAAATGATTGAGAATATTATTGACGTCAAAATCAAAATGACAGAGGAAGCACTGCATCTAAACTTTAAGGACATCACGATTGAGTATTTTCCTGAAGATACATTATATTTGAGTAAAAATATTGAGAATTCTACAGAAGAGCAGTTTGTGAAGGCTGTATCTGACTTTATTGAGGAATTGGATCGCTCTCAATTAGATACGGGGTATCCCATTGGAGGGATAACAAGAAGAGAGCAAGTGTTAGCTGGAAATTACGACAACTATAGTTATCTGTATATTGAGCAACCAAATCCAAGAGAAGGGCATCCTTATTTTAAGGCGATAGAGGGTGAATTTGTGATTGGTTATCATGTAGGCCCCTCCTCAAAGCTTGGTGAGACATACACACGGCTATTTAATGTCATGCATGAAAAGGGTTATGAGCTAGGTCAGTATGTATACGAGGAATACATTTATGATGCCGTAATGAAAAATCGAGAAGAAGAGTATGTAACCAAAATTATGATGGAAGTAAAGAAAGTAAAATAATTCATTAAGACGTAATAGAAAGGAATGAATTTAGCTGAGTCATTTATCATATACGAAGGTTTAGATGGCAGTAAAATAATAGCATTTTGTCATTCTGTTTAAAGTTAGCCTAATCAGTAAATGATTTCCTGACGATAAATAAGAAGTATGACATCACATGAGCCTTATATGGAGGTTAGAGACAATGTGGATTGAGCGTTGGAATCATTTAGTAGAGCGATTGAAGCAGCAGGGAGCTTGTGTACATCCGATTGAAATGCGGCCAGTCACTACCGAGCAAGAGTTACAGCAGGTTGAGGAAAGACTTGGAGTACAAATCCCTAATGGGTTTCGTCAACTGTTGCAAAATTGCTCAAAGCAAGTAAGTATTTATTGGTCATTACCAGATGAGGCGATACTTCCCATTGAACTGTTAGATACGCCTTCTGGTGAGTTTGGCTGGAGCCTAAAAGCTTTAGACTTTCCTTACTTTGGAGAGAATGATGAATCGTATGAACAGCAATATTTACAATTTTTTACGGCAGGTAATGGAGATGCTCTTCTGCTTAAGCTTGACGATGAAACAGTTTGGTATTGGAGCCATGAAGAAGATGAGCTTGATTTGCTTGCTGCTAGCTTTCATTCGTACGTTGATAATATGACGGCTTTAGGCTGTATTGGAGTAGACTGCGGACAACATCGTCAATTTTGTAGTGAAAATGGATTGGATATTGAATTGGCTAGTTCACAAGTATGGCTAACTTGGCTAGAACAATATTTAAGCTCTAATTTACAGCAGGCTCAATCCAGCTTAGAATCTTTACTTCATTATGTTTCCATGCATGGTGTGAAAAAAACAAGCGTACAGGAGGCATTTTTGCATTTTGATGGAGTACAGGTGTATCAGGCACTTCGACATAAGTTAGAGCGAGCTCAATCTCAATTAGAACAAAAGGCGTGGAGTGAAATTTTAGTCAAGATATGTCCGAGTGAGGCGGGAAATTGGGCGAGAGAACTTTGGCAAGGACAGAGTGACGTACCGGACTGGCTGCGTGATTATGTAACAGCACATTGTTTGCCAGTTGATGAAGGACAATCTTTCATCTTAATGGATATCGAAAAAGATAGAATTGATGCCTATACTGCCCTATATCGTCTACGCCAATTTCATCATCCGAATATTATAGACTGGATGAGATCCTATGTCACGTTTCCTATTGATGGGTGGGATACACTTTTGGCTGAGTCACAGCCAAGTGCAGAGACGTTATACGAGTGGTTAAATGGCAACGAAGTAGAGAGGCTAACATCCATCCGAGCTATTTGTCAGATGATGCAGCGGGGAATCACACCAACAACTATGATAGACGAAGAAAAATGGCGCCCTTTGCTGGGATATTGGGTTGAACATGAGGTGCTACGGAAAAACAAACAGCTGTTTAACCAAGCGCTTAGTTGTTTGGAAAATTGGTTATTAAAATGCTATATGCGACTAAGGGGAGAGTAGATTGAACCATTTTACGATATTTGCTTCCAAAAATGATACAGATGATATTCAGGATAAACTATCCGATGTATTGGCAAAAAGCTTCATTATTGAAAAAGATGATAACGAATATTTATTAAAATCAAGAGGTTTATTTAATAAATATAGATGCTCTATAAATATTTTAACTGAAGATACGCACCCTGATTATTTTGTAAAAAATATACCTGGGATGATGGGCTTTTACGATAAAATTCCATTTAAAGATGAACAGCTAAAAGAACGCATAATGATTCAAATATCAGTGCTCAATACTGTCGTTGCAATCGAAATGAACAAAGAGATGACAGAAGACCATATGCAGCAATTTATAAAATTACTAGCAAGCATAGGGGGGATTGGTTTCCTAGCAGATGGTACTTTGCTGGATCAGAACGGTATGGTTATTGTTTATCCTAATGGAGAATCAGGTCCATCTGATTTTCAACCACATGCTTGCACAAGAAAGATACATGCACAAGAGGTCACATCAGCACAGGGAGAGGCACGAAAAAATAGAACGATAGCTTTTTTAACAGATAAGGACATACCTTATGCGTCATCGCTTCCTCAGCTACCACCAGTAGAAAATCTTCAATTTAAAAGCCAAGAGGATATTGCAAGAAGAGCGGTTGCCCTGTTGATTGTTATTCAATTCGCTTGTGATGTAGCACAGAAGGGTGATATTGAGGAGTCTAGAGAGTTCTTTACCAATATGCTACGCACATATGAGGTGCATGAATTTTTAACGGAGCATGAAAAATGCTTTCTTGAGGCTCAGCATCCTGGCGCTCAAGAAGCAGTCAATATATCATGGCAATATGAAGCCTATTGGACACTTATTTGGGCATTGGGGCTTGTGGAAGAGCTAAATTTCCCTGACGATGTATGTGATTGTGAATATGCAATTCAAGTAGTTTCTCGTTGCGAGACATTTGAGCAATTTTATGATCAAACTGTACCGCACAGTAAGGAAGAAATAGTAGATGAGGCGGATAAAATTTACAGATTACATTGGGCTTGTGTAGATAGTCGCATCAATGGACAAGAAGCTCCTTTAGCATTAAATGAAAGTGTTGTGATGGAAAGACGTAGAGGCTTATTTTGGATGATTGGATATCAAGGCGAAGAATGGGATACTATATCGATGGATACTTAAAACAATAGCAAACTAGGAAATCTAGTTTGCTATTGTTTAATAAGAGAGATTATTTGATATAAGTTGGTTTATTCACCTGGTCTATTAAAAGTAGACCATCGTATTGGTCGCTCGGAACAAGACTTTCCTGTATCATTCCCCAACTATAGGATAAGCGTGGTTCAAACATCCATGAGTTGCCTCGTTCATTTTGACGATTGCGTAAATCGATGAATGTGTAAGGTTTATTTGTTGAAGACAGAATATCTTCAATAGATCCTTTGACAGGAGGTAAGACAGGCATAGGTTCTCCCATATTATTTGCTGTCTCTCCACTAGTCATGTATAGACCTATTACATAGCTATATTTCTTATAGATATCAGGTAAACGTTCCCCCATTAATTTAACTGGGTAAGGAGACCCCATTACATCCGATTGTGCTTTACGAATATGATCGTTATGAGCCCATACAATAAACTTTTCTGTTGGGTACACCTCTTCAGCTAACCAAAGTAAGTTCTCCATCATCGCTTGATCTCGCCATTCCATAGTTTGCAAAAATGATTCTATATTATTTTTTTCAATGTCGATATTGGACTGAATTGTTAACTCTATATATTCGTCTGCTAGTCGAATGCGATCTGCTAGAGTGCGATCCATTAGTTTTACAATATGAGGCTCTTTTGGATAAGCTGCCTGTAGCTCTTTTTCTTTGATTTGTATTTGTGATTTTACCTGTTTATACACATCAATTATAGTAGCTTTTACTTTTTGATAGCCCTTCAAATCTTTTCCCGAGCTCCATTCAGCAAGTTCCTTCTCAGCTTCATTGAATTGCTGAGCCAACTTGGGGTTATGCAGCCAATCTCCGTTCGTAAATGCCCCTTGCTGTTGAATATCGAAGCCAGTAAGTACAAGAGGTTGCTCTGTTGCTTGAGTCAATTTTGCATAGTCAAACAGAGGCAAAGTTTCTTTTGTCCACCAAACGCCGAAAATGGCATCCTTCATTGTTTGTAGAGCTGCTTGTTTATCAATTTGTCCTTGAGCGTTCATTACATTGCCCATACCACTTTCAAAGGCAAGGACATTATAGCCCATATCTTGATGTAAAAATTGTATTAAACGTGTTTTTGCTAGATTGAATTGTGCCACTCCATGAGAGCTTTCCCCTAAAAAGACAATACGTTTATCATGTAATAAAGGTTTTAGCATCTCTAAATCCTCAAATTTGTTAGCGGGAATTTTTAGTCCATTAAACGTTTCAGGCTGGATGGATGACAGGCTATATGCATGGTCATTCGCCCATTTTTTCCAATCAAGTAATGTTTCATTAGAAGTCCTAGCTTGTTTGACGGCAGAAACGTTTTCAATAATCTCCTCATTTACAGGGGCAACAGCAGAGACATTTACTACTCCACTTACTGTTATTAAACTTGCCAGTGCAAAACTTAATAAAACCTTATGCTTCCTAGCTTTCCTCATTAATTATCAGCCCTTCACTTTATATTGATACTTAATTATAGGAAGGGGAGTTTAAAATTTAGGAAGAATTTGTTTAAAATTAGTTTAAATTTAGTATGTAAAAAAGAAAAACACCTCCAAGTGATGGAGATGTAGGAATGCTATTTATAGTGATACGTACTTGCTCTTGCATGGTTACGTTGAATTTGGTTAAACCATGCACGATCCTTTTCTTCTTGTTTTAATGTACCAACAATGGAGGAAGAGCAGCTCACGCAAATTTTAGCTTGCGTAATCTGCCCACATCGTTCGCATGGTGCCCCTAAATTAGGGAAAATGGAGTTCTTTAATTTTCCTGCTTTTACCCATTTGTGAAGCAACTCAGATGATACGCCTGTTAAAGCGACAACTTCATCGTTTGTTAGGTAGCGATTATTTTTTCTTAATAAAAAATGATGTAGCTCTGAAAATATATCCTCTTCTCTCACATCAATTTTCCTTTGAAATAGCAACATAGTTAATCATCTCCTCGTCCCACTAATTAATGATTTCATTAATTGTTACAGGTTGTTCGTCATATTTATAATTTTCCCAACGATTGCGTGCAAGCTTGCGATATTTTGTCGAAACATTTCGATCAGCAATTAAGCGTGAAAATCCTTTTTTAGCTTCAGGAATATCACCAAGTCGAAGGCTCAATTCAGCATGTAAAAACTGAATTCTCTCTCCACCTTCTTGATTAGAGGCAAAGGATTTACTATAAAAGTCTCTAGCTGCAAAAAGATAGCGCTTTTCGGATTCTTCGTCCTTTTTTAATCGATAGAGCCAAGCAATTTTTAAAGCGAAATTCGCCATTAAAAGAGATTCTTCCATTGACGCACGGGATACTAAATAGGCGAGCTTAAAACTGATAATGGCATCATCAATTGTACGTTCCTGACAAATATCCATAGGTTTCTGGAGCTCTTTAATGTATAGTTCATCAATGAGTAGCATGAAAGGTCCATATGTCCGTGTCATAGATTTATGGTAGGCATAGCCACAATGTGGACATACGGCAACTTCATATAGCAAAGGGTTTAGGCCATCGTAAACAGGCATGAAATCCGTTTGTTCTTCGATAATTTTATATCGATTAGGGCGAACTTTATATGTTGTAAACTGCTTTTTGCAAAATTTACAATCCACACTACTTTCATAGTAGTAAATGTTAAATGCCATAAGAATCAACTCCTTTGCGTACTCTAAAATTTTATTTCTTTTGTTCTATTTATACATAAGATTTTATCGTTCAATGTATTTAAGTTATTATCTTTTATTTTAACAATTTTGTGTTCTTTGGTATACTCCTTTAGAATTATTAAAATAAAAATATTCAAGGAATTTTTAGTTAAATATTATTATAAATACGCTTGTAATAGTTTTTATCGGTGGTGTAAATGGAAGTTGTATAGTTTGCTTACAGTTTGTCAAAATACTTTCACATATTTCAAGGGAGAAAAATTATAAATTTAATTTAATTGGTTCTAAATAACTATAATGGAGGTGCTCAAAATGAAGTGTAATATCGTGTTTTTTGATGTAGACGGCACATTGATTAATTATGAGGATGGCTGTGTGGAAGAAAGTACAAAACAAGCTATTCAGCTATTGCAAGAAAAGGGAATCCATCTTGTAGCGGCTACTGGAAGACCCTTATCTATGTGCTATGAGTTAAAAGCGCTGGGGATTGAAACCTTTATTACAGCAAATGGAGCCTATGTGAAACATAAGGAACTTGTCATACATAAAACTCCGATTGCCAAAGAAATTGTCCACAATGTACAGGCTTTTGCACAGGAACAGCAGCATAGCCTAACATTTTTTACAGAGCAGCTATCCATGAATAGCATACAAAGTCCAGTAGCTTTAAGAGCGATGCAAGAAACTTTATCTTTACGAGCTTTTCCACTTATAAATGAAAAAATTGTAGATGAAGAGGTTTTCCTCATGTGTTTATATGCGGATGAGCTGGCAGAAAAAAGATATACTAGCCAATTTTCGAATATATTTTTACAGCGTTGGCATCCTTATATAGTGAATGTCTTACAGCAGGATGTTTCGAAGTCTATAGCTATTAAAGCGGTGCTTGATCATTTTAATATTGACCCTAAGAATGCGATTGCCTTTGGGGATGGGGATAATGATATTGATATGTTGGAGTATGTAGGAGTAGGAATTGCTATGGGAAATGGTAGTAAAGCTCTAAAAAGAGCTGCCAATTTTGTTACAAAGAAATCTACGGATGGCGGTATCAATTTTGCTTTACGTCAGCTTCAAGTCATTTAGAGCGCTGAGGTTACACTATATATAGCAGGTAGATTTTAATAAATTTTAGGTGGGATGATTTATGGCACATCACGTGCAGTCTCTAATTGAACATTACGGATACTTTGGGATTATCGTGATTCTAATTGGAGGTATTGTTGGGGTGCCACTTCCTGATGAGGTGTTTCTAACTTATGTAGGCTATAGTGTTTACCGAGAAAGTCTTGAACACATTCCTGCTTTGGTCAGTGCAATGATTGGTGCGGTTGGAGGCATTACCTTAAGCTACTATATTGGTTATCGTTTTGGCTTACCGTTATTGCAGAAATATGGCCCTAGAATTCATATTACAGAGCAAAAAATTGACTTTACGAAAAAGATGTTTACAAAAATAGGACCTACCCTATTATTAATTGGCTATTTTATTCCAGGGGTACGCCATTTGACAGCATATATTGCGGCTATTAATAATTATCCTTATAGAAAGTTTGCGCTTTTTGCCTATATAGGGGCATTTATCTGGACGTTCACATTTATATCATTAGGAAAGATGCTTGGAGAGAAATGGCGATTTGTTGGATACTATTTAACTCATTATAGTATCTATCTTATCCTTTTATTTATTGTAGGGATGCTCATTGCTTACTTTTTATTCAAAAAAAGAAATGGACAAACATAAAAGTCGGTATACGCTATACCGACTTTTATGTTATGGCAAAATAGCAAATGAGCGCACAGGGAAGCCAGATGCTTTTTCTGGCTTAGGTACGATATTGAAGATGATAGCACCTTTCGCAGGTAGCTTGTCTAAATTAGTCATTAGCTCAATTTGATAGGTGTCTTGGTCAAGCACAAAATATTCGCCCTCTAGCTTGCCATTTTTACGAAAATCAGCAGCAGAGTCCGTATCGAATGTTTCATGACCAATTGCGCTTACCTTACGTTTTGTTAGTAAAAACTGTAAAGCTTCTAAACCCCAGCCAGGGATATGGTTATGTCCATCTGCATCCTTATTACTGAAAGCCTCTTTATCTGGCCAGCGCTTACTCCAATCTGTACGTAATGCAACAAATGTTCCTGCTTCAATTTCTCCATGCTTGTCCTCAAAATTAAGAATATCTTCTACACTTAATGTAAAATCATGGTTGCTCGCAGCCTCTTGTGATTTATCAATAACAACAAGGGGGAGAACAAGCTCTTTTAGTTCTAATTCTTCTAAGTAGCGAGTATCTCGCACAAAATGAATGGGTGGGTCGATATGTGTGCCATATTGACCAGGGAACGTGAATTGTTGAGCGAAGAAACCATCCTTATGAGAAAATAATGTTTCAAATTTAGCGTCCTCAAACATAAAAAAATGTGGTGAATTAGGGCCGAAAGTATGTGTTAAGTCAACCCACTGTTTCGATTTTAATAATTCCAATGCTTGCAAAAGTTCATTAGATATCGATTTCCCTGCTTTCTGTAAAAAATAGTGGTAAATAAAAAAGGAGTCCCCTAATAGAAGAGGACTCCTGCTTGAAACAACGGTAGTTCTTCTTCTCATCTTCAAGGCTGATCATTTTGCCAATTGGAATTAGCACCATACTGTTAGCTGGTTGCTGAGACTTCATCGGGCCAATCCCTCCGTCTCTCTTGATAAGAAAAGTAATATAAGAATTTTCAGAAATAACAATACAAACACTTTAGCATAGTTTTTTATAGTTTACAAGTTCACTAGGAATTTTCACCAATTCAAATTTAAGGTGACGCCACAACAATCATTATCAATAAGACGTATTATAAAACTGTCTGGTGTATAGTTTGTTTCAAATTTCACCGTAATGCCTGTTGATGTGATTAATTTTTCAACCTCTGTTTTATTTGAAAGTTGAGCAGCATTCATTAAATCATGTGCGAATTGTTGGGAGCTATCTATTTTATCCGTAAGTAATTGGGCTTGCTGCATCATCGCCTTCATCCGTGATGCTGAAGCTTTTAATTTGTGTGTATCGACAGGTGGAAAAGGATTATTGGTCGGCATTGCTAGGTGTTGCGAAAAGGGTCTAATGGCAAAATGATTAGCGATAGGCGATGTTGGATAATGATAGGGATGCACAAAATACGGATAAGGATTGTAATACAAGGTCATTCCTCCTATCCTATAACTGATAACTTATCTTATGTAGCCAAACGGCTTTCGGTGTTATTAGCAGTGCAATGTTTGTCCTAAACATTTAAAAAGGAAGCTAAAGTAAGCTTCCTTTTAGCCAAGTACATTCAAGACATCATCAATTTTTTTACTATGTGATAAAATGCCATAATTCATCCATGTTAAAAAGTCTACTTCATAGATACAGTTGCTTTTAACGGCAGCTAGGTTTTTCCAAGTAGGAGTTTTTAAAATAGCACGTTCCTCATTTTCATAAATGGAATGTTGTTTATCAAAGGTAATAAATAAATGATCAGCATCTAATTGCAACAATTGAGCAAATGTCAGTTGAACTTTACGTTGATTGTGCGGAATACTCCATACTAGTGAATGTGGCATTAAACCTAAGTCACGATATAAAATGGGGCCCGTATAGCCACATTCAGGGCCCGCGTATAGAGTAATGCCAATGGCTGAAATACGGAGAAATGCCACACTTTGCCCATAAACAGATTTGCTAAGAATTCCTTTTGCTTGTTGTACTTTATCTTCATATTGTAGGATTACGTCTTGCATCAAAGAGGTTTTTCCTGTTAGATCTGCAATTTTAAATAAAGTAGATTGCCAATTCTCTCCGGGGTGTGAGAGGTGGCAGACGGGGGCTACCTCATCTAAATGATGAAAGGATTCCCAACGCTCTATACCAGAATCTAGCATAATTAAAGTTGGCTTATAGTAAAGGAGTCGATCTATTTCTCTATTTTGTACATCGATATCTGGCACTTCCTGTAGACCTAAATAGTCTTGTTTTCCCCATTTTGAATGACTGAATTGAGCAATTGGCGTAATCCCAAGGGCAACAAAGAAATCTTCTAAGAATGGTGCAAATACACGTAGATGGCTGCCTTGATTTCTTCGATATTGTCCTGGAGAGATGCCGACATGTTCTTTAAAACGACGATTGAAATAATACTCATTATTAAATCCGACAGATTGGCTAATTTCAAATACTCGATCATTTGTTGTCATTAATAGTTGCTTAGCTTTTTCAATACGAATGTTAGTTAAATAGTGAAGAGGAATTTGTCCCGTAATATCTTTAAAAATACGCGTATAATTCCATCTTGGTACGTCAGCGAGCTGTGCTAGCTGTTCAACCGTCCACTCCTTTTCATAATGTTTATGTAAATGGTTAATGGATTGTTCAACAGATTGGCGATCATTTTTTTGCATCTGCTTGGGTATGGTTTGATGTAAGAGCAATAACATCAGTTCTTGAAAGTGCACATGCTGTTCAAAAATCGTGTGTTCATCCTCCGCTAACCGGTTCTGATAGATGACTTCTAGCAGTCTATGACATTGTGAAAAGGGGAGAAGATGTCGTTCGCTGATACTTGTAAAATGGCTATGTGAATTCTGACTATTACTGAGATTGACAATGTTGAATTGTAATTGATAAAAACAAAGGTGCTCACTTTGAATGTGGATACTAACCGTGTTATTTGGCGGTATCAATATGCACTTTTCTTCACTAAAATGAATGGTGTCATGATCTATTTCTAGCTTTCCGCTACCATTCATTACGATGAAAAGTGTATAGAAATCACTACTAATCAATAACTTTTTTGATGATTGAATTGCATAAGAGATATTTTGTAACGTATAAACATGTGTTAAGTTACCCATTGATAATTCACCCCTTTTTGTTGAATTGGCATAACAACACAAAGAAAGCCCTCATTAAGAGCGTTCTTCATGTTGTTGAAAAAGATCATATGACTAGTAGAAAAAGCCCATTTAGCAAGGCAAGGGGTTGATTTCCGCTCCTCCAGCGTCCTTTCCAGGGGGCGTCCGATGAGCCGCTTCACTCACTTACGTTCGCTCCAGGGTCTCATCTGTGACGCTAAATCCCCTTGGAGTGACGCTGGCTCCACTCCAATCAACTATGCTGCTAACGTGTCTTTTCTTCTTTCGTACTAGCAGTAGGGAACAAAAAAGTCTATTAAAGAGAGGATAGGCACTTATTTCAATGTGAAGAAGTGATGAGTGACAAAACCTATCCATTTTCTCCTTCACAAAAGTGCTATTGATTATTTTGTTTTTTAACACTAAACCAAAGAAAGCCCTCGTTAAGAGCTTTCTTTTGAAAATTATTTGACGAACCATTTCTCTAAATCATCATACTTTAGCAAATTGGCTGTGATTGCGCCAGATTGCCAATATGTGCGATCAGCAATATAGACATGCCCGTTTTTTACAGCAGGGAGTGTTTTCCATAGTGTACTATCTAACCACTTAATGGCTTCTTGGTTTTCTTTAGACTCCCATGTACCGTTTGAAGGGAAAAGGATGATATGATCCGCATCTAATTCCGTGATAGCCTCTTCTGATAAGACCTCTTGGGACTCTGCCATATCACGGGCTAATGGATGTGGCGTTAAGCCTGTCTCTGTGTAAATATAGCCAGAGTAGCGATTTTTAATGCCAAATAACGCTAATGTATTATCTGCTACATTTAGTCGTACAACAGCAACTGTTTCGTCTCCAATTGATTCATCTAGTTTTGCTTTTAAATCGGAAACACGTTGCTCATATCGATCAACCATTTCTTTTGCTTTATCTGGAATATTTAAAACATCAGCTATTGTTTTTGCAATTTCACGTGGATCTTGTAGAATATCTTCTTTCAAGCGGTAAGTCGGCGCTACCTTTGAGTATTCCTCATACTTTGCCTTGTCTGCGGCACCATCTACAATGATTAAATCAGGCTTGGCTTGTAATAATGTTTCCATGCTACCAGTAATGTCGAACTCAGGGACATCTAATCCTAAATAGTCCTGTTTTCCCCAAGATGGGTGATACCATTGCACAACGGGATTTACATCCAAAGCAGTTAAATAGTCTTCCAAATAGATAGCAGCTACACGCTGTGGATTTGTAGGAATTTCTACTTTTCCAAACTCGTCTTCTACAATTCTTGTATCTTTAGATGATTGTTCTTCTGTAGCTGTATCCTCTTTTACTTCATTTGAGCCACAGGCACTTAATACGAATATTAGTGCAAAGAAAACTACAAATGAAAAATATCGACCTCTACGCATTTTATTCACTCCTATAGATTTACTAAAACAGTAAGGGTATTCCCTTAAATTAGAATGATAATCATTCTCGTTTGGTTCAAGTAAATTATAGGATACAACATATCAACAAACAATACACATTCTCTACTACTTTTTTATACAAAATGAAATTCAGAGAGTTATTGTTTTTTGTTATCGAAAAGTAACCATAAAAGTGTAACAATTGCTGCTAGCATAACCATCAGGAATCCGTATAGGGGCGTATGCGCCAACGATTGGTGGCGAATAATAAAACCCCCGATATATGAGCCTAAAAATATGCCTATGTTGAAAGCGGAAATATTCAATGCTGAGGCCATTGAAATTGCTGATGGAATATATTTTTCAGATAGTAGAACAGCATATAGCTGCAATCCTGGGACATTCATAAACATAAACAATCCCATTGTCAGCACTATCATTAATCCTATAATAGGTGATTCAAGAGTAAAACCAATGCCAAGTAATGCCAATGCAAGTCCAACAAAAATAATAAAGATGGAACGTAGTGGATTATGATTAGCAAAATGACCACCTAGAGTATTACCGATAGCTACACAGATACCATAGACAACTAGAATAATGACGACTGTCTGTGGGGAATACCCCATATATTGCTCTAAAATAGGTGAAACATATGTGTAGACAACAAAAGCACCGCCGTATCCAATTGCGGTAATGAATAGTATTAAGATCATTCGAATATTGCCTAATACTTTGCCAATATCACGAATAGAGATGGGATTGCCTTTCGATAATTGGCTAGGTACTAACAATGCATTACTAAATAAACCGACAATTCCAATGACGACAATAAAAATGAATGACATACGCCAATCTGTTACTTGTCCAATAAATGTACCGAGTGGGACACCTGTTACAGTAGCTAATGTTAAGCCAGTAAACATAAAGGCGATAGCACTTGCTCGTTTATTTGGTTCCACTACATCGGCTGCTATAACAGAAGCGATGGACATAAATACACCATGTGCTAATGCTGAAATAATACGTCCGATTAATAGTAAAGCGAAATTAGGAGCTAAAGCGACTGCTAGGTTACCCATTATAAAAATGGACATGACAAGCAATAATACGGTTTTTCGATTAAGGCGGGATGTTAGGGCTGTTAATAATGGAGCCCCAACAGTTACCCCTAGTGCGTATATAGAAACGGTTAAGCCAGCTGTGCTAAGAGAAATACCAAAGTCATCTGTAATTAATGGTAAAAGTCCGACACTGATAAATTCAGTGGACCCTATACCAAATGCACTGATAGCAAGTGCTAGTAAGGTGAGTGTAGCATTTGGCTTTTTTGATTTTGACATTTTACTACTATCTCCTTTGATTTTTTTATTTTGTGTAGTAATATTCATACATACCAAAAAGATATGTATAGTACTTTTAGTTACTTTTGTATATTACAGGAGGTTTACGATGCAAAAAGTTTACAATATTGGTGTCGAAGCTACACTAGAAGTTATTGGGGGTAAATGGAAACCAGTTATTCTTTGTCATTTAAACCACCATGGTAAAATTCGAACAAACGAATTTCGACGATTGATTCCAGGTATTTCACAAAAAATGCTCACAAACCAATTAAGGGAACTGGAGCAGGCTGGGTTAATCAATCGAAAGGTCTTCAATCAAGTACCGCCAAAAGTTGAATATTCATTAACACCTTATGGACAAGGAATGGAACCAATTCTGAACATGCTTTGTACGTGGGGTGAAAAACATGTTGAATTATTACAGGATAAAGGTGAAGATGTTCTGTTAAAACAACGTGATGATGATATCGCCATGCAGCAAACATCATAGTGAGGGGAGAAAGAGACTGTCATATACAAGACAGTCTCTTTCCTCTTTTTTTATAGAGCAAAGTCAAATTCATCTGGATTTGGTCCAACACGTTGTTCACGATTCATCTCATTGATTAATGCCATTTCTTCGTCTGTTAAAGTAAAGTCAAAAATATCAGCGTTTTGCATCATACGCTCTCTACGTACTGATTTTGGAATTGTAATTACTCCATTTTGTACATCCCAGCGTAAAATAACCTGAGCATTTGATTTTCCGTATTTTGTTGCGATTTTTGAAATTGTTTCATCTTCAAGAAGTCCACCTTGCATTAAAGGTGCCCATGCTTCAAGTTGAATTTCATGCTTGTTACAGAATGAACGAAGCTCAGCTTGTTGTAAACGTGGGTGGAATTCCACCTGATTCACAACGGGTTTAACATGAGCAAATGACAGTAAATTTTCTAAGTGAGCAACAGTGAAGTTACATACACCGATTGCTTTGATCCTGCCTTGTTCATATAGATCTTCCAGTGCTTTCCACGATTCAGCATATTTATCTTTACCAGGCCAATGAATTAGATAAAGATCTAAATAATCTAAACCTAATTTTTTTAGGCTCTCTTCATATGCTGCAATTGTTTCATCATAGCTTAAACCATCGTTCCATACTTTAGATGTGATAAATAAATCTTCACGACGTAAGCCAGTAGATGCTAGAGCTTGTTTAATACCTTCCCCTACACCTGCTTCATTGCCGTAAATAGCAGCAGTATCGATGCTGCGATAGCCAACCTCGATAGCATTTTTAACCATTTCTGCTGTAGCGTCATTTTCTACTTGAAAAACACCTAAACCCATACCAGACATTTGTTGGCCATTATTTAAAGTGATTGTATCTTGTAAATGAGTAATCATTTTTAGTCCTCCATGTTTTGTGATTATTTGATTGCTTACTCATTATGCTGCTAATAAACTCTCAAAAAAAGTACGTACTTTTTTGTGTCATAGAAACGTAGAGGTAACTTTTGTGAGCTGGCAATGATTAGAGAAATAAAATTAGTAAAAAATATTGCTTGGCCTACAAAAAGTCTTTGGATACAATTAAACAAATATTTTTCTTGCGGTAATAAAAGGAAATGTACGTTCGGTAGAGAATTAAAGTAGTAATACTTTAAAAAGGGGATTTTGAAGATGAATCGTTTAAATTTAATTACATTAGGTGTTAAAGATATGGTGGAATCTCTAAATTTTTATCGAGAGGGACTGGGTTTTGAAGTGGTGGTATACGGAGAGGAGACGAATCCCGATGTCATGTTCTTTAATAATGGAGGAACAAAAATATCATTATTTCCAATTGAACGTTTAGTCAAAGATATCAATGAAACCAATCCACCAGAAATTAGCCAAGGCTTTGGTGGAATCACTCTTGCCTATAATGGTAAATCAAAAGAAGAAGTGGATCGAGTCTTTGCATTAGCAAAAAAGGCGGGTGCAAAAATTATTAAGGAGCCCGAAACTGTATTTTGGGGTGGCTATAGTGGCTATTTTCAAGATCCAAATGGCTACTATTGGGAAGTTGCCTATGGCGACATGTGGCAGTTTGATGAGAATGATATGCTGATTATTCAATAATTGTTCAAAAAGAGAGCAAACTAACGCTTCTAGTTTGTTCTCTTTTTTATTAATCGTTAACAATAATGCTCCCTCATTAAATCCACAAAGTTTTGAGCGGCTTTAGATAAATAATGATTCTTCAGCCATATTAGTCCTACTGAGGTGGATAATTCTGCTGATGGAATTTCGTATGCATGAAGTGGTAAATCTCCATATTGCTTTAAAATAGTTTCAGGTACGATAGAGGAGCTAAAGCCAGAAGCGATTAAGTTCATTAACAGTGCCGTATCTGAGCATTCTCCAACAATGTGGGACTGCAACTGGAAGCGAGAAAATGCTTCTAATATCGAATAATGTACGCCTAAGCCTTCAGTGCTTGGTAAAAGGATTGGCCAATTTTGTATGTCCGCTAAAGATACATCGTGTTCTAAGAGGTCGAATTTTTTGGATTGTATAAAGTAAAATGGTTCAGTGTACATATGAAGAACAGAGAAATCATCTAATTCTAAAGGTAAGCGAATGATGGCAAGTTCTACAACACGTTCCCTTACTAATTTACATAGATAAGAAGATTCGTTTTGTTGAATTTTATAAGTCACCTTTGGATAATATTGTTGAAATTGTTGTAGTAATGGAGGTAGCTCAATTACTGAAAACGTATTAATGCCCAATGTCAATCAACCATGAAGGCCTAATCCAATATCCTTAACCTCTGCTTCTGCCTCTTTCATTAATTGTGCAACCTGCAACGCATATTTATATATGTCTTTCCGGCTTCACTTACTTCAAAATATTTGCCGCTCCTTTCTACTAACTTTGAACCGAGTTCTTCCTCTATCGTTTTTAAATGCTGACTTAATGGTGGTTGAGAAATATGTAACCTTTCAGCCGCAGCAGAAATCTTTTTTTCTTCCACAATTGCTATAAAATAGCGTAGTTGTCTTATATCCAAACATAAACACCCCTCTACTATAGGTAAAACCTAAGAAAATTATATTTCTCTCATGTTTTTAATATAGTTAGGGCCATGTTAGCATATTTATCAAAGAAAAAAGAAGTGAAGTTTCTTTTTTCTAGCACCTAAATGTGAAGCGAGCAACGTAGAAGATAAAATAATTCCACTTTTATTAGGAGTATATGACTCTTGCCATGCTTTGGGGCTTGCCTTGCAATACTGATTCCTACACCTTTCTAAATGAATTTGAAGCAGGTGATAAAGTAGCAGCGTATACTATAAAAGAGCCACTTTTATTAGTTGCTTTTTTCAATAAATCAACGTTTTTGATTTTCCTAAGAAAATAAATAACAGTTCCCCTATAATAACCATGTATGGAAATTATAAATTTTTTATTTCAAGTTAAATGTATCAAGGAGGATGAACATTGATTCGTATATTGTACATAGAAGATGAAAAAGAAATCGGACAATGGGTAAGCAAGGAATTAACTGAACGAGGTTATGATGTGACGTGGCTGGAATCAGGGGAGGGGCTTGAGCAACATATTAACTCAAAAGATATTGCTATATTGGATGTGATGCTACCTGGATTGGACGGTTTCTCCATAGGTAAAAGAATTAAACGGGAAAATAAAGACCTGCCAATTCTAATGTTATCAGCACGAACAGCTGTTGAAGATAAAATTGAAGGGCTACATTTTGCTGATGATTACTTAACAAAGCCATTTCACCCTGATGAGCTCGTAGCAAGACTGGAAGTATTATTAAGAAGATATCAAAAAAGTGATGATGTACTGACATTGCAGCACCTTAAAATTTATACGAAAGATATGCAAATAATCAATACGATTGATGAAGAAGAAATTCTTTTGACAGGGAAACAATTTTATTTATTACAGTATTTTATACGTCATTTAAATCAAATTTTAACGAAGGAACAACTCTATGAAGGCGTTTGGGGTGAGAGCTATATAGAAGGTGATAAAACACTCATGGTGCATATTCGTTACTTAAGAGAAAAAA
Organism: Lysinibacillus sp. K60; assembly: GCF_019731275.1. NCBI lineage: Bacteria > Bacillati > Bacillota > Bacilli > Caryophanales > Bacillaceae > Lysinibacillus > Lysinibacillus sp. K60. The sequence continues at coordinate 202,544 of NZ_JAASJR010000006.1, read as the reverse complement.
TAGAAATCAATCCTGCAAAGCCTGCGATTATTGAAACAATCCGAGGCATTGGCTATAGGGTGAAACAATGAAATTTTTTCGATCATTATTAGCAAAATATATGCTCATTATTATATTAGCCATATCAATTGTGCAAATCTCCTATCTTGGTGTTGCTATTTTTGTATTAGGCATTACAAAGACAGGGACAGGAGAATTTTCAAGTGGAGTACTTGTAGAAAGTGATATTGAAGAGCAATGGCATGCACAGGCTAAAAATATGACCAATGCAACAGATGATGTGATGAAGCAGTTATTTCAAAAGTGGCAAGAGCAATTTCCTAAGGCTTCTATGTTTTGGGTAAGTGAAGAGGGGAACTTACTGACTACATGGAATGTGAAGGATCAGTTACCAGCAAAGTGGACACCAGCCTACACAACTCAATTTATAAAAGAACGTTATGGAGATGATCCATTTACTGTTATTGCCTTCTTAGGTGATGATATATCAAATGGCTTTATTGTATTAGAGATTCCAAGGGTAGCATTTAATCCTCCACTTATAAAAGTCTATGATAACTATGGTAACTTTTTATTTTTTGGTGTAATTGCGGTTATATTATTTTTCATTGTAGTTTCGCTTTTATTTTTCAAGGGGATTCGAACAAGACTATTATATCTGCAAGAGGCTATGGAAATACGTGATGTAGATGGTTTACCTATTGAAATTCAGGTGAAAAAACGAGATGAGATTGGGCAATTGGAGCATAGTTTTAACAGAATGGTTTGTGAACTGCGAGACAGTAAACAGCGTCAACAGAAGGAAGAACAGCTAAGACGTGAATTGATTGCTAATCTATCACATGATTTACGGACACCTTTAACGAAAGTAAGAGCCCAATCCTATACAATTAGCAAAGAAGCATTATCTGAGGAAGGGAAGCAGGCATTAAAGGCTATGGATACATCCATAGTGAATATTGATGCTTTAATTGAAAATTTGATGTCCTACACATTGCTTATGGCAAGTAAATATAAATTTGAACCGAAAGACATCAATGTTATCCGATTTGTAAGGGAACATCTAACGACATGGTATCCAGTTTTCGAGCGAGCAGGTTTCACAATCGATATTGAGCTACAGCCATTTGAGCCTGTTGAATGGCGTGTTGATCCATTGTGGTTAGGGAGAGTATTAGATAATATTTTCCAAAATGTACTGCGCCATGCGAATAGTGGTAAATATATAAGTGTGAAAACGGAATCGACGGAGTGTTATACAGCATTTATTATTGAGGATCATGGTCAAGGGATGAAAAATGAGTCGAATGAAAAGGGTGCTGGAATCGGCTTATCAATTGTTGATGTCATGATAAAGGGCATGCATCTAGAATGGAATATACATTCTGATCACTCTGGTACACAAATTATCATAAAAAAACCTGCGAAGCTTGAGAAATAAATGCTTCGTAGGTTTTTTTATGATAGAAATGATTTTTAAACAAAATTTAAACTTAGCCCATACCTTTTTTTAAACTTCCCTTTTTAAGATAGTTAAAGAGGTGAGGACATTGGAATATATCATACAAACACAAAACTTATCAAAAAGCTTTGGGAAAGAGCAAGCTGTCTCAAATTTGAACTTGCAAATACGCAAAGGTGAAATATATGGATTTTTAGGTCCGAATGGGGCAGGTAAAACGACTACAATTCGAATGCTTCTAGGTTTAATGAAGCCCTCTTCTGGAACAATTAAAGTCTTTGAAAAAAATATTACGAAGGAACGTATCCAAATTTTAGCTAAGATTGGTTCATTGGTGGAAAACCCTTCTTATTACCCACATTTAACGGCATATGAGAATCTAGAGGCACTAAGAAAAATACTAGGTGTACCGAAAACTCGAATCGATGAAGTTTTGGAAATTGTCCGTTTGAGGGAAGCTGCCCATAAAAAGGTCAAAGGTTTCTCTTTAGGAATGAAGCAACGTCTTGGTATTGCTGCTTCTTTACTACATAGTCCTGAATTACTCATTTTAGATGAACCAACGAATGGCCTCGATCCTTCAGGCATTATAGAGATTCGTAATTTAATTAAAAGATTACCAGAGGAATATGGCATGACCATTATAATCTCCAGCCATTTATTATCAGAGATTAATCAAATGGCAACACAAGTTGGGATTGTTTCGAAAGGGAAATTAATTTTCCAAGATTCTATTGAGGCTATGCGTCGATTTGCCCAACCAAAGGTTACTTTTAAAGTAAACAATGGTGAAAAAGGATGGCGTTTCTTATTAGCAAATGGTATTAAGGCGGATTATCAAGATGGTGTGATTTTCTTAGAAGAGTGCTCGGATGAAAAGGTTGCTCATATTGTCCAAGTTCTTGTTCAGGAGGGCATATCTGTATTCCGAGTCGAGGAAGAGAAACGTTCATTGGAGGATATATTCCTGGAAATGACGATGGGAGAGCAGGGTATATGATGGGAAAGCTATTAACTGCTGATTTCTTAAAAATCAAACGTAAAGGATTATGGCTTCTAACACTTATCGGCCCTTTAGGAGTGATTGCTCTGCAAATGGTCAATTATGGAGTAAGAAAGGATTATCTCTTACAGCAAAGTGAGGATGATTGGGGCTATTTCTTACTAAATGTGCATTCATTTACACCGCTTGCCATAGTCTTGGGTATTGCCATTCTTACGTCATTCATAGCAAACATTGAAAATGAGACCAATGCTTGGAAGCAGCTCATTGCATTACCTATTTCCAAATTAACCGTGTATTTGTCAAAATTTACGCTGTTAGCTATCTTACTATTTTTCGCCTCAACGTTATTAATGTTTTTTACCCTGAGCTACGGGCTGTTTTTAGAATTAGGTGACACAGTACCTTACATGGAGCTAGCCAAATATAGTTATTTCCCTGCTTTTGCAGCATTACCTATCTTGGCTCTTCAATTGTGGATAGCGAGTGTAAGTCATAACCAAGGGATTCCGATAACTGTAGGCATTTTTGGGGTGATTTTTACCTATTCTTCCTATGTTCTCCCAGATTGGATGATATGGAAGTGGCCATCATTGATGAACCAATGGAATGAGCCGATGATCAATGTCTTATTAGGCTTAGGAATTGGTATCTTACTCTATATTATCGGCATGATTGATTTTGCAAGAAGGGACGTGAAATAATGATTGCTTTACTTCAAGCTGAATGGTTTAAGTTACGTAAATCAAAAATGGTACCCATTATTTTAGCAGGACCCATGATTGGACTTTTTATAGGCCTATCCGCTAATTTAGAGGACAACATGCAAGGGATTGAAATCAATGAGTGGTATATATCATTATTTTCGATGAATTTAACATATGCTCTATTATTTTTACCTCTTATTTCTGGTGTTTTTACCAGTCTTATTTGTAGGTATGAACATCAGTCTGGTGGATGGAAGCAGCTTTTAGCATTACCTGTAACAAGAGGGAAAGTATTTGTAGCTAAATACATATTGATTATGCTGCTTGTTTTAGCAATGCAGATATTGTATTTAGGCTCGGTCTTTGCTGTTGGGATGGTAAAAGGCTATACAGATTCTTTCCCTATGGAGATTGTTTGGAAAAGCATAGTGGGGGGTTGGGTAGCGACATTGCCATTAGTAGCCTTGCAATTGTGGATGTCCATTATGTTTAAAAGCTTTGCTGCTCCATTTGCTGTTAATGTCATATTTACTTTACCATCAATTTTAGCAGTGAATTCTGAAAGAATTGGTCCGTATTATCCTTGGGCACAACCCTTTTCGATGATGTATATAGGTGGCAATACAGACGATGTATTCTTTGTACCGTGGGAGCAATTGTTAACCGTAGTAGGTGGGGGATTTATCCTATTTTTCCTCGGAGGATATTACTATTTCCAGCGAAAATCCATTTAACCTAAAAGGAGAATGAGAATGATGAAACGTAGCTTACGTTTTTTAACTGCATCGATGCTATTAGTAGCTCTAGTAGGATGTGGACAGAGAGAGGCTGTAAAAGATGCCGCACAATATACGAATGAAATTAAAGATATCAACATTCCTGATGATGTAAAAATTATTGGTTTTGGGGAAGCAACACATGGCAATATCGAATTTCAAACATTAAAAAGAGATGTATTTAAAGCGATGATAAAAAATGAAAATGTCCATGTTTTTGTCTTAGAAGGAGATTTTGGAGGAGCCCAGCAGATAAATCAATTTATCGAAAACGGTGTCGGGACGGCGGAGGAAGCTATAAAAGCGTTAGACTATGGCATCTACAAAACAGAACAAATGGTAGAGTTTGTGCAGTGGATGCATGACTATAATCAGACAGTTGATGATCAAGAGAAAATTTATTTTTATGGCAATGATATGCAGCGCTATGATTACAGTAAAAAGGGGTTACTTGATTATTACGCCAAGGTACATGCTGACAATGCAAAAAGATTCACGACTAAGCTAGAGCATGTTTCCAACAAAACGATGAGAGAATTATCGGATAGTCAGCTAATTGAGCTAGATAAAACGATTGATACAATCATCAACGATTTACAATCAAACAAAGCGATGTATGAGAAAAAATCTTCAAAGGATGAATTCTCCTTTGCTGTTCAATATGCGCAAATTATGAAGCAACGTACGCAATTATTTTTAAATGAAGATAATTATATGAATTTACGGGACGAATATTTAGCTGAAAATTTACAATGGATTGTTGAATATGAAGCAACGCAAGGTCATGATAAAGTATTAATGTCTGCTCATAATGGTCATATTGAGAAAACTTCTGCTACGATGGCAGGCTATCAATCGATGGGGCATTATTTAAGTGAGCAATATAAAGATCAATATTTTGCGATTGGCACAGACTTTGTGAAAAATACATTCCAGGCACAAAATGGATCTGGTGAACGAAAGGAATATACGATTGAGCATCACAATGCTTTAGTGGATGCCTTTAGTGACATTGACAATAACATCTTTTATGTGGATTTTGAAGCTGCCAAACAATCGAAGGAGCTTGCGAATATTCTTTCAAAAAAGCAAAGAATGGGCAATATCGGCGATGATTTTCGTCCATGGTATAAGCTGACACAAATGCTGTACACCATTAAAATGACACCTGAGGAAGCCTATGATGGTCTCATCGTTGTGCAAGAAGCAACACCAACAAAAATAATTGATTAAGATAAATTTAGCAACCTTCATCAAAAAAACGGTTTCCATCTCCAGTATGATAAAGATGAGGTGAGTAACATGGAGTATAGTCAAGCGACACAAAGAACTATTGCCTATATCGAGGAGCAATTGATGGAGGAAATTTCTCTTGAATGTCTTCCTAATACTGCTGGTTATTCGAAGTACCATCTAAGTCGAATTTTTAAGCAAGAAACGGGATTTACGATTGGTGAATATATTCGTATACGTCGGCTGGCTATGGCAGCGAGTTATTTGATGTACTCTAATGTATCGATATTAACGATTGCTGTTTCACTTCAGTTTCAATCACAAGAGGCTTTTACAAGAGCCTTTAAAGAAGTTTATGCTTTACCACCAGGAAAGTATCGAAAAGTAATGCAATCATTAAATATGATGGAGGAGAAACATTACATGGAAACAGTTGAACAGGTTAAAGGATGGGTGTTGAGTGGTGCTAATCCAGAATTGTATAAATTTCATACAGATGACAAGGTATTTCATTCAGGGAAGCGTTCAGGAGTATTGTATTCCACAACTGCCTCAGCAAATCATGGTCAATTTGCTACAATGATGCAGGGTTTTCAGGCAGCTGACTATAAAGGGAAACGCTTGAAAATGTCATGCTATTTAAAGACGGCAGATGCTACAAAGTGTGGTGCATGGATGAGTATTGACAATGGTACAGGTGATACGATTCAATTTGATAATATGGATCAGCGCCCTGTGACAGGTTCTACTGAATGGAATCATTATTCTATTGTCTTAGACGTACCTGAAGAAGGTCATTCCATTTATTTTGGTGTGTTACTAATTGGTTCGGGTAAAGTCTGGGCAGATGGCTTTCGTTTTGAAGAAGTTGACAACAAGGTTCCCTCAACAAATATGCTTACGCAGGAACATTTATCAAATCATCCTACTAATCTAGACTTCAGTATGGAGTAAATTAGACAGCACTTACAAAATTGCGAGATGACTTTTTTGAATAGCGTATTGATTACCTCTAATTTGTTAAAGATAACAAAGAGGAGGTGTGAGACGATGGCACAAGAAATTCTTTGTGAAGTCAATAACTGCACATTTTGGGATTCTGGTAACAAATGCACAGCTGAAAAAATTTATGTTGTCAGCCAAAAGGGACAACATGCTTCCAACAGCGAGGAAACAGACTGTAAAACATTCGAACCTGAAACGCATTAATGCCAAAAGGGTAGCCATGTATATGGTTACCCTTTTTCCCTGTCTTTATTAATAAATATCTACCTTTTCTTTGTTAAATAAAAGAGCATGGGCATTTTTCACTTTTTCTTCTACATAATCCAGTGAGTATTTACCAACAGAATCTGTTAAATCCCCAATTGCCCGCGACAAATTGTCAATAATCGGAATTAATTTGTGCATTTCTGTGCGATGCTTCTCTTTGTGCATCTCATCCATAATTTCATATGCAAGACGTTGGATCTTCCTTAGTCGCAATTTTTCAGATTGCATTGAATCCTCCTTATTGAACCAATTTATGATGTCTAATTATATGAGCTACAATAAGGTTTCATGAATAATGTTCTTTAGAAATAATTGCTCGTGTTATGAAGGGCTAGCGCAATTTCCCTTATGCCAACATCAATCTTGGATTCGTCTATATTTGATACATTCAGTTTGATAATACGTTCACGATAAAATGCATCTAAATAATTGCGGTTAATAGGATCTAACAAAATATTTTGTTGTGCCAAATGATCAATAATCTTAGTAGTATTCACCTGTCTTGGTAGAATAATATGGCTATGCATACAGATCTCCTTAGAGGATTGATATTCAGCCAGATGAGTTGCTATAGATTGTTGAAGTTGATTTGCTCGGCTTGCATAAGCTTCACTGACTTTTTTCTGATAACGTTCAAACATACCACTTTTCAAGTAGAGCTCTAATGCAGCTTGGGAGATCATGGAGCTATCAATATCAGTGGTATTTTTATACTGTTGAAAGGTATTAATCAAAACATTTGGTAAAACGGCAAGTCCGATACGTAAGCCAGGAAACATAATTTTAGAAAAGCTTTTTAAATAAATAACCCGATCCTGTGTATCCTCCGTAAATAGGGGATCTATTTTTGTATTTTGCTCAAAATCCGCTAAATAATCATCTTCAACTATATACACATTATATTTATAGGCAAGTTTTCGGATTGCATCCTTTTCTTTTTTACTATAGGAAGTACCTAGAGGATTGTGCAGACGTGGCATCGTATAAAAGAACTTTATGTCGTGTTTACTAAAAATGTTTTCTAGTTCATCTAAATCAATACCATCCGTTGTTCTTTTGATGCCCATTGCCGGAAGTTCATAGGTTTTTAAATAATCCATATACAAATGATAGCTAGGTTGTTCCACTAAGATGGTTGAGCGACCATTTGGAAAGGGCATTATACTTAGCAAGGATAGAGATTGTTGGACACCTGAAGTAATGAAAATATTTTCTTCCTTTGTAAACAGTTGATAGCCTGTTAATAGTTTTTTTGCTTCAACTATTAATGACGGTAGGCCTTTTGGTGTCCCATATCTAAATAAATCTGCTTGGTATGTGTCGATGGCCTTATTAATACAATGCTGAAAATCTTGATAAGGGAATGCATGCCAATTGGGCGAAGATGTAGCAAAATCTATGTAATTTTTCATTTTTGGTTGGATGGGCAGTTGATGATCAACAACATAGTAGCCGCTTTTAGGCAATGAATAGATAAGATGCTGATCCTCCAGTTTTTTTAAAGATGCTAAAATCGTACTCTTACTACAGGAAAATTGCTGTGATAACTGGCGAATAGAGGGGAGCTTTGCCCCTGCTTGAAATGAACCTGTTTGAATCTGAGTCAGGAGCTGAGAATAAATCCATTCGTATTTAAGCATACATAACCTCCAGCACATCTGTATCGGTACAGATGTGTTTTTTTTATATCGTCAATAAGTTCTCTATTTAATACGATAACTATACCGGCCGGAATGTTTTAAAGAAGGAGTACTATCCTATGTCAGGAAAAAGAAATGCCTATATAGCAGCAATAATTTATGCATTTGTCATTGGTCTCTCATTTATGTTTGTGAAAGTTACGTTGACTGTAGCAAGTCCTATTGATATACTTGCACATCGTTTTACTTTTGCATTCATAGGTATTGTTATAATAATGGTATTTACAAAAAATAAGCTAATAATGAACATGCAGGACCTACTACAAATATTACCGTTAGCCATCTTGTATCCAATTGCTTTTTTTACATTTCAAGTGCTTGGACTTGCTAAAATTTCCTCATCAGAGGCGGGAATTATTCAAGCGACAATCCCTATTTTTACATTAGCACTGGCAGGTTTATTGTTAAAGGAAAAAGCTACACGGGGTCAGCTTGTATCTGTAAGTTTGTCTGTACTTGGTGTCATTTATCTGTTAATGATGAATGGAACAAATGCTACTACAGGAAATATTATAGGAAGGGGATTTATATTACTATCAGCGATTGCGACATCGCTTTATAATATTTTTGCTAGAGGGCTTACCAAGAAATATTCTTTACTAGCATTAACATATGTCATGACATTGTGTGGATTTGTTATTTTTAATGGAATGGCTCTCGGAAGTCATATGATGAATGGAACACTCAATGAATTTTTTAAGCCATTAACACATGCTCATTTTGTCTTCGCTATTTTATATTTAGGTATACTATCTTCACTCGGTACATCCTATTTATCCAATTATGCTTTATCTAAATTGGAAGCATCTAAAATGAGTGTCTTTAGCAATTTTGCAACACTTATTACTATTTTGGCAGGGGTCTTATTTTTACAGGAAGATTTCCATCTAAATCATCTTATTGGTGGCATCATGATTATTATTGGTGTGATAGGGACGAATTATTTTGGGCGGAAAAATGTAGAACAAGTGAGATAATGAATAGGAACATTTAAATCGGAGCTATTTAGAAAACGGGGTATAATAATCGTTTATAAATGACTTTCTAAATTAGGAGGTTTTTATGGGGAAAATTTATGTCATTAGACATTGTCTAGCACAAGGACAATCACTAGATGCACCCTTAACACAGAAGGGAATAGAGCAAGCAAATAGTTTAGCTGAATTTTTCAAGAATCTAAAAATTGATCGAATTGTATCTAGCCCTTTCTTACGAGCAATCCAATCCATTGAACCATTAAGTAGCAGAGAAAGTATAACGATTGAAATTGATGAACGTCTTTCGGAGCGCCTTTTAAGTACTAGAGATTTTCCAGATTGGTACGAAAAATTACAGGCGACATTTGTTGATATGGATTTAAAATATGATGGTGGAGAATCCAGTAATGAAGCGATGCATCGAATTGTAGACCTTGTAAAAGATGCATTTGCTCAGGATGTTGATAATACATTAATTGTGAGTCATGGCAATATCATCTCTTTGCTACTGAAGTATTATGATAAGGATGTTGATTTTCACTGTTGGAAAAATTTAAGCAACCCAGATGTTTTTCTACTAAGCCCTAAGCATAATGAAGTAATGATAGAGCGAATATGGGGTGCACAGTATAGTGAAGGCTAATATTAATTGGTATGGTAGGAATTGTTTCTTGCCATACCTTTTATAGTGAAGGAGAGTAAGATGGAGACGATATTAAAGGAAATTTTAAAATGGGTTAAACAAGCTGATAAAAAAATCATAATCGGCATTTCTGGTCATGGAGCTGCTGGAAAAACGACATTTGCCAAAAAACTTATACATGCTTTACATCAAGATCAAGTGAATTATTTGAATACTGATCCGTATATTGTGAATTCGGATATTCGCAAGCAAACAATACTTGATTATACATATCAAAATGAGCCTCATCGTTTTAAAATGACGGCTTGTCATCCCGCAGCTCATCATCTGCCATCATTGGAGCGAGATGTTCAGATGATAAGAGCAGGACTCGATTTAATGACAATCGATACACATTATATGAAAAGTACATTAATTTCTTCGAAAAAACAGATCACAATAGTAGAAGGAATGTGTGTAGCATTTATAGATCCGGAGTTACTGGATTTAAAGATTTATTTTTATACGGATGGGGCTACAGAGCTTAAGAGAAGATCAGATCGTGATGTGCTTGAAAGAGGGACAGATATAAATTATTTAAAACAATCACATGATGAGCGACGTATTCAATATGAATTATTTATGCATCCACATTGCCAACATTTTGATATGGTTATTAAAACTCAGGATGATGAAATCCATATTGAAAAAAATCCACTTGTAAAATAAATGAGGGCCTTCTGCACGTTGACTAGCGGAAGGCTCTAACTTTAGTATTGAAATTTTACACGAACAGTAGCATCAATAGCAATTTGTCCCTGTTCTATAGGCGTAATTCCCGAGGATACAGCCATAGAGCGATAAAGGATAGGTATGTTAGCCTGCTCTTCCACAATCTCTACAGGGAGTGGTTGCAAAGGCAGGTGCATAGTTTCTGCTATTGTTTTCGCCTTCAATTGAGCATTCTGTAGCGCTAAGCTTAATGCTTGCTGATAGTAAGCATCGGTATGGTCTATTTTGAACTGAATATTGGTTATTCGATTTGCCCCATTTTCTACAGCCGTATCAATTATTAAGCCCAAATCATTGGTATCTGAAACGTTGACGGAAATGGCGTTGACTACTTCATAGCCATTAAAAGTTTGTTTGCCATCTTCGAAATTATATAGTGGTGTGATTGTATAACTAGCAGTTTGAATTTGTTCTCTTGGAATACCAAGTGCGATAAGAGATTGTATAACTTCATTCATGATTGCCGCATTTTCCTGTTGAGGACCTTGTACATGGTTGCCCTTTGTTTGGACTTCAATTTGTAATTGTACAGAGCTAGGTGTAGCCATTACCTGTCCATAGCCGATTACAATCATAGTACGTGATGGATGATGTGTTTGTTGACTGACCTGTGCATAGTACATCTAATACCACCTTTCATAGGTTATATAATCATGCTATGCAAAAATATTTATGATTTATTTATTCTTTTTAAAAATTTGTCATGTAGCTTTGTGAATAGAAGTAAAGCTAAAATAGCTCCCAGCAAGGCTAAAAACATGTCCCATTGTGCATCCCATTTATCTCCCTGCATGCCTAAAAAATCCTTTGCTCCTTTACTTCCCTTCGAGATTCTTGTACTTAACCATTCAATGATTTCATAAAAAGCAGCAATTGCGAGCAAAATACTGATCGTAATACCTGTAAGCCAAGCTCCTTTTGAAAGTGGTGTTTTCCTGATTAGTATTTCCCTTATTACGATGGCTAATAAACCTTTTAAAAAATGGCCAAACCTATCATAGTGATTACGTTGTAAATGAAATTCATCTTTTATCCAATTAAAAAGAGGGACTTCCGAATAGGTATAATGCCCACCTATAAATGTCAGGATCGACAAGAGAGCGATAATAAAATAAGAAAATGTGGTGAAGCGGAATTTATGATAAATGCAAACAACGACTGTTATTGCCACAATTCCAGGACTAACTTCAGCTAGCCAATCTAAATAAGAGGACGGCTTTATAACAGACCAGATGAAAACAATTAAAACAATAATAAGTAAGGTGGCGTGTATTTTAACATGTTGCCTACTATTCATACTAACAACTCCCTTTGTCTAACAGTATGGGAAATGGGGAAATTGCTTATTCAAATAGTTAGCAAACAAAAAAGAAAAGCGTCTAGTTGACGCTTTTTTAGCCAATTAGATCATTTTTAAAAGTGCCTCTACACCAGTCATTCCTTCTGTAATACCAAGCTGTTCTGCTTCATATGTTACAGATTCTAATGGAGCTGTTAATAGCTCGTCAATTGTTTTCACGCCTACTGCACGACCAGCAATAATTTTTCGATCAACTAAGCGACTATTTAATAGGCCGACATCTAAAGCACCACACATAATATAGCCTGTATCATTAGAAATAGTTAGTAATGTTGTTTTAGGTAATTGAACAACTACTGCAGTGAAGAAATGCCCTTTAATCATAATAGGTTCAATTGTCACCATTGAAATCACTCCTTTTCTCTATATACATATGGTGAAGGCTAGCAAGGTGTTCGACATTTTCATGAAAAAAAAACTAAATATGTTGCTAGATGTATAAGGATGAAAGGAATTAGAGGGGAAGCATCGGAGGTACTTTATAACAAAAAGGAATCTACTCAAATGAATAGATTCCTTTTATCCTTTATTATCTTGTATAAGAAAGCAAAGCAGTTTCTTTAAATTTATGTAATGCATTTGTTGCCTCACGTTTAGAACTATACTCAAACATGCGATAAGTGTTTTCTTCAAATACTGTAATAATCCACATATATGTCATCCCCTTTATTGTGTTGCATAACATTTATATATTTATAATAACTGTTATATATCAGATTTGATTTAATTTTACATCAATAAATAAAAAAATAAAGTACTATTCAAAGATTTTCACATATTGTTCAAAATTATAAAGAACGTTTAAAATTTTTTTGAAATAATTAAAAGGAGAAAACAGACAATCCTTCACAAGTATATTTCCGAGTAATTCGTAAATAGTAAGTTGACGGAGTTCTGTGATTTCGGACTTGGGAGGTGATGCTATGACACGTAATTACGTATTCATTTTTATGGTTTTCTTTTTAATCATCTCGGGATTTTTAGTGCAGGAAGGCTACGCAGATAGAGGTCGTCCCTATTATGAGGAGACAGGTGAAGTTGTTTGGGATATCAAAACAGAGGATAAAATTGTTGCACTCACCTTTGATGATGGTCCACATCCTAAATACACAGCTGCTGTGCTAGATTTATTAGCAAAATATGATGCAAAAGCCACGTTTTTTATTATTGGAAAAAATGCAGAAAAATATCCAGAGCTTGTTTTACGTTCTTATACAGAAGGCCATGAATTAGCAAATCATACGTATACACATCCATTTAAAGTTTCCATCAAAAAATTGCAAGAGGAGCTTCAACAGACAAATGACACGATTTATAGTATTACTGGTTTTTCCCCAGTTTTATTCCGTCCCGTTGGTGGAAATTACACGGATGCTATGATTAATGCTGCTGTTAAGGACGGCTATAAGGTAGTAATGTGGTCCTGGCATCAGGATACGCAAGATTGGAAAGAGCCTGGTGTAAGGAAAATTGTGCAAAAGGTAATGAAGGGAACAAGGCCTGGAGATGTTATTTTATTTCATGATGGTGGCGGGAACCGTAAACAAACAATTCAAGCACTAGAAGAAATACTACCTGCATTAAAAAAGCAAGGTTACACATTTGTTACAATACCCGAGCTGATTGAAAGCAAACAGCAACAAGAGCAAGTTCAATAATGAAAAATGAGCCATCTCAACAATGTTTGAAATGGCTTCTTTTTCACTTAAATAAAAGGTTTGAATTAGAAGAAAATAATTGGAGCTAGTGCAATACCTAAAATTGTTCCTAGAGCAATTCCATAACCAAAACCTTCTCCTCCATACCCTCCCAATCCCCAAAACCCTAAACCATAACCACTATATCTTCTATCAGGTAGAATCCATACCTGTCTTCTATCTACCCTTGTGATTTCTCCAACATGTACTTTACCAGATGAATCCGAGATTCGAACACGTTTACCATGATATTTACAGCAAAGACTATAAGTATCAGCTGGATTCACACATATCCCTCCTTTCAATGTCATTACAAGCTAATATATGCGATTTGATGCATTTATCACTAGCCGATTGTCTATTCAAGACATATGCTGTGAAGAGGTGATAATATGGCAGTTGTGTCAACGGATAAGTGGTTAAATGAATTTGTAAGTGCTAGAAAATCAACTAGAAGGGATGAGCGAACAAGCTTACAATGCTCGATTCTTTGCGATCGATTAGTCAAACTATTTCGAGATGGGCTTCCAGAAGAAATTCACTATACATTACAGCAACAGGGTCTATTTTTACCTCATGAGGAAGTCGATGTTGAAAAATTAAAAAGGCAAGAAGTGTGGGCCAGTGTACAGCAGGAGTTCCTATACTTACAGAGAAAATGGAATGGCCCATCAATACCAATTTATATTTTCCCAATTACTCAGCAGCAAACGATAACCAATAAAAATGGTGTCGCTTATCCTCATTCGCTTTTTTTATTTGTGGGTGATTTAGAAAAGCAGGAGCTTCAAGCATTATTTGCTCATGAATATAACCATGTTTGTCGTATACACATATTAAAAAAAACTTTAGATGATATGACTTTATTGGATTCTCTCATTTTAGAAGGCTTAGCAGAAGATGCGGTGAAAGATTTATATGGGGAAAGGTGGATTGCTCCTTGGTTACAATCCTACTCAGATAAAGAACTTTTAGCTTTATGGGAGCATCATTTTTTACCGAATTTACAACTCCAAGGAATCGAACAACATCATCCATTTCTATACGGGGGGCCCCTTCCACCTTGGATAGGCTACTGTATAGGCTACAAAATTGTCCAGTCGTATAAAATGAACCATTCACGCCAACATCCCTTGTTCATTTCAAGCCAAGATTTACTTGCTGGTTCGAATTTTCCGCTACAATAGAGAAAAGGAGTGATTGTTGTGTCCAATGAATTAAAAAATATATTATTACCAATTGTAGATTCAGCAACAAGGGTGCTCATTGTTGGATCCATGCCAGGAAAACAATCGTTAGAGAAACAGCAATACTATGGCAATCCACGCAATCACTTTTGGCCTATTATGGGTGAGTTATTAGAGATACCGATTCCAAATGATTATACAGAGAGAATAGCCTTATTAAAAAACAATGCAATCGGTCTTTGGGACACGATTGCAACTTGTAAACGCGAAGGAAGTTTAGATGCAGCGATACGTAATGAAAAGCCCAATGATTTTCAAACCCTTTTTGAACAATACCCTAATATCCAATTAGTGCTTTTTAATGGAGCGAAAGCATTTGAGGTTTTTAAAAAGCATATTGGCTTAGAGTTTCTAGATGGACGAGCCTATAAAAAGATGCCATCAACAAGTCCAATACCAGGGAAAAATATTAAAACGTTCACTGAAAAGCTAGAGGACTGGCGGATTATCCAACTCTATTTAGTCTAAACATCAGGACGAGATTAACGTGATGAAGTAGCTACTTTGGGGTGAATAGTATTCCTTGTGCTTTTAAACCATTGATAAAAGAGAATATACACAAGAAGGATTTCAATAGCATCCCCACCGTAGTACATGATCTTAGCACCTAGTTCTGCCTCAGTGGATGGTACATGATGAGGCGGATTTGCAAAAATAAATTTTGCCAATATGGCATGAGCAGCCAATGCTACTACTAATGTAAGAGATCGAAAAACATAAGAGTATGGATGTGGAGTAGGATCAATATAAATAAAGGCGATGGTGAACAAATAACCCGCTAGAAAAATGTGAAGATGAATGAATACATACAGTAGTATATATTCGTGCATCATGTTGAAGAGTGAGGTTGTATAGAGTAACCATAAACCGCCTACATTTAAAATAGATGCAATAATTGGATGGCGAATAAAAAGAACATACGGTTTTTTTAATATCCGAGAAAGTATACGTGCGTTGTTCACTGGTAAGGTTCTTAACAATAGAGTCATGGGTGCTGCTAATGCCATAAGTAATGGTGCCAGCATGCCAAGCAATAAATGTCCTATCATATGTGCGTCAAAATGAATATGACTAAGAGCAGCCAATGGGCCGATTAATGTAATCAGAGCACAGACATTTCCAATAATCCAACAGATAGTACGGAAATGAGGCCATTGTTTTTTATGTTGATTCGAAATAATAACAGCGAGGATATAGCCTATAAGAACTAAAACAAATGGCAAAGCCAGTAGAAGCTGAACCATAATAGGAAAGTTTTGAGCATGAACTTCGTGAGAATGCAAGATGCGCCACCTCCTATCGTCCTTTTTGATTTGTTTGGAGCAGTAAGACAATACCGATAATTATTAATAGCGCCGCCAGTATGTTCCAAACGATATCATAGGGTAGTATTTCAACATTGTAACGAATTTGGTGAAGTTTCATGAATTTATGTTGTATAATTCCATCGTAAAGCTGAAATGAGCCTGCTCCAAGAAAAATACCGCCTAGCCATCTTTTTAGCCAAAACCCATGTTTTCTATGTAGGTCAGCCAATAAAAAAGCAGATCCAATCGTAGCAAAAAAACTGAATGCATGAAATAAACCATCTGAAACTAGCCCAATAGCTGCTGTAGACTTATCATAGAAATGATGCCAGTGTAATAATTGATGAAAAATCACCTCATCTATAAATGCCACCACCCCAAGCCCAAATAAAATCCCAGTCCACATGTTACGCTGCTTATATTGAAAGCGATTTTCATGCTTATGTTTTTGTTCTTCATACATATTCGTCATATCCAATCCTATCACCTCAAGCTAATTTTCTTTTAGTCTACCCCTGAGATGAGCTCTTAAACAAATATCCCTCAAAACAGTTGTTTGTCAGAGGGAAGTAAGGATGATTGCCAGCTATTATAGTAAGAGCCAGCAGGACTGTAAAAGAATTTGAAGTGATGCTTCTCAGCTAAAGCACGGCTTTTTGATTCTTCTTCAAAACCAATTGTCATCACTTGTGTACCAAATTTATTGCGTATGTGGATAAGCTGTTGCATCATATCGAGTGACCATTCATCTTTTCCTACCACAGGATACGAAAAATCCTCCCACATAATAAAGTCAACATATGGCGCTGTATAATCAGCAAGTGTTTGAAATCCCCAATTTTGAGCAACAGATAAATCGGGATGACGTTTTTTAATTTGTTGGATAAAAGACAAGATGGCTTCATTTTGCCACTTTTGTTCATCTTCAGGTAAATAGGAATTGATATTACCAACCGTATCTAAAAACACACCATCTAAGCCTTTCTCAACAATTTGCTGCTGTATTTCTGCTAGCAAAATGTCTTGATAGTGCGTAGAAGTCAAATCCATTAAAAAAGAATCCCATTTGGCAAAATATATTCTTTCCCCCTGTTTGTCTCGATAAAAATCTTCTTCCTTCAATTGATGATAGAGTGCTGTATTCCATTTGTCTGCTTCCATCGCATTAATATAGCCGTACACTAAAGTTCCGCTTTTTTGAGCATTGATGATATACTTTTGCTGCATTTCAATAGGTTCTACAATCACTAAATCTAACTTCGTCATGCTCTTGCCAATGGCATCGTTGCCTTTATCTAAGTAGTATGTGTAATCTTTCACATCAGCAAGCTTTGCTTGGATACTTGTGGAAGAAGATACTGGATTTTTAGCAAGCAGCATCCACATACTACCTGCGATTAGAGGGGCTAATAAGAGTATCAATAATTTTTTCATAAGTACTCCTTTTTTAAGGATTTTCCATCCATTATACAATAATAGGAATTGGGTTACCTGTGGTAAATGGGCAATGGCTCAAAGGTGAATCGCCCTTTTACATATATTGAATAATGTAAAAGGAGGGTTTGTGTGTATAATAATCCATTTAGAGAAGATAATTTTAGAAGACCTGGTGGTTGGGGAGATTATAATGATTTTGAAACAACGTCATTTGGGCCAACTCATTTCGGCCCCCCTCCAGCAGGACAAATGCCCATGAGCACACCACCAGGTTTTTCACCACCAATTCCTGCTTGGCGAGAAGGGTCTAGTGGTATACGTTCCTGTTTGTTTAGAAATACGTATATTTGGATGAATAGTGGTAGAAGTTTTTGGTTTTTCCCAACAGCTGTAGGAAGGGAAATCATTGCTGGCTTTAGATGGAGTCGAAGATATGGCTGGTATTTCCGTACGATTTCTAGAAATCAAATTCGCTCCTATGAATGTTTTAGATAGACTTATCTCAAGGTATAGAGTTTTATTTTTAAAAAAATGATGTTACAATGAACGATAACGATGAATGAAGGGAAGATGGGTGGCTAATGAATAACTAATCTTAATTTTTGTATAGGAAATTTTATATTTCACGGACAACAAAAATAGGATTAGTCTGCCCATTTTTCATAATAATTGCTTTATATTCGCAAACAACTGCTGATATTTAGCTACTCCAAAGATTGTTTTCATAATAATTTTGGAGCTTATTTGTGTATGATATTGTAGCGACTAATCCTTCCAAATGAATTGGAGGGATTTTTTTGTCCCTCCAACTGGAGAGGATGGATAGTATGAAGGAACTTTTAAAATTACAGGATGTACGTTATGAAATAAAGGATATATTGTTATTTGAGCATGTGACAGGCACAGTAAAACAAGGCGAAGTCATCGGCATTATAGGGCGAAATGGTGCTGGGAAATCGACATTATTACAATTGATTCAAGGTACATTATCACCAACTATGGGAGCAATTCAGAGAGCACAGGCTTTAAAAATTACATTTGTTGAACAGGAGCTAGCTCATTTTGACAAATTAGAAGTATCCGCAAGAGAAGCTGATCTGCTGGCTAAGTGGCAGGTACCTAATGTGTCATTTACAGCGTTAAGTGGGGGTGAAAAGCTGAAAATGCGTCTTGCAGAAGGTTTTTCCCAGAATGCTCAAATTTTATTACTTGATGAACCAACGAATCATTTAGATGAACAAAGTACCGAATTCCTCATCAGACAAGTCCAAAACTATAAGGGGACAATCATCGTTGTATCACATGATCGCTATTTTTTAGATAAGGTTGCCACAAAAATCTGGTCTATTGAGGAAAAAAGCCTGATTGAACATGATGGTAATTATACAAGCTATATGGCAGATAGAGAACATCGACGATTAACCCAGCAACGTTCCTACGAGAAGCAGCAAAAAAACATTGAACGAATTGAGGCTCAAATGTCGGAACTGACGTCTTGGTCACAAAAGGGCCACACTCAGTCAACAAAACTGGAAGGCTTTAAGGAGTACCACCGTGTGAAAGCAAAGCGCTTAGATTCGCAGGTGAAATCTAAGAAAAAGCGATTAGAAGCTGAACTTGCGAAGACAAGAGTGGAAGCAGTGGAGCCAGAAGCCGAGATTCGTTTTTCTTTAGGCACGAATCAACGAGTTGGCAAGCGCTTACTGGAAATCAAGCATTTAACTTTAAAATTTGGGGAACGCATATTATTTAACGATGTGAATATTACAGCTCAATTTGGAGATAAGATAGCTATTACAGGAAAGAATGGAAGTGGGAAAACAAGCTTTTTAAAAGTACTTTTAGGCAAGCTAGAAGCTGAGGGTGAAGTATGGCTATCACCAGCTGCAAACATTGGTTATCTGACACAGGAAGTATTTGATTTACCACTTGTTCAGACACCAGAGCAATATTTTTATCGAGAGACATTTGAAGAGCGCGCTAAAGTGCGCAACTTGATGAAGAATTTAGGATTTACACTGACACATTGGACATCGCCCATAGGCAAAATGAGTATGGGAGAACGCGTAAAGTGTAAGCTGATGGCTTATATTTTAGAAGATAAAAATGTTCTTATTTTAGATGAGCCGACAAATCATCTTGATCTACCTTCTCGTGAGCAGTTAGAGCATACTCTTACCCAATATAATGGGACTTTGCTTGTCGTTTCACATGATCGATACTTTCTAGAAAAAGTCACGAACAGTGTTTGGGAGCTTCACGGTCAGCACATCAAGAAAAAGTGGACAGAAGTCACACCGAATAAAGTGGATGATACAGCGGCTCGCCGTTTAAAGCTTGAAACGGAAAGGCAAGAGATTTTAGGCAAACTGAGCTTTCTAACAGATAAAGATAAGGACTACGCAATGCTTGACCAGAAGTTTAATGAGCTAACGAAGCGCATCAATGAACTTCGATAGCTGAAGCGTTTAAGTTAACCTTTTCCAGGGAAAAATATGGAGAGAGTGCATTTCTTAAATGGGGGTTAACATGGTGAAAAAGGTAGTATTTCTCTTTTTATTGTTAAGCATTTGTAGCTTAAGTGCTTGTGCAGAACGAAATAAGAATGAACAACAACATGAGATTAAAACAAGTACATCTGTAGCACAGTCAAATAATGATCAAGTTGATGCGGTTCAAGCAACTGAAGCTCTTCAACAAATAAAGGAGCAGATTCATTTTGATGTTCCAATAAAAATGCCAACAACGTTACCTATTGCAGAGGGTGCATTTTTATCAGCTACAGCAAGGACAAAGGGCGACCAGGTTGAAGTTATTTTTTATGAAAGCAAAGAGAATATGCCCATTAATGATATTCGATTAAAGAAATCAGCGACTGTTATTGGAAGATTGCTGGTCAAGAAATATAAAAGTGTGGAAGGTGCAAGCACACAGATAGCATTTGATAATTTCAATCAAAATGGCGGGCAAGAGGTTGATCTTGGTTACAATATAAAAGGTTATCAAGATGCAGGTGCTGGTTCATTATGGACTGGTTGGAATGAAGGGCGATGGGCAATTGCCACTCACACACGAACTGATAATCCTGATGCAGGTGTCAAACTTGCTAAGCAGGCAGTAGCGTATTTAGAAAACCACATGCTACCTATTCCAAGGCAATATGGCATGGCTCAGCTAGATGTTTATCAATCAGGTAATTTAATTGTTTGGCAGGATGAAAAGCTTGTTTACACACTCGATTCAATCAAAGAGCCTTTAAAAGCACTAGCAATTGCTACAGCTTTTTATCAATAATAGAAATCCTAGAGTAAAGATGCTCTAGGATTTTTTGTATTATTTTACTTTATACTATTCAGCATTTTTTGGTATTCGCTGAATTTTTGCTGCCATTCATCCATTGGGAAATATTGATGTTCAAGGCCATTTAGTAGATCTGTTAACATATCAAAACAAATATGCCATCCCGCTAAATCCTTCGGTGTATGCTCTGTCAGATTTTGAAGTGTCTCTACTAATACCAATAAAGAACCCTTTTCAGTAGAAAATAATTCAAATCTCACCGTATCTGTACCCCAACCAAATCCCAATACTTCTTTCTCAACATAATCTGTGATGGTTATTTCCTCAAAATTACCTGTTCCATCATTCATATTAAAATGTATTTTCCCGTTCTTACGTAGCTCAATGATTTCTAAATTACTCATCCATTTTTGTAGGTTTTCATTGTTAGTCATAGCGGACCAAACGGCATCTATTGGATATAGTAATTTTCGTTTGAACGTAGCAATATGGTAATTTGATTGTTTTTCAATAGTAGCTAGCACAGACATCCTCCTAATGATAAATTGCTTGAAAAAGTCTAGTGATGCCTAGTTCAATTTCATGCTTTTGTAAATGACCATAGCCAATAATCAATCTGTTATTATATTTTCCCTTTTTAATTGTATGATCCTCTACTGGGTAAACCTTTACACCAAATTGTTCTATTTTCACTAATAAGTTTTGTGTAAAATCAATCTTCTCAAATTCTGCAACTAAGTGCATACCTGTAGAATAGCCGAATATCTTTATGTTATGTGAAAAAGTGGATTGTAAACATTGAATCAGAAAATCACGTTGGCTTTTATAGAACTTCTTCATTTTTGTGATATGTCTTTCCATATAGCCCTCCTGTATAAAGCGAGAAAGGATAAGTTGGTCTAAGGAAGGTGTATGTAAGTCCGTAAACCATTTTAATTGACGACATTTTTCAGTAAGCTGTGTTGGAAGGATAATGTATCCTATTCTTAATGCGGGAGAGAGAATTTTACTAAAAGAACCGATGTAGAGAACAAGCTCTGGATCTAGTCCCTGTAAAGAACTAACAGGTGGCCCTTCGTAGCGAAACTCACTATCATAATCATCTTCAATTAAAAAGCAATGATTCTTTCTAGCATACTCAATTAATTGAATTCTACGTTGAATAGGTAAGGTACTTCCTAAAGGAAATTGATGAGAGGGAGTTAGAAAGACAAGTTTAGGATCTATATTATCTGGTAATAGGCTTGTTTTCATCCCGAATTCATCTACTGGTATCGGATAAATGGTAGCACCTGAAGCTTTAAAGATAGTTTGAATATCATTCGTTATAGGATCTTCCATAATAGCAAGATCATTAGGTGACAGCAATAATCTCGACACAAGCATCATTGCCTGTGTCGCACCAGATGTAATAATAATTTGCTCTGGATGACATTCAACGCCCCTTGTTCTTAATAAGTAGTGGGCAAGAGTATGCCTTAATTCTATGCGCCCCTCTGGAACCCCGTATCCCAATATGGAGGATTCACTATCGTGCCAAAGTTGATGACTTATCTTCGCCCAAGTTTTACGAGGAAACAAGTCGAGTGCTGGAATACCTGAGCGTAAGTTGATAACTTCTTTCCCTACTATTGAATCTCCTGCTTTATTTGTAATAAAAGGTTTGGTCTGTTGTGGTAACAACGCCCCTTCTGCAACAAATGTACCGGCTCCTCTTCGTGCAATTAAAAATCCTTCGGCTAGTAACTGATCATAAGCTTCTAATATGACATTTCTTGATACTTTTAATTCTACCGAAAGCTCTCGTGTTGATACTAATTTTTCTCCTGCCTGAAGGTGTCCACTTAAAATTTTTTCCCGTATTTGCTGATAGATTTGACGATTTAAAGGAATATCTAATGCTCGATCAATAGGTATCCATAACATTTTACATACCTCCAATTTGAAAGTGGTACCTTTAAAATCACTTTAAAGTGGTTCTACAGTTACCAATTTTATCATGATAAAGTACTTACCAATACCGAAGAGGGGGAATAAATATGAAGAAAACAGAAGAATTAGTGATTCAAGCCTTAAAAGCCGCGGCACGAGACGAGCGCTTGAAATATGCGGTGCAGCAATCAACAGAGCTTTACCCGTTATTATGGAAAGCAGCAAAAAGGTATGTAACAGGGGAAAAGAGAGAGGATGCCATCACTGCGGCACGTAATTATCTTAATGACAATTATAATATCTCCATTGAATATATTGGGGAAAATACAATCAATTTAAGGGATTGTCAAAAAGCAAAGGTTGAGCTTTTACAAGTAATTGAGGACATGGGGATTTTATCTTTGAAGCAAACAGTATCTTTCGATTTATCTCATATAGGTCTTTCTATTAATGCTGAGATTGCTTATAAGCACCTTGAAGAGCTTACACAAAAAGCTCAACAGTATGGAGTAACTTTGATGATAAGTATGGAAGAATCCTCAAAGACTAGTGATATTATTACTCTTTACAAAAAAATAGCAACGAAGTATACAAATGTTGGAATTACATTGCAAGTTCATCTTTATCGTACAAAGGTAGATTTACAAGAACTTATGCAATATCCAGGGAAAATAAGACTTGTTAAAGGGGCTTTTCAAGAGTCTGTAGATATAGCCATGATCAGATCAGAAGAATTGAATAAGCGTTATCTTGAGTATGTTGAACAGTTAGTAAATGCAAATCATCCGATATCAATCGCTACACATGATGAAATGCTTATTCAAGAGATAGAGCGACGTCAATATCTTGATAACTCAAATGTTGAAGTTGAGATGCTTTATGGTGTACGTCCTACATTACTCAATGAATTAAGAAGGAAAGATTATCGTTGTAGAGTATATTTAACGTATGGAAATGAGTGGTACTTATATCTTTGCCACCGAATCGCTGAACACCCTGAAAACCTCTATTTAGCAGTAACCGATATTATTAATGAATCCATTGAACGCGTAGTATAGAAGAATGAATAGATGGATCTGGAGTAGCGGGAAAGTTATTGTGGCAATGAGTATCGTTGGTAGTTCAGTTGTTGCGGGCAAGTTGGTTGTTCAAAGCTTTCCAATTTTCTTAGCGAATGAACTAAGATTTCTTGTGGCTGCAATTATTTTAATTCCTTTGTGGATAAAGATAGAGGGATTTTCAACATTAAACAGAAAAGAATTAGTAGCGGTTTTTTTACAAGCGTTATTAGGGGTGTTTTTATTTAATATATTAATGCTCCATGGTCTTTCAAAAACGACTGCTATGGAAGCTGGTATTATTACTGGTACTCTGCCAGTCTGCACTGCAATCCTATCCTATTTTATTTTGAAGGAGAAATTAACGAGGAATATGGGGATTAGCATACTTCTTGCCGTAGTGGGAGCTATCTTTATGAACATTGCTAACTATTCTGCTACTAACCATTATTCAACTTCATTATTAGGGAATCTATTCATTTTAGGGGCAGTATTTTGCGAATCTTTATTTATCATCATAGGTAAGTTAATTTCTTATCGTATGAGTGCTCTTACAGTCTCATCTATGGTTAGCTTATTTGGCGTCATATTATTTTTCCCATTTGCTGTAGCTGAAAGCAGATATTTTGAATTTAAAGAAATTTCAGCTGCAGAGTGGGGATTAGTATTATATTTCGGCATTGTTGTAACCGTCATAGCGTTTCTTTTGATGCAACAGGGTCTTGCAGTAATTTCAGCATCGTGGGCAGGTGTACTTACTAGCTTATTGCCAATTAGTAGTATGATTTTATCTTCTATTCTATTGGATGAAAAAATAACTAATCTTCAGGTCTGTGGTTTTTTCTTAATTATAGCTGCCATCTATTTACTGTCAAAGCAGAAAGGGATAAGGAACTAGTGATTTATAAGAAGTTAATTATAGGATAATATTGTTAAAAAAGGAGGGGTGAAGATGACACATCAACAAGCATTGGAACAATATATCCAAGCAACAAATACCCATGATTTTAATCAAGTAAAGGCTATTTTGCATCCACAAGCAATTTATTGGTTCTCTGATAAAACTTGCACAACAACAGAGGAGATTGAGGCTTATTTCAAGCATGCATGGAATGTCATTAAAGAAGAGGTTTATTCAGCTACTGATGTAAAATGGTTAACCGTTGATGAAAAGACGGCTACCTGTCTCTATACATATCACTATGAAGGCTATCATAACGAAAAGTTTGTATCAGGTAGCGGTAGAGCGACTAATATTTTTACATTAGTTAACGATCAATGGAAGATAATTCATGAGCATTTGAGTAGTGGTCATTAAATTATTTTCAATGTAACTTGAACAAGCAACAATATAATAATCACTGTTAGTAGTGTTTTGGCTATTTTTAATGGAATGTAGGGGAGCACTAGGAGACCTAATTGGGAGCCTATAATGGAGCCTAGTGCCATAGCAATTGCATAGTGCCATTGAATAAAGCCAGTGTGATAAAACACAATAAATGCACCTGTACAGCTCCCGAAGAGGAGTACTCGAGTGAGCTGTACAGCCTTTATATAAGTATGATGTGAACGTAGATAGTGTAAGATGCTAAATGTCGAAGAGCCAGGGCCGAAACCACCATCATACATGGCGATGATAAATGGTTGCCAAAAATGAGGTGCTTGATGTTCTAGCGAATCAGGAACTTCCGTCCACGCCTTATTTTTTAAAGTTACGACTAAAGCCAAAAGGAGTAGTACACAGGCCATATAGTTCATAGTTTGCTCAGACAGCGAAACAGCTAAAAGTGAGCCGCAAATCCCCCCAACAATAGCAAGGGCTATATATTTAATGATAGATGTGAGATGTAGCTCCTTCTGATAGAGTAGATAAAAAATACTGGATAAAGACGAAATGCCTGTCGAAAATTTGTTTGTGGCAATACTTGTTTGAATCGGGATACCGACAAGCATCATGGCAGGAAGTGTAATGAGTCCACCACCTCCCGCAAGTGTACCGATAAAAGCAGCTACCATTCCGATACATACGAGTGTTAAAGAAATGTTTGCATAGAAAAGTCCAATTAAGCTAAGTAGTACAAATAACAACAGCAGGATCATTTTATTCATAATCTTCTCCCTTTCTTTTATTAGCTTTAGGGTAAATGGTGTTGATGTATAAATCTAATATATAATTTTTGATGATTTATAGATTTAATTTATATTAATGGGGGCTGGCTGAATGAGATTGCTTCAAACGGAGGAAGAGCTGAAGAACTTAATCGCATCTGATGACTGGATGATGAGCATTTTATCCACAGTAGAAACTTTGCAATTACCAGATTGGTGGGTATGCGCAGGAATTATTCGCTCAAAGGTATGGGATTACCTTCACGATAAGGAGGAAAGAACACCAATTGCTGATATTGATGTGATATATTTTGATAAAGAAAATTTAGCAGAAGAAGTAGGGAAGCAGTATGAGCAAGAACTGAGAAAGGTATCTCCAAACGAGCCTTGGTCCGTGAAAAATCAAGCCCGAATGCATGTCCTAAATGGTAGTAAACCATATCAGTCTGCTGTTGATGGAATCTCTCATTTCCCAGAAATCCCAACGGCAATTGGAGTAAAATTATCAGATGGGTTTCTAGACATTGCAGCACCGTACGGTATTCTTCTTTTAGGAGCAGGCATTGTAGAGCCAACACCGTTTTACCTAGAAAATAAGGATGCCTATGCGATTTATCGTCAAAGAATTCAGCAAAAGCAATGGCATTTGAGTTGGCCAGAATTGAAAATTCATCTTCAATAAAAAAGAAAGAGGGGGACCAATTGCAACAAGATAAAACCTATGTCATTAAACACTATAAAAAATCTTTAGATTGGATAGATAATTTGCGAGGGTTATCTGAGGCGCAATGGCGTATGCCTATTGAACCTGGGAAATGGTCGGTTGCAGAGGTAATTGGGCATCTTCCTCCATGGGACAAGTTTGTGCTAAATCACCGAATCCCTTTGCTGTTTACAGATGAGCGTCTGCCGAAAGGACCAGATGTAGCACATTTGAATACGATGGCAGCTAAGAAAAGCCGTGAACAAACAATGGAGGAAACATTGAATGATTTTATGTCCACAAGGCGTCAATTATTGCAGAATATTCAGCAATGGACAGACGAGCAATGGCAACAGTCATTTAAAATTGGGCAGTCAGAAATGACTATAATCGACTATTTTGTAGGATTAATCAATCATGATTTACATCATTTTCCACAGATTCAGAATGTTATACATGTATAGGAGTTAGCATATGGATATCAAATATTTAATTGATTACTTTGCACATGCTTCTGTAAAATTTACAGATGTTTTTACTAAAAAAATGGACCCAGGTGAAGTAGATGCTGGTAGAACAACAGCTCCAGATAAGTGTGGTTTAGTAGTACCACTTGCAGGGAGTGCGATCTTTAGCTTTAATGGAACCCCCTATATGATGGAGCCTGGAATGATTGTCCATGCAGGCCCCCAGATGCCGATAGAAGTGAGAGCGACTGGTCATAAAGGTTGGGAGTATGCAGTTGTTCATTATCGCCTACCAACAGAAGAAATAAATCTATATCCACTAGCAGAGCAACATTTTCTAATTAATACAGGTTTTAACACACAAATTATTAGCCATGTTAAGCAATTAGTGGAGAGCTATTCCTTTCCTGGTAATATGGCTGTATTCAAGTCTAAGACATTATTTATGAATTTGTTGGAAGATATCCTTGTGGCGGCAAAAATGCAGGTTTTAGATAGTACCAGCGAATTAATAGAGCAGGCATTACAGTATATACATGAAAATTATTCAGAGCAAATCTCAGTATCAAATATCTCGATGGAATTGGGCATTGAGCGTCGTCGTTTTGCTTATTTATTTGAGCAGCATACAGGTATGAATCCAAGCACTTATATTACGGAATATCGTATACGGCGTGCAAAAGACTTGCTAGAATATGATGTCATTCCAGTAGCTGAAGTAGCAGAATGTGTCGGATATGTCGATTGCTTTTACTTTAGTAGAGTGTTTAAAAAGTGCACAAATTTATCTCCTTCCGCCTATAGAAAGATGAAAATGGAGGAATCCAATTATATGTAAAAAAACTGCTTCTTCCAAAAAAAGAAGCAGTTTTTTTAATAGCAAAATCGGCAAAAATCCATGTCATTCTCGAAATCGTCCATTCACAATCTTTTTTCACTTTGTTAGGATAGTATCGTAAATGATAATGAGTATCAATTATGTATTGACTTATATATGAAAACGATTATCATTATCAATATGAGCTCGTTAGGAGAGAATATCTATGAATAAATATTTTAAAATGTGTGCACCTGCACTATTAGTATTATCACTGGCTGCATGTGGAACAGATAAAGCAGAGGAATCAACATCAACAGCTAATACAGCAGAGACAAGTGCAACAGAATCACAGACAGAGCAAGCTAAATCAACACAGACCGTAACGTACTTAGGTGAGCAATATGAGCTACCAGCCGAAGTAAAAAACATTGTCGCTGCCAGTCTTGAATCGATGGAAGATGCGGCGATGCTTGGTATTAAGCCAGTAGGTGTCCTAGAAGTAGGTGGAAAAGTTCCTGCCTATCTAGCAACAGATTTTGAGGGAGCTACACTTGTAGGAAATAAAATGGAGCCAAATGCAGAAGCCATTCTTAATCTGGATCCTGATGTAATTGTGGGTACTTCGAAATTCCCTGAAGAAACGGCTGAAAAGCTCAACAAAATTCAAACAATGATTCCATACTCACATATTTCAACAAATTGGAAAGAAAATTTAACATTGCTTGCACAATTAGCTGGGAAGGAAGAGGATGCAAAGAAAATCATCTCTGACTATGAAGCAAAAGTTGCTGATGCCCAAGTAAAATCCAGGGAGCAATTAGCAGATAAGCAAGTATTAATCATCCGTGTTCGTGGTGGAGTGATGTACATCTATCCAGCAGGCGTTTATTTAAACCCTGTTCTATATGAAGATTTAGGAGCACCTGTACCAGAAGTTGTTACAACAGCTAAGGCGCAAGCGGAACTATCACTTGAAACATTAGCACAAGTAAATCCAGATGTGATTTTCCTACAATTCGAGGATTCAGAGAATAAGGATACGCCAAAAGCTTTAGAGGAGCTACAAAAGAATCCAATTTTCACTAGCTTAAAGGCAGCACAAAATAATCAAGTTTTCGTCAACACAATTGAGCCATTAGCACAAGGTGGTACTGCTTGGTCTAAGGTGAAATTCTTAGATGCTGCAACTGAAAAATTATTTAAATAGTATAAACAGGCTGGTAGTAGATTTGGTGATATCACCGGGCTATTACCGGCCTTTTGTAAGATGTGGCATTTTTCATTGCAGGCAGTTGTTAAGGGTATACACTTAAGTGATCGATATTGTATACCGCAAAATGGATAAAGAAAAAGGTGTGAAAGTTGAAAAAAACAAACATAGTGTCGTTTTCAATATTAGCGATATCTCCTTTCCTTATTGCCCTTGTGGCACTTATTTCTGTTATGTATGGGACAAAAGATATTAGTGCCATTACAGTATGGCAGTCGATGACAGCATTTGATCCATCGGATGTTGATCATCAAATTATACGGACAGGCCGTATTCCAAGAGTTGTCGCGGTATTACTAGTTGGAGCATTTTTAGCAGTTGCCGGTGCAGTCATGCAGGGGATTACACGAAACTATTTAGCCTCGCCTTCATTAATGGGTGTCAATGATGGCTCTGCATTTGTCATTACATTAGCCATTGTGTTTTTTCCAGGGCTACCAAACTATCAAATGATTTTATTATCGATGCTTGGTTCTGCATTGGGAGCAGGTATTGTCTTTGGTTTTGGCTCGTTAATCCGCAATGGCTTATCTCCAGTAAAGCTAGCCATAATTGGAACTGTCATTGGCACATTTTTAAGTAGTATTGCTACTGCTATTGCGATGTATTTCCAAGTATCACAAACAGTAAGTGCTTGGTATAACACAAAGGTACATATGGTAGATATGGATATGCTGATCCTTTCTATTCCATTTGGTTTAACTGGGTTGATCTTGGCTTTATTCTCTGCAAAAGCAATTACCATTACTTCATTAGGTGAAGATATTGCCATGGGGCTAGGACAGAAAACAAAAGCAGTACGTATTATTAGCATGCTAGCTGTCGTATGTTTGACAGGGACAGCCGTTGCCCTTGTAGGGAAAATCGCCTTTGTAGGGTTAGTCATACCACATATTACACGCTTCCTTGTTGGTGTTGATTATCGCTATATTATTCCTTGTGCAGCCGTCATTGGAGCCTTTTTCTTAGCGCTTTGTGATGTCCTGAGCCGCGTTGTCAATTATCCATTTGAAACGCCAATTGGTGTCTTAACCGCATTGGTCGGTGTACCATTCTTCTTATATTTAGTTCGTAAGCACGGAGGTGAAAAACGTGCGTAAAAAAACCTCAAGTGTATTCTTTTTAACCATGCTGATGCTTGTTTTAATGATTTTAGTTGCGAGCTATTTACATATTACAAATGGTGTTTTTGATATGTCTGTAATGGATGTCATCAAAACATTGTTGCGGATGGAGTCAAATTCAAAGTTTGATCTTGTTATATTTGAATTCCGTTTACCTCGGGTTGTCATTGCTGGACTTGTCGGTATTGGCTTAGGTATGGCTGGAGTTGTATTACAGGGGATTACACGCAATGGACTAGCAGATCCAGGAATATTAGGGATTAATGCTGGAGCTGGTGCAGCAGTCGTTCTATTCATGTACTTCTTTCAATTAAAGCTAGTGAGTGCAGATATGAACAGCTGGATGTCAATTTTAATGATGCCACTATTCGGTTTTATCGGTGGAACAATTGCAGCTATCTTGATTTTTTCATTTGCTTTAAAAAATGGTCATCTGGATATGCAGCGATTAATCTTAACTGGTATAGCTATCAATAGTGGATTTGGAGCTTTGTCCTTGTACCTATCCTTAAAAATGAGTGCACAAGATTTTGAATCAGCGGCTATTTGGATGGCGGGTTCTATTTATAATGCGAATTGGATCTTTGCGCTTACGATGCTACCTTGGCTTTTGATTTTAGGAATATATGTGCATAGAAAATCTTATTTACTCGATTATTTTCAGCTTGAAGAGGATAGCATCACAAGTTTAGGAATAGCTGTTGAAAAGGAGAAAATGAAGCTGTTATTAGCCAGTGTAGGTCTTGTCAGTGCTTGTGTGTCTGTATCAGGGAGTATTGGATTCATAGGTTTAATGGCCCCACACATTGCCAAGCAGCTTGTTGGTATTCAACACCGTTATGTTATGCCAGTGAGTGCTTTAATTGGAGCAGGTCTGTTAATCCTAGCTGATTTTATTGGTAAAACCGTTTTTGCACCATCGGAACTGGCTGTTGGTATTGTCGTTTCAATTATTGGGATTCCATATTTCTTGTATTTACTGGTGAAATCTAAGGCATAGGAGGAAATGGCGTGCAAACTGCATTTAGAATGGAAAACCTGGCTTCAGGTTATGAGCAGGTACGTGTCTTTGAAGGGTTAAATTTAACGATAGAAGAGGGCAAAGTGACTACAATCATCGGTCCGAATGGTTGTGGTAAATCTACACTCCTAAAAACGATAGGACGTATTTTAAAAAAACAACAAGGTACGGTATATTTGCAGGAGCAAAATATGCAAAATTTATCGACCAAAGATATTGCCAAGAAACTAGCAATATTATCTCAAACACCGATAGCTCCTGGTCAATTGAAAGTGGAGCAGTTAATTGCGTATGGTCGCTACCCACATCGCAACAATGTTAATCGTTTAACGAATAAGGATGAGGAAATGATTGAATGGGCTTTAACGGTTACTAATACGATGGAATATCAAAATAGGGAGCTTGCCCAGCTTTCAGGAGGTCAGCGTCAGCGTGTTTGGCTGGCTATGGCCTTAGCACAAGAAACAAATATCTTGCTATTGGATGAACCTACTACTTATTTAGACATGGCTCATCAGCTAGAGGTATTGGACATTGTTAAAAGTTTAAATGAGCAGCACAGCTGTACAATAGTGATGGTTCTACATGATATTAACCATGCTGCCAGATATTCAGATCATCTTATTGCAATGCGTAACGGTATTATCATGCAAACTGGCACGCCACAGGAAATTTTAAGTGCTGAGGTGATGCGTAAAGTATTTAATATTGATGCACGCATTATGGAAGATCCTGTAACAAATACACCTGTATGTTATGGCTACGAAATTTTGAAGGAGGATATCTAATGAATATAAATAAAGTAGACTACGTTACACAACAAATGACTTCAAAATTGACAAATTATTCGTACACGATTAACATCTATGTGCCAGAGGAGGAAGCACCACAAGATGGCTTCCCAGTTTTGTATGTACTCGATGGCTCACCCTATTTTAACCTTGTAAAGGAAGCGGTGCGTCTACAAAGTCGTAATGCACCAAAAACAGGTATCCTTCCTGCTATTGTTATTGGAATTGGTCATGGCGACGATATGCGTGAAAGAAGATTTTATGATTTTACAGCACCTGCGGAGTCGTATATTTATCCAGCAAGATTTAAAGGAAAAAGTCATGAAAAGCTTGGAGGAGCAGTGGATTTTAGTCGCTTTATAGAAGAAGAGCTAAAGCCAACGATTGAGGCACAGTATCCAGTAAATCGAGCACAGCAAGCTTTATTTGGTCATTCCCTAGGAGGTTACTTTACACTGTGGCAACTATTTCACCACCAATCAAGCTTCCAGCGCTATCTAGCTATTAGCCCATCCATTTGGTGGAATGAGCATGAATTAGTGCACTGTGCTTCAGTATTTCTGAACGAGCATCAAGATATGAACGAAACTTTGTTTTTGAGCGCAGGTGAACTTGAAACCTTTATGGTGGATGATGCGCGCCAAATGGCGACCGTATTAGAAAAAATAATGAATGTTGAATTTTATGAGGCTTTAAACGAAAATCATGCTTCGATCGTACCAACTGTTATGAGTAGAGCCATACGTTTTACGCATAAATCACATTAATAGTAGACCGCATTGTCTTTTGACAGTGCGGTTTCTTTTTATTTATTAATAAAATTACCGAATGGTACGCATAATAAAGGAAATTTGGTCATCTGTCTGGGATAAATGGAGGCGCTGTATGCAAAATAAAATTTTAAAAAACCCAGTATTTCTTATTTCTAGTGGAGTAATTTTTCTTTTGGTCATTATTGGAGCAACGATACCAGAAAAATTTAAGAACGTAGCAAACAGCGTATTTCATATGACTACGGATTATTTCGGCTGGTTTTATTTATTGACAGTCTTTATTATCGTTATTTTTTTATTCGGCTTGGCAATAAGTAAATATGGCACCATTCGCTTAGGGGCAGAAGATAGTCGACCTGAATTTAGCTTTCTAACATGGATTTCCATGCTTTTTTCCGCAGGACTTGGCGTAGGCTTGGTCTTTTGGGGAGTAGCTGAGCCAATGAGTCATTACTTTTCACCACCTTTTAGCTCTACGGAACCTTTAACAACAGATGCTGCAAGACTTGCCATGGGATATTCATTCTTTCATTGGGGTATAAGCCAATGGTCAGTGTATGCTATTATGGGACTGGTCATGGCCTATGTACAATTTAATAAAAAACGAAATTTATTAATCTCTACAGCTTTAGAGCCAGTCACTGGTTCAAATCGTATAGTCAAAAGTACGATTGATATTCTGGCAGTTATTGCTACAGTTATGGGTGTAGCCACGTCTATTGGCCTCGGAGTTCTACAAACAAATGGGGGATTGAAATTTGTCTTTGGCTTGCCAAATACATTTTTTATACAAATATCTATTATTGCCATTATGTTTGTAGGCTATATGTTTTCTTCTACGACAGGTCTTCAAAAAGGGATTCGTATTTTAAGTAATGTTAATATGGGTCTTGCGATTGTTCTGTTGCTTTTTGTATTTATAACAGGCCCTACAGTTTTCATTCTAGAAACTTTTACATTAGCAATAGGGGATTATATTTCAAATTTTATTCAGTATAGCCTTCGAATGCAGCCATATGTGGGGGGAACTTGGGTAAAAGATTGGACTATTTTTTATTGGGCTTGGGCTATTGCTTGGTCTCCGTTTGTGGGATCATTTATAGCTCGTGTATCTAAAGGTAGAACGATTCGAGAATTTATTATAGGGGTTTTAATTATCCCACCCCTTATTGCCTGTTTTTGGATTGCAGTCTTTGGTGGTACTGCCATGTGGTTTGATTTACATGAAAATGCACATATAGCTGAAGCGGTTAGTAATGATGTTACAATTGCACTTTTTCAAATGCTTGAACATTTGCCATTATCACTGTTAGCCCCAGTTATAGGCATAATGTTAATTTTTACTTTCTTAATCACTTCTGCTGATTCAGCTACATTTATTATGGCTAGTATGACGTCCAGAGGTTCTTTAAATCCCACAATTTTATCAAAGTTAGTATGGGGTGTCTTAATGGCAGCTATTTCAGGCGTTTTATTGTATACAGGGGGTCTTGAAGCATTACAAACGGCCTCGTTAATCGCAGCATTACCTTTTACAGTGGTTTTACTTTTATTAATGATTGCGTATATTAAGATGATGAAGGAAGAGATTATTCCTCTTCAGAAAAAGGATATTCAACGTTTGAAAATAGCGAGAAAGCATATTGAAAAGGAAGCAAAAATAAAAGACAAACATACTAAGTAGTAGGCCGTATTAGAAATAATACGGTTTCTTTTTGTTTTAATATACATTATTATGAATAAAAAAACTATTAGGGGTGCTTTATGATGGAAATTGTGTTAGCAGAGTGCAAGGATGCCCCAGTAATACATCAGTTGATGCTACAGGCGTTTCAAGAATATGAAAAAGCTACACCACCATCCAGTGCACTAAGTGAAACGGTGTATTCTATTGAGCAGGCAATGGAGCAAAGTGAACAAGCGTTTATTGGCTATATCAATAAACAGCCAGTTGCCATGGTAAGGTTTAAACTCAGTACAAAGGGGATTTATTTTTTTAGACTTTCAGTTATCCCAGAAAGACAAGGACAAGGTTTAGCTAAGGCACTAATTTCTTGGCTTGAACAATATGCACTATCGAAGGGGATAACAATTAGTCAGTGCAAAGTACGTATGAGTGTTCCGCGTAATATTGAGTTATATCGTTCATTAGGTTATGTTGTAACGAAAGAGGAAATGGTGAAGAATTGTAATGGTAACTCTCTAGTAATAGCAACAATGGAAAAGAAACTTTCCAATTAGGAGGAATTTAATTGAGAAAAAAGCTTGGCTGCTTGCATGCTCATTATTCCAATATAGAATACATAGAGCACGCTTTTCAAAGCGCTGAAGACATAGAGATACTCCATTTTGTAGACCCTGGCGCGATACAGCACGTGTCTAAAGGTAGTGATGGTTTAGCGCGTAAAGTTAAGGAGCAAATTGAATGGATAATTAGCTGTGATGTGGATGCCATTTTAATAACGTGTACAAATTATATTGCTTTATTAGAAGGAGAAACTTTTTCTAATCCCCTGATCCCTATTATAAAGATTGATGAGCCCTATTTTGAAAGTATATGTAGTAAGCAACAGCCTCAAACAATTCTTTTCTCAAATCCAGCGACTGTTGAAGGAACGATGGCAAGACTTCACCAATATGCTAAGCAACGAGGAATATCAGTAGATGTAGAGGCAAAAATTATTGACCATACATTTGAGCTTATTATACAGGGGAAAAAGGAAGCCTATGATGAGACTATTTTAAGAACTTTACATACTTTATCAGCTGAGCAAAAATTTCTATCTGTAGCCCAGCTATCGATGGTGGATGCAGCACAACGATTTGAAGATCACACGGCGATTACAATTCTCCATCCATTAAAGTCATTAGTTGATATTGTAAAGAGTACGATAAAATGATGGTTTCGCAATTTACAGAATTATCTGTAACAATATGGTTATAACAAACGTTTCATAAGAAAGGGGGATGTTATGAAACGAGTTGTATTTTTATGTATATTGCTATTATTTTTAGTGGGTTGTACAGATAAAGCAAATGTTACAATGCCAGAGGATCTACCTGATTTTGTACAAGAAAATGATTTTGCATTAGTTGATTGGGAGCATAAGGCAGAGAAATTTGGTGAAAGAGGCATTATTGGTAATGCTGATAAATCGGGTGTCATTGGCGCAGATATGCCAAGTTTAAGCATACAAAAATGGATGTGGCATCTATGGGGAATAGATGAAGTACGAGATACAGAATTAACGGTTATTGGATACCATAGAGAATCTAAAGTCATACAACCGATTTTAGTGGATGGTTGGAGCATAGGACTCGGCGGACCTGTTAATGGAGCAGATGCACATACACCTTCTCATGTGAAAATTCCTCAGTCTGGTGAATGGGCTATTCTACTATATACAAATGAAAAATACTTTGATACGTTGATATACGATATCCGGGAATAATAGTAAACCCTTATTTTGTAAGTATTTAAACTTATAAAATAAGGGTTTTTGATTGTTTGAATATGTATTGGGAAAGGAGGTGTATGTTGTGCGTATGTAAGCTTACATTGTGTATTGCTTTCATATTCTCTGAAATGCACAAGATGCTGAAGTCGCCATTCAGAAAGTATATATAAATACGAAAAGCTATTGAACATAGATAATTACAGTGCATGGTTGTAGCAAGAAAAATATTAAATTGGTAATATAAAAAGTAAAATGGAGGTCAGCAATATGAAAGATTTACGTTATCCTATTGGACAATTCCAATTTCCCAAAGAAATGAATTCACAGCAAGTACTAGAGTGGATTAATGAAATCCGTTTGTTACCAAAACAACTTGCAGAGGCGTTAAGTGGTGCAAGCGAGCAAGACTTAGCAAAATCTTACCGTGAAAATGGCTGGACCGTGACACAGCTAGTCCATCATATTGCTGATAGTCATATGAATAGCTATATCCGTTTTAAGCTAGCGTTAACAGAGGATGTACCAACCATTAAGCCCTACAATGAGGCAGAATGGGCACAGCTACCAGATTCTGAAATGCCAGTAGCAATTTCTTTTAATTTGATTGAAAGCTTACATGAACGTTGGGTTTATTTACTGTCAAGTTTATCGGATGAACAATTAGAAAGAGCCTTTAATCATCCTGATTCAGGCCTGACGACTCTTGAGCATGCAATTGGCCTTTATGCATGGCATGGCAAGCATCATTTGGCACATATTCAGAATGCTTTGGTTAAATAAATATTGATGTTTTATGAAAAAACAAGTGATTTCTGCTAATGAGGAAATCACTTGTTTTCATTTATTATTTAAGTTTATTTTATACGATAGTAATACCAGCACTTGCGTTACCAGCAAGTGTAGCAGCAACTCCTGTAGTAGTCATAGAGAATACCATTAGTAAACGATCACCAGTACTTACAGGTACTGAAACGTTTGCATTACCACTTGCAATCGTACCTACAGCTAATGCTAATAATGGTAAAGCTGGTGCTAAATCAACAAATGCTCCAGTTGGGCTGAAAACGTTGCTTCCTGAAACTGCACGGTAAATTTGTGCTCTTACTGTTGCTGTTCCTGTTAGTGTTAAAGCAG
Source organism: Lysinibacillus sp. K60 (assembly GCF_019731275.1). Lineage (NCBI taxonomy): Bacteria > Bacillati > Bacillota > Bacilli > Caryophanales > Bacillaceae > Lysinibacillus > Lysinibacillus sp. K60. The sequence continues at coordinate 164,992 of NZ_JAASJR010000006.1, read as the reverse complement.
CTGTTGCTGAGATTGTAGCAGAAATAGATGTAATTGTACCTGGACGTGGAACAGTAAATGCTTCTGTAGCAAGACTAGATGTTAAATCGATATTAACGCCAGCTAGAGCAACCCCTGGAACAGATGTACCAAATCCAACAAGACTTACAGTACCAACTAAACCAGTAGCAAGAGACACTAAAGCAACAGGAGTAATTCCTGATGAGAATGGGATAATGGAACCAGTAGCGGCTGGTGGAGTAATACATGCAGCGTCAATTGCAACAAAAGGTCCCAGTGCAGTACACTCCCCGTTACCATGACCGTTACCTGAACAGCCACACATTGAGTTATTCAAACACATTTTTACACCCCCTTTCTTCATTATTCTATTCATTTCAGATTAGGGGTTAAGGGCAATTATCTATTTCACCTATAAATTCAATGATTTCTTAATGACAGCTTTTATTTGACACATAAAGACATCCACTATGTATGTTTTGACATAGTGGATGTTTAAGATAATGTTAACTCCATCTTTTAAAGAAATCGAAAAATGAGTTTTTTCCCTTTTTATGTTCTTCCTCAATCGGCTTGTTTACAGGTTCAAGTTGCATGATCTCTTCTTCAAAGGACGGATGAACCTCATAGGTTGCATCAGCATGATACACTTCAACATATTCTTCTGTTTCCAATGAAGGAGAGTGATCTATATCTGCAGGTTCTGCTACTGTTTCTGCAATGATTTGGTTGAGAGGCTCACTAGCTATTGCTTCAATGTCTTGATTAACAGGCTCGCTAGGTTGCTCCAAGATAACTCGTTCTATCGAGTCATTCGTTACAATGGGATTCTCAAGATTGTTATGTTCATTCTCAATTTTCACAACCTCCATAGGATTATTTAATGTTTCAGTTTTAGTGCTATCGGATTCATTAACTATAGAAGATTGTAAAGTATCATTCTCGATGTTTTCTTCGCTTGAAGCAGGCTGTACGGCAGATGGATCATAAACACTTACTGGAACTTCCTTTGCATCCATGGCATTTTTAAAATGGAAGGTGGATTCAACTGTCGTGTTTCTGTATAAACCATTGTATATTTGGCTGGGGTGCGTATTGATTGATTGAAAATATTGCTGATTAAAATGCCGTTCTTCAGGTTTAGTTTCCGGTAGACCATTCTGAGGAGAGGGACCCCCGATATTTACATTTGGTTGGTGGTTTTTGGCTTTACCTGCCACACTTTGTAGTAGTCTATAAGAAGGTTGTGCTGATGTAATTGTAGTTTGATCTGCTGTCTGTGTCATTCTAGGTTGTCTAGGTAAAAGATTAGAATAAGCTTGAGCAGGCATGTCAATGGAGGGCGGTACGGTTTTTGTATCATTTCCTTTAACTGGCAATAGTCTATTTAAAATTGATAAAATCTCTTGGTTCATTCCTTCAATGGTTTGATTCAAAGACTCAAGCTGTGTTGAAAGAACCTTAATTTGATCGTCGTATCCTTTTATATATGAATTTTGTTTAGTATCCAATGTCTGAGTAATCCCTTCTAAATGGGCCATCTGTGTTTTTAGTCCATCAAACTCCTGCTTCATATAAAGGAAATCTTCAATTGACTCCCCCATTTTTAACGAGGTTAACGATTCTCTATAAGATTCAATTTTTTGCTTTAAATTTTCAATTTCTTGAGTGGTATACAATTTTGACTCTTCCATTGTAGTTCACCCCTTTCAGTCCATTATTAGTTTATTAAAAATATTGACTTTCTGTTACAAATATAACGGTTCTTTCAACATTTTGATTCGTATCGTTAATGAGGGAAGTGTATGAAAACAAATCTTGATTGATTTTAATAAATATCCAATGTAACTATTTGTTAGCCCATGCACTTATAGCTGAAAAACATATGCTACAAACGAAAGATAAAAATTTTATGGAGGTGTCAAAAGGATGCAAGAGCATATGCCATCCCAGGCGCAGGAACTAATCTGTATAAATGTTGATAAGGTATACGACTGGATTGTAAAAGAAATGTCGTTTGATATTTCACCTACTGGACCAATTACATTCCCAGGTGTTACAGCAACTACTGACTTAACAGGTGCTATTGTTACTTGTCGAGTAATTCCAGCAACTACAAATCCAATTGTGATTCTGAACCGTGAGAATCGCCAATTCTCTATTGATGGATCAACGGTTTGTCTGCAACATCTAAATGTTCAAAAGAACTTCATTCTAACAATTGTCGTTACTTTACCTAATGGTACTGTTTTCACAAGCAATAATATTCCAGTTTCTCGCTGTGAGCAAGTGACATTATGTGCACCTAAGGGAACAGACGTTGAAATTTTATACACAGATTTAGATTGCTTCGTTTGTACAACTGGAACACTTAGTGTTGGAACAGGTGCTGCAGCAGGTACAATTACGTTCTCTGCGTTGACAATTACTGTTGCTGTTTGTCAAAGTATTCAATCTACATTCCCGGTTACTGTGGAATTTTTAGCAACTTTCTGCGAACCAAGAGCAGACTTACCATTCTCATGTCCAACTGCGGTTCGTCCACAACAATGCCCAGTTATTTTCCCAACTGTTGGTTAATTGTGATAACAAAAAGAAGAAAGTCATACTATGAAGAGAGGGTAATCCTCTCTTTTTTTTAATGGAAATAACAAGGAGGTTTAAAGTGGCAGATCGTATTGAAGACAAGATACAGGCACTAAAAGAACAAACAAATGCCTATGTTCATGATATTAAAAGGTTGGTTGAGGAATTAACAATTCCCAATAGGATTAACCTCATTAGTTATTTTACAACTGCATTTAATATTTCTTATGATCCTGAGCAAGAGAGTTTATGTTTAGGCTCCTATCATATTCGTAATATTGGTAGTGCAGCCGTCACGAACCCATCTCTGTGTATAACAATACCCAAGGAGTCACCTTTTTACTTTTCAGGGAGATATGTTCATGAAAATTTCACTCCGAATTTTAAAACACAGGGGCAGAGTCAGTGGGAGCGTTTTAATGACAAATCAAGCAAAGAGGAGTATTGGCTGAGACCAGTTGGTAAATCAACAATCGAACCGAATGAAACTATTTCATTTACCAATTTTCAAATAAAATGGTCCCATAATTTATCATATTCAGGCACGATTATGGGTTTTACATATTGCGATCAGCTCACAGAAGGTGTTGTTGTTTTAAATCCAATTAATCTAAATGGAATGGGCCAGACACAGGAGGAAGACAATGAGTGACAACGAAAAACAAGAGTTTGGTAGTGTAATTCAACAATTAGTGAAGGAACAGCTAAGTCGTCGCAATGAACAAGACAATAGCTTTGCCTTTCTTGAAAAAAGTACATTACAGCTATTAATTGCCTATCTTGTTTCAGGCGAGAATAGTCATGTTGACCAATTAGAGAATTCAAAGTCAGAAGGAAAATGGATGAAGCAGCTGGATGATTTACTAGAGGAAAGTAGAGAGCAGCTTGAAGAGGTGGTCAATTTACTAAAAAGATATTCAGGCTAGGGGGTGTGATGATGGACAATGATATTGTGAAAAACAATGATCCAATACAGCTCCAACAAATGATTATTTTTTTAAGGGCCGAGTTAGCCAAGTACAAAAATGAAGTAAAAAGACTTAGAGATAGTGATTATTATGCTTTGGTTCTTCGACTTGAACGAGAAAATGTTCAATTAACAAGGCATAAAAAAGAACTTTCAATGGAGCTCCTAAAGTTGAAAAGAGACTTTGATAAAGAATTGCAAGCTTACGATGAAGAAATTCAGAAGAGAGAAGCACAAAGAAAAAAGCAAATTGCATCCATTGAGGCATTATTAAAGGAATTGGCAGAGTTGCGGGCTGAAAATAAGTCATTGATGGACAAAATTCAAGCATCAAAGGAGGCTTCGATCGATCCAAATGAAAGGTCTATGGTGGAAGGCATAGATAAAAAGTTAAGTGACTATACAACCTTAGCAAGTAAACAAATGGAGAATATTATAGAGACTCTAGAAAAATACCATAGAGAGAAAGTAGAATCGGACAGCCTTCATCGACATTTATTAAGTGAGTTAGAGATGAAAAATCTAGATATTGAGAGATTATCCAATGAAATAGTTGCATTAAAAAAACAATCTAAGGATAGTAGCACATCAATGAAACAAGGAGTTAATATTGATGAACAAATAGATTTTAGATTACGCATGCTCGATGAATTAGATGAGAAATTGAATGAATTAGCGTTAGAAATCAATAGTGAGCAGCTTTAGCTATAAAATTTCATTATGACTGTTTCAAAAGTATGCCTTTGAAACAGTCATTTTTTTGATTCGAATAAGAAGCTTTTAAGGAGGTTCAACCGCTCACAATGAAGAGGAAGGCACTCCAAAGTAGGTGAGACTAGCTCCAGAGGTCCCTTTTGACCCTCATTCCAATATTACTTTGTTTCTCTATGCAGGGTTACACGTTTCAGGCGAGGGGAGTACTTTTTAAGCTCCAATCTTTCGGGATTATTGCGTTTATTTTTAGTAGTAATATAGTTTTTATCACCTGTTTCAGTACAGGCTAGTGTTACTTGTACACGCATTGAAGGACCTCCTTTTAAATAGTAATTATTACGATTTAAACAATATATTTCTCACTGGATATTGTCAAGTTTAATTTCACTAGTAATAAAAAGTTTTGCATTTTCCAAAATAATATGATTTAATTACAAATTGTAAATAGTAATGATTACGATTTGAGGAGTTGTAAGAATGACAAAGAAAATTCCTGTTACAGTATTGAGTGGATATTTAGGTTCTGGTAAGACAACAATGATGAATCATGTATTGCAAAACAAAAAGGATTTACGTGTCGCTGTTATTGTGAATGATATGAGTGAAATTAATATTGATGCGGAGCTTATCGCAAATGGTAGTGGTATATCACGTACAGAGGAAAAATTTGTAGAGCTATCGAATGGTTGTATTTGCTGTACATTACGAGAGGATTTATTGCAGGAGGTGGAACGTCTTTCGAAGCTAGGCAATATTGATTACATTTTAATTGAATCGACAGGGATTAGTGAGCCGATTCCCGTTGCACAAACATTTAGTTATTTAGACGAGGAGCTTGGCATTGATTTAACGAAGTTTTGTCGATTAGATACATTGGTTACAGTCGTAGATGCCCATCGTTTTTGGCATGATTTTCAGTCTGGGGAAAGCTTATTGGAGCGGAAGGAAGCTGTTGGTGAATTAGATGAGCGTGATGTTGCAGACCTTCTTATTGATCAAATTGAATTTTGTGATGTCCTTATTTTAAATAAGTGCGATTTAGTATCCGCAGAGGAGCTTGAACGGTTAGAACGTATTTTACGTGCATTACAGCCTGAGGCAAAACTTATACGTACAACAAATGGTGTTATCGATCCAGTTGAAATTTTAAATACGGGGCGCTTTGACTTTGAACGTGTCTCTGAATCGGCTGGTTGGTTAAAGGAGTTGGAGCTTGGTCATGAAAACCATACACCAGAGACTGAGGAGTACGGGATCTCTTCCTTTACCTATAAACGCAAAAGACCGTTTCATCCGATGCGCTTTGTTGAGTGGTGTGATCACATGCCAGATTCAATAGTACGAGCGAAGGGTATTATTTGGAGTGCAAGACATCAGGAAGTTGCACTATTATTATCACAAGCTGGGTCATCTGCAAAAATTGAACCAGTCTCTTATTGGGTAGCAGCTCTTTCTCAAGCCCAGCAGCAGGATGTGTTCCAGCAAAGCCCTGAAGTATTGGAAGATTGGGATGAAGAGTTCGGAGATCGAATGACACAACTTGTTATTATTGGCATTGATCTAGATCGAGAAGAAATCACTAAACAGTTAGACAACTGTTTGTTAACAAATGAAGAGTTTCAGAACCCTTGGGAACGTCTACAAGACCCATTTAACTGGGAATGGCAATAAAGAAGAAAAGAAGATTTCGGCTAAGACTCCGAAATCTTCTTTTGAAATATACGATTATAATTAGTAGCATCTCGTAATGCTTTTTCTTCTATAGGTATTCGGACAGAAAGCATTGTAATATTGAGTAATGTAAAACAAAATGCTGTAAAGTAAGCCTGAAACATGAGTGGTAGCAAAAGGATTTCTAAACAAACTACCGCATAATTGGGGTGGCGCATATATTCATATGGCCCTTTACGAACAACTTGTGCGTCAGGTAAAATGAGGATTTTTGTATTCCAAAAAGTGCCTAAAGAGCGAATACACCAGATCCGTAAAGCCTGCACTGCTAAAAATAATATAAAAAATAACGGAAATAAGGGCGAGATGCCATTGTTGTTTGTGACGATTTCCACTATTAAAAACAGAAAAAAGCTAACATGCATGGCTACCATATAGGGGTAGTGTGAAGCACCTACTTCATAGGCTCCTTGTGAGAGCATCCATTTCTCATTGCGCTTGGCAATGACAACCTCTGTCAATCTTTGTAGAACGACAAGGATAAAAATAAAATAGAAGATCATGTTACTCCCTCCAGTTTAATAATACAGCTTCTGCACAAAAACCAGGGCCAAGAGCTACGAGCAAACCTGTATCCTCCACTTGTCCTTCATTTAACATAAACTGCTCTAATACGTATAACACTGTCGGTGATGACATATTACCATGTCGTCTCAATATTTCCCGAGAAATGTCGGTTTTTTGGGGAGATAGATAAAGTGTATCTTCATAAGCTTTTAATACCTTTTTTCCTCCAGGATGCGCAATAAAATGAGTCAATTGTTCGCTATACAGTTCTTGATCCATTAAAAATTGCTCGATGAAAGGTCCGAGCCAATTGGTAATAATAGAAGGAATGCTTTTTTGGAAAATGACATGAAGCCCGTTGTTTTTCACATCCCAACCCATTACATTTTCCGAATCTGGCATCCATTTAGAACCTGTAGCTAGAATATTAGGGGTTGGCCTTTTTGTTGCGAAAGCTACTTCATCCCCACAAACAAGTATACATGCTGCACCATCGGCAAAAAGGGAAGCACCAATTAAATTACTTTTAGAAAAATCATTTGGCTGAAAAGTGAGGCTACATAACTCGACACAAACGACAAGCACCTTTGCATGTGGATGGGCTTTACAAAAATCATAGGCTCTGCTTACACCAGCGGCTCCTCCTGCACAACCAAGACCCCATAGAGGAATGCGCTTAAGTCGATCTGAAAAGGGAAGCTTGTTCATAACACGTGCGTCAATGCTAGGTGTTGAAATTCCTGTACTGCTAACAAAAATGATGGCATCGATGTCCTCAGTTGGAATAGATGAGGATAAAAAAGCTGTATTAGCTAAACATGCTTGAATGACATTTACACTGTATTGTGTAGCCAACTCAATATATAAATTATTACGTTCTTCAAAGGAGTGATTCGTACGATGCCATTCAGCTGGCACACAAAAATGGCGTGTGTCGATGCCACCATTATCAAAAACCTTTAAGTAGCGCTCTAGTTTTGGAATTTTTGCATAGAAAAGCTCTTTCGTTAGTTCCTCTGCGTTATCTTGCTGTAATGTGTAAGGTGGTTGATATGTGCTAATTGAAATGATTTTAGGCAACTCAACATCTCCTCGCATTTAGTGGTTTTTTCATTGTATGCGTGGATGATTGGAATAAATGCTAACGTAATTTTGATATTAATTATATAGTATCCACTAAGTATTGAAATGTCTGAATTTTAAGTAAATGGTGTAAGAATTGTGGAAACCTCAAATTAAAGTATGTGGTTTTTGTGCGGAGTAGCTTCGGTGCCGAATTAGAGTAAGGATGTTATATTTTGTTATATAGTCATTAAAGGAAATTATCTATACATATGATTTCCTTGCAGTTAAATAAATTAAAATTTAGTAGATTTCAGTAAGTATAAGAGGAAGAAGGAGAGGGTTGTTAATTGAAGATTAATCCAAACTTTAGTATTGAATCTTGTGAAGCAAATAAGATTTTTTTAAGTGATCGAGAAGCGTGTAAAGGTTACTATATTCATTTAAATAATAATACCGTAGAAAGTTTAACAGAAAATCGTATAGAATCTCTAGCAGCACTTGGCTTATACGACAATGAAGCTCTTTATAAGAAGCCTCATTTTATTAATAGAATAATTAAGTTTTCAAATCCTATAAGTGAAAAAACACTATTTACTATTAGTATATTGTTAATGTTGTTTGGAATACTCGGTGCTACTTTATCAATTTGGAATTCTTGGCCAATGATGGAGATAAACGGAATAGCAAACTTTAATGTAGATGGCTTTGTTTTTATAAAATCAATGCTTATATTTTTAATGGGTATTATTTCAGTTCATGAAATGGCCCATGTATTAAGCGCTAGGTTACAAAATATTGAAGTTTTTACAATCTCATTTAAGCTTAAGTATTATTTTATCCCTATATTTTATGTCAAAATAGTTCCTACAGGGAATAATTTAAAAAGAGCAAATATTGCTTTTGCTGGGAATGTCGCTGATTCTTTTTTAATAATTATTTATAGCAGTATGTTTATTGTAACAGGCGATCTCATATGGAGTATAGTTCTTACACTCCAAATCATTATGGGTGTATTTAATTACAATATCCTATTTCCGACAGATTTTTATATTGGATTTTTCTCATTGATTAAAAAACCCGATTTTCGTGTCCAGTCAATTAATTTTACTAATCATTTTTTTACAAGACGCTCAGCTTTCCATAAAAAGATTCATCTCTATTATTTAATTTATGGAATTTTGTTTTATGGAATGTTTATTCTATTTTTAGTGACAACAGGATTAAATATTACATATTGGATTATACGAGGTGTTAATGGATGAAGGATACAATTTGTATGAAAAGAAAGACTTTGTTTAAAACAGAACGCTTAGATGATTTAAAAGATGAACCATTGAAGATGTATTCGAATTGGAATAATTATAAAGAAAATCTTGAAAAGATTAAAAAACAATTGTTAAAGATGTTGAATGAAAAAACAGAAATACTTTACATAAATAAGAATTTGAAAGAGATGAAATCGTATTTAAATATAAAAAAAACTCTAAAAAAAGAACGCATTATTCGTGAAGCGATTTTAGATGAAATAGATGATAAACAAATTAAAGAGCATTCAAGAATCTATAATGAAACATTCGAGTTGATTAAGTCGATTGAAAAGCAAGTCGAAGATGCATTTTTAAGAAAAGTAAATCGTTACAAATCATTTTTAACTCATTCTGAATTTCAACAAGCCCTGTCAATTACAGCTTTTGAAGCATATGAACAACTTTTTAATCCAGAAATTACAAAAGACTCAGTAAACAGAGCTCGATATCGTTTTATTCAGCGTGCCACTGTAAAAACTAGCCCACTTAGCTATTTAGGAAAAACTATATATTTAAGTGATGAAACTAAAATTACTGAACAAATTAAATTAAATAATGTAGTAAAATCTTTAATTTTAATGGCTTCTCTTCATAATAAAAGTTTAGATCATTTATTACAAATTAAAGTATGCCCTAAATTCAAAAAATGTAATGGAATGGATGCTGTCTATTTTGAAAAGAACTATTTATTAAAAGGTGTAGATTGGATACTTAAACAAGATGATATATTACACCAAAAAGAAGTCGTGGATTTTTTATCAAAAATACAGCATTGTGAAACCCCAGCAGAAGTTAAGAGGGAAGTTAGTAACTGTGAAGAAATAACGTATGAAATGTTAATAAACAATGGCCTGGTTATACCTAATTTTAATTTTTATTTTAGTTGTAACAAAAATTTTGATGATCTTTTAAGAAGAATTTTTCTTGATAAAGAACATCAATTATTCTACCCAAAGTCAATTAGTGACATAAAGAATAATTCAGTTAAAAAACTATTAACTGGTTACTTAGAGAAATTTAATAATCTATATTTAGGTGAAACCTATGAAGAAAAATTAAATAACGTCCCCTTATTTTACCATGACTATGTAGCTTTTGATCATTTTAATACACCTGAAATTCAAGGTGAATTTATTCGAGATATATTTAAGAAGTGTATCGTTGTTAATCATTATACTTACAGGCTGCATCAAACAATAATTATGAACAAAAACATATATGAAGGGCAATCGGTTTTATCTGTACTTGTTGATGTTCATGAAAAATTGAAATTTCAGAAAAATGAAACACCCTTACCTAAAATTAGATTCAAACCCTCTATAAAAAAAAGTGCATTCCTTTACTTACAAAGTGAGAAAGATGGATCCCTGGTTTTAAATAACGTTAATATTGGAAGTGGTACAGTATATCATCGTTATGGTGATTTATTTAATGAAAATATTAAAAATAAATTAAAAACATACTATGAGAATCTATTTACGTCTCCATATCCTATTTATGAATTAGTTATTGATGAAGAAATCTCAAATCATATTGATGTAGGTAAATCAATTTTCCCAAAATTAGTATGGCCAAAAGACCTTTTAAAAGTAAAAATGCATATCTCAAACGATGATATTACATTTTCGCTAGGTGGTAAACCTATTCAATTAATATATGTTGGGACAGTTCCCTTCCATTTATTCTCAGGTATAAAAGGGGATTTTTTGAATTTAATTCATCCTTGGACGGTGGATATTAATAGGCTAAACAACTTGGATACAAGAAAAGTCTCTCAACTGAATTGGCAAACTATTAGTGATTCAGATGATTTATCTGATACTCAATTTTACTATACGATCACCGACTATTTTAAAACTAATAATTTACCATTCGAATTTTTTGTAAAGAAAAAAATGATTAATTTTACTTCTAGAAAACCCATATGGATTTCATTATATTCAGTCGAGTCTATAAAAGTTCTAAAGCATTTACTGTTGAATGAACGCTATATTGAAATAGAAGAAGTAAAGCCTAGGCTCAATGGAGATTATGTAGAGGAATTTTGTATATTAACAACGGAGGGGGAATGTTAATGTGGAGAAGTTACCATATTTACACAAGTAACCGTAAAATGTTTTTACAAATTTTAGATAACCTACAAAATGAATATTATAATAGTAAGTTTTTCTTTGTCCAATATGTAGACCCAATAGGTTTTCATTTTCGATTACGTGTCCAAAGTGTTGAGCAACAAAATATAGAGCTAAAAATCAACGAATATTTTGGGAATATCCGTATTCTAAAAAAGGTTTATGATCCTGAATACACGTTATTTATGGATTCACTACCAATCTATGAGGAATACTCAGTTGAGTTAACTAAATTTCTAGTTAGTTATCGGGATATTCCGCCACATTCCTATATAGAAGATATTATAAAAATGCTCTTAGAACATTTCAGATGTAATAACATTAATTTTATTCAATTTTATATGTCTTATTGGCAAGGATATGCTCGTTTTCAAAATAAAACTCAGCAAGAAAATTTACGACAACAGTTAAGTAGAAGTCTTGAGAGCCCCCCATTTACTAATGTAATTTCAATTTTATACCCATTAGAGGAACAGCATTTAAACAAAGAAATTTGTTTTAAATTTTTACATATGACTTTGAATAAATTTGGATTCAGTATTATGGATGAGCTTGTCATTCTATCTAATTATTTAGAGCAACACACAATTAGTCCACAGAAATAGGAGAGGAGTATTATTATGAATCACAACTTTGATAAGTTCATTATTTCTAAACGTAATGTAGTGCCCCCTCGTGGTGTACAAAAAACGAATATTGGCATTGCATATATTGCTGATATAAACCATTATCGAACTGTAAATGCAGGAAAGAAAGTGCATGACTCGGTAGCAAATCTTTCTGGTGCAGGGACAGGAGATACTCCTGAACAAGCTATGTTTTTAGCAACAATGGAAGCATACGAACGTTTAGCAAACAGTATTCCTACAAAGCGAACAATAGTAGCAACTGAAGGAGATTTAAAAAACTTAGCTGTACCACTTACTGATTTTCCTCAGATTAGTGAAAGAGAAACAAACAGCCATTTAAAACCATCAAATAGTAATCAAAAACTTAGATGGTGTGAATCGCTTAATATTACAGAAGATAAGATTTGTTACATTCCTCAAATATATATTAATTTATTTACACAGTTTGATTATGAAGGGGAAAATATTTCGCATTCAATATCTACTGGTTGTGCTATTCACCAAAATTATATTGATGCCGTAATTAATGGGATTTATGAAGTAATAGAAAGGGATGGGATAGCACTTACTTGGCTATTAAAGCGTCCATTAAAAGAAGTAAGTGAAGAAAGTTACCTAGAGGATCTAAATATATTTACTCATCCTTTTTTAGGAAAAACAACACTATATGAAGCATCAACCGTTGATGGTATACATACGTTTTGTCTTCGAGCTGAAACAAATCACTCTCAAGAGTTAAAAAATGTACTTATGTTTTCGACAAATGCATGCCCGAAAAAAGCCATACACAAAATAAAAAAAGAACTTATTTCTGTAATGTTTAGCCTTGTAAGTAGAATTCCAAAGCAAAAAGAACTTCTAAGTCGTCCATATGATTTATTTTACTCAGTAGATGAGGGAGCATTATTTATGGCGCATGAAACGATGGCCAATAAGTTCTCGTTTTTAGAAGGAAATGGGATAGTCCCATTCCCAACTGAAAAACCAATTTTTAATTCTAATCTAGAAGAACTTCATTATTTAATTGATTGTTTAAAAGAACAGGGACATAAGGTTTATGTGACAGATTTAACATCACGTGAATGCAGAGAACAGGGTTTATGTGCAGTGAAAGTGACAATACCATCATTACAACCTATTTCATTTGTTCATTCAGCACGATATTTAAAAAGTCAACGTTTAGAGTCATTTGCCACTCAAATGTTTGGATATTATGATGAAGAACTTATTAATGAGGAACCTTTACCATTTTCATAAGGAGAAACGGAGGAAATTCTATGAATTATATTGTTACAGGTATAGGGAAAAGTCAGGATGCTATTTATAAAGAGCTATTAAATAGAAAGTTTGCAGTAAAGAAAATTGACTACTCAGAAGTTACGGATAATAGTGAAGACCTTTTTTTTGTCATCTATGATGGTCCAAAACTTAATATATGTAAGGAGTTTTTAAATAGTCACGCTATAAATGCCATTCCGATTTTTGTAGATATTGATAGGATTATGATACCTGGTTTATTTAAGAATGGGGAAGAGTTTAAAAGAATATGCATAGATTGTGCATTATCTAGAATGCAAGAGTATTATTTTCCAGCAAAAATGCATGAGCTAATAATATCTCTAGAAGACGAATTCTCAGACTTGTATTTTTTACCAGAGGAAATATCGATATTCTGTAACTATCTTATTACTTATATTAACTCCAATTTAAATAATCAAATTGCAAACTTCTCATTTGATTACTATAAAATGATATTCAAAGAAATATCAGGTTATACAAATTGCCCTAACTGTGATAATTATGATGTCAATATTGAAGAGATGAGAACATCTTTAGAGGGAGGAAAAAGATATGTCTCAACTAATAAGTGATCCCATGGTTCATTTCCCAAAGGAACCACAATTATTACCGAATATTAATATTATTATAGAGGAAGCTGTAACCGTTATTGGAAGTGTGGATGGTCCATTTCGATTAAATGGAACTAGAGCAAAGGAAATTGTCAGTGATTTACTTCCTTTATTAAAGGAAGGAATATCTTTAGAAGCATTGTATATAAAAGCTCGTTATTCAAAAGAAGAAGTTGATCAGTTGCTGGAAATTTTATTTATAAAGGGTTGCTTAATGCAGAAGGAAGACCATCAATTATTAGATAGAACAGATAAATTCTATTTAAGATATATATCAAAATTCAAAAATTTTAGTAGTCTGAAAGCTTTTAAGACCCACCTAGATAATTGCTGTATTTATATTCTTGGAAAGGATGCCTTATTAGTAGAAGCTTTAAAAGAAAATTTTGAATCATTTAATATTATGACTCTTACTGCTAATGACTTTAACCCTGTGTCACTTTCAAATAAGCGATCTTTATGTATTTATACTGATGATTTTAATGAAACTTCTATTAAAAACATTTTAGGATATATGGATGTATTATATGTAAATTATAAAGGACAACAATTTGGTCCGTTATTTTCTCAAAAAGGGATTATGCCGGATGAATATATCGGAATTTTAGAATCTTTAAAGATTAATCCAAGTGTTGAAGAAATGGATGAGAAAGAATTTTTAAATTGTGTAACATTAAATACTGTACGCGAAATCGGAAAAATTAATAATACATCACTAGTTGAAGGGTTTTATAAAAAAGAGTTTATTAACTTCAAATATTATGCACTAAGAAATAAATTGTATGAACACGACGTCCCTAGTATTGTATCATTTGAAAAATTTATACAGTTTCCTGCGAGTAAATTTGTTAATGCTTCTTCACATTTAACTCATTATAAATCTAAAAATTTGAAACTAACTGTATATAATCAAGCGTCTTTTTTGTGGAAAAAATTAGATGATGTAGAGATCCCTTCTCAAATCGATTTACTGATGCGAAAAACAGTTGGTTACAAAGATTTAGAAATCAAATATAAACGTTATACTCCAACAGGAGGTAATATTAATTCGAATTTGTTGTTTTATGTAAATATTAACGAAAAGGCATTCATGGGTAAGGGTATTTACTTCTATAACAATACCGATAATACCTATTATCAAATAATGAATGATGAACTTTTAGATGTTACAAACTTCGTAAAACTTTTGGATAGAAATTGTACTACCAATCAGAATGTTCAAGGATATTTGCTCTTAGGGAATGATACAGACATTATTGCGGAAAAGTATAACGATTTTAGCTTTAAGATTGCAAATTTAAATAATGGTATTTTATTGTCTAACCTAATGTCCTTATCAAAAATTGCCGACGTTCAATTAAAAGTTCACACTCGTTTTGATGAAAAAGCAATACTCCATCTTTTAGGAATTGAACGTTCAAATGAAATAATTAATTTTGTTGTGGAGGTGGTTTAAATGTACGGTAAATATGTTGCTCAAAGTAAAAACAATTTTAGTAAATCCATCTTATCGCCAACAATTAGTAATGATGAGTGGCCATTTCCCTTTGAGAAAGAAAATTTTCTCGAGACGCTTTCAAAAAGAAAATCTTATCGCTTTTTTAATGTTAATGATCGTCAGTTAACTAAAATTCAGTTAAATATGTTGGCCAATCACGTAATGGACTGTTTGAATCATTTTCAGTTACAGGATTTAGTTCATGTTTGTTTTATAGATCAATCGAAATTATTCGCATTAGATCGAGGTATATATTTTAAAAATTTAGAAGATTGGGAACAAAAATGTTTGTTAACAGCTTCGTCAGTAGAAGAATCGTTGTTTTTACAGAAAGAAATGCATCGAGCAAGTGGAATCTTTTACTTTGAATGGAATGTAGAGTATATTAACAGTTTTAATCGTTTAATAGATTATCGTTATATGTTATCAATTAGTGGTTTACTGGGTCATCAGTTAAGTTTAAAGGCTTCAGAGATGGAATTAAAAGGTACTATATTCGCTGGATTAACATTAATAGAATATCTACAAGAAATTCAACAAAGCAGACAAATAAAACAATTGCCACTTTTTGCTTTTGCTATTCAGTAGATAAATTTCTTCATGGGAGGGCTAAATATAAATGAATTTAATCCTAGAAAACATTAGTAAGAGTTTTAATAATCGAACTGTACTGAAAAGTGTGAATTTAAATTTTCCATCTAAGGGATGCCATTTATTACTGGGGGAAAATGGGGCAGGAAAAACTACATTAACAAAGATTATTGAAGGTGAATTATCTATAGATTCTGGTCAAGTTTATTTAAAGACTGACAAAAAAAATATAGTTGATTGCGCCATTCAATATCAAAATTTTGAAGCATTTCAATATCTGAAAATTAGTGAGGTTATAGAGCTCTTTAAAAAAACAATAAAGCAATACGATTTTAATCAAGATCTCTTTAATTTATTGGACCTTAAAAAATTCGAGAAAACTCTAATCAAAAATGCTTCTGGTGGTATGAAAAAAGCAGTCTCCATCTTCATCACTTTTCTACTTAATAAACCTATTATTATTTTGGATGAGCCATTTGCAGATTTAGACCTGAAGAAGAAAAAAGATCTTCGTTCTTTTTTGACTTATTATGCAAGAGAAAAGGAAAAAATTTTAATAATTATTAGCCATGAAGTAAATGAATATGAAGAATTATTTGATACTGTTTCGATACTAGATGATGGTGTTATAAAGGAATCTGATCACTTGGAGAAATTATTAAATAAATATAAAACAACCGATAATTTTGGTATCGAGGACTTATTCTATGCGGTGACTGGAAAAAGGCTGGTGTTAAATAAATGACTTTGATGATTACTAAAATTTACTTAAAGGAAACACTTCGGAATTTTGGAGCACTTATCGGTACTCTATTACCTGCAATAATGTTTTTTGTTATATCTATATTTATAAAAAATGCAGCTTCAGTCGGTACAGAGACACTTGACTTAATGATACGTGGTCAATTTCTTACTACCTGTATATTATTCACTATTTTCTCTGTGGCATTTTCTGGGGGTACTGTTTATTTAACCGATAAGAGATCTGAGCGAGTTTTTGAATGGTTAGATAAAACAAATATTAAGTTTTATGAGTATTTCATAGGTTTAGGTTTAGGTATTTTAATTATATTAAATATATTTTTAACAATTATTTTATTAGCGTTCAGCACAATTACAACACTTGAATTGGTAGACATAGGTAAAATTTTGTTGATCTCTAACTTTACATTCATTGCATTATATCCAATTAATTATGTGTTGTCATCATTATTCCCTAATGGCAAAACCGCAACAAGTATGTTAGTACCATTGATGTTAATATTACTATTTTCGGTTACCATGACAGATTTATTTGTATCACTAAGTGGTAATGACCCACAAAATTATTATAAGTTTTTAATTTGGAACCCAATGCTATTTTTAAATGATACATTGCATTATATTTTAGGACTAGCTGAATCTCCATGGCTGGAATTGACAAATTATTTACTCATTCTTTTAGCCTTATTTATTTTATTATTTATAATTTCAAAAAAGACTTTTCGATATCTGAAGTAAAGAGTTTTATTCACTGAAAGGAGGTGATACTGATGGAAGAGAGAAACAATCTTTTATCAATAGAATCAAAGATTTACATCGAAGAGCAAGAAGAACTAAATGAAATAGCAGCTTCATTTGGTACATTAAGTACTGTTTCGAGTGGTTCTTGTCCAGGTTCTTCATTAAATACTACTTCATCTGTGTCTACAGCTGGATAAACTTGTATCTGTGAATTAGATGAATAGTATTTTGATGAATCAAAAAGTTAGAGTAGAGCATAGGAGCCTGAAATGAAGAGCAGGAGTAATGATTAAATAAGAACTGGACCAAGGAATTTACAAGAACAAGCCTAAACTTGTCTATCTTTTTCTAATCTTTCAAATTCAGTAATCTCTTTATTTTGGATGAAAAAGATGAAAGATTAAATATGAAATGTTGGGAGAGTATTTAAATGGAAGAATTCGCTGAAAATAAAGTAGAAGAAATGAGCCTTTATATTGAAGAACAAGAGCAGCAGTTAAATGAAGTTGCTGGTACATGGGGTTGTGCATCAAGTTTTTCTTGTCCAGCTGCAACTGCAGCAACTGCTTCTTCAGCTGGATGAAATTTGAACTTGAATTTTCTGGAAAATATTAAACGGAGGTATTTAAATGGAAAAACACGAAAAAAATAAAGCAGACGAAATGGGCTTATATATTGAAGAGCAAGAGCAGCAGTTAAATGAAGTTGCTGGTACATGGGGGTCCGCAACAACATTTGCTTCAGCATCTACAATTGGTAGTAGTGCATCAACTGCAAGCTCTGGAGCAACTGCTTCATCATTCGGTTGATAGAGAGGATGGATATTATGAATGACAATCAAAATTTTAATAGAAACCTAAAAGATACTTTATATATCGAAGAGCAAATGGACGTGTCAGAGTTTGCTGGGTTTACAACAACTAGTAGTCTAGCAACAGGTGGATCTTTTGCTTCTGTCGGAAGTTGTGCAAGTTCTGTTTCTACAGGATCATGTATCTCCAGCGCAGGTGACTAAATCTAACATTATATAATTCATTAGAATAACTTCATACATAATACTCATTAAATATGTAATGTATTTAATGAGTATTATATCATCTTTCCGTTCATTATACTCTCTAAAGCAATTGTCTATACCATTCTTATCGATATTTATTTATATTTTGAAACCTTTTTTTCTATGTTTAGAATTATTCAAATTTGAGTTTGAATATTCCGTTTCTTTCTAAAGTTTTAAGAGTTACTTTGAATGTCAACAAAAGGTATTCAAATAGAACGTACTACTAAAGCGAAAAATGGAAAATATATGGTTGTGTTTGATGTTATAAAAATGTAAAATTATACAAAATATTGTTTTTTTATACTAATCCTATTGTAGTGTTTGAAAGGTGGTGAGAATAATGACGTATAACAAAAAAAAATCAAATGTACTAGAATTGCAAAAAATGGATGTCAATAATAAAAAGTTGAATGGCGTAATGGGTTATTCAACAACAAGTAATTTCCTTTGTATCGGTACACCAAGCATGATGAGTCAATTTACTTGTAGCAAATAAATCGGATCTGTAACGAATAAAGAGTGGAGGTAATAATTATGGATATGCGTTATGTACAGTATATTAATCTTAAAGAAAAATATTATGAGCCTCCACTTGAAAAGGCGACAGAGTCAGCTCTGAAAATTTCTAATGTACCCTTCAATTGGGTTATAAATTCTGACAAACATTGGACATATTATTCTAAGCCAGACTCTGATTTGCCTATTCAGGGTTGGAAGATACATATAAGTTCTATACCAAAAGAAGCTAAAGAAATATTGAGAGTCGTTTCGGATTTTTTGTTTGAGAATTCTGTTCCGTTTAAACATGTATCTAATGTGTGGGAATTAGTATTAAAGAATTCTAAATATGGTGACAGAGCCTCGTCAGGTAAATTTATTACGATCTATCCGAATAACGAAAGTCAGTTTACTTTCCTTTTAGAGAAATTACATTATCTATTGAAAGACTTTTCAAACGGACCATACATACTGAACGATAAAAGATGGTTAGATGGGAATGTTTATTTTAGATATGGGGCATTCAAGGAGATGTATTTAATTAACGGTGCATCAAAAATTCCAGCCATTCAAAATTTTTCTGGTGAGTTAATACCCGATTCTAGAGCGCCATATTATACGGTTCCTGATTTTATAGAAGAGCCACTAATTGTTAAAAAAATGTCAGAAGCGCATGGGGAAATACAAACTGCTGTATCAGAGCTTGATAATTATATTATTGAATCTGCTTTGCACTTCAGTAATGGTGGTGGGGTTTATGTGGCAAATCACATTCCTTCAAACACTAAAGTAGTATTGAAAGAGGGGCGACCAAATGCAGGTTTAGATGGTCAAGGAAGAGATGCGGTCGAGCGTTTAAATCATGAGGGTAGTATATTAAAAAAACTCCTAGGATTAGAATCCGTGGTTTCATTCCATAAAACATTCCAAGAGTGGGAACATGTATTTTTAGAAGAAGAGTATATTAGTGGGACATCCTTAGATACTTGGATAGCAACGAATTATCCATTCTCTGCACAGCAAAACTCAAGTGAATACTGTGACAATGCATGTTTTATACTAAAACAATTAAAAGATGCTCTGCAATCTATCCATGCTAGAGACGTTGGTATGGGCGATCTACAGCCAGCCAATGTAATGGTAACAGCTTCTAATGATATTAAACTAATTGATTTTGAAGCAGCGAGTCATTTAAACGATAGTATTCCTTCAGGTTTAATGCGACTTGGTTTTGTAGGTGCTCCAAATCTTTCGCGGGAACAGACAGATTGGTTTGCCTTACTTCGTATAGCAAGATATCTGTTTCTACCGATAGGGCCTGTTCAAGATATAGCGGTAGACATCATAAAAAAACATGATCAATGGATTTTTGATCAATTCGGTAGTAAGGCAATGAGATGGATTGAAGAAATTGAAAGTGAATGTAATAAAAGGTGCGTTATACCACAAAAAAGTTTCCTCTCAGCGCCATCTAAATATTTTAATAGATCAGATATACCCAAAATTCTCTCATCAATCAGAGCTGGTATTATTAATGATTTGAGGTGTGATGTCAAACTATTATCGGGGGATATCCGTCAGTATGAAAGTTTAGGTGGTATCTTTAATATACTAACAGGTGGCTTTGGTGTAATCATGGCATTAATGCGCACAGGCGATGTACCTGAAAAGGCAAAATCTTGGGCAATAAAATATAGTTCGCAAGAAGTTATTAATCAGCTTGATATGGGGCTTTTTTCAGGAAAAGCGGGAATAGCAGGAGTACTTTATGATTTAGGGATGATTGAAAGATCCAAAGCAATCTATGATTCAATAGAAATAGAATCAAATAATGAGGATATTTCAATAAGAACGGGATTAGCTGGAATAGGCTTAGCATTTATATCTGCATCCTATATATCTGATTTTAAGTACATGCTTAATCGTGCTATTAAAATAGGCCTTCAGTTACATTCCCTTCTTGAAAAAGATATAGTGGTAACTTCTAACGATGCTGATGCCATTCCACTAGGGCTAGTAGATGGATGGTCCGGTGTTTCTCTATTTTATAGTGCTTTATATAAAGCTACTGAAGAAAAAGTATGGTTAGAACTTTCTCTGCAAGCTTTAGAAAAAGATATAAGTATATGTACTATGGATAATTCAGGAACGTACCAAGTTATCGATAAAGAAAACACAAGGTTTATTCCGTATCTTGCAGGAGGCAGCGCGGGCATAGGTCTTAGCATGATAGAGTTGAGACATTTGCTAAAGGACAAGAGATGGGAAACTGAATTAAAAGGCATAGGGGAAGTGGCTAGTTCCAAATGCTTTTACGGTTCAGGTCTTTTTCGTGGCTTAGGCGGGATAATTCTAACTGCCAACGCAGTTGATATCGAGCTTCAAACGGGAGGACAATTCTTAGATAAAGCAATAAATACCTTAAATTTATATGTACTTAGTGATAATGATAAATATTTTATGCCAGGGGACTATTGCTATAAACTTTCGGGTGACATTTTTTCTGGAGCAGCGGGGATGTTATTGGCACTTTCAGGAATTGAAGAAGATAGATTTTCTTGGCTACCATTACCTAATTTGAAAGAAACTTTTTCTTCTTATCAAAATTCAACTAATGGAATAGCTGTTCTTTAAAATCATTCATTTGCTATAAAAATATTACAATCAATTAGCTAGAATGAGGCAAATTCAAATGAATAAAAATAGTGAACGGAAAAATTCGAAAACTTTAAGTGGTAAAGTTTTTTTAAAGCTTATTAAAGAAGCAAATCCACCAAAATGGATAATCTTTTTTGCTATCGTTTTAGGAATAATCGAAACTGTTGTTGGGTTACTAGTTCCACTTTTTACGATGAAATTAGTAGATCAATTGGCTAGCTCAGCGTTTAATTTTTCTTTTATGCTTTTATTTGGGATTATTTTAATTATGCAAACAGTATCCTCAGGATTATCCTTCTATTTTATGACTTATATAGGAGAATCCATTGTTGCCTCTATTCGAAATCGATTGTGGAGACATGTGCTACGACTCCCCATTTCCTTTTTTGATGACCGTCAGTCTGGGGAAATATTGAGTAGAATTACGCAGGACACAAATATTGTAAAAGCATTGATTACTCAGCATTTAATCACATTTGTCACAGGGATCATTACGATTATTGGGTCAATTATTTTCCTATTGCTCATTGATTGGAAAATGACTGTTATTATGCTGATTTCTATTCCTTTGTCAATTTTATTTATCCTACCCTTGGGACAAAAAATGTACAAGATTGCAAATGCTACGCAGGATGAAATGGCGAATTTTTCTGCTAACCTTGGTCGAGTGTTAGCAAATATTCGTCTTGTAAAAGCGTATCATGCTGAGAAAACCGAAGGCAAGTATGGTGAGAAGAACGTTCACAACCTTTTTAAATTTGGCTTAAAAGAAGCAAGAGTTCAAGCCTTCGTTTCCCCATTCATGACATTTGTAATGATGCTTGTTCTTGTTATATTAATTGGTTATGGTGGCGTACAAGTAGCCTCTGGTGCACTAACTGCTGGTGCGCTAGTAGCGATTATAATTTATATGTTTCAAATTACGGTGCCCTTTACTCAAATGGCCTCCTTCTTTACATCTCTACAAAAGGCACTTGGGGCGATTGAAAGAATTCGAGATATTCTTTTTGTTCAGCATGAGGGCGAGGGCGAGCACGCAAAGATAGAAGTGCAGAGTGCAGAACAAAATATATCATTTTACAATGTTTCTTTTGCCTATCAAGAAGATATGATTATTAAAAATCTCTCATTAACAATTCCTACTGGAAAAATGACGGCATTTGTTGGTCCTAGTGGTAGTGGGAAAACGACATTATTTTCTTTGCTAGAACGTTTTTACAAGCCCATCTCAGGTGAAATATTACTAGGCCAAACTAGTATTTATGACATTTCACTGCAGTCATGGCGCAGTCAGCTTGGTTATGTCTCACAAGAAAGTCCCTTAATGTCAGGGACTATTAAAGCAAATATTTTATATGGTGTTGAACACGGAGTGTCAGAGACAGCTATTCAACATGCTATACAACAAGCCAATGCATGGGAGTTTATTGATAGACTACCTGATGGTGTTAATACGCAAGTTGGAGAAGGTGGTATGAAGCTTTCAGGAGGGCAACGACAGCGGATTGCCATTGCAAGAGCTTTAATTCGAAATCCAAAAATTTTATTGCTGGATGAGGCTACTTCCAATCTAGATAGTGATTCCGAATTACTTGTTCAAAAAGCATTACAAAAATTAATGGCGGATCGAACAACACTCGTTATAGCGCATAGACTTTCTACAATACTTGATGCCGATCAAATTGTTGTGTTAGAACGTGGAGAAATTACAGGTATCGGTACACATAAAGACTTGATGCAAACACACATGTTCTACGAAAAGCTAGTGCGTCAACAACTGAAAAACGAGGATTGAATTTCCCTATATATTTTTACTGGGACGTTCATTATGAATGGGAAATACAATTTTAATATAAAACAACTTGAATTTTGATATTTAAAAAAATCTCCCCAAATTGTTAGAAGAATTTCTAACAATCTGAGGATATTCAAATAGCTTTCTATATTTAAATGTTCTCAACCTCATGTCTTATATTATATTACTTTTAGAACATTAGGGCAGACCACTTTTTAAAATATCTAAACGGATTACCTCTGTTACAGCTTCTGTGCGAGAGTTTACGCCTAATTTTTTATAAATTTTAGTTAAGTTGTATTCAATGGCTCGTATACTTAAAAATAATTCATCGGCAATTTCTTGATTACTATACCCTTTAATCAAGCTTCTCAGGATGGATATTTCTTTTTGAGTGAGTAGTGTACTTAAATTATTGCTTGAGGGAATTGGTTCTTTTAGTTCTTTTAATAAGGGTAAAGGCAATAAGACATACCCTTTTAATGTAGCACGTATAGTCATAATTAAATCTTCATAAGGAACAGTTTTACTAACTATTCCACAAATGTTCAAATTCATAAGCGAGCTAAATTGTGAATAGTAATCGAAGCCAGTATATAGAATAACTTTAGCTTTAGGTCGTATTGCTAAAAGTTTTTTTGTTAGATCTATACCAGAGCACTCAGGCATTTGTATATCAAATAAGTAAATATCATAGTCGCTAATTTCAAATTCTTTATATATTTCTTCTAGCTCGTGAAGATAAGTAACCTTAAAATCTTGTTCATTTTCTAATATGGCTTTAGTACCTAGACCTACCATTTGATGATCATCTACCAAAAGAATATGAATCAATTTTTTCACCTCGGTATTGTTATATGGATTTCCGTACCAATACCAATTTCAGTAATGAAGTTGATATTTCCGTTAAAGCTATAAACTCTTTCTTTTATACCATTTAGTCCTGTATGTGAGTTATTGACTGTTACTGAGTCCGGCTTAAATCCATTACCGTTATCTCGATAGTCAAGATATATGTTCTTTTCATCATCCCATAAACTTAATGATATTTTAGTTGCATTAGCATGTTTATGTGCATTGTTTAGAAGTTCTTGAATAACCCGATAAATGCAAATTTCCAAATTATAGTCGTCGTGTTCGATGATAGGGGGAAAATCATATGTAATGTCAAAGCTAGCCTTTTTTTGCATATTTGCACACAATTCTCTTAAAGCTACAGTTAATCCCCCTTTTGTTATTGAGATTGGACGAAGCTCATTGCAAGTAGTGCGTATTTGATTAATTACATCTTGCATCCCGTTCTTTATTTGATGTAATTGACTTAGTGTATCTCTTGGAAGGTAGGGCGTTGTAGTGATTAAGTTTTCAAGTGAACGATACCAAATAATTTGATCCTGTAAGGCTGAATCATGAAGATCAGCTGCTAAACGTCTTCTTTCTTGCTCGGATAATTGAAACAGAAAACGTGATAAAGTGGAAGATGATTGTGACTGTTGAACCTCTGTTTGTTCAATGGTATGTATTAGATTTTCAACAGCAAAAACGTTTTCATAAACGAGTCTTATATATTTAACAATATTAATAAACCAAACTTTTTCATGAAGGTTAAAAACTGTTTGATTTTTTTTATAGCCAATCCATATGTATGTATGGGTTGTTTCGATTGTATAAATCCTCATACCAATTAAACCTTGGTAATCAAGTAAATCTATCTTTTTATTTTTATGATTACGTATTTTATCTTTGAATTTTTCAGAAAGGTGAATAGCTTGCTCGTTTTTTGGAATTTCCTCTAAATGGAAATTATCTGTAAGATAGTCAAACTTTATAAAAGCAATAATGCTTGGCCCTAATGATTCTTGAAGCTGGTTGATAAACAAATTTTTTAAATCTTTTTCTTTCATGCTTGATGATAATTTTCCAATAAAAAACTCAAGCTGCTGAGACAAACTATCATCCCGCATCCAAAGGCGATGTCGAAGGACAAAGTCTACTTTCTCTTTGATAAAAAGTAAAATAATAATCATACTTACAATTAAAAAAATTAAAAAGAAAAAATATAAAATCTGAGAATTAGGATTTAAGCTGCCAAAAATAATAATTGTAGCAATGCTTATAGCAGGTAAAAGAGAAAGTAAAAAGTAATAAGGAATTCTACTTAATATGAAGTTTAAATCTATTACTTGTTTAGAGACAGATAAATAGAAATATCCAATAGGGATAATAAACAAAAAAATTTCAACGGTATCATCATCTAGGTAGGGTAAATTTAGCATATATGGTAATGCATGCAGCAATATGAATGGTGTGAATGCGAGGACATTAATCCATACTAACCATTTTAGGATTGTCTTCCCTTCATGACATATGTTTTTTATGTAGTAATAACATAATAAAAGAATCACAAAAAAAACATTTGAGCAAAAGTAAAATAAAACTATATTTGCACTAATTGCTGAAAAATGACCTTTATATAATAAATTTAATATACTGATTGATATGATAATGATGGAAAAAACTTTATTAAAGTTAAACCACATCGATGATTGTTGTTGAATAATTCTTCTTTCATGAAGAAGAGCAAAAATAAATAAAACTAAATACATTGATCCTAGTGGTAGAAAAGTAATAATGATGATATTAGCGATAATATCATCCCTTCCAGACTCGGTCGAAGCAAATAAACTCAAAGCAGCTGATAACAAGAATCCAATGAAATATCGATTCACTGCATTTGGAGATTTAACCATTAGCATGGATAAAACTAATGCTAGTATAGAAAATAAACTTGGAATAATTAGTTCTTTAATAGTACTTCTTGTCTCAAACTTTGGGATAGCAACTGTTTGTGTAATTTCGCCGTCTGTAATTTCTACTTTGCTTCCTCTGTTTATAGATACATCAGTAATTGGCTGTCCGTCAATCTTTTTGATAATATTTCCGGGTGAAGCGGTTGTATAACGTACCCATCCATCATTTTGGTTAATATTGGTTATTATATATTCACCAGTTGAATTATTAGATATATTTATGCCCATATATGGCGTTAGCATTAATGATAATAAATAAAAATGTATAATGATAAATATACTACTTAAAATTAAAACAAATTTTTTGAAAACCATAATCTCACTTCCCATAATTATAGTGTTTTAAGAACAAATAATATAGTTGAAAGGATGTAATCTAAATGTTAATGGATGTAATTCATTTATTATTAAATAATTCGAGTAACATTGATCAAAAAGAATTGATATATATGTTATCTGCAGATGAAATTAAAGTAATTACTGATGCTCTGAAATCGCTTGAAAGCGTAAATACTTCTATTCTACCGGCTTCAAGTTCGTGGGCTTCAAAATAATGACTAAACTTTAATGTTAAGTAGTAAATTTTTGTGTTTATTTGAGATATCTAAAGAAGATATACAATCCTTAAACTTCTTAAGGTATATTTGCTCAACAACATGACAATATGTTATTGCACCACCATTCATAATACAAAGTAGTAATTCTTGAAGTTCACTATCAAGCAATTCCTCAAAAGATTTATTATTGTTATAATATTCCTTTATTGATGAAAATTTTGGATCTTGTATATGTAGATAATATAAAATAGGAAGTGTCTTCTTTTTATCTTTGATATCATTTTTATGTATCGAATAAGATAAATCATTTACATCATTTCTTATTTGTGCAATAACTCCGAGATAATAGGAGTATTCTTTTATTTTTTCAAATGTTGATGGACATACATTTCCGGCACCAAGTAAATTTGCTAACAAGATGAGAGATCCTGATTTCAATGCAGTCATGTCAAAATACTCTTGTTCAGTAATAGTGTCATTAATTAAATCAGTGTGCTGCCCATTAATTGCATCAAGCATTAATGGGTAAATAAAGATGTTAAAGAATTTTTTTACATCACTGGAACAATTGATATAATGTATTCTTTGGAGAGCTATAAATAAATACCCTAGTAGAATATTTAAATTATAACTAAGGGGTTTATTACTCCAAGGATTACATAGGGCATCATTATCCTGAATATCATCCAAAATATCGGCAGATAAAAGTATAAGTTCTACAATAGTTTGGATTTCTGTTAATTCGCTTTTATTATGTACGTTTCTAAAAATATTGTAGTGTATTTCAGTTAATTTTGAGAAACTTAAAGGTTGTTTAAATTTAAATTGTATATACTTAATTGCAGTATCTTGTAATTGCTGGTTGAAAAAAGACTCAATAATCCAATTATATGCACAATCCATAATTTCTTGTTGGGAAGTAGTGTTCATTTTTTCTCCTTTCTTTTAAAATGTCTGTAAGTAATGGAATGTATTTTTTACAAAATTAGTAATTATGTAAGTATATTACAGTATAGCATGGTTTTTTATAAATAGTTAAGATGTTTTAAATATTAGATAGGTCTTTACAAATCCTCTTTAATAATTTTTTTACGATAACACATTTGTAATAGTTTCTTTTTATTTAGTAATTCCTTTTTAGATTATTGAAAAAAGGATTTCCTTTTTTAAGTTTCATCATTAATTGAAAATGATAGGAGTGGAGGATTGACGACTCCTTTGGAATCACCCTGAAGTGAGATAATTAGAGGAAAGAGTTCTAAAATCTAAAAGCATATATTCCAGTATTGAGTGATGCCTTTGCGACGAATTCCTATTGCAGAAGGAAATTAATCGGTCGCTCTCAGAAAAGTGACTGTCGGAGTGGTAATAATCCTAATGACGTTATGGTGATGGATCCTTTGAAAAGAAATCTTGTAATTGACAATTTCTGAAAATTTAGCTATATTGATAACAACTAAATGGAAAGTAGGTGATGTGACATGATGAATAGATCTGTAATTAGCGAACTGCAATTCGGTTTGTTCAATTTCACACGCCTAAAATATACAAAGTGACGCCGTGCCATAACTCGGGGTATTTGTGTATCTTTTAAACGTGCCTGTGAAACCTTGTAACTGCCGAATTGCAGCTACAAGGTTTTTTTATCGTAGTTCCAAAAGGTGAATTGCGATAGGGCCTCTTGCGGATGGCAACTATTTTCGCTGAGGCATCATACGTTTAGGAGGAAAATAAATTGAATTTAACAATATTAGGTTTTACAACATATTTTGAAGAGCAAATGATAGAAATGAAAAAACAGGCTAAATTAAAAAATTGTGTGCCTGCAAGGGTTACTTTAGAGCATAAGCATTCTTATCGGGTGTTAGCTGAAGAGGGAGAGTGGCTTGCGACAATTGCTGGTCATTATGCGTATACGTCTTTAGCGAGGGAGGACTATCCAGCAGTTGGTGATTGGGTGCTAGTGGAGAAAATGCCCGGTGAGGAACGAGCAATTATTCATCAGCTATTCCAACGAAAATCTGTATTTTCACGTAAAGTTGCAGGAACGGAAATTCAAGAACAGATTGTCGCATCAAATGTCGATATTGTGTTACTTGTTATGAGCTTGAATGCTGCTTTTAATATTCGACGTTTAGAGAGATATTTAGTGGCTGCTTGGGATTCAGGTGCAAAGCCCATTATTGTCCTGACAAAAGCTGATTTATGCGAGGATGTTTCGAGCTTAGTACAAGAAGTGGAGTCTGTAGCCTTTGGTGTGGATATCTTTGTAACGAGTGCTCTTTCAGGCGAAGGTCTAAAGGAAATTCAAACGCTATTCACAGAAGGGGTCACGGGGGCATTATTGGGGTCTTCTGGAGCAGGGAAATCCACATTAACAAATGCTTTATGTGGTGAGATACTGATGAAAGTAGCGAGTATACGTGAGGATGATGCCAAGGGACGACATACAACAACCCATCGAGAGCTAGTAGTATTGCCTGCTGGTGGCTGCCTAATTGATACGCCAGGGATGCGTGAGCTTCAACTGTGGGATCAAGGGGATAGTTTAGCTTCTAGCTTTCAAGATATTGAGGAACTAGCAACAGCTTGTCGTTATCGTGATTGTACACATCAAAAAGAGCCTTATTGTGCTGTCCAGCAAGCTATTGTAGATGGGGACTTGGACCAATATCGTCTACAAAGCTATTTTAAGCTGCAAAGAGAATTGGCTTATATGGAGCGCAAAACAAATATGCAAGCAAAACTTGAGGAGCAGCGCAAGTGGAAGCAAATAGCCAAGGGAATGAAAAAGGGGAAGAAATAATTAATAGGAGCACAGCCATGACAATTCAAAACATCAATCATTTATTGTTTTCAGTTTCTAATTTAGAGGAATCCATCACTTTTTATGAAAAAGTATTCGATGCCAAGTTGCTAGTAAAGGGGAACAGCACAGCCTATTTTGATGTAAATGGGCTGTGGCTAGCTCTTAATGTAGAAAAGGATATACCACGTAATGACATCCATCATTCCTATACACACATTGCCTTCACAATCGCTGAGGATGACTTTGATAAGATGTATGACAGATTGATGCAGCTAAAGGTCAATATTTTAGCAGGTCGGCAAAGAGATGAAAAGGATAAAAAATCGATTTACTTTACAGATCCTGATGGTCATAAATTTGAATTTCATACAGGAACTTTGCAGGATCGTTTGGATTATTATAAGCAAGAAAAGCAGCATATGGCGTTTTTTGATAACTAATTAAGGAGTGATTTTATGAATAAAGCGTTTATTTTTGATATGGACGGAACATTATTTCAAACCAATCTTATTTTAGAGCCTGCGCTCGATGCAACATTCGATGTGCTGCGGACAAATGGGCTTTGGCAGGGAGAAACACCGATAGAAAAATATAGAGAAATAATGGGGGTTCCTTTACCTGTTGTGTGGGAAACATTATGTCCTATGCATGCGGTAGAGATACGAGAAGAGAGCAATGTATTATTCCATGTAAAGCTGATTGAGCAAATACGTGGACATAAAGGTGCATTGTATCCAAACGCTGAACATACCCTTGCAACATTGTCAGAGAATTATCCGTTATACATAGCGAGTAATGGACAGGTTGACTATTTACAAGCAATCGTCGAAACCTATCAGTTGGAGCGTTTTATAAAGGGAATCTATAGCATTCAAGCCATTGCAAGTGGGCATAAATCGGATCTGGTCAAAAGAGTTGTAGATGAAAATAAAATTGATTACGGAGCAGTGGTAGGAGATCGTTCTTCGGATATCCAAGCTGCACAGGACAATCAATTACTATCAATAGGTGTTCGCTTTGACTTTGCACAAGACAAGGAGTTAGAAAAAGCAGATATAGTAATTGATGATTTAACTGATTTGCTAAAGGTTACATTAGATTAACTCAAGAAAGTGAATCAAAAAAAGGACGCTTTTATAACAGTCATTGCATTTCCTCACAAGAAGGCGTAAAATAATGCCAAATCCTATAGAAAAAGCATGGAGAAGGAAAAGTAAATTGGATTAGCATTTTGTAGAGAGCCTCTGTTGGTGGAAATGAGGTAAATGAACCCTTTTGAAAATGACCTTTGAGCTTCGTACCGAAAGCTTTTTAGCCAGTAGATTACGACGAGATGGGCACTCGTTACAACAGCAGCAGTATCTCTTTTTGAGTGAAGACGTACTGATAGAGGCAAATAGTGTGAGCTATTTGTAAATATAGGTGGTAACACGGGTATACTCGTCCTAATCAGATTTGATTAGGGCGATTTTTTTTTACTATTTTTTCTGTGAGGGGAGCAATTTAGAATGACGATTGTTATTGGAGGCGCTTGGCCGTATGCAAATGGCTCTTTGCATTTAGGGCATGTTGCCGCATTATTACCAGGTGATATTTTGGCTAGATATTACCGACAAAAAGGCGAGCAGGTTTTATATGTATCAGGCAGTGATTGTAATGGTACACCCATTTCTATACGTGCCGCACAAGAGAATACAACGACAGAGGCTATAGCTAATCACTATCATGATGAGTTTACTAGATGCTTTCATGATTTAGGATTTACCTATGATTTGTACACAAGAACGGATGCGGAGCACCACCATGAATCTGTTAAGGCCCTTTTCTTACAGCTACTGGCCAACAATTTTTTATACAAAAAGAAAATTGAACAGGCTTACTGTGAGACGGATAAACAATTCCTACCAGATCGATTTGTCGAGGGACTTTGTCCAAATTGTGGAGCGAAAGCAAGGGGAGATCAATGTGATAACTGCTCAGAAATTTTAGACCCACTAGATTTAATTGATAAGCGCTGCAAAATTTGTGGGAACGAACCTGTTATTCGGGAAACTGAGCACTTTTATTTTACCTTTAGTCAATTTCAAGGAAGGTTGGAGTCTTATTTAGCACAAGCGAAAGTCGAGAAACGTTGGCGTGACAATGCTTTAGGGTTAACGGAGCGATACTTGGCAGAGGGAGTTCCCGACCGAGCAGTAACAAGAGATTTACCGAATGGCATAGATGTTCCAGTGCCAGGTTTTGAAGGGAAAAAAATATATGTATGGATAGAAGCTGTAGCAGGGTACTTAACAGCAAGCTTGGAATGGGCAAAAGAGCATCAAATAGCCATTGAAGATTTATGGAATGAAGAGACCATTTCATACTATGTACATGGGAAGGATAATATTCCATTCCATACAGTTATATGGCCAGCCATTTTAATGGGAATTGGATCTAAGGCATTACCTACCCATATTGTATCCAATGAGTATTTAACATTAGAAAAGCGCAAATTATCTACTAGCCAGAATTGGGCTGTATGGGTTCCTTATATTTTAAGTCGTTATGATGCGGACTCTATTCGTTACTTCTTAACGATGAATGCGCCAGAAAATCGTGATACTGATTTTTCATGGCGGGAATTTATTTATAGCCATAATGGTGAACTACTCGGAGCCTATGGTAATTTTGTAAACCGTACTTTGAAGTTTATTGAGAAATCATTTGCTTGTCAGGTGCCACAAGCGGAGGTGGACAGCGACATTCGAAAACAAACTGTACAATTGTTTAATGAAGCGGGCGTTCTTATTGAAGGTGGTCATTTCAAACAGGCATTAGAGTCCATTTTTGAGTATATTCGCGGAGCTAATCGTTATTTTGATGAACAACAGCCATGGCTACAGGTAAAAGAAAACATAGAGGCAGGTAATCGTACATTAGCAACTTGCGTCTATATCATTGGGAATTTAGGACAGCTGCTGCATCCTTTCTTACCGTTTTCAGCAAAGAAAGTAAGAAATATGTTAGGTATAAATGAAATGATGTGGCATGAGCAAGTAGATCTGCCTAAAGTCATTCAAGAGGTGACACCATTATTTGAACGTCTGGATATTGAACGAATCGATGAGGAATATCAAAAACTAGTTAGGGATAGTCACTAGGATTGAAAAAGCAGTATGGCGGAAGAGCCATACTGCTTTGCTAGTTTCATTTAATTCATAACAGGTGTTAATTTTGTCACTACAATGCTATTGATCGCATTAATATAGGCTAATGCACTTGCCTTAAGAATATCAGTATCTGCTGCTTTTGCAATATACTTTTCGCCTTCATGCTCAATCGTAATTTTTACTTTACCTAAAGCCTCTTTGCCTCGTGAAACACTATTGATATTATATTCCACTAGTTTTACATCCATATTTGTAATTTCTGCAATGGCTGAATAGAGAGCATCAATTGGGCCAGAGCCTACTGCACTAGCTTTAAATACTTCACCGCCTTTACGGACCTTAACACTTGCAGAAGGGAAGCTTGTATTGCTGACGACTTGTAGATCATCAAAATCAAAGAATTGCTCACTATAATGTGTAGCATTTTTATTGTTGGCATCATGTTTTTCATAATAGCTTTCAACAATAACATATAAGTCGTGATCATATACTTCTTTCTTTGCATCGGCTAGCTTTAAGAACCCTTCAAAAATGCCCTCAAACTCCTCTGTTGAAAGATTAGTAAACCCTAATTTTTCAAGAGCATTTTTCACTGCATGGCGACCAGAGCGAGCTGTTAGTACTAGCTCCATATCATCAAGACCTACATCCTCAGGATGGACGATTTCATAAGCATCACGCGATTTTAACAAACCATCTTGGTGAATACCAGAAGAATGGGCAAATGCATTATCTCCTGTAATGGCTTTATTGACCTGTACATCTAAGCCCATAAAGCTAGAAACAAGACGTGAAGTATTCATAATTTCTTTTGTATTAATACGTGTTTCTGCATTGTAGACGGAGCCACGAGTTTTAAGTGCCATGACAACTTCTTCTAATGCAGCATTACCTGCACGTTCACCGATACCATTGATTGTACATTCTACCTTATCTGCACCATTTTTAATTGCAGCTAGCGTATTAGCCGTTGCCATTCCAAGATCGTTGTGACAATGAACACTTAAAAGAACGCTATCATCTAAGTTTTTCATACGGTCGTTTAATTTAAAAATCATTTCGCCAAATTCCTCTGGCTCTGCAAAGCCTACCGTATCAGGAACGTTAATCATCGTTGCGCCAGCTCTCATAACAGCTTCAATTGTTTTCCAAAGATATTCAAAGTCTGAACGAGAGGCATCCTCTGTGGAATACTGAACTTGCGGCAATAATGTTTTAGCGTATTTCACAGCATCCACGCCAATTTGTAAAATTTGATCTTTTGACTTGCTGAATTTTTTCTCTACATGAATATCAGATGTGCCAAGTACCATGTGAATCATCGGGTTTTGAGCATATTTCACAGCGTTATAGACAGCATCAATGTCAGCCTTTACAGCACGTGCTAATGCTGTAATCATAATGTCGTTTGTATTGCCAACCTTTTCAGCTACAGCTTTGACGGCATCAAAATCACCTTGAGAGGAAGCGGGGAATCCAGCCTCTATAATATCGACACCCAATTTTTTCAGCTGCTGTGCGATCTCTACTTTTTCGTAAAGATTTAGCTTTGCTCCAGGCACCTGTTCGCCATCACGTAAAGTTGTATCAAACACCCAAATTTTTCTTCCCATTTTCAAACACTCCTTTTTAGTGATTAGTATCTAAAATCTACACTTAGGCCAATAAGTCATTAAAAAATAAAAAAACCCGTCTCTATGTAAAAATAGAGACGAGTTTATGCTCGCGGTACCACTCTAATTGACCTTCTCTATATAGAAAAAGTCCCCTTATCGACAGCTATCACTGTCTATCCTGTTAACGGGGGAAACCGACATCCCTTACTGAAAAGTTCAGGGAGTAGCTCATGGACGAGTTCAAAATGTGTGCCTACCGATTTACACCAACCATCGGCTCTCTACAAGTACACAACCACTTTTACTATTTCCAATCTTGGCCTGCAATGTGTTGTTGAAAGCAATATTACTTGGATATTAACTTCCTGTCAATAATATTCTAAAAATTTATTTAATTCTGTCTTAAGTATTGACTATCTTATTAAATATTTGATATTTAGTGAAATGTAGTTGAAAGCACTAATAAATGTATTTTTCTGTGAGATAATTATGTGGTGAGTTAGCATATGAAAGGTAGGTAAATCATGAAATTTGTCTTTGATTTAGATGGTACTATTTGTTTTAAAGGTAAGCCATTAAGTGAAGAGATCACTAATGCTTTGGAGGCATGTAGACGGCTTGGACATGAAGTCATTTTTGCCTCAGCCAGACCGATACGTGATCTACTACCTGTATTACCGGAAACGATGAGAAAATATCCAATGGTAGGTGGGAATGGTGCATTTATTGCTCGTGATGGTGAAACAATTGAGGTAACAGCATTTACTACAGAAGTAGCTGAGGCAATTCGCCAGGTTATCACAGCCTTTCAATTACCCTATCTAGTAGATAGTCATTGGGATTATGCTTATTCAGGTAGTGAGGATCATCCAATTTACCAAAATATAGACCCTTTAAAAGCAGCTAAAAAGGTAGCCTTAGAGGATATTAGAGACATAGTAAAAGTTGTTTTATTTCCTGGAGATTATCTTGATGCTGTATTGTCTGAGCTGCAAAAGCTTCCTGTTTGTCTATATGAGCATACATCAGAAAATATTGTGGACATAAGCCCTTATGGCATCGACAAGTGGAATGGCTTATCTAAATTGGGTGTTGAGGCAGGGGAGTTTATCGCCTTTGGCAATGATGCAAACGATGCTTCCATGTTTTTGAAAGCTAAGGAAAGTGTTTGTGTAGGAGGGCATCAGGTACGTGAAATGGCCTCTTTACATGTTGCGAGCGAGGAAGCAGCTGTAATTAAGATGCTTGATATGTTAAGCGAAAAGTATAGCGGAAACATAGCAAATAGAAATACATAAAACATGAAAAAGCTGCTCATTTTCTAGAGGCCATAAGCCTAAAGAAAACGAGCAGTCTTTTATTCTACCTTAAAACGAGAGACTTGCGTGTGAAGTTCTTCTGCCATATTTGAAAGTGTTGCTGCTGAAGCTGCTACTTCTTCAATAGTAGCTAATTGTTCCTCGGAAGCAGATGCAACATTTTGTAAATTAGATGAGGACATTTGGGCAATAGTTGCAATTTCATCAAAGGAAGCATAAATTTGCTCTGCACTAGAGGACATCTCCTCTGAAACAGTCGTTGCTTCTTGGATTTGCATGGATACTTGCTCAATCAGCTCAACAATCTTAGAGAAACCTTCTTCTGCTACCTTTACTACTTGCATACCAATTTGAACCTCTTGAGTTCCAGTATCCATCACCGTTACAGCACGGTTTGTATCCTGCTGTATTTCAGAAATCAAGGTAGCGATTTGCTCAGCGGATTTTTTTGATTGCTCTGCTAACTTTTTCACTTCATCTGCAACGACTGCAAAGCCGCGTCCATGATCGCCTGCACGGGCTGCTTCAATTGCAGCATTAAGTGCTAATAAATTTGTTTGTTCTGCAATATCAGTAATAATACCAATGATATTGCCAATTTCAATGGAATGCCCGTCTAGGTTTTTAACAACACTTGCTGACTCTAAAACAGCCGTGTTGATTGTTGTCATCTGAGAGATAACACGATGTAAAGAATCATTTCCTTTCTTAGCCTCTGAATTTGTCTCGATTGCCAGTTCAGAAACAGCAGCAGTAGTAGAAGCTAATTGTTGTATACCCTTTGTCATGTTTTTCATTGCTTCTGAGCTTTCAGTTGCGTTCTTCCCTTGAGCCTCTGAGCCACTAGCAACCTCTTGAATAGAAGAAGTGATTTGTTCTGTAGCTTGTATAGTTTGCTCTGCACTAGCTGTTAACTCAGCAGCAGAGCCACTTACTTGTACAGTGTTTTGGCGAACATTTGTAATTAAATCCTTTAAATTTGTAGCCATTTGATTAAACGCAAGCGCTAAATCACCAACTTCATCACGATTCTTTATACGAATTTGTTCAGCTGTTAAGTCACCCTCAGCTATTTTTTTCGCAGCCTTAGCC
Source organism: Lysinibacillus sp. K60 (assembly GCF_019731275.1). Classification (NCBI taxonomy): domain Bacteria; kingdom Bacillati; phylum Bacillota; class Bacilli; order Caryophanales; family Bacillaceae; genus Lysinibacillus; species Lysinibacillus sp. K60. The sequence continues at coordinate 128,486 of NZ_JAASJR010000006.1, read as the reverse complement.
ATACCGTTAATTGGACGAGACATTAGACTACCAACAACCATAGCAATTATCAGACTTATGACAACAGCAAAGACTCCAAGAAGCATCATTTGGAGCTTGATGTCTTGAATTTGATTGGATGTAGCAGCCATTTTACCTTCTACATATTCATTTTGATAATTAGAAAGGTTTTCAACACGCTCGTCGAATTGTTTAATAATTAAGCGTCCTTGAGTACTATCCAATTTTTCGTACTTCTCTGTTTCTCCAGCAGCTTTTAATTCAAACATACGATCTGCAAATTGTTGAACATTTTGCTCACTTTTATTAATAGCTTCAAGCATCTTAATTGATTTTTCTGAATCTAAAGTAGCCATTAATTCTTCTGATTTTTGTTTGAATTCCTCGCGTGAGGCTTGATTACTTTGAAAGTTTTGTTTGTCTCCAAGTAGTAAGTAGCCTCGCATGCTGACAATTTCCTGTTTTGCAATCACCCGTAATTCCTGAATACTTATAGATTTAGTAGTTTGTTCCTCCAGTAATGTACGATAGGTCTTATTGACAGAATCGAGCTGTTTTATATTTAAGCCGATTGTTGTAACGAGTACCAAAATAACTATAAAAAAACCGAGTAATAATTTCTTGTAGATAGTAAATCGCATAGTTGAAATATCCTTTCTCAGTATTTAGTAGAAATGTTACAAAATAATGAAATATGTATATATATCATTTATATCAGATTATATGAATTTTACAAAGTATTATGAGTATTTCTACTGTAATTAGTAGTTTGAAAATGGGTATTAATTATATATGAAGTAATAAAAAAAGTAGATTTTATCGCTATAATGCTACTAATAATAGGGATAATTAATGGTGCATATTGAATATTAAGTCAATTTTCATAAATTTTGAAACTTTAATAGTAGTCATAACGTAGAAGCAGTAAAGGAAAAAAACAGGGGTGGAGAAAATGTATAGGCCAATTTTAAAGTTACCTAAAACAAGATCAGAAAAGATATGGGACTATATTGGTGGTAGTATATTTATTTTATCCATCTTTTATATTATATTGGCATGGGGTAAGTTGCCTGATGAAATACCTGGTCACTTCAATGGGATGGGTGAGGTTGATCGCTGGGGCGCAAAAATAGAATTATTTATTCTTCCATTCATCGGTTTATTTTTATGGATGCTAATGGGCCTGCTAGAAAAAGCACCTCATATGCATAATTATCCGTCACGTTTGGATGAAAGTAATGTAGAATCATTTTATTTGAATAGCAGAAAAATACTAAATCAAGTAAAAAATATCTGTCTCATCTTATTTGCCTTTATATCGATTCAGATGGTTCGTATTGGTCTTGGTGAGGTAAATTCATTAGGCTGGTGGTTCCTGCCCATTATATTGATAGGAGTATTTATCCCGATTATTAAAGGATTTATAACAAGCTACAAAATAAAATAGTGAGACTCAAACGCTTAGGACACCCTTAAGCGTTTTATTTTTGTGAAAAAATTTTTATAGTGTGTCACAAATGGCTGTTGATTTCAGTTATATAGATTGGAAAGGGGGGACAACATTGACTACACGAGATCCATCAAAAGAGCGATCTGATATAGATATTCAATCCATTGTGGAGCAAGTTCAATCAGGTGACACGCGTGCCTATGCAGAAATCATTCGTTGTTTTCAAAAGCAAATTTATATTTATTGTTACTATATGCTAGGAACCAAAGAGGAGGCGGAGGATGCTTCACAAGATATTTTTATTAAGGGATTAGAAAATATTCATAGATTTTCTTATACGGTTTCCTTGTCAGCATGGCTTTATAAAATTGCCCACCATCATTGTATTGATGTCATTAAAGCCAAAAATAAGGGTTATAAATTTTGGCTAAATCTGAAGCAAGAACAGGTGAAGCAGACGCAAGCTCCGATACCTGAATATGATGAGATGGTGCATAGGCTATTGGAAAACTTACATGTAGATGAAAAAAGGATTTTATTACTTCGTTCTATTGAGGAGTATAGCTTTGATGAAATTGCTGCCATTATGGATATGAAAGCAGCCACAGTAAGAAAAAAGTATGAACGATTACGTAAAAAATTGATGAAGGAAAATATGTTAGGAGGGGATATTTATGGACACTCGTTCAAAATTGGAGGATAAGGAGTTAACTCAGATAGAAAGGTTTATTCGGGAAACACCTGTGGAAGTGGATTTAGTAAGTCGGACAATGGACAAATATGAAAGCAGCCGTGATACAAAGCCGTCTGAAAAATTTAAAACTCGTAAGAACTTACGTCAAAGAGTCATGATGATTACCGTCTCCGCAGCAATGATTTTTAGTTTGATTATTGTTACAGGTTTAATTTCACCAACGATGGCTGCTACGATGAAAGAAGTGCCTTTATTATCATCTGTTTTTAAATTTACAAGGGATCTTGGTCTACAGGCCGCAGATGAAAAGGGACTCTCAACAAAATTGAATATAAGCGTTACGCATGAAGGCTTTACATTAAATGTAACAGAAGTAGTGTATGACGGTACACGTGTTGCAATTGGGATTGAACGCCATCATAAAGAAGGTGATAATTCAAAAGAAAGTTTATCAGAGCAAATTAGTAATATTGAATTTTTACTAAATGGTGAACCACTGAATAATTTTAGTGGTGTTTTTGGACAACTAAGTAAGGATAATAATTCCGCAATATTTGAATTTGCAGATTTGAAAAATCAAGGTGGAAGCCCTTTCCCAAAGCAATTTAATTTGACATTATCTGCTACAATAACTGGGATTTCTGAGCCATTTAAAATGGATATTCCAGTGAGTGATATTGGTAACAATGTAAACCTACAACCTAATATAAGTAGAAAATATAAAAATAATCAGTTTACTATTGAACAAATTATGCTAACTCCTATTACAACTAGTATTACGACAAGAATAGCCTTGCTTGATAAATCAACTTCTGTAGATTTTCGGGAAGGAATAAGTATCGAAGTTTATGATGAACAAGGGCATGAACTAAAACTAATTAATGGCAATGGTAGACGTGAGACAAATAAAGGAAATAGCGATTTCATAATGGATTTACGGCTACATCCATTTGAAACCTTACCAAAAGCTATTACAATCAAACCGTATATTCATCTTTATGACGATGAGGGATCATACCAACTGGATGAAAACGGAGACCCGAAGATTCAATACATTCCAGAGCTAGAAATAACAATACCAATTAACTCAAAAGAATAAAAAAGTAAAGAAAGTGAGGCAAAGCTCACTTTCTTTACTTTTTAGTACTTCAAACTATCCTCTTATATAAAAATAATAAGTACCAAGTAGTGCTTGTACTACAGCGTTCCCTACATTGACAACTCTCTCCTTTCGAAATTGACCAATGATGATAATTCAACGCGATTCTAGAGCCAACATATGTGTTAACGTGCCGTTCTCGAGTGTTGTTATATTCATAAGCAGGCACAAAAGTCACAGTAACTTTAAATTCATCTGTTGAGTTAATTGATTCTTCTTAAGCTGATGCGGGAATCACGTATGTAATTGCATTTGTTTCTAATTCAGAAGCACTAGCATTGATACTGAATCCACCACCGACAATAGTTGTAACTAAGACTACAGAAGCTAACTTACCAAAATACTTCTTTAGTTTTCTTCTTAATTTTGAATTAAATTCCAATAAATAATAACGTTACAAAAATACCGTGTTGTGAATTTAATGGTAAATATTATATATTTTACAATAAGTGTTTTATAATGAAATGTTGCAAAATGACTATGCATAAAATACAGTTGACCTTTTATAGAAAGAAATAATAAAAGCATTAATAAAGTAAACTTTTTTATAACTCGTTTGGTTGTAGTTTTTGTTGCCTTTATTTAAAGTAGTTTGTAAGGCTACAAAGATTATTACGTCTTATGGATATTCCAATCGATGAAAAAGTTTTTCGTAAGCTTTACAATAAAGAAAATGTATTGTTAACAGAAATAAAGGAGAATAGAAGATGACGGTAACTTTAGTGAGACACGATATCAAATATGCCGAGGCTATGCATGCGTTGTCTTCTATGCCGCAGGTTCGTGATGCCCTTGGCTTACCTGCTGGCAAGGTAGAAGACACGATTCATTTTATTAAGCGTGAACGTATAGACGAAGAAGAAGGTAAAACCGTTCCTCGTGTGGTTTTAAATGAGGAGGGGCAAGTCATTGGTGTTACATCTCTGATGTTTATAGACCATCATAAAAAGAGCTGTCATATCGGCTCTTGGCTTGGCTATCAATTTTGGGGGAAGGGCTATAATCTTGAAGCAAAAACGGCTATTTTAGATATTGCGTTTTTTGAACTGGGATTATCACGTGTATTTGCAGGAGCCCGAAAGGTTAATATCCGTTCGCAGAAAGCACAAGAAAAGCTACCTTTTGTTCGATTAGGAGTGGAAAAGGATTATCCTGAGGAGCATTCGTGGTTAGAAGTGAAGGAAAAGCAACCATGTGTGTTAAATGTTTTTGAACGAGAAGATTATGTCCGTTATCGAACATCCCTAGAAAAGGTAGAAGGGAACCGAGAAGCTTTTTTACCTCAGCTTTTATTAGCGGATGAAAGTGAAGTGGCGGTTCGAAAATATTTAGATAAGGGTACATTATATAAAATTAATTGTGGAGAACTGCTAGTGGGAGTGGCATTAGTCATTCCTCAATCTGACACTACAATTGAATTGAAGAATATTGCTATTGAAACCAAGTACCAAGGGAAGGGAATGGGCAAAGAGATATTACGACAACTTACTGAAAAATGCCGTAAGGAAGGCTATCAGGTAGTGTTGGTTGGAACGGCGAACTCAAGTATTGATAATATCGCTTTTTATCAAAAAGCAGGCTTTCGCATGGAGGCTATTGAAAAGGATTTCTTCAGTCATTACCCAGAACCAATTTATGAAAATGGTATTCGTGCATTGGATATGATTTTCTTTACAAAACAATTATAAGCAACTTCATAAAAAAATACCCGTTCAACAAATGTTGAGCGGGTATTTTTATTTACCGAGTAGTAGCGCCATTAATTTTTCCTTAGAATGAAGGAAATCGTCCAAGGTGTATTGATCTAACACGTTCAAATAGGCTTGCAAAGCTTCATACAGTACACCTTTTAGTTGACATTCTGGAGCTATTTTACATAGGTTATTCTCTTTATCGAAACATTCTACAAGATGAAAATCCTCTTCTGTATGACGAACAATTTCACCGATGGTAATGGTTTTTGGATCGATAGCAAGGCGAATACCACCGCCGCGTCCACGAATTGTTTCAATGTAACCTAATAATCCAAGCTGGTGTGTCACCTTCATTAAATGGTTTTTCGATATATTATAAGCATCTGAGATCTCTTGAATAGTTGATAATTGACCATCTTCCTTTGCGCCTAAATAAATAAGCGTGCGCAGAGAGTAGTCCGTGTATAAAGTTAAGCGCATCCGAACACCCTACTTTCTATAATTCATAATAATTATAGCATTTTTACATTGAAGTATAATATCTTCAACCTATTTTTAAAGATGTATTTATAATACATCAAATATGTCTATTTTGTTAAAGATGTATTTTATATATTGCTTTAAGAGAATGAAAGCGTTATATTGTAATCACGAAAGGATGGTAAGCGATATGTTAAAACAAGAAACAATTCAAATTATTAAAGCAACAGTACCTGTATTAGAAGTTCATGGTGTTGAAATCACAAAGACGTTTTACAAAAATATGTTTCAAGCTCATCCAGAATTACTAAATATTTTTAATCACACGAACCAAGAACAAGGCCGTCAGCAAACAGCATTAGCTAATACTGTTTACGCTGCAGCAGTTCATATTGAAAATTTAGAAGCAATTTTACCAGCAGTAATGCTTATTGCACATAAACACCGTAGTTTAGGAATTTTACCTGAACATTACCCAATCGTGGGTGAAAATTTATTAAAAGCGATTAAAGAAGTACTTGGTGATGCAGCAACTGATGACATTATTGGTGCATGGGCCGAGGCATATGGCGTTATCGCAGATATTTTCATTCAAGTAGAAGAAGAGTTATACCAAAAAACTGAGAACAATGGTGGATGGCGTCTATTTAAACCATTAAAAGTGGCGAAAAAAGTTGTGGAAAGTGACTTAGTAACTTCTATTTATTTTGTAAATGAAGATGGATCACCACTACCAACTTATGAACCAGGTCAATACATCTCTATTCGAGTGAAAGTGCCGGGAGAAGAGTATTTAATGAACCGTCAATATACACTATCACAAGCGAGTGCAGAAGATGGCTATCGTATTTCGGTGAAACGTGAAAGTGACCATACGCCAAATGGTAAAGTATCAAATTATATTCATGATCACTTACAAGTTGGTGATTTAGTAGATGTAAGTGCTCCAGCTGGATTATTTGTATTAGAAGAAACGGCTGCACCAATTACATTTGTAAGTGGCGGTATTGGTGTAACACCTTTAAACAGTATGCTGCAATCTTTAAATGATAATGCAGAGAATGAAGTGAACTTTATCCAATGTGCTCGTAATGAGAAGGTTGTAGCGTTCAGCGATGATATTCAAGGGAAAGTAAACGTATTACCGAATGCATCCTATACAGCTTTATACTCTGATGAAGACAAGCTTATTACAAAAGAATTGCTGGCTGAAAAAGTAGCTGATAATGCAGATGTATATGTATGTGGCCCTGTAGGCTTTATGGAAGCGGTTATTAAAAATTTACAGGAAATTGGCGTGAAAGATGAAAAAATTCACTATGAATTCTTTGGACCGGCCATGCAATTAGCTAAATAAAAAATAAACTCCCTGCTATGAGTAATAACTCGTAGTAGGGTTTTTTTGTTGAATAATAAGGAAGCAGATAGATGAGTTTTAAGCAATATAGAGAACATTATGCCTTGCAATTGCAGCATCTTAAAAAAGATTGAAGCTTTATATTGACAATATACCTATAGGGGTATAATATAAAACTCGTAAGGAAGTTCAATCTATCGTTTGAAAGGGGGCATAACAGAATGGCGTATGGCTCAAACACTGCAAATCGTGTGAAACGTATGGAAGGTCAAATGCGCGGTATTTTACGCATGATGGAAGAAGATCAAAGTTGTAAAGATGTGATTACACAGCTATCTGCCGTGCGTTCTGCTGTTGACCGGACGATCGGTGTCATTGTAAGTGAAAATTTATTAGATTGTGTATCGACTGCTGAAGGCAATGCTGAAAAAATGAATGCTGCTATCCAAGAGGCGATGGATTTGGTCGTGAAAAGTCGATAACTTAATATACCCACAATCGTATAAAAAGGAGGACTGATCATATGGAAATATGGATTATTATTGTGCTTGTGGCAGCCTTTTTCGTTTGGCGAATGAAGCCTGTGAAGGGCGTTCAATCAATTTCTACAGCTCGATTAAAAGATATGCTGAATGATAAGGATAAGATATTTATCGATGTACGCACGCCTGCTGAGTATAAAGGTCGGCATATTTCGCAATTTAAAAATGTTCCGCTTGGATCGAACTTTGAAAACCTACCGAAGGATAAAGAGATCGTAGTTATATGTCAGAGTGGCATGCGAAGTAGTCAGGCTTGTAAGCAACTGAAAAAGCAAGGCTTTGATCGTGTTTCTAATGTTCGTGGTGGAATGAGTGCATACTAGGAGGAGAAAAAGGTGAAAGAAATTACAGCCAAAGAAGTTCAGCAAATTATGGAGCAAGGTGGGAAGTTGAATCTTATTGATGTGCGAGAGGTAGATGAAGTAGAGGCTGGTCGCATTCCAGGCGTTATTCATATCCCACTAGGTTTATTAGAGTTTCGACTACCTGAATTAAATAAGGGAGAGTCGTATATTATGGTTTGTCGATCAGGTGGACGTAGTGCTCGGGCTACTCAAATATTAGAAAGTAATGGCTTTAATGTAACTAATATGATTGGTGGTATGTTAGCTTGGGAGGGAAAAGTACAGTTATAGATTAAATCTATATTTTTTTGAATAAAAAAATACCCTTATAGGTATATGGAGGTTATGGAAAGTATGAAGGCGGATTTTCAGCTAGATGCCAAGGGCCTTTCTTGCCCGATGCCGATTGTGAAAACAAAAAAAGCGATGGCTGATTTAGTAGATGGTCAAGTTTTAGAAGTAGCTGCGACAGATAAAGGATCAAAAGCTGATATTGCGGCATGGGCTGAAACTGTAGGTCATCAGTATATTGGTACTATAGAAGATGATGGTGTAATGAAACATTATATTCGTAAATGTACAAACGACCAAATTGAAGAAATGACGTTTGATCAAACAATTGATTTAGAGCAAATCACAAGTCGTAAAGGATTAATTCTAGATGTACGTGAGGAAGCGGAATTCGCTTTTGGGCATATTGCGGGAGCAAAATCGATACCAATGGGCGAACTGGAGACGCGACTTTCTGAGCTTGATAAAGAGCAGGAGATCTATGTTATTTGTCGTACTGGAAAACGAAGTGACATGGCTGCGCAAAAGCTGGCTTCACGTGGTTTTACGAAAGTATTTAACGTCTTACCAGGAATGACATCGTGGTCAGGCGATTTAACAAAAAATATTTAAATTGGAGGAATTTTATTATGTCGAACAAAGTAGCAATCATTGCAAGTAACGGTGGTTTATTTGATGCGTATAAGGTATTTAATATCGCAACAGCTGCGGCAGCTTCTGAGAAAGAGGTAGCTATCTTCTTTACATTTGAAGGTTTGAATCTAATTCATAAGCAAGGTATGCATGTATTACCAATGCCCGCTGGAGCAGAACACTATGCTGAAGGGTTTACAAAAGCAAATGTGCCAGCTATTCCTCAACTAGTGGAAATGGCACAAGAATTAGGTGTGAAATTTATTGCTTGCCAGATGACGATGGATGTTATGGGTTTAACTACTGAAGATTTCATCGAGGGTATTGAAGTGGGTGGAGCTGTAACGTTCCTAGAATTCGCGAAAGACGCAGCACCGTCACTTACATTCTAGTGACCTACCTATAAAAGCGGAGAGGGCACCCCTCTCCGCTATAAAAAACGTAAAAATAATACCGATGGGGGTAATTGAGATGTCAATTCAAAAATGGAGCGCGTCACAAGTAGCTAAAAAGGTTATTCACAATGAAGAGTTGTTTATTTTAGATGTTCGTAATGCGGATGCATTCGAAGATTGGAAAATTGATGGCCATCGTTTTGAGTATTTAAATATACCGTATTTTGAACTGTTAGATGGTATTGATAATATTTTACCGAATATCCCAACTGATAAAGAAGTATTAGTCGTTTGTGCAAAAGAAGGATCGTCTTTAATGGTCGCTGAAATGTTAGCTGAGGCAGGTATTGAGGTTGCCTATTTAGCAGGAGGTATGAAATCCTGGAGTGAATATTTAGAGCCGATTAAAGTAGGTGATTTAACAGGCGGTGGTGAGCTTTATCAGTTTGTTCGCTTAGGAAAGGGGTGTCTGTCTTATATGGTCCTTTCTGAAGGTGAAGCAGCTATTATTGATGCTGTACGTTTTACAGATGTGTTTATAAACTTTGCAGAACTTAAAAATGTCCAAATTAAACATGTTTTTGATACACACTTACATGCTGATCACATTTCAGGTGGGCGCCATATCGCAGAGATGACAGGTGCAACCTATTATTTGCCACCTAAGGACGCTGAGGAAGTTGTGTTCCACTATACACCATTAGTTGATGGAACGACTGTTCAAATCGGTGCATCAAAAATAGATGTAGGAGCTATTTATTCTCCTGGTCATACAATAGGTTCTACTTCATTTGTTGTTGACAGCAAATATTTATTAACAGGAGATATTTTATTTATCGACTCAATCGGACGTCCTGATTTAGCTGGCCTTGCTGATGACTGGGTTGGAGATTTACGAGACACGCTTTACAAGCGTTATCGAGAATTGTCTGATGAACTTATTGTCTTACCAGCACATTTTATGATTATTGATGAGCTGAATGAAGATGGAACGGTTGCAAGACGACTAGGGGATTTATTTGTACAAAACCATGGATTAAATATTCAAGATGAAGCAGAATTTAGACGTGTGGTAACAGATGAATTACCTCCACAACCCAATGCTTATCAGGAAATTCGTCAGGTGAATATGGGGAAAATAACACCTGAGTTAGATCAGCAAACAGAAATGGAAATTGGACCAAATCGCTGTGCAGTACGATAAAACATGCTAAAGTGCAATGAGTATGCATGTATGCTTATTATATGTAAAGTTCGTGAATTGAAGGCGCTCATCCTTCATGAAGATATAAAACAAGAAGAACCGGCAAAATCGCTTACAACCTTTGCCGAGTCGAAGGAGAATATGATGAAATCAAGTTTAAAACTAGATGCAAAAGGCCTTTCTTGTCCAATGCCTATTGTGAAGACAAAAAAAGCAATAGATACCCTAAAGTCTGGGGAAGTTTTAGAAGTTCAGGTGACAGATAAAGGAGCTTTAGCGGATATTCCTGCTTGGGCAAAAGCTGGAGGTCATATCATTTTAGATCAAGCTGAAGAGGCTGGCGTCATTACATTTTTCATTCAGAAAGCATAGGGCTGATTGAGGGTTGTCTATTACAGTAGAACAACCCTCCTTTCACTTTGTTGAATACAGCCAGAAAGAAGGAAAAATAAATGGATATTGCATGGATCTTAACCATTTTACTTATTGGTTTTCTCGGTTCATTTGTATCAGGGATGTTAGGTATTGGCGGTGCCATCATTAATTTCCCAATGCTATTATATATACCGCCATTACTAGGATTTGCGGCTTTTTCAGCACATGAGGTGTCAGGGATTAGTGCGATTCAGGTACTTTTTGCTGCTCTTTCTGGTGTTTGGGTCTATCGCAAAGGTGGGTATTTAAATAAATCACTTATTATCTATATGGGGAGCGCCATATTAATGGGAAGCTTTGTAGGTAGCTTCGGTTCGAAATTTTTATCAGAGTCAGGTATTAACATTGTCTATGGAATTCTTGCATTAATTGCTGCTGTGATGATGTTCATACCGAAAAAGCAAATTGATGATAAACCAATGCAGGCTGTTACATTTAATAAACCATTGGCGGTCCTATTAGCTTTCGTTGTTGGTATAGGTTCCGGGATTGTGGGGGCAGCTGGTGGATTTTTACTAGTACCTATCATGCTTGTGGTCTTAGGAATTCCTACTCGTATGACTATTGCGTCAAGCCTTGCTATTACGTTTATCTCCTCAATAGGAGGTACCATTGGTAAATTAATGACTGGACAAGTGGAATATTACCCGGCGCTCATCTTGATTGTATCAAGTCTAATAGCTGCTCCTCTAGGTGCGAGAATAGGGGGCAAGTTAAATACAAAATTCCTACAAATTATTTTAGCGATTCTTATATTAGCAACAGCTATTAAAATTTGGGTGGATATATTATAAAGGGGGTATGGTAATGAAAATAGAAGTCTTCTCTGATTTTACATGTCCATTTTGTTATATTGGCAAGCGAGAACTTGAACGGGCAATTGACATTGCAGGCTATACAGGACGAGTAGAAATAGAATATAAAGCATTTCAAATAGGCCCAGATAATCCGAAAGTGAATGCACCATCTTTTTATGAGGCGCTGGCTAAAAAATATGATGTCACGCTAGAAGAAGTGAAAGATATGGTTGAAGGTATAGCTTTGAGAGCAACGGAAGTTGGTTTGCATTATGATTTTGCTAAGATGAAAACAGCGCATACAGAAAAGGCTCATCGTTTAGCGAAATGGACGCAGCAATTTGGCAAAGCGACAGCTTATACGGAAGCACTAATGGCTGGTTATTTTAAAGATGGTGAAGATTTAAATAAAGATGAATTTTTATTAAAAGTTATTGCGCAATTAGATTTGGATAGAAGAGTAGCGGAGAGAATCTTAGCTTCAACTGATTTTAGTGAAGAGCTAGACAAGGATCGCTATGAAGCACAGCAACTTGGCGTGCAAAGTGTACCGTTCTTTGTATTTGAAAACCGTTATGGTATTAAAGGGGCTGAGCCGAATGAAGTGTTTGTGCGGACTTTGCATCAAGCTGCGGAAATAGCTGGGATTCAGCCAACAGTAACGATAAATGGTAATGGAGAATCAGCATGTGCTGATGGACAGTGTAAACTATAAGACTAAAAGGTGTCGAGTGCGAATTTGTACTCGATGCTTTTTTGTTTCGAAGTATATGGATACTGCAAGAGGTATTAAGTCTTGTTTTCTGTGTTATAGAACAAAATTAAATGTATAAATTAACCATTTTTATCATCTTAATGGTTCTATTTTGTGGTAGTGTGAGAAAAATCACATCCAATAAATTGTTATGTTGCTAAAATATAAGTGAGAATACAAAGGGGGGTATTATAGATGAAACCTATAGTAGCAGGAGTAGCAGGAACAGTACTGTTAGCAGGCGCCATTTTTGTTGGGACGTTTGTCAGTGACAAAATTACAGTTGATTCGAATGTAAGTGAGAAAGAAGCGACAGTGCAAACACAATTACCAACAACAGCAGCTGCTCAGTCAGTGGTCTATGCTCCGCCAAGTATTGAAGAAGTACCAGATGGTCCAATGAAAGAAGCAATATTAAATGGCTATGAACTTGTTAATAACACGCATGTTGCGGCAGATGAATATGTGGGCAACCAATTATCTTGCACAAGCTGTCATGCTGGTGCAGGCTATGACGAGCAAGCCTCATCATTAGTAGGTGTAATGGCAAATTATCCACAGTATATCGGACGCTCAGGTGGTGTGGTTACAATAGAAGAGCGCATTAATGGCTGTATGGTTCGTAGTATGAATGGTAAAAAATTCGAAATGAATAGTGATGAACTAGAGGCTATGGTGGCGTATTTCGCTTATATTTCTGAAGGTGTTCCGATTGGAGCAAAACGTGAATGGGCGGGCACTAGTGATATGAAGAATGTGCCGATTCCAAATGTTGCAGATGGTGAGGAGCTTTATGCACAGTCCTGTATAGCCTGTCATGCAGCTGATGGCGCAGGAACTGGTGCTAATACTGGTCCGGCTTTATGGGGAGATGATTCATTTAATGATGGCGCAGGCATGGCACGTATGTCAAAAATGGCTGGTTATATTCAAAATAATATGCCGATAGGTGCAGCGGGGACCTTAACAGATCAAGAAGCTGCAGATTTAGCTGCCTTTATTTTATCACAGGATCGTCCAGAGTGGGCAAACCATGAAAAAGACTGGCCAAAAGGCGGGCGTCCAAATGACATCATGGATAAGGAAAAACGTGAACAAGTTAAAAATGGTACGATTGACTGGGAAAAAGTTTTGTCTACAAACTAACGAAGAAAAGGGATGCTAATAATCGGCATCCCTTTTAAGTTATTTAAAATTATAAGCAGTTACTATTTTATCTCTGTTCGTTGTGATATCTGTAAAATATTCATATAAGCTAATCCCAAGGAATGACCCACTTACATTAAAGACGTTAGAAAAACCGCTATTTTGAAGGGCCATAACAGCATTATAGCTACGCTGACCGGATCGGCAATGCACATACACTGCTTGATCCTTAGGAATTTCATCCATTCTTTCTCGAAGTTCACTTAGAGGAATATTGTGTGCATGAAGGAGATGACCAGATTCAAATTCATTCTTCTCGCGTACGTCTAAGAAGTAGGCTTGATTTTCAATGAGTGTTCTCACTTCATCAACTTTTACTTGTTTGAAGTGTCCATGTAATTGATTTTGAGCTACAAGAGCTGCCAAATTAACAATATCACGGGCAGTGCTAAACATTGGAGAATAGGATAGCTCCAGCTCCTTTAAATCTTCTAAAGTACCGCCCATTGTGATGAGGGTTGCTATTACATCAATTCGTTTATCTGCATTGCCTTTACCTATAGCTTGGGCTCCGAGGATTTTACCCGTTGGTGTTTCATAAACGAGCTTAAAGTGAAGAGGATTACTATTTGGCATTAAGCCTACTTTATCAGGAGCTATCAGATAAACACTTTTCGCCTGAAAGCCATTTGCTAGAGCTGTTTTTTCGTTCAAACCTGTTGTCGCACATGCGAGTTCAAAAATTTGTACACTTGAAGATCCAATAACCCCTTTATTGTGATGAGGGATGTTATACATATGATTAGCTGCAACACGAGCTTGTCGCTGAGCGGGGCCGGCTAAAGCAAGTCGTGTCTTTTTATGGGTAAGTTGATGGAATACTTCAATCGCATCTCCCACAGCGTATATAGAAGGATCGGATGTCACGTAATTAGCATCAACTTGAATGCCTCCGAGTTCACCGATAGTTAGCCCGGCTTCTTTGGCTAAGTGGATTTCAGGACGAACGCCAATCGCTAATACGACTGCTTGTGCTTTCAAATGTTTGCCTGAGTTCAACGTCACATTATTTGGTGTAACCTTTGCAAGGCCGTCATTGACAATAACTTGAACCCCTTTATCAGTCATTTCCTTGTGTAAGATTTGAGCCATATCATAATCAAAAGGGGCCATAATTTGTTGGCCAAATTCAACTAGAGAGACATTAAAGCCTGCTAGCTTCAAATTTTCTGCTACCTCTACACCAATGAAGCCTCCGCCGACCACGGCAATATCCTGTACATTCTCTGCTTGTAGATACCGATTTAAACGGTCAATATCAGCCACGTTTCTAATGGTAAAGACGTGCTTAGAATGAATGCCCTCTAAGTCAGGGACGATAGGACTTGCCCCTGGGGATAAAATTAACGTATCGTAACTTTCCTCATAATCTCTATTCGTTTTTAAATCCTTAATGGTGATGGTTTTTTGCTCTCTGTTAATACGTACAACTTCTTGTTGAACACGAGCCTCTATATTGTATTTTGTTTGAAAGCCTTGAGGCGTCATTAAAATTAATTTGTTGCTATCTTCAACAATCCCGCTTAAATGGAAGGGTAGAGAGCAATTAGAGAATGAAACATTTGGCCCCTTTTCAAACATAATAATTTCTGCCTTTTCATCGAGACGACGAATACGTGCCGCCGTGGATGCACCACCTGCAACGCCACCTACTACTAAAAATTTTTTTCTCAATTGATAAACACTCCTTTTCTTAGTAAATACTTATTAGGGTATTTAAAAGCATTTAAATGAAGGTTTTGCTTCTGAAAATAGGTGAATAATATAGTTTAAATACTACAAATAAATAATATACCCTTATAGGTATTTTATCAAGGTATAGAACTAATATATTTTTTGTTGTGTTCCTCGTTCAAGAAAGTTGGTGCACAAATTTGCTATACTAACGGTAGTAGGAAATGGAAATGGCTTAGGGGGTGACACTGTTGATCTTTTTGAAATTTTTAACCCAAATCCTCATAGTATCGGGTTTGATTTATATTGTAAGTGGACGATTAATTGGCTCGAATATTAATTTTGTGCGAAGAGTGCTGTCAGTCGTTATTAGTGTGACATTAACCTCTTTTGTATACTGGTATTCTTATCTGCGCCATACAGATTTTTTATCAGAAACGATGATGCAAACAGTAACTGAGGTAAGCACACTGATTTGGATCGGTAGTATGCTACTCATTTCGATGTTGCTTTATTTGGTATTTGAGCTTTTTGACCCTAGCGGCATTACGAATGGAGATCGCCGTCACGGCCAAAAATCTTTACTATTGCGATTGCGTAGCTATTGGCGACAGCAGAAACGCCTGCGTCAGGTATTAAAAATTGCTGTTACAAATGGTGTCGTACAAACGATTAAATATGCGAGGCAACGAGAAAATGAAAAAGAGCTTGCAATTGCTTTGCGTGCAACTTTAGAACAATGTGGTGGGATTTTCATTAAATTTGGCCAAGTGCTTTCCACACGAAAAGAGCTTTTTACACCTATTTTTATTGATGAATTAGAAAGGCTTCAGCACCGAGTAAGGCCTTTATCAGAGGAGCAAGTGAAACAAATTTTAGAGAGGTCTCTTCCGCAATCAATGGACGAAATATTTAGCCAATTTCAAATGGAGCCCATTGCAGCAGCCTCTATTGGCCAAGTGCATAAAGCAAGGCTTAAGGATTATGAAGAGGTGGTAGTCAAGCTATTGCGTCCAGAAGTAAAAGGTATTATGCGCGATGACCTTGAAATTTTAGAGGAATTTGCTAATTGGCTATCCACAAAATCAACCTGGGCAGAATCATTGGGCTTTAGAGAGTTGGCTGGGGGATTTGCAGATGGACTACGTGAGGAGATTCATTTAGATATTGAAGTACGTAATACGCTACAGGTGAAGAATGCACTGGCGAAAAGCGATTACAAGGTTCGAATTCCTAAAATATTTACGCCTTACAGTAATGAAAATGTTATTGTGATGGAGTATATTCGTGGACAAAGTGTGGCAGATGGGGCATCTGAATTTAATCGTTTGTCTATTGATCGTAGGCAGTTTGCAAGAACCGTCCTCTATTCATTTTTTGAGCAGATGCTATTCTCTGGTATTTTTCATGCAGACCCACATCCAGGAAATATCCATATAGATGAATCAGATGGCACACCAGTCTTACTTGACTTTGGCGCAGTAGGACGTCTAGGTGCAACACAGCAAGAAGGCTTAAAGTTATTTTTGATGGGCATTCAACTAAATGATTCAAGCGTTTTATATGATGGCTTAACATTATTAGTGGAAAATGCTGATCATGCAGAACGTGCGAGAATGGAACAGGCAATCGACCAAATATTACTGAAAATTTCCTATGTTGACCGTATACCTACTGAAGAATTAATTCACGCCCTGTTTACAGTGGTAAGAGATTTTGGACTTGCATTTTATCCAGCGGTGGGATTGGCTCTACGTTCCTTAGTAACGTTAGATGGCACATTACGGGTAATAGATTCACGTTTTGATATCTTTACAGAGGCAAAGGATTTTTCTGCTACATATATGCGTGCCTCTTTCCTTAAACCTTTTAAAGAACCGATGGCAACTAAGGAGCGGCTGCAAGAAGAATTATCTATGCTTATACCGACTTTGCGTAAAATGCCTAGAAGAGTCGATCAGCTCATTCAGCGAGTTGAAAGCGGAAAAATCATTTTACATCATGATGTCTTTTCGGATGAGCATAATGCACGTTTTATTACACATTTGTTTTCTCAATTTGTTTTGCTGCTGGTGGGTATAACTTTTGGTATTATATCTGTCGCTCTTTTAGCAATATCACAATTTATCCATGATTCTTATGCGGTCTATTTGAACACAGCAGCATATTTAGGTTTATTTTTATGTGCCATTTTGTTAGTGAGATTATCTATACAAGCATTAAGGTCAATGAAGCAATAGGTAGGGAATTTTTTCCCTACCTTTTTTCTTTGATACCCTCAAATATTACAAAAACATTACAAAAGATCTACTGGGTCTAATGTCGAATTAGCTAATAGTTTCCCTGTGTAGAAGAAAAATGTGTTTTGTAGAATAATGTAGTTTATAGGCGAATGTTACAGAAATATTTCGAGTTTTACTAATGTATTAAATAGACATGAAATAGTATAAAAGTTATGTAGAAAATGCTAAACTTTAAAAGGCTAAAATAAATATAAGAACATTTAATTAAAATAGAAATCGTTCAAGTGATTACATAGAATATCGAGAGCGAAATTGATAGATGAAGGGAAATGAAGGTAACGTGGCTAAGCGTAACAAATGGCGTAAGTCGATGGTGCTAGCATTAGCACTAGCTGGCGGCTTATTATTTAATACAATTCAACCAACAGAAGTACATGCCGAAGAAACATCTCAACAAATGATTGAGAAAAAGGCAGAAATAGATGCACAAATTAAAAAATTACAAGAAGAACTAACGAAACTACAACAAGAGATCGACGCAAAAGTAAAGGTATTTAAACAAGTACAAGCTGATATTAAAGAAGTGGATGCTAGTATTGTTGAAACACAAAAACGCATCGAGCAACGTTCAAAAATTTTAAGTGAACGTATGGCTGCATACCAAGCGCAAGACAACACTGTAGGTGTTTATTTAAACGTAGTGCTTGAGGCAAAAAGCTTTGCAGATTTAATGGATCGTGTCGTAGCGGTAAAAACATTAATGGATGCTGACCAAGAATTAGTGGATCAACAGGAAGCAGATAAAGCAAGCTTAGAGCAACAAAAAGCTACATTAGATGAAAAACAAAAGGAACTTCAAAAACAATTCCAAGAGCTTCAGCAAAAAGAAAGCGAAATGGAAGTGAAGAAAGCTGAAAACGAAGCGAAATCACTTGCATTAAAAGCTGAAATTGCAACGAAACAAGAAGAAGAACGTTTAGAAGCAGAGCGTAAAGCAGCTGAAGAAGAGGCAGCTCGTTTACGTGCACTTCAAGCAGCTACACCAGTTATACAAGCAACTCAAAATAATGGTGGAGGCGAACCACAAAAGATTATTGTTGGGTCAGGAGCTGGCACTGTTTCTTCAGGAGATGCCATTTCAACAGCTAAACAATTCCTAGGACGTCCTTATGTTTGGGGTGGTAGCAACCCATCAACAGGTTTTGACTGTTCAGGTCTTGTGCAATGGTCATATAAGCAAGCGGGTGTTTCTTTACCTCGTACAGCATCACAACAATATTTAGCAACACAACGCATTTCAGCAGGTGAAGCACGTGTTGGGGACTTAGTGTTCTTCAGCTATGGTTCAGGGGTTGCACACGTAGGTATTTATTTAGGTAATAACACAATGATCGACGCTCAAAACAATGGTGTCGTAATTGAGTCACTTGATTGGTGGAATCAATACTTAGTAGGCTTTGGACGTATTCAATAGGCCTCACTATTATATAGACGGTTGATATAAGAAAAAGGTCATCTTTGTAGAGAAAAATATACAAAGATTGACCTTTTTATTTTGCATTTCTTTCAAAAGAAACAAGACGACTACTTCTATTCTTGAAAAGAGATTTCCCTGCATACTAGATTGATATTAAATTTTAAAATTTACTTTGATGACACCTGTCTCTTTCAACGCAATAAAGAAAATAATAACGAATGGACCAACAAGTAAACCGATAATACCAAATAACTGTAGACCTATGAACATGGAAATTAATGTTGGTAAAGTGGACAAACCGATATGGTCTCCCATTAATTTAGGCTCGACTACTCGACGAATAATAAGTAAAATAGCAGCTAAGATGAATAATTTTACAGCTATAGAGGTGTTTCCCATCAATAGGTGGTAAAGCCCCCATGGCGCTAGAATAATGATAGAGCCTAGGAATGGTACAATATCTATTAACCAGATAATAACCGTCATTGTTACTGCGTATTTCGGTTGGATTAATAGCAGTCCAATGAGTGTGACGCCTCCAATAATAAAGCTTACAAATAAGTGAGCCTTCATATAGCCAAATGTAGCATCTTTTAAGCGATTTAAAATAATTTTTATCTTCTTTGCTGTATTGGGCTTTAAATATTTATAAGTGATTTGCTTTAACTTAGGCAAATCAAGCATAAATAGGAATAGCGCAATCATATAAACGAGAAGACTGATAAATAGGCTGGGTATCTCTGAAAAGAAGGCAGAAACTTTGCTATAATTAAAGAAGCTTAAAAAGGATTCTTCAACTTTCTTTATGAAATCCATTGTGGTTTTTTGAAGCGAAGCACTTACTTCAGGTGGAAAGTCTTCTGTGTATTTAGAAATATTTTCTTGCATATGAAGCCACATATCTGATAGCTTGGAAATATAATAGGGAGCTTGCTTAGATAGTAAAATTATTTGTGCCATTATTTGTGTAATGGATAGATAACAAATAATAGATATAACAATAACACTCACTATGTAAATAAAAGCAACTGCTATTTTCCGTGACATTTTCCATTTCCGTTTAAAGAACATGACAATGGGTTCTAAGAAAAATGCACTAATCCCAGCAAGTATTAAAGGCATGGACACTGGGATAACAAAATAAGCAGCTAGAAGTAGGGATATTATCACAATCAACCGAAAAATCAATTTCCTAGCATTAAATTTATTCATAAACTCACCTTCTTTGCGAAAAAAATTAAGTTAAGTGTACCATAAATCAAATTTTATTACGTTCTGAAACAATAAAGGTAGGGATGAATTATGGAAAAAGAGATTTTGCAACTTTTTAGTAATCTAACAGAGCATGATCGCGATATTCAATATGAATCTTACGAGGAATTAATGAAAATTATGCAGGAACCCGTAGATTGGACATATGCAGTTTGGGAACAGCTAATAAAAGCACTTACATACAATAATGGTTATTCTCGTGCACGTGCTGCACAAATTTTATGCGCTTTAGCTGCAAAAAGTGATCCAGAAGAAAGGGTCTTGGAGGATTTTTTAAAGATTTGGGCTGTGACTTACGATGAACAATCTGCTACAGCAAGGCATGCATTACAAGCGATTTGGAAAATTGGACAGGCGGGTCAAGTACAAAGAGATTTGGTTGTATCGTATCTAGCTAAAAGATTTCAAACATGTATAGATGAAAAACAGCCATCTCTTATTCGTCAGGATATTATTATGTCATTTAAAAAGCTATATGATCAAACAAATGACTCGAAATTATTAGATATTGCCCATCGTTTAATTAATGAAGAACAAGATGCTAAATATAAAAAGAAGTATAAGTCAGCCATCCGTTCAAAGTAGCGAGGTGGTGTTTTTTTGTGCAAATTCTTTGATGAACGGTAGAATAGTCAACTATAATGAATGGAAAAAGGGGATTATAGCATGAGCATTTATAATTATCTAGTTCGGAAGCCTAATGGCGAAATTTTATCAATGGAAACATATCGTGGAAAAACAATGTTAATTGTTAACACGGCAAACCAATGCCGATTTACATATCAATTTGAAGACTTACAGAAAATGTATGATAAATATGGAAAAGAGAATTTTGTAGTTCTTGGCTTCCCTTGTGATCAATTTGGCCATCAAAATCCTGAGGATGGAGAGGAAACTAAGCATCTATGCAAGGTAAACTATGGGGTCACATTCCCGATTTTTGAGCTTGTACAGGTAAATGGAGAGGCTACACATCCACTCTTTAATTATTTAAAGCATGAAGTGAATTACCGAGAGTTTGGGAAGGCAAGTATGCAGGAGAAAATGTTGGCAGAAGCAATTGTTCAACTTGCCCCAAGCTTTTTAGATGGTCGTAACATTCGCTGGAACTTTACAAAATTTCTAGTAGATGCTAATGGTAAGACCGTCGCACGCTTTGAACCAACAGATTCACAGCTCGATATTGAACAAGCAATTGAAACACTACTATAGTAAATTTCTTAATAATGTAAAAAATTGTTGGAATTTTCTCTTCTAGTTTAGAAGTGTTACTATATTTTAAAATTGAGTACAGCTATTTTTTCTGAATCATATATGATAAACTGCTTTACAAATGAAATATTCTTGCAGGATAAAGGTGCTAGTAAGCATAATCGGGAATCCGGTGAAAAACCGGAGCTGTTTCCGCAACTGTAAGTACAGCCATTATAAAGATTTACCACTGTCTCAAAGAAGATGGGAAGGTCCTTTATAACACATTCGTTTTATGTGACGAACTGTACAAGCCAGGAGACCGACCTTTATTTGAACGTATAAAAACTTCTCGGAAGCTAGGAGGATATACGGCAAATACATAGGCTTTCTCTAGTTTGATGGCTCAATCTTGTATTTTTGTCGTTCCTTTGCAAAAGGAGCGACTTTTTTATGCCTTTCAAGTAAGAATTTTTCATTATAGAAAATAGGGGGGAAGCAAGTGAAAAAAGATGCCCGTTATTCTTGTTATCCATTTATGCGTGAGAAAGCTTCAACGGTTGATTTTGAAATTCGAACAGATAGCCTTACAACACATCTAGGAGTTGCATTAGCTGCGGTAAAAAAAGAGGATGTTCAAGTTGTTGCTGAGGATTTATTACTTATGTTACCTATGGCGTATCATGTGAATGGCTCAGTTCGTGGGAAATTAGCGGTAACTGAAGAGGATTTATCTTGGTTAAGTGAGCGTTATGATTTTTACGTTTGCCATGTGAAGGAAGAGATTCAAAGTTTTGTTTTACCTCAAGGAACAGAGGCCGCTGCAGCCTTACATCTTTGTCGCAGTGAGGCAAAAAAATCATATCGTACTTTACACAAAGTATCAGAAGAACGAGAGGTTCCTGCTATTCTTTTCGATTACCTTGGTTTATTAGCTAATGTATGTTTTGTCATGGCTGTTTTTATGAATCAGCAAGCTGGAATAGCTGAAATACCGTTTATTAGTAAATCCTACCCAATGAAAAAGAAAAAGGAGAATAACAATGAAGAAAGTATTTAATTTCCAATGGCTATCAGTGCTCTTACTTGCACTGGTATTAGCAGGCTGTGGCACTGCTGAAGATACAAAAAATAAAGATGCCTCGCAGGATACACAACACGTAGAGAAAACAAGCTATAAAGTGACAGATGACCGTGGAATGGAAATAGCGTTTAATGAAGTACCAAAAACAGTTGTATCTTTACAACCAAGTAATACTGAAATTTTGTTTGCTTTAGGTGTTGGCGATAAAATTGTAGGAGCAACTGAGTACGATACTTACCCAGAGGAAGCACAAAAAATTGAACGTGTCTCTGATACTACGAACTTTAACAGTGAAAGAATTATAGCGTTAAAGCCAGATGTTGTTATTGCTTATACAATCGGTGATAAGGATGCACTAAAGCCGCTTGAGGACGCAGGAATTAAAGTGTTTGTTATTCAATCTGCGACTACTTTCGATGATGTTTATGGAGATATCGAACAAATTGCTGCTGTGATGGATGTTGCTGATAAAGGAAATAAATTAAATGAAGAGATTAAAGCGAAAATTGCTGAAGTACAAACGAAGGTGAAGGACGTAAAAACGCCGAAAAATGTTTATTTAGAGGTTAGCCCTAAGCCAGACATATATACAGCAGGCTCTAGCACTTTCCAGCAAGAAATATTAGATGCAGCTAATGTAAATAATGTTTTTTCTGACTTGAATAGCTGGGCAAAAGTGAATGAGGAAGATGTTATTGCTAAAAATCCAGATGTTATTTTAACAACAGTAAACTATACAGAAGATCCAATAGGAGAAATTCTTGGACGAGATGGTTGGAATACTGTGACAGCTATTCAAAACAAAGCGGTATTGTCCATCGATACAGATATCTCTAATCGACCTGGTCCGCGTATTGGTGAAGCTGTAGAATTAGTAGCGAAGGCTGTGTACCCAGAGTTATTTAAATAAGAAATGTTTTCATGCTAGCTGTCAGCCATTCAGCTAGCATTTTTTATGTGGTTTAAATTATTACCTAGCGTGAAAATTGGAATTAATGTAGTTTGTTCTTTAAAATAAAAGTAAGTATGCTTAATAATCTTAGGAGGTGTAGTGATTGGAGCAATTAGAGACAAAGGTAATTCCATTTGAAGCAGTCCATAATTTCCGAGACATGGGTGGATATAAGACAAAAGATGGGCGTAGGGTAAAGAACGGTTTATTTTACCGCTCAGCTGCTCTTGGAAAAATGACACTGGCGGATAAAGAGCTATTTGAAACGTTAGGGATTAAAACCATTTTTGATTATCGCGATAACAATGAGGCGTATCATAATCCTAACCCAGTGTTCTCGTATGCTCAATATATACAAATCCCAGCGAAGGGTAATCATGCTTTTGAAATGCCTACCAATGCTGGTGGTAGAGATTTCTATAAAGTGGTAAGACCTGAGATGTTTCGAGATTTTTATGCACAAATGCCTTTTAACAATCTTTCATTTAAAGAGTTAATGCAAACGATTCAAAACCCTGATAATCTAGGTCTTGTACATCATTGCGCAGTTGGTAAGGACCGAACGGGTATTGGAGGAGCACTTATTTTACTAGCTTTAGATGTACCAGAGGAGACCATCATGGAGGACTATTTAGATACTAATATACATTTACGTCCAATGGTAGAAAGAATGGCTCAGGCTATTCAGCATCAGTATAATGAGCAAGAACTACAGCAATTTTATGCATTAATGTCCGCCCGTGAAGACTATTTACAAGCAGCATTGGATGCGATGGATCGTCGCTATGGTTCTAAGACTGGGTTTTTAGAGCAGGAATTTGGCCTAACAATTGAAAAACGAGAGCAATTACAATCCTATTGCTTAATTTAAAAAATGGCCCTTTCACACGATGTGGGAGGGATTTTTTATGTGGAAGCGCTGTATTCCTATAAATCTCTTTACAGTCTGAATATTTGTGATAAGATACAATAGATTTTTAAGAAAATATAGGAGAAGTGAAAGTATTGGCAGACACAATTAAAGAGACAAATAAGTTAAGTCTATTCCATTTAACATGGCCGATCTTCTTAGAAGTTTTTCTATTTATGTTGATGGGACTAGCCGATACTTTTATGCTCAGTGCTTTATCAGATAATGCTGTATCAGGAGTAGGTGCAGCCAATCAATATATCCATATTGCCATCTTGATTCTGGAAGTAGTGGGCAATGGTGCATCTATTGTTGTTTCCCAATATTTAGGCTCCAGACGTTTTTTTGAAGCGGCCAAGATCTCGGCGTTAGCGGTCACGATGAATTTGGTCGTTGGGCTTTTAATGAGTATTTTATTTTTCTTCTTTGCGAGACATTTAATGACAATGATGAACTTGCAGGGAGAAGTCCTCCACTATGCACAAAGTTACTTAGCCATCATTGGGAGTTTTATTTTCCTACAGGCTATTATTAATGCACTCGCAGCAATTATTCGTGTACATGGTTGGACAAAACAAACTATGTACGTTTCGCTTGGCATGAACGTCTTACATGTTGTGCTAAACTACGGTCTGATTTTTGGGAATTTAGGTTTCCCAGAGCTTGGTGTGAAAGGAGCGGCTATTTCCTCTGTCATTAGTCGCGGATTAGCCGTCCTAGTATTTTTCTGGTTGCTGTATCAGGTAATGGAAGTGCGTGTAAAGTTACAATATTATTTTGAGTATTCAAAGGAATATGTGAGGAAAATACTAAACATTGGTTTACCATCTGCGTTTGAACAGGTGCTTTATCAATTTTGCCAAATCATCTTTTTATATTATGCGACTTACTTAGGAGCAGAAACACTAGCAGCACGACAATATGCTATGAATATTTCGATGTTTACGTATTTATTTGCGATTGCCATTGGTACAGGAACAGCCATTATTATTGGTCGTCATGTAGGTGCAGGAGAAAAAGATGAGGCGTATCATCAGCTATGGAAAAGTGTCCGTGCAGCATTTGTTTTTACGATTATTATGGTTGCAGTCGTTACGCTATTCCGTAAGCCCCTTATGCAGGTTTTTACTGATAATCCAGAAGTCATTAAGATTGGGGCATCCGTGTTAGCATTAAGTATTTTACTAGAGACTGGTCGCACGATGAATATCGTTGTTATTAACTCTTTACGCGCTTCTGGGGATGCTAGATTCCCAGTGAAAATTGGTTTTCTATCAATGGTTTGCATGAGCCTGCCGCTTGGCTATTTATTTGTCTTTGTATTGGATTGGGGCTTGGTCGGAATTTGGCTAGCCATTTCAGCAGATGAATGGGTGCGGGCAATTATCGTATACTTTAGATGGAAAAGTCGTAAATGGGAGCGCTATGCTCTTGTATCACCAAACGACAAGAAGGAGGCATAGAAATGGGCGCATTATCGAAACGTGCTATCGGGGCGGCATTAATGGATCAATATATCACCCTTTTTGCTTGTCCAATCTGTCAGCGATCCATGCATGTCTATGAGCAGGGGAGATTGGTTTGTGCTTCTAACCATTCCTTTGATATTGCGAAACAAGGCTATGTCAATATGCTGACACATAGCGCCGCTTCTAAATATAGTAAGAGCCTTTTTGAATCCCGCAAGGCTGTTATTGATAGTGGGATTTATGATGCTGTAGAAGCTCGAATCGGTGAGCTTATAAGCTCTGCAAAAACAGTGCTTGATACTGGTTGTGGAGAGGGCTCACATTTAGCTCGCATTATGAATGATAGGGAGCATGGTATTGGCGTTGGAATTGACATAGCGAAGGAGGGCATTTTGGCTGCAGCACGTCATTATCCTCAACAAATTTGGTGTGTAGGGGATTTAGCTAAAAGTCCATTTGCTCAAGCGAGTTTCGATGCCATTTTAAATATATTATCGCCAGCAAATTATGAGGAGTTTAAACGACTTCTTACACCGAATGGCTGTCTTGTGAAGGTTGTACCGCAAAGTGGTTATTTGCGGGAACTGCGTGCTCAATTATATGCAGATTCAAACAAGGAAACTTACTCTAATGAACAAATTGTAGCTCGTTTTCAAGATAGTTTTCGTGAGGTAAACGTAGAACGCGTAACTTATACTTTACCGCTTTCAGAAGAGCTAGTACCCGCGCTATTAGAGATGACACCAATGGGGTGGCATAAAGCAGAACAAACAGCCGTTGAACTAAATGAAATCACGATTGATGTGGATCTATTAGTAGGGAAGGTTTAAGTTGGTCACCTGCAATTGCAGTATACTGGTCTTTTCGATTACAATGGGAATAACTATTGAATAAGGTAGGAATGTAACAGTGTATAAACTAGCAGCAAATGTTGTCAAAGTAATATTAAAATTAATGGGTTCAAAGGCTCGTGTATACGGAGAAGAAAACTTGCCGAAAGAGGGTGGGTTTATTATAGCTTGTACACATACCGGCTATGTTGATATTTTAAACCTTGGTGTAGCCATGTACCCTCGTGAAATTCACTTTATGGCGAAGAAGCAATTATTTGAAATGAAAGGGCTTGGCTGGCTTGTTAAGCATTTAAATGCTTTTCCGGTAGACCGTGATAATCCTGGACCAAGCGTGATTAAAATTCCTTCGCAGTTATTGAAGGAAGGTAAAATTGTAGGGATTTTCCCCTCTGGGACACGTAGTGCAGAAGGAACAGATTTAAAACAAGGGGCTATTACCATTGCACAGTTGGCAAAGGCGCAAATTGTTCCAGCTGCTTATGTTGGTGCACGTAATGTGGGCGATGTAATGAAGCGAGGTAAAGGCTATTTAATTTATGGTGAGCCATTTTATGTAACAGGCAAGGGTAAAGAAGGTCGTGAGCAGTTTACTCAACACCTTGAGCATGAATTAGTTGCTTTAACAGAAGAACTACAAAAACGTATTCCCGTAAAATAAAAGCAAATGGCACTCAGAATCAAATTGATTTTGAGTGCTTTGTTGTAGGAGGAAAATAAAATGATTCGAGTACTTTTCGTATGTTTAGGTAATATCTGTCGCTCACCCATGGCTGAGGCGGTCATGCGCGACTTGGTGAAGAAAGAGCATTTAGAAGATAAGATTGAAGTGGATTCCGCTGCTACCAGCTCATGGCATATTGGTGAACCTCCACATAGAGGTACACAGGATAAGCTTAGGGAATATGGTATTTCTACAATAGATATGCAAGGTCGACAATTACAAAAGTCAGATTTTGAAGAGTTTGCTTATATTATTGGAATGGATGAAAGCAATATTCGTAATATCCGTACAATACTAGGCCATCCAAACTCGCCAAAGATTTTTCGTTTTTTAGATTTAACAGCGCATCGCAAGGATGTCCCGGATCCTTATTATACAGGTGATTTTCAGGAAACCTATGAATTGGTGCAAGAAGGTTGTCAGGCATTACTAGCAAAAATTAAACAAGAGCTGTTGTAAGATGGCGCTAAAATCGTAAATTTTAACAGCCATTTTTTTTAGAAAAATGCTACCTTAAACATTGGTATATCTAGCTTTGTAAGCATCATTGTGTTATTATTTGCAGAGTAAAGATACGATAAGTATTTAATTACCATTTACAGATATGCAACTGCGTATCTATTATTTTTATAAATTTATCTTTTGAAAGAGAGTGGAAACAATGGGTCGTAAGTGGAACAATATTAAAGAAAAGAAAGCGTCTAAAGATCAAAGCACAAGCCGTATTAATGCAAAATTTGGGCGAGAAATTTATGTGGCAGCTAAATCAGGCGAACCAGATCCAGAGTCAAACCGTGCACTTAAAGTAGTGCTTGAACGCGCAAAAACATACAGTGTTCCAAAACATATTATAGAAAAAGCCATTGATAAAGCAAAAGGTGGCGGTGATGAAAGCTTTGATGAATTACGTTATGAAGGCTTTGGACCAGCCGGCACAATGATTATCGTGGATGCTTTAACAAACAATGTAAATCGTACAGCATCTGATGTACGTGCAGCATTTGGCAAAAATAACGGCAATATGGGTGTCAGTGGATCTGTAGCTTATATGTTCGATTCAACAGCAGTTATTGGTTTAGAAGGTAAAACGGCTGATGAAGTACTAGAAATTTTAATGGAAGCTGATATTGATGCTCGCGATATTTTAGAAGAGGAAGAAGCGGTAATTATTTATGCAGAGCCAGACCAATTCTTTGCAACACAAGAAGCATTAAAGGCTGCGGGCGTAGAAGAATTTACAGTAGCAGAGCTTTCTATGTTGCCTCAAACAGAAGTGACTTTAACTGGCGACGATGTAGCGAAGTTTGAAAAACTAATTGATGCATTAGAAGATTTAGAAGATGTACAAAATGTTTTCCACAACGCAGATTTAGGCGAATAAACCATTAACAAAATGAGTAAACCAGTAGCATTTAAGCTACTGGTTTTTAATTAGGGAGGAAAAGATGCAGACTGCTTTAGCCATTATTTTATTTTTAGTCACATTATTTTTTGTCATAGTACAACCACGAAAACTATCAATTGGCTGGTCAGCCTGTATAGGAGCAGCTATTGCACTATTAATAGGTGTAGTAACCTGGCATGACGTGTTAGAGGTAACGGGGATTGTTTGGAATGCAACGCTATCATTTATTGGTATTATTTTAATTTCCCTCATCTTAGATGAAATTGGCTTTTTCGAATGGGCGGCTCTACATATGGCACGACTTGCAAAGGGAAGTGGAATTCGCTTATTTGTTTATATTAGTTGCCTTGGAGCTGTTGTATCGGCTTTGTTTGCGAATGATGGTGGTGCTTTAATACTAACGCCGATCGTTTTAGCGATGGTGAGAAAACTGAACTTGAGTGAAAAAATGATCTTTCCATTTATTATTGCAAGTGGATTTATAGCAGACACAACCTCCTTACCTTTCGTTATTAGCAATTTAACGAATATCGTATCAGCTGACTTTTTCGATATAGGCTTTATAGATTATGCAGTTCATATGTTTGTACCAAATTTCTTTTCGTTAGTGGCAAGTATAGTAGTACTTTACCTTGTTTTTCGTCGTTCCATTCCACAACATTATTCTCTTGCGGCAGTTGAGCAACCAAGTCAGGCAATCCGAGATCCCAAATTATTTTCGATCGCTTGGTATGTGATTGGGATTCTATTAGTGGGCTTCGTAGCTGGTGAGGTTTTACACATCCCTGTATCTTTTATTTTATGTGGGGTCGCTGCAATATTCTTATGGCTAGCACAGCGTAGCTCTGTGGTAGATACAAAAAGAGTTGTAAAAGGAGCGCCATGGAATATTGTGTTCTTCTCAATTGGCATGTATGTGGTTGTCTATGGGTTAAAAAATGTAGGAATGACAGGAGTGTTAGCAAATTTATTTGAACTAGCTATACAACAGGGCTTCGTAGTTGCAACGATGACGATGGGGTTTGTCGCTGCCATTTTGTCTGCTGTCATGAACAATTTACCTACTGTTATGATAGATGCTTTGGCAATTTCAGAAACAAGTGCATCGGGCATGATGAAAGAGGGGCTGATTTATGCAAATATAATTGGTACGAATTTAGGTCCAAAAATGACTCCGATTGGCTCACTGGCAACATTGCTATGGCTTCATATATTAGCCCAGAAAGGCATTAAAATTAGCTGGGGACAATATTTTAAAATCGGTGTTATTCTTACCATTCCGACACTGTTCGCCACTTTAATGGCATTAATTATTTGGATATGCTTAATATCATAGATTTATTGTCGAAATAGTTGAAAAAATAGTACAATAGGAACTACTAAGATATTAGTATATCAGTATATTAAAGGAGGAAAGTATGCGAGCGACAGGCAAATTAAGCAATAAAATAGTGTTAATGTCATTGGTAATGTTAGTGGCTTTGTTATCTTTTTTCGTTATAACAACAATCTACACAGCAAAATCATCTGTTAATAAAACCATGGGAACACAGGCAGTTGCAGTTGCTGAGAATATTGCAAAACATCTAAATGCTGCTGAATATGAGCAACTCTCAAAAGAACCAAAAGAATCTGAGTTATATTGGCGACTTCGAGAAGAGCTCAACGAATTACGTGAAATAAATGGTGTTCTCTATGCCTATACTTTTGCAGTACCACAGGAAGATAAAAAGGTACGTTTTTTAGTGGACGGTATGCCAGCAGATGATCAAGAAAATGCTGGAGCTATAGGAGATGAATCCTCCACCACATACTACAAGGATATTGAAAAGGTAAAGAATAATGGAAGTTATTATTCCGCTATTTTACATAGTGATTTTGGAGATTATTTATCTGGTACTGTTCCATTAAAGGATGAGGCAGGGAATATTGTTGCCTTTGTTGGGGTGGATATAGAAGCAACAGAGGTAGGCAATGTTGCGAATGCCGTATTAACGGCTATTTTACCTACATTAATTATTGTCATATTAGCTTTAACTGGTATTGTTATGTTCATCCTATATCGTTATATTAATGGGGCATTAAAACCCCTTGCACATTTAGGTGTTGCAGCACAAAGTTTTGCTCAAGGAAATATTGCTAAGGCAACGATAGAGGTGGAGAAAATTCAGTTAAAAGGAGCAAATGAAATTACAATATTTGCACAATCCTTCAGAGAATCACTACAAAAATTAAAAGAAACTTTCCATACGATTCAACAACGCACATTTGCTTTACAAAATGTTGTTCAAAAAATTGATGAGACTTCTCAACATGTGGAAGAATCAAACGCTCAAATTGCAGATCGAATTATCGAAATTGCTGCTGGTAGTGAGCAACAGCAGCAAAATAATCAAGAGGTTGTATTAACTATGAATGAGATGTCAATTGGTATTCAACGACTGGCTGATACAACTTCAGAAATTGCAGAGTCATCATCAGCAATGACAGGACTTGTGGAAACAAGTGTTAGTCATTCTCAAGAAGTTGTATCTCAAATTCAAAACGTAGAATCTTCTGTTTTACGTACGGCTAATCATGTCGAGGAGATGGGTGATAAGTTCCGCTCAATTGAAGAGATGGTAACCATCATTACGAGTATTGCGGATCAAACCAACTTACTGGCTTTAAACGCTGCAATCGAAGCAGCAAGAGCTGGAGAAGCTGGTAAAGGATTTGCGGTCGTGGCAGATGAAGTTCGTAAACTTGCAGAGATGTCTAAAGCATCTGCTGACGAAATACACATGCATTTAGAAAGCTTTAAGAAGATTACCGATCGAGCATTACAGGAGATGGCTAGTAGTACCATAGATGTACAGACAGGCAATAAAGCAGTGCAACACATAGGTGAAAATCTAGAGAAAATATTGCAATCTGTCCTTGAGGTGAATAATAAAATTCAAGATGACTCTGCTGTAATTGAGGAAATGTCAGCAGGCTCTGAGGAAGTATTAGCTACTACCGAACAGATGAATGCCATTGCGAAGCATAGTGTCCTAGGAACAAAGGAAGTAGCAACTGCCTCAGATTTACAAGTAACCATGGTTTCTGAATTAAATGAAGTTGTAACAATATTAGATCAAACATCAAAAGAGGTTATAGAAACGATTAATACATTTAAATTATGATTAGCTTAGAACTATTTCTCTATAAGCTTATGTCTTGTGGAGAAATAGTTCTTTTAATTTTTGGCATTTAAAATTTAACTGGAGGTTAGCATAAAGGCATGAAAACAAACCATATTAAGGGAAATTAGAAAATAATTTGTGCTTTACCCATTGTGAAAACTTTCAAACCATAACATAATAGAAAGTAATATATTGTTGAACGAAGAAAATAGGGGGGCTAAAGTATGAAGTTTTTACGTTCAATACAGGGGAAATTGATTATTATTTCATTGGCACTACTAATTATTCCAAGTTTAATAATTGGTATAGTTAGTTATGGTAAGGCTAAGAATGGGATGGAGGATATAGGAGAGCAGGTACTTTACAATAGTGTTGAATCTGCTTTGCAATTAATCGAGCTCGCAAACGAGAGTGTTGAAAAGGGTGACATTCCCTTAGAGGTTGCACAGGAACGGGTACGAGAAGCATTTCTTGGTCCGAAAGATAGCGAAGGAAAACGGCCTATTAATTATCCTGGTGATTTAGGGGAATATGGCTATATCTATGTGTTGGATGATAAGGGAACATTAACAACACATCCAACACGAGAAGGAGATAATCTTTGGAATGACCAAGATAGCAGTGGCAATTACTTTATTCGAGAAGTAACTGAAAAGGCACTTGATGGTGGTGGTTTTACACAATATGAATTTGAACTACCAGGTCAGGATGTCTTAGCAGATAAAATTATTTATTCTGAGAAAGATCCATATTGGGGATGGATTATTGCATCAGGTACATATATGCAGGATTTTAATGCAGAGGCGAATTCTTTATTGCTAGTAATTGGTTTGACATTAGTAGGTGCCGTCATTATAGGGGCGATCGTTGTCATTCTAGTATCAAGACATCTGGCATTACCAGTTCAAAAGTTATCTAAACGTGTGCGTGAAGTAGCAAAAGGGAATTTAACGGTTGAAATTGAGCATTTACAGCGCTCGGATGAAATAGGACAGTTGAATGATGGCTTTAATGAAATGGTACATCAACTTAAAACACTTATTTCAGATGTGGAGGAAGCGATTGTAGAAATACAATCAACTTCAGCAAACTTAACCGCAGTAGCCGAAGAGACAAATGCCTATGGTGATGAAATCGTCAAAGCAATCAATGAAGTATCCAAGGGTGCAGTCAAGCAAGCCTCTGATGCAGAGGATACAAACCGAACGGCTATCGAGTTTGCGCAGCAAATTGAAGGGTTGCATGATAAAAATGAATCAATGTTAGATGCCTCACAGCATATGAAAAAATCAAATGAAGAAGGCCTAGTTAATCTAGAAAGCTTAAAGGATAAGTCGCGGGAATCTTCAAATCTTGTTCAGAATATTCAGTCTGTATTTGGTAGCTTAATTGTCAAGGTACGTGAAATTGAAGGCATCGTGGGGACGATTACAGAGATTTCAGATCAAACGAATTTACTTGCACTTAACGCCTCTATTGAAGCAGCAAGAGCGGGTGAACATGGTAAAGGATTCGCTGTTGTCGCGGAAGAGGTACGTAAACTTGCTGATCAAACCTCTGTAGCAACTGAGCTAGTACGCACGACGCTAAAAGGCATTGAAAGTGAAACAAACTTAGTCAATGATGAAATGCAGAAAACCCATATCATTGTAAGTCAACAAAATGATTCTGTCATGGTAACAGAATCATCCTTTAAAGAAATTAAATTAGCTGTTGAAAAAATCATAGCCATTATAGGCGATACGACAGATAGTGTAGAATATTTAAATAGCTCTAAGAATACGATTATGCATTCGATTGAAAGCATTGCGATGATTAGTGAAAAGAATGCAGCTGCGTCTGAAGAGGTAACAGCCTCTGTAGATGAGCAACAACGCGCAATACAACTCGTTAGCGAATCTTCCAATGATTTAACCGATGAAATAACTGCCTTACAGGAGTCTATTAAACGATTTATATTGAGATAATATCTTTCAGGGTGCTTGGTTAACAAGCATCCTTTTCTTTTTATCATCGTTAATAAAAGGAAAAGGAGGGATGATTTGTGAGAAGATGGTTGATGACAGTTGGTGTTATTTTAATCGGTAGTGGAATCGTTCTTTATATTTGGCTGGGAAAAGAAATTGATCAGGGGATGGAACCGAATGCCAATGGTTCAGCGGATTATATGATTATATTGGGAGCAAAAGTAAGGCCAGGTGGTGTACCCTCGCTTTCATTAAAAAGTAGATTAGAGGTGGCTGTTCCATACTTAACAAAATACCCACATGTTAAGGTCATTGTGTCAGGTGGACAAGGGCCTGATGAAGATCGTACAGAGGCATCTGTAATGCAAGACTATTTGGAACAGCATGGCATCGATGCCACGAGAATTATCATAGAAGACCAGTCTACATCTACTTATGAAAATTTAGTTTTCTCTAAAGAATTATTACCAAAAGAGACAAAGAAAATTACCATCGTTTCAAATGACTTTCATTTGAAGCGTGCAAAATATCTTGCTGAATCGTTAGATTTTGAAGTAGATGTCCTATCAGCAAGAACACCAAAATCAGTAGAAGCAAAATTAAGAATAAGAGAAAGAGCTGCGTTATTAAAAACATATATTGTGGGCTATTAAAACAACAACGCCATTAAATTTAGGAATTGCTTCTTTCTCAAAAAAAATCATGACAACAGAAAAGAGATAATTGTTTCTTAATAGATTCTATTTGGCATATAATAGAAATATTACGGGGTATAGGACAGAAAGAGGGGACTTTAATGACAACGTTTAAAGAATATCAATACAGCCGTCCAAATGTGGCATCAATGAAAGAGCAGCAGTTAGCACTCATTGAGCAATTTAAACAAGCACAATCGATGGACGAGCAAAGTAATATCATTGAAAAGCACAATGCAATTAGTAATGACTTTGCGACAATGGCTAATTTAGTATATATTCGTGCTTCAATCGATACGAACGATGAATTTTATCAAGCAGAACGTGATTATTTCGATGAAGTAGGTCCTGAGCTAGAAGAAGTAACGACAGAATACTATAAAGCTTTAATTGATTCACCATTTCGTGAGCAATTAGAAGAAAAATGGGGTCAACAATTATTTGATCTAGCAACTTATCAAATTAAAGGCTTCTCACCAGAAGTTATTGATTTGATGCAAAAAGAAAACAGACTTGTTTCTGAGTACAATAAGCTTGTTGCATCTGCACAAATTGACTTTAATGGGGAAACATTAACACTCGCTCAACTTGGTCCGTTTGCAGAGTCAACGGATCGAGAAACACGTAAGGCGGCAACGGATGCTCGCTTTGGCTTCTTTGCACAGCATGAAGATGAATTCGATCGTTTATATGATGAACTTGTCAAGGTACGCCATGAAATTGCAATTAAACTTGGCTATAACAACTATGTTGAACTAGGCTATATTCGTATGAATCGGATTGATTACAATGCTGATATGGTTAAAAAATTCCGTGATCAGGTACGTGATTTAATTGTGCCTGTTGCAACGAAGCTTTACGAGCGTCAGGCAAAGCGAATTGGCATTGAAGATTTTAAATTTTATGATGAAGCACTTAACTTCTTATCAGGTAATGCTACACCAAAAGGGAATCCTGAGTGGATTGTAGCAAACGGTAAAAAAATGTATGAGGAACTTTCACCTGAAACAGGAGAGTTCTTTAATTTCATGATTGACCATGACTTAATGGATCTTGTAGCGAAGAAAGGGAAAGAAAGTGGCGGTTATTGTACGTTTATTGAAAACTATCATTCCCCATTCATTTTCTCAAATTTTAACGGTACTTCAGGTGACATCGATGTATTAACACATGAAGCTGGACATGCTTTCCAGGTTTATTCAAGTCGTAACATTGGCATTCCTGAGTATTTATGGCCTACCTACGAATCTTGTGAGATTCACTCGATGAGTATGGAATTCTTTACATGGCCTTGGATGGAGCTGTTCTTTGAAGGTGATACAGAGAAATATAAATTTACACATTTAAGTAGTGGTCTTTTATTCTTACCATATGGTGTGGCAGTAGATGAGTTCCAGCATGTTATTTATGAAAATCCAACAATGACTCCTGCTGAACGTAAAGCTGCATGGAAAAAAATTGAGGAAACGTATTTACCACACCGTGACTATGATCATAACAGTTACCTAGAGGCTGGGGGCATTTGGCAACGTCAGGCTCACATCTATGCAAGTCCGTTCTACTACATTGATTACACGTTAGCACAAATTTGTGCCTTCCAATTCTGGAAACGTTCACGTGAAGAATTTGAAGCGGCTTGGAAAGACTATATTCATCTTTGTGGTTTAGGTGGCTCTATGTCCTTTACAAAGCTTGTAAAAGAGGCAGGTTTAATCTCGCCATTTGAGGATGGTTGTGTTGAATCGGTTATTGGAGAAATTGAGACATTCTTAAATTCCATAGATGATTCTTCTCTATAATGGATGACTTAAATTCGTTTCACTTCCACGATAACTATTATTGTGGAAGTGAGCGAATTTTTTAGTTTGTCAGAGGAGTTCTGTAAAAAAATACTAGGATACTTGCGAAATGGTTAATATATCAGTAGTATTTTCAGTAACTGCTATTAAAGGAAGTGAAAGAAAGTGACAAGGAAAGTTTGGTTTCAAGTAGGGGTAGGGATACTACTTACACTATTAATCATTAAATATTTTATAGAAATTCATTGGATTTTTTCACCGCTTGTCATCATATTAAAAGCCATTTTTGTGCCTTTACTACTTGGTGGTGTTCTCTATTATGTGACGGAACCAATTCAGAGATTTTTAGAAAAACGTAGATTTCCTCGATGGGGAAGTATATTGACGATTGTGTTCGGACTAATAGCAATGGTAGGTATTTTTGGCTGGATTATTGGTAACCCGATTGCCGAGCAGGTCAATAAATTAGTGAAGAATGCCCCTATGATTAGTACGAGTATTAGTACGAGCATCCAGCAACTAACAGACTATGTAACGCAAAATAAGGATAACTTCCCTGAGCAATTAAATGATGTTATCGAAAAAATGGCGAATTCGGTACAAGATATTGCAGTAGTGGCGAGTAAAGGATTTGTGTCCTTTTTACAATCCATTGTATCTGTGTCGTTACTAGCCATTTTAATTCCATTCTTCTTTATTTTTATGCTGAAGGATCATGAGAAGTTTGCTCCATCCATCTATAAATATTTCAGTGGTGAACGTCAGCAATGGGTAAAGAAAACATTAAGTGAGATTGACGATGTATTACGTACCTACATTCAGGGCCAACTGCAAATTAGTTTTTTATTAGCACTAATAATGTATGTAGGCTATTTAATTATCGGATTAGACTATTCGTTATTACTAGTGATTTTTGCATTCTTTATGAATATGATTCCATTTATCGGGCCTTGGATTGCCTTTGCGCCAGCCCTGATTGTGGCAGTTATTCAAGATCCAATTTTAGTGGTGTGGGTTTCGGTTGTGACGCTGGTTGCTCAGCAAATAGACAGCAACTTTATTACACCTAATGTCATGGGGAAATCACTTGATATCCATCCCCTTACCGTTATTACAATTATTTTAGCGGCAGGTAATATAGCAGGTTTTATTGGTATTATTATCGCTGTACCATTTTATGCAGTCTTAAAGGTTATCGTATCCAATATTTATGATCAACGTAATGCGATTAAGAAAAAAGCGACGAAGTCAGTATAGGAGTCAAAACAATGGAACAAGAAATTGTAAAGGTATTTAATGAACAGCATGAGCAAATTGGGACAGCTACGAGAGCGGAAGTGCATGAAAAAGGGCTTTGGCATGAGACTTTTCATTGCTGGCTTGTAAATGAAGATTATATTTATTTTCAAGTACGTAGTTCGCAGAAAAAGGATTATCCAGGGTTACTCGATATTACAGCAGCAGGGCATCTTTTAGCGATTGAGACAGTAGAGTCAGGCATTCGAGAAGTAAAAGAAGAATTAGGACTCAACATTGATGTCCATGAGGTTGTCAAAATGGGCATGACCTCTTGTAGTATCGTTTCTGAAAATATGATCGACAATGAATTTTGTCATGTCTACATATATCCTTTCAAGCATGATTGGGATTCCTTTGCTTTGCAGTATGAGGAAGTATCGGGTGTAGTAAGAGCGAGGCTAAATGAGGCAGAGGCTTTCTTCTTGGGAGAAACGACGACACTTAATATAGAAGGGTATGAATATTTCCCTGATGGTCAACGTGTGAGAATTGTCAGACCAGTAGGTACTGCACAATTTGTTCCGTATCGGGAATTGTATGTTGCACAGGTGATAAAATTCACACGTGAAAAAATAGTTAATCAAACCTCATAAATTTAAATAGGATAAGCTATAATATTAGCTTGTCCTATTTTCTTGCGCAAAAATGATTTAGAAACGACACGATATAATAGGAAAAAATGAGTTATACTGTTAGATAGATTGTAAAGAAAAGGAGCATTTTTTATATGCTAACATTTGAACAAAAACAAGTGATTATTGAATCGTTTTCTGAGCTAACAAAAAAAGAAGTTTCTTTAAAGCGCCTAAATTATCATTATATGGACAGTCTTTATGAAAAAACGATTGTAGTTGAGAAATTACATCCAAATGGCAATGGCTTTGTCTTTGTGGGAGATTTATTACGCTATGAGAATGAGGCTAATGATAAAGGATTAGTAAATATCCGCGATTACGATGAACAACAACTTCGTGAAATTATTGAAGACGCAATCCAATATTTATCTGAAGAAGTAGAAGAGCAGGAGCCAATTGTAGAGATTTGGCATAGTAGAGATGGTAGTCAGTTACAGCTAGCTTTTGAGCAACGTTCTTGGAACGTGTATCATGGAGACAATCTGGAAGAGGCATTTGGTACGTATGAGGCAGCAAAGGAATATTTACTAGAAGAAGGCTTTCGTACAAAGAAATAAGAAATACGGGGGATCATGTTAGATGAACGGAAAAAAATTAGTGGGAATTGTTATTGTTGTTGTGATTGCTGCATGTTTATTTTCAGTTTATACCATTACTAATTTTTATAAAAACCACGAAGAACAGCCAAATCGTGAAAATCGTGAAATTAATAAGTCAAAGAGCTTGAATTTAATTTTGCCACAAGCTACAATTATCTCGAATTCAAGATAATTGAGAGGTGACTGTCAGTGCAACATATTTATTATAAAGGTACAGACGAAACGAAGCCGACATTATTATTGCTACATGGTACAGGTGGTAATGAGGAAAGTCTTATTGGGCTGGCAAAGGAAATAGATGAAACAGCCAATATTTTAAGTGTTCGCGGAAATGTACTCGAGCATGGAATGCCACGTTTTTTCCGTCGATTAGCCGAAGGTGTCTTTGATATTGAGGATTTAATTTTTCGTACAAAGGAGCTTCATGAATTTTTACAGACGTCAGCACATCAATATGGCTTTGATCGCCAACGAATTGTAGCAATAGGATATTCGAATGGTGCTAATATTGCAGCAAGCTTATTATTCCACTACGATGATGCGTTAGCCGGAGCTATTTTGCATCATCCAATGGTACCAAGGCGTGGTATTGAATTACCGCAACTTTCTCCAACACCTGTGTTTATCGGTGCGGGTACGAATGATCCGATGTGTACAGCACAGGAATCTGAGGATTTAGAAACCCTTTTAAGTGCTGCAGGTGCAACAGTAACGACGAAATGGTTTAATTTTGGTCATCAACTAACAATGCCTGAAGTACAAGCAGCAAAAGAATGGTATAACAGCATCTACGCTTAATTGAAAAATCCACCTCCGTTAATAAGGGAGGTGGATTTTCATTATGTTATTTACTTTTCTTTGAGAAAGGAAGCCACCAGTTCCAATCACCAAATAGCTTCATGAGACTAGGCACAAGCATAAGACGAATAATCGTTGCATCAATAGCGACAGCAATAGCGATACCCACACCAATTTGCTTCACAGGCATGACATCTGTG
Organism: Lysinibacillus sp. K60; assembly: GCF_019731275.1. Lineage (NCBI taxonomy): Bacteria > Bacillati > Bacillota > Bacilli > Caryophanales > Bacillaceae > Lysinibacillus > Lysinibacillus sp. K60. Next base: position 88,640 of record NZ_JAASJR010000006.1, on the reverse strand, counting down.
AAGGCAAATGCACCTGTAATAACAATCATGATAAGCGCTGCCGATGTAATTATTCGGCTAGTGGATGTTAAGCCATCAATTGTTGCGCGCGTATTATCGGAGCCCTTTAAATATTCCTCTTGGATACGAGAAATTAAAAAGACTTCGTAGTCCATACTTAAGCCAAAAACAAGACAAAAAACAATTACTGGAATGATTAGTACAATGGAGCTTGCTTCAATACCAAAATGACCATATTGGAAAATATAAACGAGTATACCGAATGCAGATGAAAGCCCAATAATGTTCATGATTATTGCCTTTAACGGAATTAAGATAGAACGGAATGCCAACATTAAAATAAAGAATGTGGAAACGATAATAATCGCTATAGCTAAAACAATTTTATTAGCAATTTCATCAAAAATTTCTTGGTTGAATTTAGCTGGTCCACCAAGTGCAAAATCCACGCCCAGGTCTTTGTCCATCCATGTTCGGGCAAATTTTTGAGCTGTAGAGGAAGAACCTGCTGCATCAATTGTAATGGGGACAAATAGCTGTGTATCCTTCGAGAATGAATTAATAACAGGTTTTAATTGTTCTGCAACCTGTGGAATAGCTAAAGAAGCAGAAAGCTCCTCTGGTGTTTGAATGTTAGCAGCTGTATAAATAGTTGAAACATTAGTCACTAATGGGTCCTTTAATAGCTTTTCTTGAATAGTATAAATTAGCTCTCTACCCTCAGTATCCTCCCAGCCACCTTTTCGTTCAGCTAACAAATATAATGTAGAGGATTCACCTAGTCCAAACGTTTCATCTAATTTATCGTATGCTGCACGTGCATCATATTTCGTAGGTAAGGAGTCCACCTGTGGAATGGTTAATTGGATATCCTTTAAAGGGATCATGCCAATGCCTAGTAATAATAATGCTGAAATCACTATAGCTACTGGATGTTTCATGACAAAACCTGCAAAGCCACGCCAACGATTTGCCCCACCTGGTTTAACGCGTATTAAGCGCCATTTATTAAGTCTATCTCCTAATAGCATCATAGTGGCAGGAAGTAATGTTAAGCCAGAAAGAACGGCTAACAGGACGACGATAGTGCCTCCTAGGGCGATATTATGAAAAATTTCTACATCAATGACAATCATCGCACCTAAGCCAATCATGACACAGACTGCGGAGAAAATGATAGAACGACCTGCTGTCTGAATAGCAGTTTGAATGGCTTGAGCAATAGAAGTTTGTGTGCGTTCTTCTCGGTAACGATTAATAAACAGCAACGCAAAATCAATACTTAAAGCCAGCCCAAGCATTGGAACAATATTTAAGACGAAAATAGATAGATTGACATTAGCACTGAGCAGTGTCATCATACCAAAGGCGGTAATCACTGTCACAACACCAATGATGATTGGCAAAATAGAAGCAACAACTGTACCAAATGCTAATAAGAGAACCACAATGGCAATTGGCAATCCAATGGCCTCAGCTGATGCCAAATCCTTTTGACTAGCAGTATTTATGTCGGCAGAAATAACAGGCCCTCCAGTGATACTAATACCGTCTTTTTCAATCAATGAACGGAATTCCTCAACAATGTCAGGAAGGTTTTCTACATCGTTCTTTATGTGAACCATAGCATAGGCAATGCCATCTTTCCGTAAAGAGGAGTCTTCTAAAGGTGATTGAATAGAATGAATCTCTTTTATGTTATCTAATTTTTTTAAAGTGTCTTTAATTTGCTGATCTTCAGCTGGATCAAAGACAACCAAAATCGTATTAGATGGTAAATCAAATTTTTCTGCTAGCTCGTTGGTAACATAGTTATGATCTGCTTCGACAAAGAAACCATCACCTTGAAGTTTGCCTGGAAGCTGTAAAGCAAAGTACGCCATTGCTAGAAAAATAATAAGCCATATGACTACGATTGCTTTCGCATGTGCTGTAATAAAAGCTGAAAAAGTTTTCATAGTTGTTTATACATCCCCCTTTTCAATTAGTGTAAAGGATGTGTCACATTTTGTCGTGTGACAAAGTAAAGACTCCCATCCACTTTTTGGACAGGAGTCTTACTATTAAAAGAATAATGATAATATGAAATAAATAACAGATGCCATGACAGCTGAAATTGGCATTGTAATCACCCATGTAGTAACAATCTTTCGAGCCATCCCCCAGTTTACACCACGCACACGCTGTGCTGAACCGACACCCATAATGGATGAAGAAATGACATGTGTTGTTGATACAGGTAAGTGGATTAGCGTAGCGCCAAAAATAACAGTAGCCGATGCTAAATCTGCCGCAACACCATTAACAGGGCGGATTTTCATAATCTTACCGCCAACCGTTTTAATGATTTTATAACCACCAATTGAGGTACCTAGCCCCATTGCTGTAGCTGCAGCAGCACGCACCCAGAAAGGTATTTCATCTCCAGTGTGCAAGCCACCAGCGATTAACGCCATCGTCATAATCCCCATCGCTTTTTGCGCATCATTTGTACCATGGGTGAATGATTGGATGGCAGCAGTAAAAATTTGCATTGTACGGAAACCTTTATTTGTCCGATATAAATTTAAATTTTTAAACCAGAGTTTAAAAAGAGTCATCATAATAAAGCCTGCACAAATAGCAAGTAAAGGTGAAAACACTAAAGCCATGATGATTTTAGTAAAGCCGCCATAGTTTAACACATTAAAACCAGCGGATGCGATTGCAGCACCGGCAATAGACCCAATCAATGTGTGTGAAGAACTTGACGGAATACCGAAATACCATGTCAATAAATTCCAAATTATAGCTGAAATTAATGCAGCTAAAATAACGACTGAGCCAGTTGTGTCTCCTTCAAAAGCATTTAATGCAAAAGGATCTACAATATCTTTTGTTAGAGCTTTTGCAACCCCTACAAAGGTGATAGCACCAATAAAGTTCATAGTTGCCGCCATGATGATTGCCGTGCGAGGTGGCAAAGCTCTAGTAGAAACCGAAGTTGCAATAGCATTTGCTGTATCATGGAAGCCATTGATAAAGTCAAATGTTAGGGCAAAGATGACGACCAGTACGGTTAATATAATGATTGTGTTCATTGTAAAGTGCCCATCTCCTAATTATGCGTTACGCATGATAATTGTTTCCATAGTATTTGCTACGTTTTGACAATGATCAGCGATATCTTCAAGTTGTTCATAAATATCCTTAAATTTAATGAGGCGGATTGGATCCTTTTCATTTAAAAATAACTTCTTAATAGAAGTACGTTGTACCTCATCACATTCACGTTCATAGTCTTTAATAAGAATTGCGTGTGGACGCATGCCAATTAGATTCTTTTTCTTTAACTCTTCTGTCGCTTTGACTATTTCATCAGCACTTTTTGAAATAAACCCTAAGAAAATGCGCATAGATTCATCAATCTCAGTGAGCGAAAACATTTCAAAATGTGCAATACAGTGTTCTGTTCCATCTAAAACATCATCCATACGAATGGCGAGCTCTAAAATATCCTCACGTTCAATAGGTGTCATAAATGATTTGTTTAACATGACAATCAGTTCATGAATAAGCTTATCACCAGCAGTTTCATAATTTTTCATTGTAATGCTAATCTCTTTTAGGTCAGCTACACTGTTAATACGAAAATCATTTGCGTAATGTACAGCCTCTCTCATATTTTCAGCAATTTTATGCAATGCAATAAAGAAAGGGTCTTGTTTTTTTGAGTTAAGCATGTGAATCGAATCCTCCTGGATATAAATAAATTAATCGACCTCTAAACTTTACTATCATAACAAAATCTTTAATTTATCTACATAAAAATTTACTATTCGACATGAAAATTTACATTGCTGTAATATATTATTTGTTCACAAAATGTGAGGTAATCCAGCTGTATTTATTTTTATGAGTACAGAAAAACCCTGTTATAAATGGATATTCTTCTATAACGGTGACTTATTAGTACAGATTAAAACGCGAAAGAGGATAGAAGATAATAAAAATAACGTATTGGAATTGTAAAGGTATTGTAAATTCATTTGATAACCAGAAGAGTACCTTCTTATTCTTAAGAATATCTTCATTTTTATCCTCCCTCTTTATTAAGAATTGTTTTCTACAATGGAAAATGAATAGGAAAGGAGCGTTTATTAACTAATGATTCAGGTTGAAAACTTACAACATACATTTTTAATTGGAAAACGAGGGAAGGAAAAGCAAGTACCAGTATTGAAAGGTGTGAACTTCGAGGTCAATAAAGGAGAAATTGTTGCTATTGTAGGTAAAAGTGGCTCAGGAAAATCGACCTTATTACAAGTTCTAGCTGGTTTTATGAAAGCTGAACAGGGCTCTATTAAAGTAAATGGAAAGGAAACAGCCCATCTAACTGAAACAGAAAGTGCTGCCTTCCGTTTACGTCAATTCGGTTTTATTTTTCAAAACTTCCAATTGATGCCTGGTTTAACTGCTTTCGAAAATATCGAATTACCTTTAAAGCTACAGGGTTTGCGTAAGGCTATGCGCAAAGAAAAAGTGAAGAAATTAATGGATAAGGTTGGTTTGACAGAAGTAGCAGACCATTATCCCAATGAATTGTCAGGTGGACAGCAACAGCGTGTCAGCATTGCACGAGCACTTATTACGAATCCTCCCATATTACTTGCAGATGAGCCAACAGGGAGTCTCGATTCAGAAACCGAGCAGGATATCTTATTGCTTATTCAAAGTTTAAATCGTGAGTTAGGGCTAACTTTTGTCATTATCACGCACGATGAAGAAGTGGCTACTATCGCACATAGACGCTTCCGCATGTACGATGGAGAACTTGTAAAGGAGGAAGCTTAACATGTTATTTAAGGATCAATTAGATTTTGTAACACAGCATATCAAGAAAAATAAGCTGCGTGTGTTTATGACGATACTAGCTGCAACGATGGGCTGTGCCTTTCTAATCGTGCTAGCATCCGTTGGTTTTGGTTTACAGGAATCTTTACGCAATGAAATTCTTTCAAACGAAACAGTTACAAAAATTCAAGTATATGGTGATAAGCAATTAACTGAAGACCAAGTACAAGAAATTAAAAAAATGGAACATGTAGAAACAGTGCTTGAAACAATTAGTGTCAATGCTACCGCACAATCATTTTTTGAAGACCGTGATGCAACTTCTAATTTAATATTGTCAGATATGCAGGACTTTGAACAGGTAAATGGAAAGCTTGCAAAAGGGCGTTACCCAACAAAATCTAATGAAATTGTTGTAGGCTATCATTTTGCTCAAACATTATTGAATGACACAGAACGTGATGTCATTGCGGAAAAAAGTAAAAAGGCTGAAGCAGAGGGTACGTATTATGATGGTAGTGAAGAGGGATATAAAGAATCATTGATTGGAAAGAACATTGACCTGTCCTTAGTTCCTCACACGGGTAAAAATGATGAAACGCAAAAAATGAGCTATACAATTGTTGGTGTAATGGAGAAACCTTCTTATGATTGGATGGTTGATAACGCTATTCATATGGATAAAGAGCAAAAGACAGTATGGGTTAAAAATTTATCAACAGATAGTAACATGGCAGAGGATGAGCTGTTTTACTCTGAATTTAATATTTATGCGGATACTTTAGAAAACGTAAAGCCGATTTTAGAGAAGTTAAAAGATAAGGGCTATAGCGTATATTCAGTAACAGAGCAACTAGATCAAATGAATGTATTTTTCCTTGTATTAAAAATTGGCTTAATCTTTGTTGGCACTATTGCTGTGTTGATTGCTTCCATTGGTATTTTTAATACAATGACAATGGCTGTCACAGAGCGAACACGTGAAATTGGTGTGCTAAAGGCAATTGGGGCAAGTCCGAAGCTTATTCAACGATTATTTTTAATGGAAAGCACATTTATCGGTATTTTTGGTACGCTAATTGCGGTTGTCATCTCGTATGCTATTAGCTTTGCAGCTAATGCAGCATTACCATTAATTCTTAAGGCGGCAACAGGGGAGGAAGCGTTTGCAACAAATGATATAACATTTTCTCTTATTCCATGGCAACTAGTCATTATTGCAGCGGCCATTAGTGTTGGCGTAGCGATGGTTTCAGGTTATCGCCCAGCACGTAAAGCAACTAAAATCGACGTTATTCAAGCTTTACGACAAGAGTTATAATAAAAAAGGCGGTCCAATCAACATTGGATCGCCTTTTATTTGGACAGAAGTACATCTGTACGTTATAAATACTCTTTTAACTCATTCGCTAAAAATGGTGTTGCATTCAATAATTTTAAGAAGGCATCATAGCTGGCACGTTGCTCTTCATTTGGTTTTTTACCTGTTTGATAGGCTCGAATTAAAATGTTTTTCGGTGTATTCTCCATATCGATAAACTCTAAAAGCTGTGCCTCATAGCCAACAAGCGATAAAATTTCAGCTCGAATAGCATCTGTAGCAAGTGCCGCAAATCGCTCTCGAACAAGGCCATGTTGCAACATAATATCGAGAGCAGGTGTATTTAGTTGACGATTTAACTCATGCTGACAGCAAGGCACACTTAGAATGACACTTGCCCCCCATTTCACAGCACGAGCCAAGGCCATATCTGTTGCTACATCGCATGCATGGAGTGTCACCACCATATCTACAGCACTTTCATCATTATAATCATTGATATCTCCTACAAGAAATTCTAGCTGATCATAGCCTAGATCCTGTGCTATTCTTGAGCATTCTTCAATAACCTCTTTTTTTAAATCTAAACCAGTAACACGAATGTCTAAGCCCTTTTCGATTTTTAAATAATGATACAAAGCAAAGGTTAAGTAGGATTTACCTGAACCAAAATCTAAAATCCTCACCTGTCGATCCTGAGGTAAATATGTTAAGGCATCATCAATAAATTCAATGAAGCGGTTAATCTGTTTAAATTTATCATACTTTTGTTTCTTAACCTTTCCTTCTTCTGTTTGCACCCCCAGTCGTATTAAAAATGGATAGGGTTGATCATCAGATAGTAAATAATTTTTTTTACGATTATGGCTTAAATGGACTTGTTTAGGTGAAGCCGTTTTATCTGATTTCCAAACGACTTTGTTCTTTTTTGATAATTGCACTTGTACCGTTTCATCTACGAAATCAATATGAGCTTGACGATACTCCTCAAAAAATGTGTCAAGCTTGGAAGAAAAATGAGCCAATAGAATATTTTCATGTTTTAAAATACGTTCATATTGGTACTCAATTTGTATATGGTACTGATTCTTTAACATTAATGGTTTTAATTTTATACGTTTTATTTCATTTGATTTCATACGTGGTTGACTGATTGTAGCTGTGACAAGCTTTTGTTGCAAAATTTGCTCAGTGAGTAGAGCTTTCATTTCTTCAAAGGTCATACATTTTCGCCTACTTTATTGTGTAATAGATGGCACTAGTTTAACACATTTTATAATAGACAATGGCATCTTTGGTATTCGGAATTAATTTAATAAAAATTCCGAGTATTTATAGGTGGAATTATATATTCGTGGTATCTTAAATACAGTAATTCTTTTTGAATTGGTGATACTAAGGATTAATAAGGAGGAGAAAATATGTCGGATAACATGTATCAATTATTAGCGATTATTATTTATATGATCGCCATGCTAGCAATTGGCTGGTATGCATTTGTTAAAACATCGAATTTAACAGATTATATGCTTGGCGGTCGTTCCTTAGGTCCTGCGGTTACTGCGCTAAGTGCGGGTGCTGCGGATATGTCTGGCTGGCTCCTAATGGGCTTACCAGGTGCGATATTTTTATCAGGTCTTGTGGAGGCTTGGATTGCAATTGGATTAACAATAGGAGCTTACCTAAACTGGCTACTTGTGGCACCGCGTTTACGGGTATATACACAGGTTACAAATGATTCCATTACTATTCCAAGTTATTTGGATAATCGATTACGTGATCATACAAAGCTTATTAGGATTGCTTCAGGTATCATCATCCTCATATTCTTTACATTTTATGTATCGTCAGGAATGGTAGCAGGGGGCAAGTTTTTCGATAGTTCTTTTGGTTATGAATACCATACAGGCTTATTAATTGTGTCAGCTGTAGTTGTAGCATACACTCTTTTTGGCGGATTTTTAGCGGTAAGTTATACAGACTTCTTACAAGGTCTTATTATGTTTTTAGCACTTATTATGGTACCAATATTTGGCTTGTTTGTAACAGGTGGCATAGGGGAAACTATTTCGTCTATAAAATCTGTTGATCCAGATCTTCTAAATTTATTACCAGCCACTGCGACAGCAGCAGGGATCATTTCTTCAGTTGCTTGGGGACTAGGCTATTTTGGACAGCCTCATATTATCGTCCGCTTTATGGCGATTAGTTCCGTTAAAGAAACGAAGCAAGCACGACGCATTGGTATTGGCTGGATGATGTTAAGTTTATTTGGAGCTATTGGAACTGCCTTGGTGGGTGTAGCTTATTATCAGCAAAATGCGGGTGAGCTAAAAGACGCTGAAACTGTATTTATTGTACTTGGACAGATTTTATTCCATCCATTTATAGCAGGTATTATGCTGGCGGCAATTTTAGCAGCTGTTATGAGTACAATTTCTTCTCAATTAATTGTAACTTCTTCGGCGCTTGTAGAGGATATTTATAAAGCATTATTTAATAAAACAGCAGACGATAAGCATTACGTTTTTGTTGGGCGTATGGCTGTATTAGTTGTTGCAATTATTGCAGCAATCCTAGCGTGGAATCCAGATAGTTCTATCTTAAGCTTAGTTGGCTTTGCTTGGGCAGGATTTGGTGCAGCCTTCGGACCTGTTATTTTACTTTCTTTATATTGGAGAAAGCTAACGAACTACGGAGCACTTAGCGGAATGGTAACAGGGGCTGCAACTGCGTTTATTTGGGGTAAAGTAGATGCTTTATCAAGTGCGTTGTACGAAATTGTTCCTGGCTTCATTGTTTGTTTAATTGTTGCGGTTGTTGTCAGTATGCTGACATATAAACCAAATAAAGAAATTGAAGAAGAGTTCACACGCTCAGAAGCCCTACTAAAAGAAGAAAGAAAATAGTTGTGATGCGCCTCTCCATGAGGCGCATTTTTAAAAAAGTTAACGATGATCTTCAAATACGAAAAAGGGTCTATTATGGTAAGATGAAGAAAATTTGTCGTAGCGACACCAAGCTTTGGTGGGAGGTTTCTAATGGATAGAATTAAGGAAGTTGATGTATTAATTGAAAAGGCCATACTAGTTGGCGTAAATTTACGAAATGATAAGCACTTTGATTATTCTATGGAAGAGTTACAAAATTTAGCTGAGGCCTTGCATGTAGAAGTAGTGGGGACTGTCACGCAAAATTTGGAACGTGTGACACCTTCCCATTATGTGGGTACAGGTAAAATAGAAGAAATCAAAAATTTTTATGAAGAAGCACAAGCAAACCTCGTTATTTTTAATGATGAACTGTCTCCTTCGCAAATCCGTAATTTAGAGCGTGATTTAGCAACGAAGGTCATAGATCGAACAATGCTTATTTTAGATATTTTTGGAAGGCGCGCAAAAACACGTGAAGCCCAAATGCAGGTGGAATTAGCACAGCTTCAATATATGCTACCTCGTTTAGTGGGTTTGCATGCCTCTTTAAGCCGTCAGGGTGGAGGTACTGGGGGAGGCTTTAAAAACCGTGGTGCTGGTGAGACAAAGCTGGAATTGGATCGACGAAAAATTGAAGATCAAATTGCTAAAATTAAAAAGGATTTAGAGCACGTTAAGGAACAGAGAGAAACGCAGCGTAAACAGCGTCGTAAAAATGCTCTTCCGGTTGTATCGATTGTTGGCTATACAAATGCTGGGAAATCAACGATTATGAATAAACTTCTTACACAAATAGGACAAGAAGAGCATAAGCAAGTCTTTGAGAAGGATATGCTTTTTGCTACCCTTGAAACTTCTGTTCGTCAGATTGAACTACCTGATAAGAAGACTTTTTTACTGACAGACACTGTAGGCTTTGTTAGTAAATTACCTCACCATTTAGTGAAGGCATTTCGCTCCACTTTGGAAGAGGCCAGAGATGCGGATCTTTTACTCCATGTGGTGGATGTTTCTAATACTGAGCACGGATTTATGATGGATGTGACGAATGAAACACTAAAAGCAGTTGGTGTTGAGGACATTCCTACAATTTATGTATACAATAAAGCAGATATAGCGGATGTTCCATATCCTGTGGTAAGTGGAGATAATATTTGGATTTCAGCAAAGCAGGGGGATGGATTAGAAGAATTAGTACAGCTAATTCGTCAACACATCTTCTCGCACTATGTAACGTGTGACATGTTAATACCTTATGATCATGGGAACGTTGTTTCTTATTTAAATGAGAATGCCTCTGTTTTTAATACAGCCTATGAAGAGGGTGGGACATTATTGTCTCTTGAAGTAAAAGCAGCAGATTACGCAAAGTATCAGCACTATGTTATTAATTAAAAAATGTACTTCCCAAAGCATGCCAAAAGATTTTTGGCATGCTTTTTGTGATTAGAGGGAATAGTAGAATCTAGAACAAAGGTAAAACTGTACTCGGGAAATTGTATTAATTTTCAAGTAAAGTAAGGAATCTGAATTTTAGATATTTTAGAATAATTCATTATAGATTTAAAAATCTTTTAGGCACAAAGTGTGAGAAAACTTAGATATATCAAAGGATTTAATAATTTACCTAATAATCAATCAGAATTTATAGAAAAATGACAAATTTTCAACATTTTTTAAAACTCTTGCTAAAGTTTTTAAAACGCTTTAGTATGATGAAATAAAGTTTTTTTATCCTTATATTAGGGTAGTTATGTTTTTGTAGAATAATTTTTTATTGGGAGAGGGTATTGTATGTCTAGTAAAGATGAAGTTGTAAAATCTGTCCCTCAAAATGGCTTTGTTGGACACCCTAAAGGGCTCTTTACTTTGTTTTTCACAGAATTTTGGGAACGTTTCTCGTACTATGGTATGCGAGCAATTCTCATCTTCTTTATGTATTACGAATTACATGACGGGGGCTTAGGTCTAGACCGCGGAACAGCGAACTCTATTATGGCCATCTACGGCTCACTTGTTTATATGTCTGGTATTATAGGTGGCTGGATTGCCGACCGAGTTTTAGGAACACGAAAAACCATTTTTTATGGTGGCGTGTTAATTATGATTGGTCACTTACTGCTAGCATTGCCTGGTGGTGTAAGCATGTTATTTGCTTCCATGGCATTTATCGTTATGGGTACTGGTTTATTAAAACCAAACGTTTCAAGTATTGTTGGGGACATTTATGCTGAAACAGATAGCCGCCGTGATGCAGGGTTTTCTATTTTCTATATGGGTATTAATATGGGAGCATTTATTGCACCTTTTATTGTCGGAACAATTGGACAAAAATATAGCTTCCACCTTGGCTTTGGTTTAGCGGGTCTAGGTATGTTTATTGGTTTAATTGTTTATAAATTAACAGAGAAAAAATATTTAGGCTTAGCGGGCTTACAAGTAAACAACCCATTAAAGCCTGAAGAACGTAAAAAAGTCTTTACACAATTCGGAGTTGCAGCTTTACTTATTATCATCTTGGGTGCTATCGGTATTAAAACTGGTACTTTAACAATGAATGTATTTAGTTTAATCATCACAGCTCTAGGTGTATTAATTCCAACTGCATTCTTTATTTATATGTATCGCAGTAAAAAAACAACGAAGGATGAAAAGTCTCGTCTACTTGCTTATATTCCTTTATTTTTATCAGCTGTAATGTTCTGGGCTATTCAAGAACAAGGAGCAACCATTTTAGCGACTTATGCAGATGAGCGTACACAGCTAAGTTTTGGCGGTATTCAGCTTCAATCTTCTTGGTTCCAGTCATTGAACCCATTATTTGTTATTACGATGGCACCATTATTTGCGATGCTATGGCTTAAATGGGGAGACAAGCAGCCGACAACACCACGTAAGTTCTCATATGCATTGTTCTTTGCGGGTCTGTCATTCTTAGTGATGATGGTTCCAGCACATCTGTCTGGTGGAGATACATTAGTGAGTCCTTTATGGTTAGTATTGTCATTCTTCTTAGTGGTTGTTGGTGAGTTATTATTATCACCAGTTGGTCTATCAGCTACAACAAAATTGGCACCACAGGCATTCGCAGCGCAAACGATGTCTTTATGGTTTTTAACAAGTGCAGCAGCACAAGCAATTAATGCGCAATTAGTTAAGGTCTATGAAGTTGTAAGCGAATTCACATACTTTGGTTTCTTAGGTACCTTATCTATTGTAGTCGGTATTATTATATTGGTGCTTTCACCAATTATTTCCAAGGCTATGAAGGGTATTAATTAAATGAAAGATGCAAGTACAGTTATTAAAAAAACTGTACTTGCATCTTTTTTTGCTATCTAAATAAAAGTCTATCTATGAAGCTGAGAGCGAAATATATTATCGTAAGTAGTTATTTTGTTGAATGTGGGTATAAGTTTCTATGTAGAAAATTATCATTTTCGTTATAATAATTTTAATAATAAGAAAATTTAAGGGGTTGGAATCTATGAAGGAAGAGTTAGATTATTTGAGGCCAAGATTAATGGAGATTTTTACGTATTTACATGCAAATCCAGAAATCAGCTGGCATGAAGTAGAAACCACCAATTATATCGTGGAGCTATTAAAGCAGGAAGGCTTTTCCCCTATACGATTTAAAAATTCGACAGGATTATATGTTGATGTAGGCACCGGTAACCCCAAAGTAGGACTAAGAACAGATATAGATGCCTTATGGCAAGAAGTAGATGGTCATTTCCGAGCGAATCATTCATGTGGACACGACGGTCATATGACGATGGCCATTGGTACACTTTTACTTTTAAAAGAACTACAGCAAACTATTAATGGTACAATCCGCGTTATTTTCCAACCTGCTGAAGAAAAAGGAACTGGAGCGTTATCTGTATTAGAAGAAGGTGTTATTGATGACCTAGATTATTTATTTGGTGTCCATGTAAGACCTGTTCATGAGCTAGAGGACGGCACTTATTGTGCAGCCTTATATCATGGTGCCTCTCGTTTACTTGAAGGCGAAATTATCGGAGAGGATGCTCATGCTGCAAGGCCGCACCTTGGTATTAATGCCATTGAAGTAGGTGCAACAATCATCGAAGATTTGCGAACCATTCATACAGATCCTATGGTTCCTGTATCTGTTAAGATGACGAAATTCCATGCTGGGGGAGATTCGGGCAATATTATCCCAGGTAATGCCTCATTTACAATTGATATTCGTGCACAGCAAAACAAGGTGATGGACGATTTAGCACAAGGCGTAAAGCGTGTGATCGATTCATCTAAATTGTTGCATAAGGTACAAATTGAATTACGTACGGTGGCCAATATCGTAGCTGCTGAAGTTGATACAAGTGCTCAATATTTGATGGAGCAGGCAATTATACAGGCCGCTGGTTTATCAAATTTAAGAAAGCCTGTTCATACACCTGGAGGAGAGGATTTTCACCATTATGCTGTACAACGGCCGCATTTAAAAACAACCATGCTGGGCTTGGGTTGTGGATTAACACCAGGATTGCATCATCCGAAAATGAAATTTAAACAAGCAAGACTTGTCACGGGAGTGGAGATACTTACAAGAGCAGTTTTATTAGCTTTGGAGTCAGGGCATAAAAAGGAGGCGTCAGCGTAATGTTAGAGCAAGTGCGAATTCACAAAGTAACGACACCAGAAGAAATTGCAGAGATCCAAAAATTAAATGGTGAAATATGGGGCAGCCAAGCAATCCCCTCCCATCAATTACTAGCTGCTGTACAAAATGGGGGAATCGTATTAGGAGCATATTTAGATGAAAAGCTAATTGGCTTTAACTATTGCTTCGTTGGTTATCAGAGTAGAGAAATGTACTTACATTCGCACATGATTGGTGTAGAAAAAGCATATCGTGAACAAGGTGTGGGTGAATTATTGAAGCATGCCCAACAAGAATATGCAAAAGAGCATGGTTTTCAACTTGTCCGCTGGTTAATTGAACCATTAGAGGCGCGTTTAGCGAATCTAGCATTTCTAAAATTGAACGCTACTAGTTATCAATATGAAAATGATTATTATGGTCCGCTTCGAGATGACTTTAATGAAGGACTACCTTCAGATAGATTGGTCGTTGAATGGTGGATCGAGCGTGATCAAATGGCAGATAGCCTTGATGAATTAGAAGAAGTAGCACAGGAAATTGTACCTTGGACATTAACAGTTGACGGATTACCTGTTCTAGATATAGAAAATACATTTCAGTTAAAACAATCCTTTTATAAAGATGCCTATCTTTTACCGATCCCTCAATCTCTACAGAAAATGAAAGTGGAAAGTCCAAAACTTGCAGAGGACTGGCGTTATAAAATTCGTACTATCTTAACAACATTATTTAACCAAGATTATGCCATCGTACGCATGAAGAAACATCCACAATATGTTCATAGCTATCTGTTAGTCAGACGCTCCTTATTAGCTTTATAATAATGATAGGGAGTGAACAATGTGAGATTAGAAAAGATTACATTAAGGCATTTAAAAATGCCTATGAAAGCACCATTTACTACAAGTTTTGGCACAGTTGATGAAAAGGAAATGTTACTAATAGAAGCAAAAGATGAATCAGGGACCACGGGGTGGGGAGAAACTGTTGCTTTTGTAGCACCATGGTATACAGAAGAAACATTAAAGACAACATGGCATATGCTACAAGATTTTTTGATACCCATCTTGTTACATAAAGAGATTGGGCATCCAGATGAGGTAACCTCATTATTTGCACCTATTCGGCGAAACTGCATGGCGAAAGCTTCAATTGAGGGTGCTGTATGGGATATCTATGCTCAGCAAACAAAGCAATCACTTGCACAGGCGTTAGGTGGTCAAAAACAACGTATTGAAGTAGGAGTCAGTGTGGGTATTCAACCCTCTATCGCTCAGTTAATAGCATTAATAAAAGGTCATATTGAAAAAGGCTACAAAAGGGTGAAGATTAAGATAAAGCCTGGAGAGGATGTAGAGGTAGTACAGGCAATTCGTGCGGAACTGCCAAATTTACCCTTGATGGTAGATGCAAACTCTGCTTATACATTAGAGGATATAGGAATACTACAGCAGCTTGATAACTTTAATTTATTAATGATTGAACAACCATTAGCTACTGATGATATTGTCGATCATGCAGCATTACAGAAAAAGTTAAAAACGCCTATTTGCTTAGATGAAAGCATCTCATCATATGAGGATGCCAGACGAGCAATTGAACTTGGAAGCTGTGGTGTCATCAACATCAAGATTGGACGAGTAGGTGGTTTAACGGAAGCGAAACGAATCCATGACTTATGTAAAGCAAACCATATTCCAGTTTGGTGTGGTGGTATGTTAGAGGCAGGGATTGGACGAGCACATAATGTTGCCTTAACATCTCTTAGTCAATTTATTTTACCTGGCGATACAGCAGGTTCTAGTCATTATTGGTACGAGGATATTATTGATCCTGAAGTAAAAGTCAAAGATGGCTATATTGAGGTACCCCAGTCGGTAGGTATTGGTTTTAAGCCTAATATGGCTGTGATTGATAAATTAACAATTAGCAAAGAAATCTATCAATAACGCAGTACTTAGTCGATCATTTAGTATATGGAAAACGAGGAGAGAACTGTTTGAAAAAAAGCTTGCAAATCGGTGGTGCCTATGTGGGGATTATCGTTGGAGCAGGATTTGCATCAGGGCAGGAAATTGTCCTTTATTTTACAAGCTATGGCTTTAAAGGAATATATGGAGCATTGTTAGCTATGGTTGGTTTCTCAATTGTTGGAATGTGTGTTGCTCAAGTGAGCTCTAGGCTTCGTACATCGTCCCATAAGGATTTGATTTATCAAATTTCAGGGAATACTATGGGCTTTGTCTTGGATTTAGTTCTATCACTCTTTTTATTTGGTGTAGCTGTCATCATGTTTGCTGGGGCTGGTGCAACATTTCAGCAAATGTTTGGACTGCCTATTTGGTTAGGGAGTATTTGTATGATCTTACTTACAGTAGCCACAGTCATGATGGATGTGAAGAGTATCATCAATATCATAGCACTTGCCACACCGTATCTACTAACAGTTGTGTCCATCATCGCTATCTATGCTATTGCCACGATGGATTTTACCTTTGCAGAGCAAGCAGTTATTGCTCAACAGGCTCAAATAAGTAAGAAAAGTTGGTGGGTAACGGCTTTATTGTACATGTCGTTCAATGTAGGGGTTAGCTTCTCTTTATTGACTGTTATGTGTGGATCCATACGCAATCATAAGGTAGCTGGAATGGGTGGTATAATTGGTGGGATTTTGTTAGGTGCTTTAATCTTGCTTGTGAATTTCTCCCTTTTAGCAAAGATGAATATCATTGTTGGACTAGACATTCCAATGCTAGCGTTAGCGAATGAAATTCATCCGATTGTTGGAGTATTAATGACTATTTCTCTTTTGGGAATGATTTATAATACGGCAGTAGGGATGCTATATTCCTTTATGGTAAGGTTTTTCGAGCCAAGCGGAGCAAGCTTTAGGGTTGCAGTCATATTTATAGGTGGTCTCGGTTTTCTAGCAAGCCTTGTAGGATTCACAACGCTAGTAGCTAAATTATACGCGGTTATGGGCTATGTAGGGTTAGTATTAATCATATTCATTATCTCTGCATGGTTAAGAGGCACAAAAAATATTATCTAATATAAAAATGGTAATTGAGGAATAGATTTCATTCTCAATTACCTTTTTATTTGGATAAAAATATTGTAGAAATAGTGAATTATTTCTGTTGATTGATTTATGGTAATGCTGATATTTCGTTAATTTGGCATATTTTTTCGTTAATCATTAATAAAACGAGAATAATTCTCATTTGTTGGTTGACTGAGAATAAAATCATGCTTATAATGGAAATCGTGAGTAATGATAATCATTTTCACTAATAAGTGAGTTACACACAAAAATGAAATCTACCGGGGATTACTATGAAAATAAGATATCTTTTAACAGCAACTGTTGTGCTGTCTATTGTGTCGCTCTTTATCGGAGTAGTAGATATTAAGCCTAGCGACCTATTAGACTTCCAATCAGAAGAAGCTAGACTATTTTTAATTAGTCGTGTACCTAGACTTGTTGCAATCTTGCTGGCAGGTGCAGGTATGAGTATTGCTGGTTTAATTATGCAAAGCTTAAGTAGGAATAAATTCGTTTCACCAACAACAGCTGGTACATTAGATGCCACACGGTTAGGTGTATTGATTTCCATGATGTTCTTTACGAACGTTACGTATTTCCAAAAAATTTCCTTCGCTTTCATATTTGCTTTAGCCGGCACATTACTATTTATGCAAATATTAAACCGAATTAAGTTTAAAGATGCGATTTTTATACCGCTTATTGGCTTAATGTTTGGGAATATTTTGTCCTCTGTTACAACATTCTTTGCCTATAAGGCGAATATTATCCAAAACATTTCTGCATGGTTACAAGGAGATTTCTCATTAATCATGAAAGGCCGTTACGAACTGTTATACGTAAGTGTACCAATACTCATTTTAGCTTACATTTACGCAAATCGTTTTACAGTAGCTGGGATGGGAGAGGATTTTGCAAAAAATCTTGGTCTATCCTATAAATTTGTAGTCAATTTAGGCTTGGTGTTGGTAGCTCTTATCTCCACGACAGTGGTGTTAACAGTCGGTATCATTCCATTCCTTGGTTTGATTATTCCGAACATTATTTCCCTGTTTAAAGGTGATAATTTGGCAAAAACCTTGCCGCACACAGCATTACTTGGTATGTCATTCTTATTATTCTGTGATATTTTAGGACGAGTACTGATATTCCCTTATGAAATACCAATAAGTATGACTGTTGGTGTAATTGGAAGTGCCATCTTCCTATTCATGTTGTTTAGGGGGAGAGCATATGCGTAATCGTACAAAAATGTTCATTTTACTAGGTCTCGCTGTTATAGCAGTTGTCCTATATTTATTTTGGGAACTCAATGGTAATTATCACTATGCTTTTCCACGCCGTGTCATAAAGGTTGTGGCAATGGCATTAACGGGTATAGCAATTGCCTATTCAACAGTAGTTTTCCAAACAATTACACATAATCGTATTTTAACACCAAGTGTCATGGGTTTAGATGCTTTGTATATGTTAATTCAAACATGCATTTACTTCTTCTTTGGCTCTACATCCATATTAGTTATTAATATCTACTATAATTTTACGCTTGCAATAGGGGCGATGATTTTATTCGCTTTAATTTTCTACCGAGTATTGTTTAAAGAAGGAAAGCGACCGATTTATTTTTTACTGCTTGTTGGAATGATTGTTGGTACGTTTTTAGGAAGTATCACTACGTTCTTCCAAGTATTAATAGATCCGAATGAGTTTTTAGGCTTACAAAGTAAAATGTTTGCAAGTTTCAATAATGTTAATTCAGATTTAGTTTGGCTAGCAGGCGTTATCATTTTAATAACGTTTATCTACGGTGCTCGTCATATGAATCAATTAGACGTCATGTCTCTAGGACGAGACACAGCTATAAATTTAGGTGTACCTTACGATAAGCTTGTACAACGCATGTTAATTTTAGCTTCAATTTTGATTGCTGTTTCGACAGCGCTTGTTGGTCCGATCACGTTCTTTGGTTTAATCGTTGCAAATTTATCATATCAGTATTTTAGAACATACAAGCATTCCATCTTAATTACTGGCTCCTGTGTAATGAGTGTTGTAGCTTTAGTCGGTGGACAGTGGATGGTTGAGCGTTTATTTAGTTTCACTACTACACTTAGTGTCATTATTAACTTTGTGGGTGGGGTATACTTCATCTACTTATTATTAAGAGAAAGTAGGTCAGCAGGATGATACAAGTCAAAGAAATTACAAAGTTTTTTGGTAAAAAACCTGTCGTTCAAGATGTAAGTGTTGATATTGTTTCAGGAAAAATCACATCGTTTATTGGACCGAATGGTGCAGGGAAGTCCACGCTACTTTCTATGGTGAGTCGTTTACTGAATGCAGATACTGGCGAAGTACTACTCGATAAGGCAGATGTACGTAGCTGGAAATCGGATGATTTTGCTAAACGTGTATCGATTTTAAAGCAATCAAACTTTATGAATGTTCGTCTTACGATTCGTGAGCTTGTATCTTTTGGCCGTTTCCCTTACTCAAAAGGACACTTAAAACCTGATGACGAAGAAAAAGTGGACGAAGCTATTCGCTATATGAATTTAGAAGATATGCAACATAATTATTTAGATGAGCTTTCAGGTGGTCAGCGTCAGCGAGCATTTATCGCAATGGTTATTGCCCAAGATACTGAATATATCTTACTGGACGAACCATTAAATAATTTAGATATGAAGCATTCTGTCCAGATTATGAAGATTTTACGTAAGTTGGTTGATGAGTTAGGCAAAACAGTGGTTATCGTTTTACACGATATTAATTTTGCTTCTGTTTACTCTGACCATATTGTTGCATTAAAAGATGGCCGTGTTGTTAAAAATGGTCCTACAAATGACATTATTAACTCACATGCATTGAAGGAAATTTATGATATGGATATTCCTGTTCAAGAGCAGGATGGCTGTCGAATTTGTGTTTATTTTAATTCGTAAAAATAGTTTCAGATGGATAAACCGTCTAACTATCAAATATATTAATTAAAGGAGAAATTTCACAATGAAAAAATGGAAATTACTTACAGTACTAATGGCAATGATGTTATTAGTATTAGCTGCTTGCGGTTCGAAAGATGAAGCAAAAGAAGATGATAAAGGTACTTCAACTGACAAACCAGCTGAAGAAAAAAATGGAGAATCATCGGTATATCCACTAACAATTCCAGGTAGCACAGTTGAAGGTCGTGACGGTAGTACAACATTTGAAGAGGTAACACTTGATAAAATGCCAGAAAAAGTTGTCGTTTTTGATAATGGTTTCCTAGATACATTAGATGCTTTAGGCGTTAATCCTACAGCAGTGGTACAAGACTCCTTACCAGCATATTTAAGCAAGTTTAAAGATAGCACTTATGTAAACGCAGGTACATTGTTCGAGCCTGATTATGAAAAATTATCTGAAATTAACCCAGATATTATTTTCATCTCTGGTCGTGCTTCAGCAGCTTATGCTGAATTATCTAAAATTGCTCCTACAGTATACATTGGTGTAGATAATACTAACTTCTTAGAGTCATTCAAAACTAATACAGAATTAGCTGGCAAAATCTTTGGTAAAGAAAAAGAAGCTGCAGATGCAATTGCTGCATATGAAGCAAAAGTAGAAGAAGTAAAAGCTAAAGCTACTGCAACAGAAGAAAAAGCGTTAATCGTTTTAGGTAGTGAAGGTTCATTATCAGTATTCGGTCCTGGTTCACGTTTCGGTGTGATTCATGATGTATATGGTGTAAAAGCTGTAGCTGAAGCTAGTGGTTTCAAAATCGAATCACATGGTGATAATGCAAGCTTTGAATTCGTACGTGAGAAAAACCCAGATATCTTATTCGTCATTGACCGTGACGCTGTTGTAAATGAAAACGGTGAATCAGGTACAAAAGCTGCAATTGAAAACGAAATCGTAAGTGCAACAAACGCTGTGAAAAACGGTAAAGTATTCTACCTAGATCCAGAAATTTGGTACCTTTCAGGTGGCGGTTTACAGTCAGAAACACAAAAAGCTGAAGATGTATTAAAGGCGTTTAACTAATATGTTTGTACAAATTAAACGTATCGTTGTGACGGAAGGGCATTCGGATAAAGTGGTGGAACGTTTTGGTGCTAATCCAAACGGACCATCATTACTTGAACAACAACCTGGTTTCATTGATAAACAGGTACTTGTTAAGAAAGTTCGCCGTGGTGATGAGGAAGTGCTAGTGATGGTTCGTTGGGAATCAGAAGAAGCATGGAAGAATTGGGAGAAGAGCCCTGAGCATATTGCTGGTCATAAGGCAAGCGCAGGTAAGCCAAAGCCTGATCATATCATTGAAAGCGGACAAGAAGTTTATTATGTAAAAGGTTAATCATCTAAAGGTGTCTCAAGGGATTGAGACACCTTTTTATTACACAAAAAGCAGGTCACAATCATTGTGACCTGCTTAGCTGATAGATGAGTTAATGTTTAATAGTTGGTTTTCGCCATTTACTAAATGTCGAATCCATATTAAAGGATATTGTGTTCTCATTAATGGATAAGCCTGAGATACTTGTATTACAAAGTTCATCCAAACTATCTGAATGATTGTTATTATTAGATGCATTGGCCGCCATTGCTAGCCCTCTTGCATTAATAATTGTGTCATGTGGCGTTACATATACTATAGGGGAATCTATATTTAAACCAAAAGTGAAAGGATTGACTAATGACATAGTAGAAATACTTTCGTTTGATATTCTAATAATGCCATATTGCTCAATATAATAATCTCGTTTTTGTTGAAATGTATCCTCAAATCCAGGAATATCACTAATATACTTTGAATAGGGTGAAATATTTTTATATGCAGCCAGTGTATCTTGATAGGCTTTTACTTCAGATTGAATTATGATTTGTTCAATTCGTCGTTGATCATTACTAGGCTGTTTAATTGTAATTTCTTCAGCTGAGACAGAGATATTACATGAAAAAGTAGCCGTAAGTATGAAAACAGTTTCATTCATTTTAAGTCACTCCCAGTACAAAAAGATTTCATGTTCATCAATCTATCCTGACTTTATAAATATATTTTATTGCTAATCTAAGCGTAACATCTGTTAGAGCGCCATTTCAATGGTAAGTTTACGCCACTTTAATGGCGGTACTTGGTTCTCTACCGCCATTTTTTTAGTAATAATTAGCAAAAATCTGGCGTGGTATGCATGAATAACGCCATTTTTTGGCGGTCTTTCTCTTTATAAAGGAATTAATGGTATTTAATGTATTATATAATTGTGTCACTAGTATTATTTCCCACTAATCTATATAATATCTAGTAATACACTAGATAGGGGAGAGGACTATTGAAGGATTTAGATGTACACATCAATGAATCATTAGACATCCTTATAGAAAATGAGCTACTACTTGGAACTGAGCTAAAATTAATGCTAAAAAGCTTTAAAGAAGAAAAAACAACAGTAGGTTTTTCCTTTGGTAAAATGTGTTTTTGGCATTATGAAGCATTTTCAAGTAGTATAAATCAAGATATCTACAAGGTAGCTGCTGCAATTGAACTTCTAATATTGTCTTTTGATATTATTGATGATCTGCAGGATAAAGATTCAGACTATAGTTGGAACAAAACACCTGAATTATCATTAAACGTTGCTTTAGCTATGCTGATCATGGCGTCTAAAACAATAGAAGAAACCTCTTTTGAACATAAAAGAGCAGCTATAAAGATAGTTAATGAATACGCATTAAAAAGTATAAATGGACAGCAATTAGACTTACTAAATAGTTGTCGCGATGAAGATTCCTATGTAAAAATGATTACCTTGAAATCCGGATCATTAACAGCAATGGGTTGCTTGGTTGGCGAAGTACTTGCAAAAGGAGTAATATCTCAAGAAGTAGAGGAATATGGGAAATACATAGGGATCATCCAACAAATTAAAAATGATATTCAAAGCTTAAAGGTGTGGGGGCCGAAAAATGATCTACTAAATAAAAGGTATTCTCTGCCTATTATTTATCTTTTATCACAGAAAAATGATGTTTCAAAATCTGTTTCTAGCTATTATAATGATGATATAGTTACAGATTTGGATAATAATGCAACAGAAGACGCGTTGACAAATGGTGGGGCGATACGTTATGCCATTACCATAAAAAACGTCTATAAATTTAAAGCATTGAATTTCCTTGAAAATGTAGCTATAAATCAGGTGGGTAGAGAATACCTACAAAAACTATTGAAATGAGGAGAGATAAAAATGATTAATGTAATCCAATATTTAGAGCAAAATCCAAGCCTAGTTGCACTATTAAAAGAACAAAAAGCCTCATTAGTTGGAGTTTCATCTGTAGAGCAAACAGCAATTTTAGAAGCGTTTAACGGTGAAATGAATACAGAAAGTGATATTTGGAACTAAGAAAGTTGCGAAGTAAGTTGTTTTGGCCCGCTATAATTCTCTATTTGATTATTGGTTTTTATTTAAATTATGTGAATTATAGCGAGCCTTATATTCAGATTGGGGTAGAAGAAGAGAATGACAAATGGGTCATTTCTCAACTTTATTATAAAGACTGGGCAGAGGGTCAAAATATTTCTGTTGGTGATGCAATTTTAACTGTAGATCATGAACCCATCAATGAATTAAATCAACTAAGATATAAATCTAAAATTTTATCTGCTAATGAAATAACAATACTGAAGCCCGATGGAGATCTAATCAATATACATATTAAGCATTTGGATATCCCTCAACAATTCATTTATGTATTAATCATTCCAGCTTGTTATTATTTATTAACATTATTTGTTGCATTTTATTTACATTTCAAACAAAGGAATACAAAATTAGCGGACTTACTAATTCTGTTTATGTTAACGGTTTCTTTGGCTTATGTAAGTAGTGGTGTCTCTGGTAGGATGGATACGATTGGCATTATCGTAAATCGAAGTAGTATGCTGTTATGTTTAGTTATACTATTACATTTTTTGAGAAATTATTATTCATTTGTGAAGACAAATTGGGTGTTTACAAATAATATCAAGCTCTTTTATATACTTCCTTTCATAGCTTTTGTATTAGGATGTATGGGTACTATTTATCCTGCTTCAAATGATATTCTTTCCAATGTTATATTGGCTATTTTCTTTATTCTCCTAGTGATCATCCTTAGTATTTTATTAATAAGCTATTTTAAGTACAGCTCACCTCAGTTGAAAATTTTATTAAATAGTATATTAATACCGTTTCTACCATTTCTTTTTTTATATGCACTCCCTAAAATTTTTTTTCATACGTATATACTTTCATCTGAGATAAGCTCCTTATTTTTATTGCTTATACCCTTTAGCTTTATTTTTACGCAATTAGCAGAGAGATTATTTGATATTGAGTATCATATTACAAGATTACGTTATTATGTTATATTCTCTTTAATCTTTACTGTATGGTTTACAGTGGGACTATATTTTATTGCAGGGCGTTATTTAACCATGACTGTCATGTCAGGGGTATCTTTCTTTACATTTTCTTCATTAGTCATACTTTTCTACGTAAAGGAGAAGGTCGATTATCGTAAGCGAAAAATATTATTTTCCACAAAGGGTGACTATATTCATCAGCTATATACAGCCGTAGATAAAATTGGGAAAACAATTAAAATTGACGAACTTTTAGAAAAGTTTGCTTATGAGGTTTCCATGCATCTGGAGTTAGAGGATGTTTTTGTCTTAACATATAACTATGACAAAAATGAATTTATACCAATAGCTGGTGAAAGTATTACGATAGATCCTGACATAATGGAAGAAATCCGATTAGGTGAAATACGCAAAATTGACAAAGTTTATATAGCATTCCTCCATCAGGATGCACATTTTAAAAGAGCGTTAGTGCTAGGGCATAATAATACGATCCATTTAAAAGATGAGGAGCTTTTATGGCTTGAACTGCTCTTATTATATGTAAACAATTTTATTGAGAATACCAAGATGGTGGAAGAGCTGCTAGAGGAACTGAAGCATATGAAGCAAGCTGATGACGGTCAGTTACCGTGGCTGAATAAACTATTATGGCTAAGATTTGAAGAAGAAAAATACCAGTTAGCTCAAGAGTTACATGACACTAATTTACAGGAGCAACTTCATATAGCCCGCGAGGTGGATGTCCTAGTAAATGCAAAAAATACAACGGATATTCAAGATAAGCTTGCAAAAATTCATAAACAAATGGTTGCATCCTTACATGAATTACGTACTTATTGTGAAAACCTAAAACCGCCGTTACTAGATACATTAGGTTTAAATGCTGCATTAGAAAAATTGATTCGAAAAGTTCAAGAAAGAGCTAACTTCGTTCTTATTTACACCATTGATCGTCTTTATTTAGAGGATGAGCGTATGAATTTAATGATTTATCGTTTATTCCAAGAGCTACTTAATAATGCGTTAAAGCATTCCTATGCAGCATCAGTTGAAATTCATTTAAAAGAAATGAACGATGGTTTCGAAATCATTTATAAAGATGATGGTGTAGGCTGTAATGTAGAGGACATTATAGTAGCAGAATCTATGGGCATTCAAGGCATGCAGGAGCGCGTAAAAGCGTTTAACGGACAATTTACTATTGACTCGAATATCAATGAAGGGATGTTTATTAGAATCATGGTGAAAGAAGGGAGTGAAACACTTGATTACGATGCTCATAGTGGATGATCACCCTATAGTGTTAGAGGGAACTAAAAATTTATTTCAAGAGAATGAAGATATTATCATCGATACGGAAAGTGATGCAACTTGTGTTATTCAAAGGATAAAGAATAAACCGTACGATATCTATCTAATAGATATCAATATGCCATTAGAAAATGGAATTAACCTAGCCCGTAATATCAAGGCTATTCAGTCAAATGCTTCAGTTATTCTTTACACAGGTGATGATATTACGGATTATTATCCACTCATTTTAGAAAGAAAAATAGAAGGCATTTTAGCTAAAACAGCTTCGAAAGAGCAAATATTAAGAACAGTAAGGGCAATTGCAAACGGTGAAATTGTTTTACCTAAAAATTTCTTAGATTTTCTGGATGATAAATTTAAACTGCAAGGTGCTAAAGATATTCACTTAAATGAAAAGGAAAAGAAAATTTTAAGACTCATTGCAGAGGGGCACACAAATAAAGCTATCGCTATTGAATTAAATATTCCTCAACGTACAACGGAGAGATATTTAACTCAACTCTTTTCTTTGTTAAATGTAGATTCACGAACAGAAGCTGTAAATCTTGCTGAGAGAATGAATTTACTCTAAACTACTTCTATGTTATACTGTTGGTATATTTTTCAATTAATAGGTAGCATTATGGGAATTAAATATCCTATATATTACCTTAGTAAAATAAAACCATATCCCTATACTAAAATGCCTATAAAATATGATAGACACCGCCAAAAAAGTGGCGGTGTTTTTTTATAACCGCCAAATCACGCCAAAAATTTGTCTGAATCACGCCAGAAAATTGGCGTAAACCCGAAGTTGAAATAACGGTATAACTACTGGTACGCTTAAATTAACAGTGGTTAAGTAGATTTGCTTTAGTGAGTAATATATAAATCATTTTATTAAATAAGCAGCCTGACTATCTATGAATAAAGTAGCGTTAGTAGATTGTAGAATGTTACTAGCTAGTCAATATACTTCACCATAAAACTTTATAAAGGTAGGCGTGTATTGTGAAAGTAGAACTTGAAAATTTGTTTTCC
Source organism: Lysinibacillus sp. K60 (assembly GCF_019731275.1). Taxonomy (NCBI): domain Bacteria; kingdom Bacillati; phylum Bacillota; class Bacilli; order Caryophanales; family Bacillaceae; genus Lysinibacillus; species Lysinibacillus sp. K60. Next base: position 62,129 of record NZ_JAASJR010000006.1, on the reverse strand, counting down.
ATAGATGAAACTAGTCAAGATCAAGTTATTAACGTTTATAATCGTCATGGTATTGCTATTGGTGCGCCTGAATTGAGAAAAAGAAACTTAAAAACAAAATTTAATCCTATTTTTACATTAAATGAAGATGTAACATACGAGCAGGTAACAGCTTTATATGAGTCGTTAGAGCGTGAATTTGGAATCGTTTCAATCGGAGAACGGTTTTATTTTGAATTTTCAGATATAGAGTATGAAAGAGCACCATTATTTACTTTAAATTCAACAGGTAATTCACCAGAAATGTTCTTAGAAGATAAAGGGACACTATTTTCTTTGAGTACACATTGTAAGTGTTGTGGGCTCATGGATAAAGAACAGCTATCACCAATCGTCATCGATACTACGCAGATGAAAGATCGTCATTTAGTGCATGTAAATGGTTATTGGGTAGCTTCTGAGGAACTAGTATCATTAATGAAAAGAGAAAAACTAGAAGGCTATGAGCTTTTAGAGGTGATCCATCAAGGCCCTGAAGAAGGCAAACAGCCAGCTTATCAAATTATTCCTATACAAATGCTCCCTGAGTGTAGTAAGGACAGAGTCAAATTATACTTTGCAACTGAGCAACCTCCGTGCAGTTGTGGTTTAAATGGTGTCATTAATGGTCCTGATATTTATCATCATGAAGATTTGGAAAACTTAAAAGGTGATGTTTTCTACTCAGCTGAGTGTAGTCATGACGGAAGATATCTATATAGAAAGACATTGTTTAGTAAAAGATTTAGAGAAACTATTATAAAATATGGTATTTCACGTGAGGTTAGAGGAGAAAAGGATGCAAACTTTGGTCCAAAAGATTGGCTTTTTGATCCAGTGCTAATTAAGTAGACAAATTTGGACTAGTAAAAGAATAAGGGAGTGTTTAGGATGTTTAGAAGAATACTACCTATAGTAGCCATTTTATTCATTGTTGCATTGGCTGTTTCCAATTACTTTAACAAACCAGATGAAGAATCTATCTCTATTTATCAAGAGGTCAATGGTGTAAATCTTTCTTAAAATGTAGGCCTATATTTCATTCAGAAAAGATTTATTTGTGTTATGATGTGAAGGACATAGCATGAATGTTTTTTGAGGTGAAAAAATGAAAAAATGGGCATATCCATTAGCAGTTATAACGTTATTTGTTTTTATAGTATTAAGGGCCACTTATCAAAGTCAGCTGATGAATACATTTGATGCAAAGATGGCAGAACTTTTTTTGGGTAATCGTTTTATTGAGATCTTTCATTATATAGGTGAGCCTAAATTTGTTGTTGCTGTTGCAGTAGTTTTAATGGTGTATTTAGCTTGGAAGGTAAAAAATTATCGAGGTATGCTATTTGTTGTCTTAACTTTTGCAGCAGGCAATGTTCTGAACCAATTACTGAAAAAATGGGAGCAGCGTCCACGACCTGAAATTGAGGATCAACTGACATCCTTTAGTTTTCCATCTGGACATTCGATGACAGGTATACTTTATTTATTTACACTTGCTTATATTTTAGCGGAGAATAGTAGTAAAGGACGTAAAATCCTTCTGTGGCTTGGGGCAACAATTTTAATGGTGCTTATTGGTTTATCACGTATTGCAGGAGCTCGACATTTTGCTACAGATGTACTTGCTGGTTGGAGCATCGGCTATACTTGGTTTATCATCTGTGTCATTTGGTACGAACGGCGTAAACGTTTATTTCAATCTAATCATAAATAAAAAGACAGGCAGTATCTATTTCTTATGATAGATACTGCTTTTTACATTTTACCGAGACATTGTAAAGAATGATATTTGCCTTATAAAAAAGAATTGCGTATAGGAAACTTCTACGTTAAGATGAGTACAATAAGAAAAAGAGCAAAGGAAGAAGGGCATGGACGGAAATGTTTTACTGGCATTAGGATTAACCCTGTTTGCTGGACTTGCAACAGGTGTAGGTAGTTTAATAGCATTTTTTACTTCAAGAACAAATACAAAATTTTTATCATTAGCATTGGGTTTTTCAGCAGGGGTAATGATTTATGTATCCCTTGTAGAAATATTTGTGAAAGCTAAAGATGCTTTAACCAATGCATTAGGTACAACCAATGGCTATTGGATGACAATCCTTGGATTTTTCGGTGGGATGTTGTTTATAGCCTTAATTGATAAATTCATTCCGAAGGCAACTAATCCTCATGAAGTAAAGCTAGTAGAGGATGTTAATGCCATCAAACCTCAAGTTAATGAAGAACATTTGATGAAGATGGGCGTTTTTACAGCTCTGGCGATTGGAATTCATAATTTTCCTGAGGGGATCGCTACATTTATGTCAGCTATTAATGATCCGAATGTAGGGATTGCTATTGCCATTGCAGTTGCTATTCATAATATTCCAGAAGGCATTGCTGTATCTGTTCCTATTTTCTTTGCAACAGGTAATCGAAGGAAAGCCTTTAAATTATCCTTTTTATCAGGATTGGCAGAGCCTGTAGGTGCATTAGTAGCTTTTTTGCTCCTTATGCCCTTTTTAACAGATGTCATGTTTGGAATCGTTTTCGCTGGGGTTGCAGGGATAATGGTCTTTATTTCACTAGATGAATTGCTACCGGCTGCACAAAGATATGATGAAACACATTTATCGATGTATGGTCTAGTAGGGGGGATGGCGGTCATGGCCATTAGCTTAGTATTATTAGCATAAATAAGTAGGAAAAGGGAGACATCTTTGTAAAAGTGGCTCCTTTTTCTTTTTTCTATTAGCGTGTAACAATAGCTTTTTTGGACTCCACTAGCTCTTGTACTATTTTTAGACAATCATGAAATGTGGTAAAAGGTCTATATGGAACATGAAGCTCTTCACAGCGTTGGATAAGATGATCTCTAGCTAAAACAATATCTGCTAGTTTAGCTGCCTCAAAATCCGATAGAGAATCACCAATTACAATTTTATAATGATCCTCCTTAGCAACCTTCCGCATCACGCTTGGTTTACAGCAACCGCATCCTTGTGTGCTGTATTTAGCGCATTCCTCATCGCAGCTATTTGGGTAGATCAACGCTATTTGTTTACCAGAAAAATCCGCTTTATTACAGTAAATGCCTGAAAAGGGACCAAATTTTTCAACTAAAGGCTCGATGAAAAAATCAACTCCGCCACTTACAATATAAAATGGAATATCGTTGTTTTGAGCATAGCGGACAAAATCACCAAATCCCTCACGTATGACTGCCGACTCCATTAGATATTGAATGACTTCACCTTTTTGATGAGTAGAAAGTAGATGAAACATTGCTGATAGCCCATCTTTAAATGAAATGGTTTGTTCCATCATCGCTTGAGCGATTTTCTCAGATTCTTCTGGTACAAATTCAGTCATAAGTGAAAAGATGTTATCTGTTTCTGTTATTGTGCCATCGAAATCACAGAATATAATGGGTTTCAAGATAATTCCTCCTTAGAAAAGCGCGTATAAAAGTCTAATTCTATACTTCTATAATATTAGTTTTATCCTAACTTGCTTTCAAGAAAAAACGCCTACTATTAAAGTAGACGTTTCACACATTCATTGACTTGTACACCATGTTCATCAGCATTTGTTAAAATAATTTGATGCTCTGGGAATTGCTTTTTCATTAATTCAACGAAGTCAGAGGCAATAGCAGAAGGAATAATAGAAATCATTGTTGGTCCAGCACCACTTAGAGCAGTACCATATGCACCGTTCGATTTTGCAGCCATACGAATTTCATCATAACCAGGAATTAGCTTTGCACGAAACGGTTCATGGAATAAATCTGCCTCCATATAACGTCCAGCACGTTCAAAATCTCGTACCATTAAAGAAGCGGCTAACATATTCGCATTTGCTGAGGCATGAACAGCATAGGAACGGTTAAATTGCTCTGGTAAAACAGAACGGGATTCGCTCGTTTTTAATTCAACATCTGGTACATATACCACAAAGGAGGCATCGATATCATTGATGTGGAATGTATCGACTACGCCATTGTCATCCATCGAAGAAATCGTTAATCCTCCTAAAACTGAAGCAGTTGCGTTATCTGGATGTCCTTCAATTTGTGAAGAGAGATTGAGTTTATCTTGAATTGTTAATTCCAGCTCGCAGACTTGGTTAGCAAGCTCAATACCTGCAACAATAACTGCTGCACTGCTACCAAGTCCACGTGCTAACGGAAGTTCACTAGCCATCTCCACACGACAGGCAGGTAGCTGTTGACCATATAGATCTGCAGTTTTTTTAGCAATGACGTATAGCAAGTGTTCTTCAAGCTCAAACTCTTTAGGACCATTATCATCAAGATGAATAATTTCCCATTGTTCTTGCAATGTAACAGAAAGCTGTAAGTAAAGAGACAAGCCAAGTCCTATTGAATCAAAGCCTGGACCTAAGTTGGCTGTGCTTCCAGGAACTGAGATTTGCCACATTTTACTCATAGTACACCCTCAATATATGCACGAATTTCTTCTTCATCGTTTTTAAGGGATACGACCTCTACAGTGGATACATTCATGGCTGTATCAGGATCTTTTAGGCCATTCCCTGTAAAGATTGTTACAACTTTGGCGCCTTGAGGGATTTTTCCATTTGCAACAGATTTCATAACACCTGCTAAAGAAGCTGCAGAGCCAGGCTCAACAAAAATGCCTTCTGTACTTGCAATTAATTTGTAGGCTGCTACAATTTCTTCATCTGTAACAGAATCAATGATACCGCCAGATTCATCTCGAGCAGCTTCTGCCAATGTCCAGCTCGCAGGATTGCCAATACGAATGGCAGTTGCCACTGTCTCAGGATTAGCAATTGGCTCACCTTTAACGATTGCTGCAGCACCTTCAGCTTCAAAGCCATACATTTTTGGTAGACCACAATTTTTTGCAGCGTGATATTCTTTAAACCCTTTCCAATATGCAGTAATATTACCTGCGTTCCCAACTGGAATACACAAATAATCAGGGGCTGAACCTAAGGCATCTACGATTTCAAACGAAGCCGTTTTTTGACCTTCGATACGGTATGGGTTTACAGAGTTAACAAGTGCAACTGGTGTCGTTTCACTTACTTGGCGAACGATATTGAGTGCATCATCAAAGTTTCCGTCAATTTCAATGATCTTTGCCCCGTACATTGTTGCCTGTGCTAGCTTTCCAAGAGCAACTTTACCTTTTGGAATAACAACGATTGATTGGATGCCTGCACGAGTTGCATAGGCAGCCGCAGCAGCGGAAGTGTTTCCTGTAGAAGCGCAAATAACGCATTGACTTCCATCCTCGATAGCTTTTGCAACAGCAAATACCATTCCTCGGTCTTTAAATGAGCCAGTAGGATTTGCACCCTCAATTTTTCCGTAAAGCTCAATGCCTAGTTTCTTAGATAAATTCACTAAATGTATAAGAGGCGTATTGCCTTCGTTTAAAGTTAAAGCAGGTGTATTTTCAGTTACGGGTAAAAATTGTTTATATTCTTCAATAAGGCCTTTCCACATAACGTAACGATCTCCTTTTGTTCTTATAGAAAGAACAGTTGTTTTTGTATAAAAGACATTTTAACGCAAATAGCACTATTATTTCAATACCATTTCACTAATTGTCGAAACAATTCGGTAATTTGAATAGTACTTGTCACTTTCTTGAAACAACTGTATAGTAATCTTATAATGTAAAGTCATGTGTAAAGACAGGTGGTTAGAATGACAATAAATACAGCAGTAACAAAGAAACCTCAGCAATCCATTTCCAGAAATAAGTTATTGGGTGTAGCGGGGGTTGGGTGGCTCTTCGATGCAATGGACGTTGGTATACTATCCTTTGTCATTGCAGCATTGGCCGCTGAGTGGGGACTATCACCAAGTCAATCGGGTTGGATTGGTAGTATAAATTCTATCGGGATGGCTGTAGGAGCTCTCTTTTTCGGTGTCTTTGCTGATAAAGTAGGTCGCAAGCAAATATTTATGTGGACACTTGTCCTTTTTTCTATTGCAAGTGGTTTGTCCGCTTTTACAACAACATTAACTGCATTTTTAATTTTACGCTTTTTAGTAGGGATGGGGCTAGGAGGAGAATTGCCTGTAGCTTCAACACTTGTATCTGAAAGTGTGGCTGCCAAAGAAAGAGGTCGTGTGGTTGTATTACTTGAAAGCTTTTGGGCAGCAGGTTGGTTAATAGCGGCACTTATTTCGTATTTTATTATTCCCACATGGGGCTGGCGAGTAGCCCTTATACTAACAGCACTTCCAGCGTTTTATGCTATTTATCTTCGTTGGCATTTGCCTGATTCACCTCAATTTACGGTGAAGGAAGAAGCGAAAAAACGGAGCATTGGTCAAAATATGAAAGAGGTTTGGTCAAAAAAGTATGCTCGTTCTACATTTATGCTGTGGCTATTATGGTTTACGGTTGTATTTTCGTATTATGGCATGTTTTTATGGTTGCCAAGTGTGATGGTAGGGAAGGGCTTTGACATGATCACAAGCTTTAAATATGTTTTGATCATGACTTTAGCTCAATTACCAGGTTACTTTACAGCTGCTTGGTTTATAGAAAAGTTCGGGCGTAAATTTGTCCTTGTTTCCTATCTAATTGGTACTGCAGCGAGTGCTTATATTTTTGGAAATGCAGATACTTTAGCCGTATTGCTAACTTCAGGGATGTTTTTATCTTTCTTTAACTTGGGGGCTTGGGGAGCATTATATGCTTATACACCCGAACAATATCCATCGGTTATTCGTGGAACAGGTGCTGGTATGGCAGCAGCGGTTGGACGAATTGGTGGTATTTTTGGGCCGTTGCTCGTTGGGTTTTTATTAACGGCAGGCTATGATATAGGTTTTATCTTTGCCATTTTCTGTGGGGCAATTATTATCGGTGTTGTAGGGGTCATCTTCCTTGGTAAGGAAACGAAGCAGCTTGAATTAGAATAATATGAAACAGAATGTCCTGGATCAGAGAATTGATCTAGGACATTTTTGTCTAATTTCGCTTAAAAAATACATAAAAATGAGCATTTATTAATTTTTATTCGATTTTACTGATTTATTTGTTAAAATGACAAATCAATATAAAATGGTTAAAGAGTAAATTAAATTGTTTTATTAGCAGGTTAATGCGATGAAGATTTTTCAGAAAAGTCATTGTATTCAAATTGTAATCGTGATACTGTATTTTTAATCGAATTTTGAGTCAGTAGGAAACAATCTCCCGTTCGTGATAAGGTCATTGAAAGAAAGGTTGTTAGGAATGAGTATTCATGAGGATATAAAGAAAAGGTTTGTAAGGCTGTCAAAGGGCCAGCGTAAAGTAGCGCAATTTGTAATGGATAATCCCACAACAGTGATTGCTAATGGAGCTGCAGAGGTTGGCAGATTGGCTAATGTAAGTGAATCAACTGTGATTCGATTTTGTTATGCTATGGATTTGTCAGGGTATGTAGAACTGCAAGAGGAAGTTAGAGGCTTTATTATGTCTCAAGATGTAGGTGCAAATCTACAGCCTACATATACTAAGAAGCTGACTAATACTAGCTTTGGTAAGGTGATGCAACGAGATAGCCAAAATATTCAAGAAACAATTCATTTGATCAACGATCAGCAGATCCAAAACTGCTCAAAATGGATGCATGAAGCAGATAATATCTATATTCTAGGTACTCGTTACAATGCATCTGTTGCAAATTGGTTATCTAATACATTGAAAACACTTCGTGCTAATATTAAGCAGCTTCGTTTAGACTCAGATGATTTAGTGAATCAAATAAACAGTATGGGCGAACATACGACTTTAATTGTACTATCTTTTGATAAACAGATTGCGGATATTAAAACGATTGTTGAAATTGCAAAGGTAAAGAAAGTAAAAATTATTGCCATTACAGGTTCTGCATTTTCGCCTATTCGAGAATATGCCAGTGCATTATTTACCCTCGGCACTAAAAATCATTCTTCTCTAGACATTGCCCCAGTCTTGATTTCATTTTTGCATGCGTTGATAGAGGAAATGATAAACCAGGATAAAGACCACTATGAAAAATATCAGCAATTGTATGAGCAAGTAGAAAGTAATGTATTATTCTTAGATGCTGTTAGAGAAAAGCAGGTTTTTTAATGTAAATACGCATAGATAGTTTGTTGAAACACACTATCTATGCGTATTTTTTTGAAATTTTCTATATAAAAAGATGTCCAAATAGTATTTAGACATCTAGGAAAAGTGAATTATAGAATTTTACTTAAGCTATATTCATTAATAAAAGTATCATTTAATTTAATGGCATTTTTTCGAATGCCCTCCTGATGAAATCCTAGCTTTGTAAAGAGGTGTAAAGCTACATTGTTATGCTCCATAACAGATAACTCTAAACGGGAAATATCATGTTGTTTAGACCAACTTTCAACAGCTTTCATCAGTGCGGAGCCGATACCTTTTTGTTGATGCTCTGCTTTCACAGCTAAACGAATAGAGGCAACATGTCTAGCTTTTGATTGTTTATATCCATGAATAACCGCATAACCTGCAAAAATTCCGTTGAGTACACAAAGTAGTATAGTACGGTTTTTTAATTGCTTCCAATAGGTTAAATTTTTACGAAGTTGTTGGACAGTGAGATCTAGCTCGTTTTGAACATTATACATGAAGTCAGTTTCTTGAAAAATCTCCTCTTGTAAATGAATAAATGATCTAGCATCAGATGCTTCAATCCCTCGTATTATGTATGCAGATGAATTCTCCTCACTATTAGAAGTGTTGTTTTCGGTAGACTTCATTTGCGTACGTGAGAAAGATACACTAGAACCTAGTTTAACATCAGTGACATAATAGCCTGCATTTGTCCATGATAAATAATGTGAGAGAGGGGGCTTAGTTTTTTTCCACCAGCTTTTATTTAAGTAGGCAGCGTTCGGTAATGCTTGTCCCATAATGTTTTCTAATTCACTAAAGGATAAAGTAATTTCTTGTTGTAAAGCTACATCAAAATAGTTAGCTAAAGGAATGTACTTTTTTTCTATCTTCTTCGTCATCGTAATCCCCATTTCCTGAATATCCAAAAATATAGACTACCTGATGATAGCATAAAATTATGATGACTTAAATATGAAAACCCAACTAAATATCTATATAAACTAATTATTTTATAAAAAAGAGGCATTTTTACTATTGAATGTTAAAAATAGGTTGGTAAAAATAGAGAATTTTATAGAAGTAATTAGACCTATTAAAAGTATACATAGCAACTGAAGCTAGTTATAATATAGATATTTTATTTGAAAAGTATGGATTTAGAGCGCTGCCATTATATTTGCATATTAAATTTGAATAATACAGTAGGGCGCCATGAGCACTGTTTGTTATACCGAGAGTGAGGGTCAGTGGCAAATAAGCTGAGGCGAAATTGTTCCAAAGTTTCACTTTATCACTTGTCAGGCTATAAGGTATGATAAAATAAAATATAAATGTAAGTGCTATTTTAGGAGGAATTAATTCAATGAGTAAAGTATTAGTTTTTGGACATAAAAACCCAGATACAGACACAATCACGTCTGCAATTGTATATGCCTATTTAAAACAGCAAATTGGTGAAGAAGCTGAGGCGGTCCGTCTTGGAGATGTTAATAATGAGACCCAATTTGCATTGGATAAATTTGGCTTTGAAGCGCCTCGTTTAATTTCTTCTGTTGCTGGTGAAGTGGACAAGGTAATCCTTGTTGACCACAATGAATTCCAGCAATCAGCTGACGGCATTGAGGAAGTACAAATTACAGAGGTTATCGACCATCACCGTATTGCAAACTTCCAAACAGCCGATCCATTATACTATCGTGCCGAGCCAGTAGGTTGTACAGCTACAATTTTAAACAAAATATTTAATGAAAACGAAGTAGCGATACCAGCCAATATTGCCGGTTTAATGTTATCTGCAATTGTTTCAGATACATTATTATTCAAATCACCGACTTGCACAGAGCAAGATGTAAAAGCTGGTGAAGAGCTAGCAAAAATTGCTGGTGTGGAAATTGCAGAGTATGGCTTAGCAATGCTAAAAGCAGGTGCTGATTTATCTGATAAATCTTTAGAAGATTTATTATCATTAGATGCAAAAGAGTTTCAATTTGGTGAGTACAAATCTGTTGTAGCTCAAGTTAATGCAGTTGATGTTAATGATGTGCTTAATCGTCAAGAGGAGTTAGAAATACTACTTAATAAAAATGTTGCAGAAAATGGCTTAGATCTATTCTTCTTCGTTGTGACTGACATTTTGAATAATGATTCTACAGCTGTTGCAATTGGGCAAGTAGCAGAAGCGGCAGCAAAAGGATTCGGTGCTGAACTTGTCAACAATCGTGTTGTATTACCAGGTGTTGTTTCTCGTAAGAAACAAATTGTACCAGTATTAACAGAAGCACTAAAATAAAGATAGGAAAGAGGTTGTCTATTAAGACAACCTCTTTTTTAATCGAGTTTTAATGGTTGTACTGCAGGGCCTTCAAGTACCTCACCCTTAGCGTTAAAACGGGAACCATGGCAAGGACAATCCCATGTTTCATCAGCTTCATTCCATTTCGTTTTGCAGCCTAAATGAGTACAGGTTGGAGCAGTGGCATTCCTCATATACCCAGCTATATATTCCTTGGCAACAAAGCCTCCTACTTTCAGCATTTGCATGAATTGGGCACCGAATTTAGTACGTGATGGTGAATAAAGAGCGATAGCACCCTCTTCGATCTTTGAGCCTGTTAAAAGAGACGATAAGATATCACCAGCGACAAAGGAATTGGAAATTCCCCATTTTCGATAGCCAGTGGCAATTAGTACGTTAGGTAAGGAGTTTGTAATTCTTCCAACATAAGGGACAATATCAGGTGTTTCTATATCCTGGGCTGACCATCGATAGAGTGGCTGTTGTTCAAAATGCTCCTTCATTTCATTAGAAATGGCCTCATAATATGGCTCAGTATGAACGGTCTCGCCAGCAATGTGATTCGCCCCTCCTAATACTAAATAATTTTCCTGATTAATCGTGGCAGTACGTATCGAACGAGAAGGAAAATCTACTGATAAATATTGACCTTGCATAGTCTCAGAGGTTTTGCTTGCAACCATATAGGAGCGACTATTGGATAATTTAAAAAGTTTAAGTCCTTTAAATGCTTCGATGGGATAATGTGAACATAAAATAAGTTTATTATATTGAACCGACATATTTTTTTCGGTATATAAGTTATTTTGTGGTATGTTTAACTGCTGAACACGAGTATTTGCATAAAGTTTGGCGCCCATCTTCTGTGCCTCTTTCGTAAGGAAATTACTTACTTCAACAGGATTTATTTGTGCTTGTTGTGTCATACATAAAGCCTTTGTAATAGGGAATGGGAGCTCTGTGTCAGAGGTAAGGTTAGACTGAATGTTTAAAACCTTATAGGCATTCCATTCTTTTAATAATTGTGCATAGCCTTCTTTTGTTTGACAGTATAACAGTGAATCCACTGAACGAACGCTGTCTAGTGGAAGTATTTGTCTAGCTTTATCAATGGCTTGTTGATTCAGTTGATAATAAAGCTGTGCCTCTTCTAAAGATAATTTTTCTAAAAGATTTGCATATACAATACTATGCTGGGCTGTTAATTTTCCTGTTGAATGCCCTGTCGTACCGTGACCAAAATGGGTATTTGCTTCAAGAAGAACTACATCCACACCTGCTTTTGCTAAAGTATAGGCAGTATATAAACCAGTTAAGCCACCACCGATTATACATACATCGCATGTTGTTGAGGAAGAAAGAGAAGATAAAGAGACTGACTCAGTTGTAGCAAGCCAAAGAGATTGTGTCATATAGAAACCTCACATCGTTTTTGTGTTCAGTATGTAGAAGAACTTGAAAATTTATGCAGTGAGGCATTAAAATTGCCTTGTGATTTCAACTATCGCTACAATGTAGCAAAAGGAGTGAGTAAGAAATGAAAATTGAAATTTGGTCTGACTATGTATGCCCATTTTGTTATATTGGTAAAAAACAATTAGAGAAAGCGATTGAGGATACTGGCTATTCTGGGCAGGTGGAGCTTGTCTATAAAAGCTATCAACTAGATCCAACTACTCCAATAGATTCGCATAGTACTGTCTATGAATCATTGGCAAAGAAATATGAAATGTCCTTAGAGAAGGCAAAGGAAATGACAATGGGTGTAACGGAACGTGCGAAAGAGGTAGGGCTAAACTATGATTTTAGCAATTTGATGGAAGAGAATACGCTAAAAGCACATCGGCTTGTAAAATGGGCTGAAAAACAGGGAGATGTTACAGCTCTAGTGGAGTTACTTTTACACAGTCATTTTATTGAAGGGAAGCGTATCGGTCAAGATGATGTTTTATTAGAGATAGCTGAGAAAGTAGGGCTAGAGCGTGAAGAAGTTGCTAAGGTTCTTGCCGATGATGTTTATAAAAATGAAGTAGAAGCGGATATTCAGGAAGGTCTCCAGCTTGGTGTGCGAGGGGTACCGTTCTTTGTTCTAAACCGTAAGTATGGTATTTCAGGTGCACAACCGCAGGAGGTATTTGAGGATACATTGCGTAAAGTTGCTGAAGAAGAGGGTTTACGACCATCGCTAAAGATGGCTGGCACAGGTGATGCGGGTATTTGTACAGACGATAACTGTAAATTTTAGCTTACTAGAGAGAGGAGTAAGGCTTTCAACTCCTCTTGTTAGAATGGATGAAAGATAGAATATTTCAGTCAAAAGTCTGAGGCAAGTAGCATTGACATTTTAGATGAAATTTTTTAAGATAAACACATATCTTGAATTCGAGATATTAGATTTTGAAATTTAAGGGAGATTTTATATAATGAACGTTTTAGTAGTAAAAGCTAACAACCGTCCAGACGGTATTTCAACAAAAATGTATGATACTTTCATGGAAAATGTGCAGGGTGCCAATGTAACAACTTTTGACGTATTTGCAGAAGATATGCCTTATTTTGGACAAGACCTTTTCAATGCTTTTGGTAAAGTACAAAATGGTGGAGAGTTAACAGACATTGAATCACGCCTATTAGCTGCAAAACAAAAAGCAATGGATGCATTAACTGCCGCTGATTTAGTTGTATTTGCATTCCCACTATGGAATTTAACAATTCCAGCACCTTTACAAACATTTATTGACTATGTATACCAAGCAGGATTCACATTCAAATATGGTGAAAATGGTCAATTAATTAGCTTAATGACTGACAAAAAAGCGATTATTTTAAATGCTCGTGGTGGCTACTATTCATCACCAGAAGCTCAACCAATGGAAATGTCAGTAAACTACATTAAAAACGTAGTAGGTGGCGTATTCGGGATGGAAGTTATTGAAGAAGTGATTATTGAAGGTCACAATGCTTCACCAGATAAAGCACAAGAAATTATTGCGAATGGCCTAGAAGAAGTGAAAAAGGTAGCTCAATCACTACAAACTGTGAATGCATAAAAATTATTTTTTAATAAAAGTCCTCTCCATTTTGAGAGGACTTTTTTTATTTTGTCAACAGATGTATGGTGTGGTATGGAGGTAGGACATATTGACAGTAACTAATTATTTAGAATTTACATTTACTAACATCCTATTTAATAGAAAAATGAAGAATGGTAGAAATCTATGATTTTGAGGGGAAGTAATTAACCATTCTTTTAAATATACATATAATTAGGACTATATATTCAGTAAAAATTAGAATGGTTTTAATATAATAGTATTTGTAGGAAAATACTAGATTATTAAGGAGGTTGTTGTATGTATAAGAAATTAATAACTAATTTCTTGACGACGTTACTAGTCCTTTTCGCGTTTATACCATTTGGAATTTCTGCTGATGCTGCTTCCAATGATGTAACACGCGCAGATTATGTAAAAGAATTAGTAGAAAATTTAGATGTAGAGATAGGTGACGGCTCTTCGCTTGCCTTTAAGGATGTCTCTAAGGATTTAGCACCTTATGTAGAAAAAGCTGTTCAATTAAAACTTATTAAAGGTAAAACAGCAACGACATTTGGTCCAGATGACAAATTAACACGTCAACAAGCATTTGTTATCTCTGCTCGCGGACTAGTTAGTGAAAACGCTTCCCTCACAATTTTAGAACAATTCAAGGATGCAGATCAAATTGCAGCGGCATATAAACAAGATTTAGCGAATGCTGTTGCTGCAAACATTTTACAAGCATTTGAGGATAATACTATTCGTCCTCATGACTATGTGACAAAGGAACAGATGGAGAGTATTGTGGAGCGCTTTGTAGCAGAATATAAAGCACCTTCAACTGACGTATCAGTTGATCTTCAGATTTTAGGGACAACAGATATTCATACCAATTTAGCTAATTACAATTACTATTTAGATGCTCCATCAGCAGAGCTTGGTTTGGCTAATACAGCCACACTAATTGAGCAAGCAAGAGCAAAAAATCCAAACACATTACTATTTGATAATGGCGATTTAATTCAAGGCACACCACTTGGCTCATATAAAGCCTTAGAAAGTGTTTTAAAGCCTGGTGAAGTTCATCCAGCAATTGCTGCACTCAATGCATTGAAATACGATGGTGGAACTTTAGGAAATCATGAATTTAACTATGGTCTAGACTTTTTAGATGAAGTGTTAAACGATGCAAAGTATCCAGTCGTAAATGCTAATACCTATGATGCAAAAACAAAAGAACGCATGTTTACACCTTATGTCATTCTTGATAAAGGAGTGGTAGATAGTTCAGGTGAAAAGCATACACTTAAAGTTGGTGTAACAGGGATTGTTCCAACGAAAATTGTTGAATGGGATGCCATTCATTTAGCAGGTAAAGTTGAAATGCAAGAGCCAGTAGAAGCTATAAAAGAAGTAGTACCAGAAATGCAAAAGGCTGGAGCAGACGTGATTGTCGTTCTGTCACATTCAGGTATCGGTGAAGATACTTATGTGAAGGGTGCTGAAAATGTTGGTTACCAATTAGCAGAAATTGATGGTATTGATGCTTTAATTACAGGACACTCTCATTTAACATTCCCTGGTGACTATAAGGATTTGAAAGATGTTGACCAAGAAAAGGGTACAATTCACGGTGTTCCTACTGTTATGGCAGGTAGCTATGGTAGTCATCTTGGTGTAATTGATTTAAAACTAGAACAACAAGGATCTGAGTGGGTAGTGGTAGATGGTAAAGGTTCATTGCAATCGATCAAACAAGAAGGTTTACAACCATCCACAACGGTTTTAGAAGCTATTAAAGAGGCACATGATGGCACATTAACGTATATCCGTCAGCCTGTTGGAGAAACAACTGCACCAATCCATAGTTATTTTTCAATGGTGCAAGATGATCCATCCATTCAAATCGTAACACAAGCTCAAAAATGGTTTATCGAACAAGAGCTAAAGGGTACGGCTGATGAAAAGACACCAATTCTTTCGGCTGGGGCACCTTTCAAAGCAGGATCTCGTAATAATCCATTAGATTATACAAATATTCCTGTAGGACCACTTGCTATTAAAAATATGGCTGACATTTATCATTATGACAATACTGTTGCTACGATTAAAGTGACAGGCGCACAAGCAATCGAGTGGTTAGAGATGGCTGCTGGTATTTTTGCAACAATTGATCCGACTAAAACAGAAGAGCAAAATATTATCGATGCAGAAGCTCGTTCATATAACTTTGATGTGTTAGATGGCTTAACATATCAAATTGATGTCACATCGCCAGCAAAATATGACCGCCGCGGTAATCTTACTGATGAAAAGGCAAATCGAATTAAGAATGTACAATATAATGGTAAACCAATCGATTTGAAACAAGAGTTCATCATCATTACAAATAATTATCGTGTTGGTGGATCATATGGGGCGACATTTAAAAATGCTGACGGCTCTAACATAACAAACTATGCTTATGAAAATCGACAAGCTGTTGTAGATTATATTATGGCGAATAAAACAATTAACCCAGCTGCGGATAATAACTGGTCATTTGTATCGTTCCCAGCCAATACAAAGGTTATCTACCTATCTGCAAAAGATGCACAAAAGTTCATTCCAGTAGGTAGTGGTATTGAATATTTAGAAGATACAGAAGCTGGATTTGCTAAATATTTAATTAAATAAAAGAATAGGAAAAGGAGAGTAACGATAATCGCTACTCTCCTTTTTTATGTCTGTTGAATGAATGATACCGTGTACCTTGATAGGTTAAAATGCCAAGATCACCTTCTACAAGCTGACCATAATCGTAGCCATTCATCTTTAGTTCATGCCGTTCACCGTTTTGCTCTTCAAACGTAACGTAATAGGACGTAGATGCCCCAGTATTGTTAGATCCCCCACGTATATTCGTACGCTTTGTCACAACCTTAGCGGGTACTGTTAAAATTGGTGAACGGTTGTTTTTAGACCAAGTGATAATACCGTTTACAATCATAAAGGCTATGCTCCCAAAAACAATAAAGAAGATGATGGTAATAAAAGCGGAGCCAAATAAAAAACCATTATCAAACCAAAACATAAATTCCTCCCTTTCTTTAAGGTAGAAACAATACTTAAAGAGGATTTAATTCAAGATCTACTATCACGTCTATTTCATCGCTAATCAATACACCGCCTGTTTCTAAAAAGGTATTGTAGACTAGATTAAAATCACGACGATCAATTTGGGCTTTAGCTTGGAAGCCAAAAACTTCTTGTGCCCATGGATTCACACCTTTTCCTGTATATACTGTTGTAAATACGATAGGTCTTGTTATGCTTTTGATGGTTAAATCACCATGAATAGCAAAATTTTTATCATCAAGTTTATCAATATATGTAGAGGTAAATACTATTTTGGGATAGACGTCTGCATCAAAAAAGTCAGGAGACACAAGGTGGACATCGCGATCATGATTCTTCGTGGAGACACTAGCCACTGTAATCGTGATAGAAATGTTTGCATCCTGCATTTGTTCGATATTGGATGCAACTATTTCACCGCTGTACGATTCAAACGTACCATGAATACGAGAAATCATCATATGTCTTACGGAAAACCCGATCGTTGAATGACTGAAATCGATAGTATATTTTTTCATTTGAAAACCTCCTAAAACAGCATTCTACAACGAATGATAAAGTAAACAAATCGCATATTCAATGAGTTTTTTATAAATGTGGAAGTATTTCCCTCTATAAAAGTGTAATCTGTGAACATGAAACAAAACATATTTAAAATGGAATAGGCATATTATTGGAAATATGTGCGTTTTATTAGGATAGCGTTTAGTCTAAGAAATTTTATGTACCCTTGTTAGATATGACTAACCTTGAAATTATAAGTTACTATTTGTAATTAAATATATAAAAGTTAATAGATTATTTTACGTAAATAAGTTACTTCAAATTTACATTTAGAGCATTAATCGTTACAATAGGTACATAGAGGTGAAAAATTATGAATGAGACAACTTTGTGTCCTCGTTTAGCTAAAGCAATGGATTTAATTGGAAAACGATGGACGGGGTTAATATTATATCAATTACTAGATGGACCACAGCGCTTTAATGAAATCGAATCTGCACTACCTGTCAGTGGACGTTTATTATCAGAACGTTTAAAGGAGCTTGAAAAAGAGGGACTTGTTGAACGTAAAGTATATTCAGAAGTACCGGTACGCGTTGAGTATTCATTAACAGATAAAGGTCAGGCACTTGAAGGTGCTATTCGTAATATCGAAACATGGGCAAGTAGTTGGCTCTAAGGTGAATAGATTATTTTACTAGATAATACAATGAAATAGTGTGCTAAAAACGACACTTGGAATGACTGTCAATTTTCTTTATAATATTCATCATCTCTGCACAGGTCTTACCTGTCTTTTAACTATGAGATAAAAATACCCTTCATTTTACTTGTCAAATTGGGGTTGTAAATCCATACTGGTGTAGAGTAAGAAGGACGTTAGAAAGGAATTAGCTCTCATGACAAAAGAACAATGGGCGATGGATTTAGCAAAAAGTATTAATCCTGCCAATATTAAGTTAAATGAATCATTACAGCAATACACAATGACAAAATTAGGTGGCAAAGCAGATGTTTTTGTTCTTCCTGAAACAGAAGAAGAGGCAGCATCCGTTATTCGCTATGCATATATAAATAATATTCCTTTATTAATGTTAGGTAACGGATCTAATATGGTTGTTCGAGATGGCGGTCATAGAGGAATCGTTGTAACATTTTCACGCTTAGATGAGATTCGTATTACTGGTGAGCATGTGTATGCACAAAGTGGAGCACTGATCAAAGATGTATCGAAGCTATCAGCGCAAGCATCCTTAACAGGTTTTGAATTTGCATGTGGTATTCCTGGTTCAATTGGTGGAGCAATGGCTATGAACGCAGGTGCATATGGCGGGGAGATTAAAGATATTATTGTTTCATCGAAGGTGTTAACAAAAGAAGGGGACATTTTAATATTAGGTAAAGAAGAACTTGAGCTAGGATACCGACAAAGCATTATTGCCAAAAAGGGTTATTATGTGCTGTCCTCTGAATTTCAATTAGCAGTAGGTGTACAGGAGGAAATTGATGCGAAGATTGCTGATTTAACCTTCCAACGTGAATCAAAACAGCCTTTAGAATATCCATCTGCTGGAAGTGTATTTAAACGCCCACCTGGACATTTTGCTGGAAAACTTATTCAGGATAGTGGCCTACAAGGTAAAGGTGTTGGTGATGCTGAAGTCTCTACCAAGCATGCAGGATTTATTGTCAACAAAGGAAATGCTACTGCTTCAGACTATATTGAGACAATCCAAATGGTTCAACGTGTAGTGAAAGAAAAATTTGGCGTTGAATTAGAGACTGAAGTTAAAATTGTTGGTGACGATCTATAATAGGATGCCCTTCGCATAAGCCGAAGGGCGTTTTTTTAGGAGTGTGGATAAAATGAAATTTATATCATGGAATGTTAATGGGATACGAGCATGTCTCGGTAAAGGCTTTTTAGAGTTCTTTCATCAAATAGATGCTGATTTCTTTTGTATCCAAGAAACAAAATGTCAAGCTGGACAAGTAGAGCTCTCTATCGAAGGTTATGAACAGTATTGGAATTACGCGCAGAAAAAAGGGTATTCTGGAACAGCAATCTTCACGAAGCACACGCCATTGTCTGTTAAGTATGGAGTGGGCGCCGAAGATTCTCAGGATGAAGGTAGAATTATAACTTTAGAATATAAGAATTTCTATTTAGTAAATGTTTATACACCAAATGCACAACGTGATTTAGCGAGATTACCACTACGTTTACAATGGGAGGATCGTTTGGCTAGCTATTTACAAGAACTAAATAATCAGAAGCCAGTGGTTTATTGTGGTGATCTAAATGTTGCACACACGGAAATTGATTTAAAAAATGCAAAATCTAATATTGGAAATTCGGGCTTTACATATGAAGAGAGAGCAAAATTTTCAGCGTTATTGGAAAGTGGTTTTGTAGATTCTTTTAGATACAAGCATCCTGAGGAAACTGACCACTACACATGGTGGTCCTATATGAATAAAGTGCGTGAACGTAATATTGGTTGGCGTATCGATTATTTTGTTGTATCAAATCAATTGAAGAAACAAATTGAAAGCGCAACAATTCACCCACACATTATGGGCAGTGATCATTGTCCAATTGAATTGCAATTACAATGCTAGTACTTAAATCGTATTTTCTAAATGGAAATACGATTTTTTGTATTTGTAAATTAATAAGGTGACTTTTAAAAATGTGAGGTGTGATAATTTCAGGGGAGATAGCTCGAAAGTGAGGAGTAGACGTTCCAACCATGTGGGAATCCGCTTCCACCACAATAGGACGGCTTCATGAGAGAGGATACATCATATCTTTATGAATGCGAATTTTTAACATTACTCAGTAGCCTCTATAATCTCTATTGTTTATACTATTCTAATAGCGAATAAATATAAAATTTTGTATTTAGAGACAATTTTATATACATAAAGTAATAAATTTCGCTAAAAAATTTACCTTTCAAAGCGGGTTTGGGAAGGTAGTACGGGAATATAGTGCAAAGAGGGGGTTATTCAGTGGGGAAGAGAAAGTTTAATTGGAAAAAGTGGCTCATTGTCATAGCTGGGATAATAGCTGCTTTGGCTCTTGTGGCTTTTATTGGATTTACATGGTTTATGAATAAATCTAAGCCGGTGATTGATGGTGAGTTAGCTGTTACTATTCTGGATCAGAATGTGACAGTCACGAGAGATGAAAAAGGGGTTCCACATATTTTTGCCAAAACAGATGCTGATTTATATCGTGCGCAAGGTTATGTCCAAGCGCAAGATAGACTATTTCAAATGGACTTAGCACGAAGGCAGGCAAGTGGTCGATTATCTGAAATTATTGGAGAAGCAACGATTAATACCGACAAACATTTCCGTACATTTAGCTTGAGAAATGCTGCAGAGACATCATTAGCTGCCTATGATGACGAAAGCAAACAAGTACTTGAATGGTATGCTGAAGGAGTAAATGCTTTTATTGCACAGGCAAAGGAAAGCAATACACTAAGCTATGAATTTGCCTTGTTAGGCTATGAACCAGAGGAGTGGACAGTTGTTGATTCCTTAACAATTGGTAAATATATGGCCTATGATTTGGGTGGAAATTGGAATACATTAGCTTTTCGTCATTGGGCATTACAGAATTTTGATGAAGAAAAGGCAAAAGAATTATTTATTAAATATCCAGAAAATGCTTCGGCGATTATCGAGGCCAATATCCAAAATCCTGTAGCAGTAGCTGGGCAATTCAGTGCGGAAATGCTACCAAACGAATTTAATGGAAGTAATAATTGGGTAGTTTCAGGTGATAAAACGAAATCAGGAACGCCTATTTTAGCAGATGACCCACATTTAGGGTTAAGCACTCCTTCTATTTGGTATCAAATGCATCTGCAATCACCACAGCAAAATGTTAGTGGCGTTATCTTTGCAGGGATTCCAGGTATTATATTAGGCCATAATGATGAAATTGCTTGGGGAGTAACCAATGTGGGTCCAGATGTACAGGATTTATATATTGAAATACCAAATCCAGATGATCCAACACAATTCAGATACGATGGAAAGTGGGAACAAGCAGAGGTACGCGACGAATCAATTAAGGTAAAAGATGGAGAAACGGTAGATTTTGAAGTCGTTGTTACACGTCACGGCCCTATAATGACAGATTTAGCTTTTAAAGATACAGAGCCAACCGCACAATTTTCGATGCAGTGGACAGCACTACAACCGACAGCTGAACTAAGAGCAGTGCTTGGTTTTAATAAGGCAAAAACTTGGGGTGATTTCGAAAAAGCTTTAGAAGACTTTAAAGCGCCAGCACAAAATTTTGTATTTGCATCAAAGGACGGTACGATTGCTTATAAAGCTAATGGTCAAATACCTATTCGTAAGCAAGGTGAAGGCCAATTACCAGTTCCAGGTGATTCGAGTGATTATGGCTGGGAGGGCTTTATACCATGGGGTGAATTACCAACTCTAGTAAATCCAAAAGAAGGTTTTATTGCAACCGCAAATAACCAAGTAATAGGAGAGGACTACCCTTATCACATCACTGATTTCTGGGCGCAACCTTATCGTTTCGAAAGAATTAAAGAAGTGTTAGAGGCAAATGATGCGATTACAGTAGACGATATGATGGCTTTGCAAATGGATCAGCACAATCTCTATGCAAGAGAATTTCTGCCTGATTTATTAACATCGATAAAAGAAAAAGATCAGGATGGGAAGTACGCTGAGATTATGGCCATGCTAGAGAAGTGGGATATGGTGGATGCAAAGGAATCAGGTGCACCACTTGTGTTCCATACATTAATGATTAAGTTACAGGAAGTTTTGTTTAAAGATCAAATGCCTGAAGATATGTATGGCATCATGTATGGGAAGTTTAATATTACAGACCAGCTCTTACGTACAGCCTATTCAGGAGAGAAAAGTATTTGGGTTGAGGAGCAGGGTGGCATTGATGAAACCGTATACAAGGCATTTGAGCTAACGGTTGCACAATTAGAAAATCAATTCGGGAAAAATTCCTCGAAATGGCAATGGGGTGATTACCATCAGCTTACTTTTGACCATACACTAGGAAGTGCATCGCCTATTCTTGCAGCCTATTTTAATGCTAAAAAGGTTCCTATTGGTGGTTCGAAAGTTACCGTACAAGCAGCAGATAATGATTTAGCTGGTAATGTAGATCACGGTGCATCTTGGCGTTTTGTGGTGGATGTAGGTGATTTAAGCTCAGCCTATCATATTGTTGGCCCTGGTCAAAGTGGTCATGTGAAATCTGATTGGTATCAAGATCAGGTATTGGATTGGGCAAATGGTGATTACCATCAAACATTTATCAAACAGGAAGAGATAAAAGGGAAAACATTACAATTAATAGCGAAGTAATAAAAGGGTTAGCGTACAGAAGGTGCGCTAACTTTTTTTATTTAAGGATATACATCCTAACATTCAAATATTGGTTTGAATATGATGGAATAATATGTTACATTGAATACAATCAAACGAATATTTGAATGAGGTGAGAAAAATGCCAAAAGAAATATGTGAGGTGACGCTTGTACATGAAGAAGCAGTCACAAAGGTGAAACAACAAATGCCTGATTTATCAGGTGTAGCAAAATTTTTAAAAGCATTATCTGATGAAACTAGACTTAAAATTGCCTATGCTTTAACTGTGGAAGATGAACTATGTGTTTGTGATGTTGCAACTATTATTGGTTCTTCAGTTGCTACAGCATCCCATCATTTACGATATTTGAAAGATAATAATTTAGCGAGATCACACCGCAAAGGTAAGCAAATGTATTACTCTTTAGCGGATGAGCATGTATATCAAATTGTAACAATTGCCTACGAACATGCGAAAGAGGGGATTGCGAATGGCAGCGACGCCAATTAAACAAGAATACAGATTACAAAATTTATCCTGCGCTAGTTGTGCCGCAAAGTTTGAGAAAAATGTAAAGGCTATTCCAGAAGTACAGGATGCACAAGTGAATTTTGGTGCTTCTAAAATTACAGTAATCGGTGCTATTAGTGTAGACCAAATTGAAGAAGCAGGTGCCTTTGATGGCATTAAGGTTACACAATCGGCAGCAAAAGCACTTGAAAATACTACACCTTTTTATCGTAAAAAGGAAAATGTTCTAGCAGGAATTTCATTGCTTTTTGTCATTCTAGGTTATCTATTTGTGGGTATGAATGGGGAATCGAATCCGCTACCGATTGCCATGTTTATTATAGCTATCCTTGTGGGGGGAGTGGGTATTTTTAAAATAGGCTTCCGCAATTTAGTTCGCTTTGAATTTGATATGAAGACGCTTATGACAATCGCCATCATCGGAGCTGCTATTATCGGTGAATGGGAAGAAGCGGCAGTGGTCGTATTCTTATTTGCTGTGAGTGAGGCACTTGAAGCGTATTCAATGGATAAAGCACGTCAATCTATTCGTCAATTAATGGATATTGCTCCACCAACAGCGATTATCAAAAGAGCCCACGGTGAACACTACCATGAGGTTGAGTTACCTACGGAGGATATAGAAATAGGAGATATTTTGATTGTAAAGCCTGGGCAAAAGATTGCGATGGATGGCATAGTCATTAGTGGATTGTCTGCAGTCAATCAGGCAGCTATTACAGGTGAGTCGATTCCCGTAAATAAAACAGTAAATGATGAAGTATTTGCTGGGACTTTAAATGAAGAGGGTGCACTTGAAGTACGTGTGACAAAGCGTGTAGAAGATACTACTATCGCTAAAATAATTCATCTAGTGGAAGAAGCACAGGCAGAAAAGGCACCTTCTCAGCAATTTGTAGATCGCTTTGCAAAGTATTATACACCAGCGATTATGATTATTGCTTTTCTAGTAGCTGTAATTCCACCTTTATTAGTAGGTGATTGGCAGCATTGGATTTACCAAGGTCTAGCTGTTTTAGTGGTAGGATGTCCTTGTGCACTGGTCGTCTCTACTCCCGTTGCCATTGTTACAGCCATTGGTAATGCAGCAAGGCAAGGTGTACTGATCAAAGGTGGTGTTCATTTAGAGCAGCTAGGACATATTGAAGCTGTTGCCTTTGACAAAACAGGAACATTAACAAAAGGGCAGCCAGCAGTAACAGATATCGTAACGACTGAAAATTGGTCAGAGGACTATGTGTTACAACTAGTGGCAGCGGTAGAAAAACAGTCACAGCACCCTTTAGCTAAAGCAATTTTAAATAGATTACACGATAAAAAATTATCTGAGCTCATACCAATAGATTTCCAATCAGTAACAGGAAAAGGTGCCTATGCTACCGTTGATAATCAGATTATTTATGTAGGTAGCATGAAATGGGCTACTTCATTAACCTCTGTAGATCAAAATATAGAAAATCAGGTTAAGAATTTGCAAGAACAGGGTAAAACAGTAGTAGCAGCTGTTTCGAATAATCAACTTATTGGCCTGATTGCAATTGCTGATCAATTACGTCATGAAAGCAAGGACGTATTGAACAAATTAAATGCCTTAAAAGTAAAGCATATGGTGATGCTAACAGGCGATGCAGAGCCTACAGCGCAAGCCATTGCTACTTCATTAAAGATGACAGATGTGCGCGCTGGTTTGTTACCAGAAGAAAAATTAAAGGCGATTAAGGATTTACGTGCACAATTTGGTGCTGTAGCAATGGTTGGAGATGGTGTAAACGATGCACCAGCATTGGCCACTGCAAACGTAGGAATAGCCATGGGTGGAGCAGGAACGGATGCAGCTCTTGAGACAGCAGATATTGCCTTAATGGGTGATGATTTGACAAAGCTTCCTTACACTATTGGCTTGAGCAGAAAAACATTACGTATCATTAAAGAAAATATTATATTTGCCCTAGTTTTAAAATTAATTGCATTGCTACTTGTCATACCAGGATGGTTAACATTATGGATAGCAATTTTTGCCGATATGGGTGCAACACTATTAGTTGTGTTTAATTCATTAAGACTAATTAGAGCAAAAAAGTAGTAAGTAAGGTGTAGAACAATCTGAAAAGATAGGAAATTAATCTTGCTTTGACACAAGGGATTTTATGCGAATAGATGCTACTTGTGATTCTTGAAAAAGACTTTTTTTAAGGCTATTATAGTTTCAGGAGTAATGTAACAATTAAATATAAATGAGGCGAAAGTTTGAATATGTCAGATCCTATTTTAGTAAATGTTACAGAAGAAATTGTGCGTGGTTTAGTAAGCTTTTTACTACGAGGACCAGAATATCAAACATTTTGTAAATGCGAAATCTGTGAATTAGACACGGTGGCACTTACACTAAATGCATTGCCAAGTAAGTATGTTACATCTATGGAAGCTAGAGATGAGGCATTTAAAGAAATGAATACTCCTGGAAACATTGAGCGCATTAATAAAGAGATTATTCATGCGTTACATGTGGTAAATAAGTATCCTCGACACAAAGTAGAGCCTACTTCTTAATAGAAGAGGCTCTATTTAAGTTGTAAAGGAAGTGTTTTTCTAGGCTATGTATTTTCAGTTAACTTTTAAGCCAAGCTTGTAGTAAACTAGAGAGTAAGAAAAGGAAAGAGAGGGAAAAGGATATGCCAACACCTAGTATGGAGGACCATATCGAACAAATATATTTATTAATTGCCAACAAGGGATATGCGCGAGTGTCTGACATTGCTGAAGCATTATCTGTTCTTCCTTCTTCTGTTACAAAAATGGTTCAAAAATTAGATAAAGATGGTTATTTAGTTTATGAAAAGTACCGTGGACTGACATTGACGCCTAAAGGGGATAAGCTCGGAAAGCGTCTTGTGCAGCGTCATGAATTGCTCGAGCAGTTTTTACGAATGATTGGTGTGGATGAAGAACGTATTTATGATGATGTGGAGGGAATTGAACATCATTTAAGTTGGAATTCAATCGATCGTATTGCAGATCTTGTGCAAGTAATGGAAGAAAATCCAGACATCGTGAAAAAATTAGAGGCATCTAAGACACAGCACAATCTTTAGAATGATGGTGTGAAGGAAAGGGAGACAATATGAACGCATTAAAATCAGGTGAAGTCGTTACATTAACGGTATTAGAGCAACAAGCATCAAAATGGATTTTAACAAATGGAGTTGAAGAACTACCTTTAAATGCTTCAGAGGTAACTGAGCCACTAACAGTAGGTGACCGCCTTGAAGTATTTTTATTTGCAGACCGTCGTGGGGATTTGGCTGCAACAACGTCTATTCCAGCTTTTACACAAGGTGAATACGGCTGGGCACGTGTCTTGAAAGTAGTGGAACGTGAAGGTGCTTTTGTGGATATTGGTACATCTCGTGAAGTATTAGTAAGAGCAGAGGATTTACCTGCATTAAAAGAGGTTTGGCCAGAACCAGGCGATCATTTATTTATGACACTACGTACAGATCGTAACGGTGATTTATTTGGTCGTTTAGCCACAGAGGAAAAAATTTCGGAGCTATATGAAGGTGCATTTGAAGATATGCATAATAAGAATATCCAAGCACGCCCATATCGTTTGTTACCGATTGGGACATTTTTGCTAGGTGTAGAAGTTCCTTACCGTATTTTTGTGCACGAGTCTGAGCGAAATAATGAGCCTCGATTAGGACAAGATGTAGTTGTTCGTATTATCGATGTAAAAGACGATGGTTCCATGAATGGCTCTCTTTTACCAAGAAAACATGAGCGTCTTTCAAATGATGCACAACAAATATTAAACTATATACAGGATGTGGGCGGTAAAATGCCATTTGGTGATAAATCGTCTCCTGAAGAGATTCAAGAAATGTTTAATATGAGTAAAGGGGCATTTAAACGTGCCTTAGGAACATTAATGAAAGCTGGTAAAGTGAAACAACAGGACGGTTGGACTGAAGAAATTTAAAGGATGGTTAGTTTGACTAGCTAGCAAAACATTTACAGCAGGAAAAGTGACGAGAGACATCCTTGAAACCTTCTCGTCTTTTTTTCGTACTAATTATTGTATAGTGGCATACATTATACTTGCTAATTATGAAGTTTTAGCGAAAGGGGTCACACGATTTGAAAAAAACATGGATTAAAATACTAACTGCTACAATGTTAGTATTTGGAGTGATGGCACCAGCAACAGGATTTGCATCTGACAATACGCCTCCAAAAGCAATTGATGAAAAATTAGGTGTACCAATCGTCGTGTATGGAGCAAATTTATCTGAGGCTGAAAAAGAATCTGTGAAAAAATCATTAAAAGTAAGCGAAGAACCTGAAATTGAAGAAATTACTGTGTCTGGTGAGGATCTAGTAAAATACATTAAAGATAGTAATTCAAGCTCACGTATGTACTCTTCTGCAAAGATTACACGCAGAGATGCAGGAGAGGGTCTAGTAATACAAATTGTCACACCATCGAATATAACGCAGGTAACTTCAGAGATGTACGCAAATGCGATGTTAACAGCAGGAATTCAGGATGCATCCGTACAAGTAGCTGCACCAAAAGCCGTTACAGGGCATTCAGCATTAGTAGGTATTTACAAGGCATATGAGGTCACTACAGGGGAAACGCTGGATATTGATCGTACAGATGTAGCAAACGAAGAATTATCTGTAGCAACATCCATTGCAGAATCTGCAGGGGTAGACGATGCAAAGGTTGCGGAATTACTGACAGAAATTAAAAAGCAAATTGCAGAGTTAAAGCCAGCAACACGTGAAGATGTGGAGAAAATTGTAGAAGAGCAATTAAGTAAGCTTGAAATTAATTTAAGTGAAAAGGACCGTCAATTGCTAGTAGATTTAATGGATAAAATAAGCAAGCTGGACATTGATTTTAGTAAATGGTCTGATCAATTAAATGATATCAGTAATACGATCCAAGAAAAATTCGGTTCACTTATGGAAGATAAAGGTTTCTGGGAAAGCGTAAAAAGCTTTTTTGCTAATTTAAAAGATACTATTTCTTCATGGTTTAACTAAACTTATAGTGATAGAAAGAAAATCTGTTATACCTTCTCACTTTGCTAGAGAAGGTGTACAGATTTTTTTAATTAAACAAGTGAAAAATTTTGAAGTGAGATGTTTTCGACATAGGAAAGCTAACTGATTATCTGGACATAGCTTCGCTGATTAGATAAAAGAAGCGTACACAAATTTTGTGAAAATATAAAAAGCTTATGGTACTATGAATAAAAGGAGTGGTGAGAAATGGAATTCCAATTACAACAATTAGCAGAAAATAAGTTTGCATTTTTGAATGAGCAAGCAGGGGAAAAACTAGCAGAAATTACTTGGCAGCAAAATGGCTCAGTAATGGTAATGGATCACACATATGTATCAGATAAGCTCCGTGGTCAAGGTGTGGCCAAACAATTACTCGATCAAGCAGCATCGTATGCACGCGAAAATGGTTATAAAATGAAGGCCGTTTGTTCTTATGTTGTGGCTGCTTTTGAAAAATCAGATGCATACAATGACGTGAAACAATAAAAATAAGGCAATCTGCTTTTAATTAAGCGGATTGCCTTTTAATTGCTAGAGCAAATCATGTAAATAGCTCCTTATAATAGAATGACACTATAAATTAGTACTGTTAAGAAGCCAGCCCCGCCGATTAATGAAGCCATATCTATCCAATCATATGCTAAATCGATTTCTTTCATCATAACCACTCTCCTATTTTAGTATTAATTCATTAATTCCCTTTACTTGCCTTTTATAATCATAAATAGTTACAAAATTTTGACGAATGCTAAAAATAGGGGTACGATAACTGGACTTTAATAGGAAATCGAGTGAGATTGTCTGCATTAAAACTAGACGAACTACAATGGATTGACGGATTTATTACTAGATAAAAGGGCAAGTATTTATCCATACATTAATATATATGCTAGATGGTATAAAAAAATAATGTTTATTCTTTTAAGAATAGGGAAAAACTATACTACAGAGCTAGTTTCTATATTTTTAGGAGGTTATAAACTATGGCAAAACGAAAAGGAACAGGTGTTGTCGTTGCGGGATTAGCAGGACTAGCAGCATCTTATTTCAGTAAAAAAGAGAATCGTGATAAAGCACTAACAATGTTTAATAGTATGAAAGCAAAATTAGAGTCGTATCTTACTACAGGTCCTGATATGCATGACAATATTGCAGAACGTGTAGCTACAGAGGTAGCAACAGAGGCTGGTACTTCACCAACTAAAATTGCCTCGAATGAAATGGTAGCTGAAGGTGGAGGACATACTGGTGTCCATTTCTATAATGAAGAAATTCAAGAAAAGGAAAAGTAAACAAAAAACCTTCTCATCTAAGCATGAGAAGGTCTTTTGTTTGGGATTAGGATGGCGCCTGCAAAGAGCAATAACAAGAAGCCAGTAAATGCAAAGCCACTTACAGTACCAAGTGATAGCCAACCTAATAAAGAAGAGCCTATAACTACACCTAGAGAGAAAAACGCATAGAAATAGCCGTATGCTTTTCCTCGTACTTCAGCAGTTGTAGAGTCAATTAGAAGCGAATTTACTGAAGGGAATAGGAAACCGAATCCGATTCCATAGCAAGCCATTGCTATATAGAGTAAAGAGCTAGAATTTGCTTGGCTAATTAATAGCTGGCTTATTCCCATTAAACCTATACCAAAAGACAATGTTTTGAGTGAATTAACCTTATCAAAAATACGATTAGTTGGTAATAGGAAAACAAGGACTGCAATAATTCCAAATGTACTCATTAAAGTGCCGCTTAAACGAGAGTCGAAGCCTAAGGAATGTACTTTAAGGGGGAGTAGATACGCAATAACCCCTTGGGAAAACATTAAGAAAAACGCTCCTAAAAAGGCTTTTAATGTTCCTGTGTTATTAAAAAAGACACTGATCGGAATGTAATTACTCTGTTTAGCCTTCTCTTTTTTTACTTGATTTGCTTTCAATATAAAGAACGCAAAGATACCTAGCAGAAGCATAAAGCTTGCTGTGATATTGAAAACAAAGGGTACACTTGTCCGGCTAGCTAAAATGCCACTAAATGCAGGGCCTAGAATGGCTGCAATACCTACAAAGGCGCCAGAAATAGCACTGCCCTTTCCTCTTTTATCCTGCTCTGTAGCGTTCGCTAGATATGTAAAGGCAGCGGGAACAATGAAGCCTGCAACAAGGCCATGGATAAAACGTACAATTAATAGAGCAATAGGCTCTTCTACTAGATTATAAAATGTTAATGATAGACCTGTTGTTAGAAGACCTATTATGAGTATGACGAAAGGTCCTTTGCGATCCGTTAAGAAGCCAGAAATGATATTACCGAATGTATTAGAAAGCGAATACATGCCCACTGCAAGACCAGTGAGGAATGCCGATGCACCTAAAGACTCAGCATAAGTACTCATAACAGGAAGCTGAGTAAAAAGGTCGAAAAACGAAAAGAAAATAATAGCATAGATAAATTTCTTCATGGTTCCTCCGATGAAATAGAACATTATAGTCAATGATTGATATAGTCCTATTATAGCATTTTCCAATCGATAATACTTCTCACTTGTTTTTTGCGTTCACGTAAAAAAACGTCTAATAAGTATTAACTTATTAGACGTACGACAATTTAATAATTAAGCTTTTGCAACTTCTTTTTTCATTGTTTTGTTTTTAGCAAGATTTACATGCCAAGAAAGTGCTTCCTCTAAAAGATGAGGCGTTTGATGGTTGCCAGTTGCTTCAACTGCACGGTTATAGTAATCCCATAATTGTTCTTTGTAGTCTGGGTGTGCACAGTTTTCAATAATTAAAGGTACACGTTCTTTTGGTGCAAGACCACGTAAGTCAGCAATACCTTGTTCCGTAACGATAACATCAACGTCATGTTCAGTATGGTCAACGTGAGATACCATTGGCACGATAGAAGAAATTGCTCCACCTTTTGCGTATGATTTTGTAACAAAAATACCAAGGCGTGCGTTACGTGCGAAGTCACCTGAACCACCGATACCGTTCATCATACGAGTACCAGAAACATGCGTCGAATTAACGTTACCATAGATATCTAACTCAAGAGCTGTGTTGATTGAGATTAGACCCAAACGACGGATAAGCTCAGGGTGGTTAGAAATTTCTTGTGGACGTAAGCAAATTTTATCAGCATACTTTTCTAAATTACCATAAACTTTTTGCTGTAATTCTTCAGTAAGTGTGATTGAAGTTGCAGCAGCGAATTTAACTTTACCAGCATCGATTAAGTTAAATACAGCATCTTGAAGTACTTCAGATGCAACAATTAAATCTTCAAATTCTGAATCTGCAAAGCCATCAAGGACAGCGTTTGCTACAGAACCTACACCAGATTGCAATGGCATTAATTGGTTTGTTAAACGACCCGCTTTAATTTCATCACGGAAGAAGTCTAATAAAATGTTTGCCATCGTTTGTGTTTCTTCATCTGGAGGTACGATTAATGAAGGAGCGTCTGGCTCTTCAGAAATAACAATTGCTTTAATTTTAGCTGGATCTACTTTGATACCAATATCACCAAGGCGTTGCATAGCATCTGTCATTGGAATAGCTTCACGTTTACCTTGTTCTCCAGGTACATAAATATCATGGATACCGATTAAAGCTTCTGGATGAGAAATATTTAATTCGATAATAATATTTTCTGCATATTCTGCAAAGATAGGTGAGTTACCTACAGAGTTTGTTGGAATAATTAATCCATCTTCAGTAATAGCAACCGCTTCAAGAATTAAATACTTGATCGGTCCAATAATTCCTTGGCGCACTAGCTCAGCATTATGAGAAAGATGAGCATCTACATATAAGATATCCCCAGAATTAATTAAATTACGGATACCCGCATCACCCTGGAATGGTCCACGTTTACGAATTGCACCAGCTTCTGCTAAGTACTTGTCTACTTCTGGTCCTAATGATGCACCTGTATATACATCAATTTTGAATTCTTCATTTTTTGCGCGCTCAACTAATGCCATTGGAACAACTTTTGCATCCCCAGCACGAGTAAAACCACTCATCCCAACTACATCACCATTAGAAATAAGTGCTGCTGCTTCTTCAGCAGTTACAATTTTACTCTCAA
The DNA here is from genome assembly GCF_019731275.1 of Lysinibacillus sp. K60. NCBI lineage: Bacteria > Bacillati > Bacillota > Bacilli > Caryophanales > Bacillaceae > Lysinibacillus > Lysinibacillus sp. K60. Next base: position 29,957 of record NZ_JAASJR010000006.1, on the reverse strand, counting down.
GTTCTTTTAAACCTAGGCGTTTTTGAACATTTGCATCCATAAAAAAATCCTCCCCTAAATAATTTTGATGGAAACCGATTACAAAACTAGAAAAAACATTTAAGAATTTTCTGTTTATTCAGTTGTAGTATGACTCCAACCATTTGAATAATACTATCACCAAATTGTCACAAAAACTTTAGAATTAGCATTAAATTGAGTAAAAAAAGGAAAATCGAGCATTAAGATGATTTTTCGACAGAGAAAACGTTTTATTGTAGAGCTGTATAAATTTAGTTGTTTTCTACATTAAAAACAGTGCAAAAATAGTTAAATGGGGAGGATTTGTTCACAAAAAAGAACAGCGAACAATTATAAAAATTGCGCGCTGTTCATACAAATTAGAAACCTAAAGAACGACGGAAATAGCTTGCATAGCGTTGGCTTACCGGAATACGTGTACCATCTTTCATAATTAATAAAAACGTTGAGTGTGAATCTGGTTGAATTTCATCGATGTAGTCAATGTTAACGATATAAGAGCGGTGACAACGAATAAATGAGTCAGGTGCTAAAAATAGCTCTAGATCACTTAAGTTTAAACGGTGATAACCTTCACGAGTCATTGTTTTAACAAATGTTTTACGGAGTTGTGTTTCTAAATAAATAACTTGATCATGTTTGATTGGGTACCAGCAATCATCAATTTTGATTGTAATGTAGTTTGTTAAGAATGCTGATGGTTTTTGCGGGAAGATAGCAGTAATAGCTCCTTTTGTTTCGCCTTCCTCCATTAAAGGAATACTCATGCCATAATATGCGACACCGAAGACATCAGGTTCGATATAAGAGCTGATTTTTTGACCATAGCTTAATGCTTTGTGTGCGGCTGAACCTTCTTTGATAGGGTCACCAGGTTTAATTTTTAAATCAACTTTCTTGCTTGGTTGATAATACAAATATTCATTTGTATCAGAGATAGCGATGGACGTATTTTCAGGGAAGAATTCCTTAATAATCTCCATGATCTCTTCTATTTGTTTTGGATCCACTTTAAACACCTCGTCTAAACTTTTAAAAATAGTATTATCATCTATTTTACTACATATTCATATAAATTATATAGAGAAGATTTAGGAATAAAATAGAAAAATGTCGAATGATCCATTAGAATGATGTTAGTTGTTTTGTATAATTTGTAAATAAATTTATAAAATGACTAATTTATTTTGATATGTATATGGTAAAATTTAATTGTTAGGAATAAGTTTACGAGGTTTCTACTATGCATATGTGATAAATTAGAACTAGAGTAGCAATTAAAATGTGGTTGAAAGGAAATCGCAGAATATGGTAAAATTCACTGTATAGTCTATTTTTTTTATATTTGGTGTTTTAGTAGGGTTATTTTTGATTTATTTGTTAATAAAATTTGTGAAATAGGACTCAGTTCTTATATTGAATAAGTAAATACTATTTTCTTATTTTTAATTCGTCGGGATTGGTGTCAAATATTGTCATGCAATTCGTGCACTCTGAGGAAAGATGGGGAAGATTATGCAACTACATCAACATTCTATGTCAGAAACGATATCCAAAAGATACTTCCAAGAAATCGATAATATTAATCAATATATCGGTGTCGAAGAATTTTTTAATATTGAATCGAAATTAATTTTTGAAATTTACCATTTAGAATCTGCAAAAGCGAAAAAATCTTTGCATGAGTTAATTGATATTCTCTCAATTCGTTTTGGCAAACAGGTCATTAAAATCGTTCGAAGTTATTTTTCTGTTTTGTCATCAATTGTTGCTCGTAAATTGCTGGACAATCAAGTACCTTCGAAAAAAGCATTTGCTTTCAATATTGCGTGTAACGATATGATAGAAAATCAGATGAAAGACGCAGAGTTTTTACAATTTGCTGATGATTTAATTGATTTCTTTGTTTACTTTATTGCAGATCGCAAACAACCGACTTTCCGACATCAAACTGTTAACAAAGTGATAATGTATATAAATGACGAGCTTGAAAATGATTTAACTGTTGAAAGTATAGCGAATAACTTTCATATAAGCACTAGTCACTTATCACGTATTTTTAGAGAACATGTGGGCATTACATTGGTTGAGTATTTAAATGTAAGACGTGTAGAAGAATCACAATACTACTTACGACATACAAACAAAAGTATTACTTCTATCTCAGATCAATTCCATTTCTGTAATCAAAGTTATTTTACACGTATTTTCAAAAAATATACGGGAGTTACGCCAAAACATTTTAGAGACGAGCTTCATCACGAATTTTATCGTTTTGAAATGGCAGAGACTGAATTACAAAATGTTTAGATTTTGAGCATAGGGAATGAGAAGGTGCGAACATATTAGCGTTGCTAAAGCTCGCATCTTTTTTGATGAATCATCTGAGGAAAAGGCTGAAGGAATGAGTAGCACTTGCTATTTGATAAAGAGAGACCCTATAAGGTATACTTCACAGTAGTTGATAAATAATAGTAGGTGGAAAAATGAAAAATTTGAAGCTATTTTCAATGCTTGGTATTGCTGTTTTTGTTCTTAGTGGCTGTCAAGCTGTGCAAAACAAAGAAGGTTTTTTCTATAGTATCTTTGTAAAACCTATGGAATTTTTATTGGAGTTTTTCGGGAATGATATCTTTTCAGGGAGCTATGGTTTAGCAATCATTGCGATTACTGTTCTAATTCGTTTAGTGTTAATGCCGATTATGTTAAAGAACTATCGTCAACAGCAATTAATGAAAACGAAGATGGATGCTTTTAAACCTGAAATGGAAGCCGTTCAGAAAAAAATGAAGGAAGCTAAGACAAAAGAGGAGCAAACGCAATATCAACAAGAAATGATGGCTCTATATCAAAAGCATGGCATTAATCCACTTAATATGGGTTGTTTACCGATGTTAATTCAAATGCCGATTATTATGGGTCTGTATTTCTCGATTTTGTATTCTGCCGATGTGAAATCCCATGAGTTTTTATGGTTTAGCTTAGGTTCACCTGATATCGTGATGACTATAGTTGCAGGGATTGTTTACCTAATCCAGGCTCGTGTATCTTTGTGGACGGTACCTGAGCAACAAAAAGCGCAGATGAAAATGTTTATTTATATTTCACCAATTATGATTGTCTTTATCTCCATGTCTTCTATGGCAGCACTGCCTTTGTATTGGTCTGTCAGTGGTGCATTGTTGATTATTCAAACATATATTGGACGTAAATATTATTCGGAACATCCTGAGAAAGCAAAAAAATAAATTGATTGATGTCGAGGCGCCTTTGTTGCCTCGATTTTTTTAGGAGGACAGCAAGATGAACAAAAAATGGCTATCATCTATTCTTGTTGCAGTTTTTAGTATTGCAGCACTTGTATTTATTATTATGGGGAAGTTTAATTTTGCCGTACTTGCAATGACGGTCATGTTTGCCCTATCAAATGGGTTTAGAGCAAAAAGCTTTAAAGAGCAAGGTTATATAAAAGAAGCAAAATGGATGCAGTATATGGCAATTTTTTTTGCAATTGCATCTATAGTAGTATTTGTCATCGTTCTAACAGATTAATTGAATATTTACGTAGTAAATTTACACCTGAAAATGTGAACAGTGCTAAAATAAGATTATAACTAGTAATACAATAAAATAGGTATTTTCAAGGTGAAATGCTTTAAAACATCCTTTTAGATACCTGATATTTTAAAAGGGGTATAAAGAGTGAAAAACAATCGTCTTCCGCTTATCGTTGGTGCTTTCATATCTATCGCGTTAATCGTAGCAATTTTTGTAGTCTATAACTATAAAAATAATCAAGTAAATAGTGCATCTGATGAGCAGCCAAAAACAACAGAAACAAACAAAACAACTGAACAAGATTCTACTGCAATAGAGAAACCAGACAATACTGAAACACCTGCAAAGCCAGAGCAACAACCAGACGAAAATGGGTATCTTCCAAATCAAACATTACCTACGGAACCAACTTATATCAATGGTATTCTGTTAGCTAATAAAATTTATCCGCTTCCATCTACCTTTGCACCTGAAGAAAATCCAGAAGCACGAGAAGCGTTAAATCAAATGTTAGCCGCTGCCAAGCAACAAGGATTTGATTTAGTTGCATTTAGTGGCTACCGATCTTTTGAATATCAGACAACACTTTATGATAATTATGTTAAACGTGATGGACAGGCAGCAGCAGATCGATATAGTGCTCGTCCTGGCTACTCAGAACATCAAACAGGCTTAGCGTTTGATATAGGAGAGCGTGGAAAAGAAGATGTGTGGCTGACAGAAGAGTTTGGGGAAACTCCAGCAGGGCAATGGCTATTTGCACATGCACAGGAGTATGGCTTTATTTTGCGTTTCCCTCAAAACAAAGAAGAAATAACAGGTTATATGTATGAGTCCTGGCACTATCGTTATGTGGGCAAAGAGGTTGCAAAAGAGATAACAAAGAAAAACATTACGTTGGAAGAATATTTAGGCGTAAAATAATAATAGGAAGAGAAGCCATTCTGTGAACAGGCTCTCTTCCTTTTTATTTTTATAAAATAGGTGTTAATAGACGGGAAATAGATTCTTTAAATTTAATCAGTGTTGAACGGTTTTTATACATTTCCCATGTTAATTCCGTACAATCAAAAATATCCTTCTCAAACAGTTCTGCCAATTGGTGTGATATATTTGCATCATATATGAAGGCATTGACTTCAAAATTCAGACTAAAACTTCGTACATCAATATTCGCTGTTCCGACAGAGGAAGCCTCGTCATCAATAATAATAGCTTTAGCATGGATAAAGCCCTTTTCATAGATATAGACTTTGGCTCCAGCACGTAATAATTGACCGACATAAGAATAAGTAGCCCAATATACAAACATGTGATCAGGCTTGTTAGGAATCATAATACGTACATCAATGCCCGACAAGGTGGCAATTTTAATGGCGTCTAAAAAACTAACATCTGGGATGAAATATGGTGTTTGAATATAAATATATTTTTGAGCCATATTAATAAGCTTTAAGTAACCGATCTTTATTTGCTCCCAGTCTGAGTCTGGTCCACTTGAAACAATCTGTAAACCCACATCACCTTTTTTCGGGATGGCAGGGAAGTAACGATCCGAGTACCCCATTTTTTGTTGAGCACTAGCTTGGTTCCAGTCGAGTAAAAAGCGTGTTTGCAAAGGATGTACGGCACTACCCTCAATACGTAAGTGTGTATCTCGCCAATAACCAAACTTTTTTTGTAAACCTAAATACTCATCACCGACGTTAAAACCACCAATATAGCCAATTCGACCATCAATGACAACGATTTTTCGGTGATTTCTAAAATTTAAACGAGGGTTAAGAAGTGGCAAAATGGATGGGAAGAAAACTTCTACTTCACCACCAGCATGCAGTAACTCTTTGAAATGGCGTCTTTTAACATTACGTGATCCCATTTCATCATAGAGAAGACGTACCTTAACACCTTGCTTTGCCTTTTTTATCAATGCATTGACGATACGTGTACCTAAGTCATCAAGTCTGAAAATATAATACTGGATGTGAATGTGATCTTTAGCTGCTTCAATGTCTTTAAGAAGCTGCTCGAACTTATTGGCACCATCATCAAAAATATCCAGATGGTTGTCCTGTGTTAATACTGCATTGTTTGTTCTGAGGTGCATATAAATCATTTCTTGATAATTTTCTGCATTAGCAATACGAAACTCAAACGTTTCATCACGAATCGCTTCCATCTGATAGGTAATCAGATTATCAATCCCGATATCCTTGCGTCCTTCCCAACGGAATAGATGCTTTCTTCGTAATTGTCTTCCAAGTAATAAGTACAGAATAAATCCAGCTAATGGCAGGAAAAATAAAACGAGAATCCATGCCCATGTAGAGGTAGCATCTTTACGTTCTAAGAAAATGATGGTCATGGCTAATAAAATATTAAAAAACAAAGTTAAAGGAACTAAATATTCTATATCTGTAAAAATGCTCATTCCTACACCTGCCTTTGTATTATTAATAACATACCTAGTATAGCCTACTTCAAATGCGGAAAGAAGATATGAAATGGCTAGATAGCATGGAAAAGGATTATCCCTTTGATAGATAGGGATAATCCGCATGGTTTAATTAGTAATTCTCTAATAGAATAGGATGTTTCTCCGATTACTGACTCAACGTTTGGTATCCATAAAAAATGTAACCTACTATATTTTATGGATGGCGCAATGATTTACGCGATGCCTTATATATGTAGATTAGGCTTATAGAAAGAATAGCTATTGCAGCGGAAATATAATAACCAAGACTTGCTTGTACGGTAAATAACCATGTGAAAAATAGTGGTCCAAGAATACGTCCTAAGTTATCCATTGAATAGGACAGTCCAGCGGCAGTCCCATATTGTCCTCCAGATTCTTTAGAGGAGAGTGATACAACACATGTTCTTGCAAGTGCATTACCTGCTGTAAAGACACAAAGGGCAAGCCCGGCGATAAAAAGATTAGCTGTCAATGTAAATAAAAGCATGCCGATAGCAGTTACAATTTGTGCGCCAATTAACCATGTCGTTTCACTGCCATTTTTTATGCGTCGAACGACCCCTCCTTGAATAGCTGCATCGACAAAGCCACTAAACATGAACAAGTAACCAATTTGTAACGGTGTAATGTGAATTTTTTCGATTTGAAATAGCTGAAATGTAGCCTCAACGCCTGCTAACATAAAAGTTACTAAAAAAGAAAACATAAACAGATAGCGCACACGGTATTGTAGCATGGTTGCAGCACCTTTTGGCACTATAGCACGTTTATTTGAATCTTTTCGTTTTTTAGGTTCTTTTAGGACGAAACTTGCATAAATAAATAATAGTGCAATTAATGCTGCTGATGCAGTAAACGGTAGCTGCAAGCTATAATGGCCTAGCATTCCCCCGATTGCTGGACCAAAAATAAACCCAAGACCAATGGACATGCCCATAAAGCCCATATACTTATTGCGATCCTCTTCACTAGACATATCGGCGATAAATCCTGTTACTGCTGTATATAATGCACCAGAAAATAAACCACCAATAATACGTGAAACATACAGTATAGCTAGGTTATCTATAAATAGTGAAAAAATAACAAAACTAAGGCTAAAGCCAATTAGACCAGTAAGGATTAGTTGTTTTCGCCCTACCTTATCGGATAGCATACCCCAAAACGGTGCTGTGAAAAAACTTGCAAGTGAATAGACGGTCAATAAACCACCTACGTGGAGATCATGCCAATTTTGCTGCACAATTACCTCTGGTAAGACGGGGATAATAATGCCGAACCCTAGATAAACGAGGAATTGAACAGACATCAATAGTAAAATAGCCTTTTTCATACAGTTCCCTGCTTTCATACGATATTTCAATATGTATATTCTACCCTTCTTGTTCTTGCGATTACAACAATAGGGGATGCTAAGCTTGAATAAAGTGGAACAATTTAGTAAAGAAAAAATGAAGCAATTTGAGATTTTTTAAATCTATGTTCTGATTTTTGAATAAAATGTAGCCATTTTGGGTAATTTAAATATGTTTGATGGAAAAGTTTGATGATGTGAAAATTTTACAATGTAACAAAATTGAAAAATTTTAAAGGTAAGTTAAATGGTATGATAAATTTGTCAGACATCATACTCGTAGAAAAATGAAACTTTTTCGTAAATAAAACGTTATATAAAATCGAGGAAAGATTGAGGTGGAATGTATGACAAAAGAAGTAGATTTGAAAAAGATTGTTTCGAATTTATCTAAGTTGGGTGTAACAGCCACTGTAACAAAGTCTCGACTAGAACTTTTAAAAGTGCTAACACCACCAACGCAAACTCCGCAAGTTCAAGCTTAACTCGTTTCCAATAGAAAAAGGGAGGTCTCATTACGCGAGACTTCCCTTTTTCTATAGTTATTCATCTTCATCATGTGTGGTAAACATATATGTTCGATAATGGAATCGCATACTAAAGACTAGCCCAATCGCTAAAGCATTCCCCATAAGTGAACTTCCTCCATAGCTAATGAACGGAAGTGGAATACCTGTGATAGGTAATAATTGAATAGTCATACCAATATTTTCGAAAACGTGGAAGGTAATCATGGCAATAATCCCAGCACATACATAGGTCGAGAAGGGATCTTTCAATAAAAGGGTTGTCTTTGTTAAATGATAAATTAATAAGAAGAATATGCAAATAACAATACTAGCCCCAATAAAGCCCCATTCCTCACCGATAACTGTAAAAATGAAATCGGTATGGTTTTCAGCTACATATACTTCACGATTTCTAAATCCCTTACCAAAAATTTCACCTGATCCAATGGCATTTAAAGAGGTAATTAAATGATAGCCATCGCTGGATGAATAGGAATAGGGGTCTAGCCAAGAATAAATACGAGCAAATTGATAAGCCTTAAAACCAAATGTTTTTTCTAGAAAGTCCTGCATATAGAGTGCCATCCACAGTAGTGTACCGCCTGCTACCATGCCACCTAAAAATGTTGGTAGAATGATTTTCCAAGAAATACCTGCTACAATGATGAGTGCGGCAGTAATAGCAAAGAATACAAGTGCTGAGCCTAGATCAGGCTGCTTTAAAATAATAGCTAATGGTACGATTAGGGTGATAGCGATTTTACCTAGTAGCAAAAAGTCTGTTTTAATTGATCGTAATGAATAAATTTCATGGTGCTTACTAATTAATCGAGCTAGTGCTAAAATGTAAAAAGTTTTCATAAACTCAGAAGGCTGAATATTTCCAATCGGCGTATGATACCAGCTTTTAGCACCATTAACGGGTGCACCGATTTGACCTTCTCCTTCTGGCATAAAAATAAGCAGTACCAGTAAGGCAATCCCTGCTCCATACATATACCATGACATTTTTTTATATTGATCTGGCTCAAAAAACATGACTATACCAATAATTACTGCACCGATCACATACCATTGCATTTGTTTTGGTACGTAGTTAATGCCATATTGTCCTGAGGTTTGGGCAGATGCAATAGCTAACAAACTAATGACTAGAAAAGTGAAGAGTATAAATGCAAGTGTCCAGTCAAAACGATTTGCGAAATTTCGTTTATTTTCCATAAAAGCCACCTAAAATTAAAATAGTATCTCAATATGAGTAAATATGATGCGATTCTCCCTATTTCGTTTATAATTGGTCAAAGAAGAAAGCAAAATAATAACCAGCAGTGGTGTAAGAATAGCTCATATCTATTGATAAGCTTGCAATTTGCTTTGAATATTGTCAATGGAATTTTAAGCAAATACTTGAACTCATTGAGTAATCTAAACTTTATATGCAAATGCATGTTTAACATTCCTAATTATAACGCATAAATTACTTTTATGCCTGCGTATATAGTAGTGACGACAATTAACATAAAATGTTTCAAAAAAATCATGTTTAGTCTTATAATGTAGTGAAGAATGGGGTGATGGTTGTGGCTAAAAAATTAAAGTCATCTGATGATTTTATGTATCATATTTATGTTCATATGAATGATGTCGATAAATTTGTTATATTTAGCGGGTTAAAATTCTCGCAATTTGTGGCTGCACTTGAACCACTACATCACTTGCTGTTATTAAAACATTCCTATGAAGACGGTTCTTTTAATATGCATACACAATTTGAATATGTATTAGAAGAAGATGTTCCTCGTTTTGTTAAAAAATCTGCTGAATCTAAAGAATTATGTTGGATTGATTTTATGGACGAGAAGAGGCTAGATCATTTAACACCGATGGAACAAGGAGAATTGCTTTACATAAGTCACAAGAAAGAACCGATTACGTCAGCGTTTTTTAATAAATTACAAAATAGATTTGTCTATTATTCTTCAGACTTAGAGAAAATGACGAAAATTTATTTTCGTCATTTAAGTGATTCGGATTTATTGGTTGCCAATGTTTTTAATAGTTTAATTCGTGAAAAGGAACGCAGCACTGGATTTTGGCGTCGAAAAGTAAAAGCGAGTATACCCGCTATATCACCAGATTTTTTACGTTCTTACCGATCCTTTGCGAAAGATGGAGCATTACTATCTCTGTATCGAATTGAGAAACCGAAAGTAGCGTATGGAATAGAAGTTCGCAATCTGTCTGAATATTCTTTTCCTGACGAAGTTTGGGATGACTTAAGTACGATTCTAAAAACAGAACACGATGAATTAATCTATATTATTTAATTAAAATGGTGACGCAATCAAAGAACAATGACTTCTATAAACTGAAGATCTAGGATGTTGGTAGATATTATTCATATTGCATTGTTCCTGTATAATTTTCTATAGCAGGAACTAATGATGCCAGGGCATAATCGATGAAATATACGTAAAATCTCACCGTTAAAAATACGGTGAGATTTTTATGTCATTTGTCAAGACGTTTCATGATAAACTAATAGTACTCAAGAAGTATGTGGAGGGCACAAAAATGAAAAAAAGAATCGGTTTATTATACGGCGGAAAGTCAGCGGAGCACGAAGTGTCATTATCGACAGCACGTGCAGTCACTGGAGCTTTGAATTTCGAGGAGTATGAAGTATATCCGATTTTCATTACATCTGATGGGGAATGGCGTCGTGGAGAGCGTTTAGAAAAACCCGTAAGTGCAATAGAAGAACTACAATTTGGTGATAATACTACAATTTTAGAAAATAATATCACTGATTTTTTGATTGATAAAAGTGGCAATGAGGTAAAGTTTGATGTCATTTTCCCATTGTTACATGGTACGAATGGTGAGGATGGAACAGTGCAAGGTTTACTTGAAGTTCTAAATTTACCGTATGTAGGAAATGGTGTATTAGCATCCTCTGCTGGAATGGATAAAGTGGTAATGAAGCAATTATTTGAAATTGCTGGATTACCTCAAGTGCCCTATACGTATTTTATTCGTAGTGAGTGGAAGAATGAGCAACAGGCAATCATTGAACGCTGTGAAAATAACTTGAATTGGCCAATGTTTGTAAAGCCTGCAAACTTAGGATCAAGTGTTGGGATTAGCAAGGCAACAGATCGCGGGCAATTAGTAAAAGCAATTGAGGTTGCTTTGCAATATGATCGTAAAATCGTTGTTGAACAGGGAATTGTCGCTCGTGAGGTTGAACTGGCAGTGTTAGGAAATGACTATCCTGAAGTATCAGTGCCAGGAGAAATTAAACCCGTTACTGATTTTTATGATTATGATTCTAAATATAAGGACGGTTCTACAGCACTTATTATTCCAGCTGAGCTTCCAGTAGAAACTGTGGCAAGCTTAAAAGAACTGGCAAAGCGTGCATTTAAGGCTATAGATGGTAGCGGCTTAGTTCGTGCGGACTTTTTTGTAACGGCTGAAAATAACGTTTACATTAATGAAGTAAACACAATGCCAGGTTTCACGCCTGTAAGTATGTATCCATTATTATGGCAGCATACAGATGTGAGTTATCCAGAGCTGATCGACCGTTTAATTACCCTAGCAATTGAGCGCTATGAAGAAAAACAACAGCTTCACTATAAAAAAGACTGAGTGGGATTATCGTGAAAAAAACTTTAAAACAATTAGCTGCATGGTTAAATGAGGATATGGCGGCTTTTGGTGACACTGTTGTGTCAGGAATTTCTATTGATACAAGAACAATTCAACAAGGAGACCTATTTGTTCCGTTTCGTGGTGAGCATACAAATGGGCACAAGTTTGTAATGCAGGCATTTGAGAAAGGTGCCGGAGCTTCTCTTTGGCAAAAGGATGAGCCGAACCCACCAGAAGGTTACCCTTTGTTGTTTGTGGATGATCCAGAATTAGCTTTGCAAGAAATGGCTAGAGCATATCGTAATGAACATAAAGCAAAATTTATAGGCATTACAGGTTCAAATGGTAAGACATCAACAAAGGATATATTAGCGGGAACACTAGCGCCATTCTTTAAAGTACAAAAAACGATCGGGAACTTTAATAATCAATTGGGCCTGCCCATTACTATCTTACAGCTTGATGAAGATACAGATGTGGCTGTCCTTGAGATGGGCATGAGTGGATTTGGTGAAATTGAGTTTTTAACGAAGCTCGCTCGTCCACATATGACGGTTATTACCAACATTGGTGAGGCCCATATGCAGGATTTGGGGTCTCGTGCTGGTATTGCAAAAGCAAAGTTTGAAATTATTCAAGGAATGCAAAATGATGGTCTATTATTCTATGATGGTGATGAACCTTTGCTCCAAGAATTAGTGGCAAAGGAACAGCACTTACAGTCAGTACCGTTCGGGTTAGAACCCAATAATCTTTTATACGCAGACAATATTCATGCTAACGCTGATGGCAGCCACTTCACTACACACGGTATGATAGAGGGTGATTTCTTTATTTCAGTGCTTGGCAAGCATCAAGTGAAAAATACACTTGTGGCAATGTTAATTTCTCATAAGCTTGGTTTAAGCAATGAACAAATACGTACATCCTTAGAGCATGTCGTATTAACAGATATGAGGATGCAACAGGTACTAGGAACGAATGGCGCTCTATTTATCAATGATGCCTATAATGCAGCACCAACCTCCGTAAAAGCTGCCATTCAATTTATGGCTACATCAACTATTCGACCTGAAAAATGGCTTGTGTTAGGAGATATGCTGGAGCTTGGACCAAATGAACAAGTCTTCCATGAGAGCCTAGCTGAGCATATTAATGAGGATGAAATTGATTATGTCTGTTTGTTTGGCCCTCGAATGCTATATCTTTACAAAGTATTAGAAGAGCGCTTTGAGGCGGAACGTTTATTGTATACTGAAGATGATTATACGGCTATTATTGAAAAGCTAAAACAAGCGAATGAATTATCTATTGTTTTACTTAAAGGCTCACGTGGTATGAGATTAGAGACGATCTTAAAGAAATTTATGTCATAGTAGCAATGAATCGGTGAGAGAAACGCTCACCGATTTATTTGTGTAGGTTTATCTTTGTTAAATGAGGTGAGAACGTTGTCAGTAGGTGTACTATGTATTCATGGATTTTCAGGTGGTCCATACGAGGTGAAGCCATTCACAAGTTATTTAGGTTCACATACAGATTGGATAATTGAAGAGCCAACATTGTCTGGGCATGGTGAAGAATTACATATGAGTGGTTTTAAGGCGAAACACTGGTTGATGGATGCCGAATTAGCTTTCCGATCGTTGGCAAAAAAAGTTGACGAGGTAATCGTTGTTGGCTTTTCAATGGGAGGAATTATAGCGCTATATTTAGCTAAACGCTATAAAGTGAAAAAGCTTGTATTACTAAGTGCTGCTGCAAAGTATGTGAGCCCTAAACAGCTAGTCAAAGATTTTAAAATGATAGCTACTGAAGCCTATCACCATAATTTGACTAATAACGAACTCTATCTACGATACCGTCATAAGTTTAACAATGTGCCGCTTGCCTCAACAGTAGAATTTATGAAGCTGGTAAGAATGGTGGAGCCGTATTATCGACATATTCAAACTCCTGTATATATTGTGCAGGGGAAGTTGGATGGGATAGTGCCTTATCATACAGCTCAATTTCTTTTTGATGAATTAGCCTCTACAGACAAATTCTTGTATTTTTCTGATAATGGCAAGCATCATATATGTTTTGAGGAAGATTGCTCTGAATGGTTTCCACAGGTTTTAATGTTTTTGAAAGACAAATAAAGTAGTCAGATTATTACGACTCATGCGTTATCGTTGCATAGGATTTAAAGCCATGTTAGACTAGTATAAGCAATGGATACATTTTGTGCGAAGACTCTTCATATTTGGTTGAAGAGTACTTTTTTTTGAACACAACGGTTTTATTCTAAAGTGAAAAATTACGACAGAATCGAACCGCTCGGTAAAGACCGGGCTTTCCTTTTCATATAAGAGAGCTCTATATGGACTATCATGTAGAGAAAATTTTTAAGTAACGGAAACGTTCCACTACACAGGCTCGAATTTGCCGACAACTTCATCTGAAAATGTAACCATTTGTCAACTTAAAAGGAAAAAAAGGAGATTGAGAAGTTTGACAAATTTTTCAGAATTAAATATTAGCGAATCTACATTACGCTCTGTAAAGCGTATGGGATTTGAAGAAGCAACACCAATCCAAGAAGGTACTATTCGTTTTGCAATTGAAGGCCGCGATGTATTAGGTCAAGCACAGACAGGTACTGGTAAAACTGCCGCTTTCGGGATTCCACTAATTGAAAAAATCGATCCAAAAAACCCTAATATTCAAGCATTAGTCATTGCTCCAACTCGTGAGTTAGCGATTCAAGTTTCAGAAGAGCTTTATAAAATTGGCTATGACAAACGCGTAAAATTATTATCAGTATACGGTGGTCAAGAAATTGGCCGTCAAATACGTGCACTGAAAAATAGACCTCAAATCATTGTTGGTACGCCAGGTCGTATTATTGATCATATAAATCGTCGTACGTTAAAATTAGAAGATGTTCAAACATTAGTATTGGATGAAGCAGATGAAATGTTAAACATGGGCTTTATCGATGATATTAATTCAATCTTAGAAAACGTACCTTCTGAGCGCCAAACATTACTTTTCTCAGCAACAATGCCACCAGCAATCCGTAAAATTGCAGAAACATTTATGCGTGATCCAGAGATTGTAAAAATTAAAGCAAAAGAATTAACAGTTGATAACATTGATCAATATTTTGTTAAGTCTGCTGAGCGTGAAAAATTCGATGTCTTATCTCGTTTATTAAATGTACACCAACCGGAGCTAGCTATTATATTTGGTCGTACAAAACGTCGTGTAGATGAGCTTGCACAGGCCCTATCTATTCGTGGCTATTTAGCTGAAGGTATTCATGGTGATTTAAGCCAAGCGAAGCGTATCTCAGTATTACGTCAGTTTAAAGAAAATAAAATCGATATCCTTGTTGCGACTGATGTAGCCGCTCGTGGACTTGATATTTCTGGTGTAACACATGTTTATAACTTTGATATTCCTCAAGATCCTGAATCATATGTTCACCGTATTGGCCGTACAGGTCGTGCCGGTAAATCAGGTCTTGCAGTAACATTTGTAACACCACGTGAAATGGGTTACTTACGTATTGTAGAAGAAACTACTAAAAAACGTATGACACCTCTTCGCCCACCAACAACGGATGAAGCATTAGAAGGTCAACAACGTTTAGCTGTGGAAACATTGGAAGGTCTTATTGCTAATAACAATTTAGGTGATTACCGCACATTTGCAGCAGAATTACTAGAGAATCATGATGCAGTCGATGTTGTTGCAGCTGCTCTACGTTCATTAACAAGAGAGCCAGACGATACACCAGTAACAATCACAGAAGAACGTCCATTACCAATGCGTCGTGAACGTTCTAGCAATAATCGTGGTGGCGGTGATCGTGGCCGCGGAAACCGTAGCTTTGGTGGAGGACGTCGTGACAATGCTCGCAGTGGAGAGCGTCGCAGTAGCAGTAGCCGTCGAGAGGGTGGACGCCGTGAAGGCGGACGTCGTGAAGGTGGACAAGGTCGTTCTCGTTCTCCAAGACGTCACGAAGGATAATTTTAGACAAATTACACTTAATTTTTATAGTAAACCTTACAGTCATGATGGCTGTAAGGTTTTTTTTCGGCTATAGTTGAAACAAAAAGGTGAGTGAATTCGTATACACCTAATGAAGAAAGAGGGGGGAACGACAATGAGAGCACAACCGATTCATCAAATTTCTCGTAAAGGGCTAACAGTGTGGCGTTTATATGGAGTCATACAAACATTGGTGCTGTTAGTTGTAGCAGGACTTGTAAGCTATGGTACTTATTATTTTGAATGGCCTTCATTTATTTACTTCATAGCCTGTGCAATTGTATTACTAAGTGCGATATTATCTATTTTTATTTTCCCGAAAATAAGATGGGAAAGATGGCGCTATGAAGTTCGAGAGCATGAAATCGAAGTACAACATGGTTTATTTGTTATGAAACGCACATTAATTCCAATGGTACGTGTGCAACATGTTGATACAACACAAGGGCCGATATTAAAAAAATACGACCTAGGTAATATCTCTATTTCTACAGCTGCAACTGTACATACGATTCCTGCACTTGTTATGGATGAAGCAGACGAACTGCGTGCGCGTATTTCTGATTTAGCAAGGGTGGCTGAAGATGATGTCTAAGGAAATTAATCGTTTACACCCAGTGTCTGCAATTATAACAAGTGTAAAAGCATTGAAAAGTATGATATTACCAATTGCGATTATTATCATAAGTAACGGCTTTAATTTTTCTTTGAATTTTCGTAGTGATCATTTTTTTGAAACCATTTTACTGTTCGGTGTATGGGGAGTTGCAGCACTTCTTGCGTTCGTGGGAGGAATCATAAAATGGCGGACATTTGTTTACTGGTTTGAAGATGGGGAATTGCGTGTGACATATGGATTATTTGTTAAAAAGAAACGTTATATCCCTTTTGAACGTATTCAAAGTTTAAATTACAATGAAGGTGTTTTTCATCGCATTTTTGGTTTAGTGAAAGTTCAGGTGGAGACTGCTGGTAGTAAAGGAGGAAAACCTGAGGTTGAGCTGACAGCCATTCGCAAAGCAGCGGCAGATATTATTGAATTAGAAATGCGTCATGCTAAAAACGAAGCGGTTCAACAACAGGATCAAGTGCAGGTAGTAGAGGAAGCGATACCAACTCCGATGATGTACCATATGTCCATGCGAGATTTACTGGTATTAGCAACAACATCTGGTGGAATTGGTGTTGTGTTATCAGGTCTTGCAGCAGTTGCTTCACAATTTTCCGATATTATTCCTTATGAAACTGTATTTCATGAGTTAGCTGATTTTGTGAAAATCGGCGCATTTTTAGTGGCATTGACGGTGATGGTTGTTTTAATCGTTGCTTGGATTGTATCTGTGGTCATCACACTGATAAATTATTATGATTATACGGTCCGCATTGAGGAAGAAAAGTTGATTATCACAAAAGGTCTGTTAGAAAAGAAGCGTATTACTTTGCCGTTGAATCGAATTCAGGCAATTCGTATTGTGGAAAATCCATTACGTCAGTTAACAGGCTTTACTACAGTGGTTGTTGAAAGTGCTGGTGGTAACGGTGAAAATGGAAATGATAAAAAAATTACGCTATTTCCACTTATTAAGAAGCCAGATTGTATGCAAACATTAGAACAGCTTTTTCCAGATATGAATTGGCAGCCTACATTTACTCGCTCACCAAAAAGGGCAAGACCATTTTTTTATCGCATTGATTTTTTCTGGCTAGTTCCGGTTATCGGTGCATCTATCTATTTCTTTTATCCATACGGGCTATTGTCGTTGCTGTTAATTCCATTAACAATTTTACTTGGTATTTGGCAGCATAGAACAGCAGGCTATCAAATAGATGGCAAGCAACTAGCTATGCAGTATCGGGTGTTTAGTCGAATTACGTTAATCATGGAGAAGAAGCGAATACAATCTATTGAAAGTACACAATCATACTTTCAAAAAAGAAAGAATGTTATGTCTGTAAAAGCAACCGTCATGTCAGGAGCAACTGGTACAACAGGGAGTGTTTCCAGCTTAGAGCAACAAGATGCCGAGACGATCTTAACATGGTATGAACATTAATGAACTAAAAAGCTAATCCTTTCAATTTTATGGAAGGATTAGCTTTTTTAACTATAATTAAATAGAGATGCTGTTTATAATATAATAAACAGAACAAAAGGGGTGGAGACATTGTTTAAATATGACATTAATGAAAGCGCTTATTTAAAGCTTTTGGATTTAAGTGATGTAGAAGAGTTATTCGCTTTAACTGATCGTTCAAGAGATACATTACGTGAATGGTTGCCCTTTGTAGATGATGTCAAAACAGTAAAGGATACTGAGCAATTCGTAAAAAATGCTATGCAACAATATGCTGATCACAATGGCATACAAGCAGGGATATACTATGATGGAAAGCTTGCGGGTGTTATTGGTTATCACCAAATCAACTGGCAACATAAATGGACAAGTATTGGCTACTGGCTAGGGAATGAATTTGTAGGAAAGGGGCTCGTTACGAATTCCATGAAAGCATTGATTGATTTTGCCTTTAA
Source organism: Lysinibacillus sp. K60 (assembly GCF_019731275.1). Taxonomy (NCBI): domain Bacteria; kingdom Bacillati; phylum Bacillota; class Bacilli; order Caryophanales; family Bacillaceae; genus Lysinibacillus; species Lysinibacillus sp. K60. The sequence goes on along the minus strand of NZ_JAASJR010000006.1, from coordinate 11,808 downwards.
TTATTTAAAGTTAAATCGTATAGAAGTGCGTGTTGCAGTAGGTAATATTCGTAGTCGTACAATCCCAAAGGTATTGGGCTTTCATGAAGAAGGGCGTTTAAGGGATGCTGAGTGGCTATATGATCACTACGTAGATCAGGTTGTTTATGGTTTAACAGCAACTGAATGGAAAAAAATAAAGATGTCAAATGAAGCTACAGTGGTTTTATAATGGATGTCATTGTAAGGAAAGAGGAGCTGCTCTATAGGTGAGCAGCTCCTCTTTTTAATGTTAAGGTCTACCAGCCATCTTTTGTTTTCGCCAATTTAAAATTCTTTTTGGATGTAAATAGACAAGTCCAAGGATAAATCCGGTTACTAAACCGCCTAAATGTGCAAAGACATTCACATTTGGTTGGAGAAAAGTCATAATGACACTGATGACGATGATTGGTAAAATGAGCTTACGAAGCATTGGCATTGTACGTCGAGTATAGTAAACTAATGCCCCAAATGCCCCAAAAATTCCAAAAATAGCCCCACTTGCACCAAGACTCGCATAACTACTATCATAGAATATATAGGTTGCCATGTTGCCTACAATACCTGATACTAAATAAATTGTAATGAAACGTGCTTTCCCTGCGATTTTTTCTAGCTCTGGTCCAAAGAGATATAAGGAAAACATATTAAAAAACACATGCATAAAACCTGCATGTAAAAACATGGCAGAGAAAACACGCCACCATTCACCACTTTGAATCAGGAAATTTGCTTGGATTCCGTAATTCCACAAAAGTGTTCCTATGCTGGGTATGAGAGACAGTACATAAAGAGTAAGATTTATTGCTATTAAAGTTGAAACAACAGGGTAATACTTTGTATATTGCTTAAAATTTTCCGTTCTACTAAACATGGCTCCACCTCAATTTACAATTATTATACATGCCTTGTTGGAAGTAGGTAAAGGAGAAGGTTCACATGATTAAGGGAATTGGCCTCGATATTGTAGAGATTGATCGTATTGCAAAGGCTATGAAACGAACAGATAAATTTAAAGACCGCATTTTAACGATAAATGAAAAAAAAATATTTGATGGTTATTCAGAAACTCGTAAAATAGAATTTTTAGCTGGGCGATTTGCTGCAAAAGAAGCATTTTCGAAAGCTTTGGGAACAGGGCTTGGGGAACATTGTAAGCTTCATGATATGGAAGTATTAAAAGGAGCGGCAGGCAATCCTGTTTTATATTTTAAGGATGAACTTGTCAATGGATTTGTTAGTATTACGCATTCTAAGCAATACGCAGCTGCTCAAGTAATCTTATTAGAATAGTACTTAACTTGTCTAAAAGGATTGCATGTAAATTTAAATATATTGCCCTTTCTTCAAATGACATAACTGACAAATACGGTTCATATATTGTCGTAGTGGATTTGAAAGAAGAAAGGGTGAAAGCGTGGGCAACCGTATAGTTAAATGGCTCGTCTTACTTTGTACGATATTACTTCTGTCGGCATGTGGTGCAGCCTCACAGGAAAAAGTGTTGAAGAAAGTGAATGGTAAATGGGCAGAGACGAATGGTTATGAATTAAATGCATCGATGGAAATTAAATCGGGTGGGGAACCAAGAAATTATGATGTAACAGTATGGCACACAAAACCTGATTTCTATCGAGTAGAAGTAGTTGAAAGTGGGAAAGATGTTTCTCAAATGATTGTACGTAATGCTGATGGTGTTTTTGTCGTAACACCGACATTAAACAAAATGTATAAATTCCAAAGTGATTGGCCAAAGAAAAATAGTCAGGCGTACTTAATTGGAGCGCTAGCAGAAGATTTAGCAGAAGATAAAAATCTTGTCATGAAAGAAGAAGAAAAAGCATATATATTTGAAGCGGCTACTAGAAATAGCTATAAGAACAGTATGCCACATCAGGTTATAACAGTAGATAAGAAGACTTTATTGCCAACCTCAGTAGTTATTATGAATGATGTGAAAGAAGAGCAAATCAAAATCACATTTAAGAAAATTAAGCTAGGTGTACAACATGCTGCAAAAGAGTATGCAGTTGAGCAATTCACTGATAAAGATAACACGAAAGGTGAACAAGCTACACCTGCCGAAAAAGAAGGGCAAGAAGATAATGAGGATAAGGAAGCTGTTGGAGCAGAAGTTGAATATCAAGAATTCCAAACACATTATCCTGTTGTAAATTGGGCACAATTAGCGAATGAAAAAGTTGTGCAGGAAAGTGGAATGGAACGAGTAATCTTAACATACGAAGGTGAGAAGGCATTTACTGTTATGCAGCAACCAGTAATGAAGGAAAATTCAATGTTACCTGTATCGTCACCTGGTGATCCAGTTGATTTAGGCTATACAATTGGTGCTATTACAGATACATCAATTAGTTGGGAAAAAGATGGCGTTGAATTCTTTGTAGCATCAAGTAAATTAACGCGAGAAGAAATGATTGAAGTTGCTACATCTATGACGATAAGTAGTATGAAGTAACTTTTCTGGCTACAGCCTTCTGGAATACGGAGGCTGTAGCTTATTGATAATTAAAATGAACCTTATAAAGTATAGGCTCATGCGAAAGCTAAAACTTTGTGTGTACAAGCTAAATTGACATACTTTGCAACATGTATGTCCTACATAATGTTTTAATTAAAAATAAAGAGGGTATTCTTATGAAGACACAGCAGTTTTTTCGTCCAACCAAAGCAATAATAGACTTACAAGCAATTCAACAAAATGTAAAAAACTTAAAAGAATTTTTACGACCTAATGTTCAAATTATCGCTGTAGTAAAAGCAAATGCGTATGGTCATGGAGATGTAGCCGTTGCACGGGCAGCTCTTGAAGCTGGTGCCACAGTACTTGCAGTGGCAACGCCCGATGAGGCATTACATATTCGAGCACATTTTGAAGAACCAGACATATTAATATTAGGTGCATCTCCAGTTTCATTTGCTCCTTATGCAGCGCAACAACGTATTATACTTACGGCATTTGCCGATGATTGGATGCAGCAAGCTGCTTCTCTTTTAGTGGATGAAGCGCTTCCTTTACGACTTCATATAAAAATAGATAGCGGAATGGGTAGAATAGGTATTCGCTCAGAGCAGGAATTATTAGAGCTCTATCAAACAATACAGTCTACAGATAACATGGAGCTGGATGGAATATTTACACACTTTGCGACAGCTGATGAAGAGGATACGCTACATTTTGATCAACAGGTACAATTTTTTGAGAAATGTTTAGCTGTAATACCTAATAAGCCGCGACTTGTTCATGCATCTAATACAGCAGCCTCATTAGTAAAAGATCCGCATTTACAATATGATGCTGTTAGATTTGGTATTTCAATGTATGGATTATCACCTTCTGCATATGTGAAAAGTATTTTACCTTTTCCTTTGTTACCAGCGTTCTCGCTTGAAAGTGAACTTGTTCATGTAAAGCAAATAAAATCAGGTGATCCAGTTGGCTATGGAGCTACATATGTTGCCCCGACAGATATGTGGATAGGAACAATTCCAATAGGCTATGCAGATGGTGTGATTCGCAAGTTAGGTGGGCAAGAGGTTTTAATTGACGGAAAAAGAATGCCGATTGTTGGACGAATTTGTATGGACCAATGTATGGTTGCCCTACCAAAAGCATATGATATAGGTGAGAAGGTAACACTCATTGGTCGGCAAGGGAATACTGGCGTATCGATCGATGAATGGGCAACAAAGCTCGAAACAATTAATTATGAAATACCATGCATTATAACAACAAGAGTTCCTAGAATATATCTTTAGTTATTTTCATTAGAATTAGTCAAATCTCAATGTAATGTCATGAGCAATGTTCCAAGTTGAATTTGGTAAATAAATTAGCACTGGAGAACTTATTTCTTTTCCAAAACATAGTAATGAGTCATATTTGGAAACACATTGCAATAATAATTATTCAGCATATACCTTCGACAACCAACATATTTTTACAATTTGTACTTCAAATTGTCAGATATTTTGTCATTTCATGTCTTTTCAACAATATCTTTCAATGATAGAATGAGAAGTAATGAAAAGTGTATGGTTCCGTTGGAGGTGCTTGCTGTGTACGAGAAAAAGTTAAGAGAAGCTACAATTGCTGTTCAAGACAGACTATTTCTACAAACAAAGGAAGTAATTGAAGGTGAATCTTTTGTGCGTATTTTGGCGCGCAAAAATTTAATGCAGGAGCAACCAAATCAAATACGGGAAGCTATGATTAAAGGATATGTTGAAATGTCTCATATTAATTTAATGATTGCGAGCGAATGCTTGCATGCAGAGTATGAAGCACAACATATGGTGGAGCGTCTCGTTAGCGGGGGATGACACTTTGAATGTAAAACGTGGTGACGTTTTTTTTGCAGACTTATCACCGGTAATAGGTTCTGAACAAGGAGGCACTAGGCCGGTGCTGATTATTCAAAATGATATTGGCAATCGATTTAGTCCGACTGTCATCATCGCAGCTATCACTGCACAGATTCAAAAGGCAAAGTTACCGACACACGTTGAAATCAATGCTGAAAAGTATGGTTTTGAACGTGATTCGGTTATTTTGCTAGAACAAGTGCGAACAATTGATAAGTCAAGATTGACGGATCGTATTACGCAACTTGATCATGCTGTGATGGAAAAAGTTGATGGTGCGTTGATGATTAGTTTAGGTCTAGTTAAATTTTGATATACATATGTGTATAGAAGCATCGAGATTATGAAATCTCGATGCTTTTTTGTCTTATATGCTGAAATGTATTTACTATAATTTGGATTACTATAGATCTTGTTCAGCAAACGATTTTGCTACGAAAGATGAAGTGCCTGAAATAATTAAGCCAAGGTGTAATTGATAAATGTTACAAAAAGCTTTAAGATATACACAAGATTTTTAATAAAAATAGATTTTTGAAAAAATTCTTAAAAGGTATATGAAAATCTACATAGAATATTCCATTTATAGAGGCGATTAATTCAACTTAAATTATGGCAAGCAGGTTGAATAAAAGTGTTAGAGTATAACTCCAAAAGAAATGGAGGGACAGCAGTGACATATAGGTCTTCGGTTGAAATTATTACAGAGTGGGATATTGTTGCAGCTAGACAACTGGGGCGCAATGAAGCAAAAGCACTTGGATTTGGCACTGTTGATCAAGCCCGCATCACCACGGCAATTAGTGAATTAGCACGAAATATATATTTATATGCAAGTAAAGGCGTCATAGAAATTGAAAGGGTTGAGGCGGATACTGAAAAGAAAATAGTTGTTGTTGCAATAGATCAAGGGCCTGGTATTAAAGATGTTCGTAAAGTAATGGAGGATGGTTATTCCACCTCGGGGGGGCTAGGTGCTGGTTTGCCAGGTGTTAAACGATTGATGGATAGTTTAGATATTCAATCTGTCATTGGAGAGGGAACAACAATAAGAGCGGAAAAATGGTTGCGTTAGGACGTGAAGAAAACTGAAACAATTAGAAGCTCAGTATAAAAAAATATTAGCAGATTATATGGTCAACCAAACAGAAAGAAATTTATATATCGCTCAGAACTTCACACGTCAGTTAATTCAAAAAAATATCTCTCCCGAGGATGTTATTAGCATTCATAAAAATGCTGTAGAACAAATATTTCCGAATCAAATGAACGACTCACAGCCTGCTTATGATTTTTTGATTGAAGTAATGGTGCATTATGGAATGGCACATAGAGAGCATCAAAGTTTACTTCAAAAGCAAGCTGAATATGAAATGGAAATGAAAATAGCGACAAACATCCAAAAAACATTATTGAAAACTTATGTGCCGAATATGCAAAATATTGATATAGGTATGATTTCAGTACCTATTCGAAAAATGAACGGCGATTATGTACATTTTTTTCATGATGGAGAAGAATATTTGAGTGTGGCTGTGACAGATGTTGTCGGTAAAGGAGTTCCTGCTGCTTTATGTATGTCGATGGTGAAATATGGACTTGAAACATTGGTATATGCATATAAAGATCCCTCATATGTTTTAGAAGTTATTAATAGGGTAATAGAAAAAGGTGTGGATGACAGTATGTTTGTTTCGATGTTTTATGGTTGCTTAGATGTAGAGCAAAACATTTTTTCTTATGCTTCGGCAGGCCATGAACCAGCTTTACATTATAGTGCAAAGAACGATCAGTTCTTTACCTTAGAGGCTAAAGGTTTACTACTGGGTGTATTGTCTGAAACAAACTATACGTTTCATGAAATTGTTTTAGAAGAAAATGATTTGATTATTATGATGACCGACGGTGTGACAGAATTTAGAGTGAAAGAGGAATTAAATTCGCGAGAGGTAATCACAACTTTAATAAAGGAAAATAGACATTTATCTGCCCAGCAATTGTGTCAGCTCCTTTATAAGGAAATAGAGAGAGTGCAAAATTTTAAACTATTTGATGATTTTACTGTAGTTATTTTAAAAAAATAGGTTTAAGTTTTAATTGAACAGGGTACAGAAAATAGTCTAACAAATATGGTGGAGGTGTGCTGTATGGACGTAACGATACATTTTAAAGAAATTGATCATAAATTATTTGGCTTTGTTGAGGGTGAGATTGATACGTTTACTGCTTCAGGATTACGAGAGGAATTAGAAGCTGTAAAGATTACAGAGGGTTTAGAAATTGAACTTGATTTATCAAAGGTAAATTACATGGATAGTACAGGGCTTGGGATTTTTGTTGCCTTTTATAAGAGAGCATTACGTGAAAATGGTAAAGTAAAGCTCGTTGGTTTATCGAATAGGTTACAAAGATTATTTGAAATTACTGGTCTTAGTGATTTGATGGATATCGAAACTGATAAAAAGGTGGAATTAAGATAATGAAGGAATTTGACTATATTGAAATTAGAGTTCCTGCTAAACCGCAATTTGTCAGTGTCATTCGATTAACTGTCTCGGGCTTAGCGAGTAGGATTGGTTTTAATTATGATGATATTGAAGATTTAAAAATTGCAGCAAGTGAGGCTGTGACAAATGTTGTTCACCATGCTTATAAAGACGAAGAAGAGGGTGAAATTGTCATCGGGTGTGCGCTGTATGACAATAAAATGGAAATGATGATTGCAGATTACGGCAATAGTTTTAATTTTGAAGAGATTAAATCTAAGATTGGGCCGTATCATCCTGAAGAAAGTATTGCAGGGCTAAGAGAAGGTGGTTTGGGGCTTTATTTAATGGAAACTTTGATGGATGAGGTGATGATCAATAACGATGGTGGCGTAACTGTCTTCATGACAAAGTATGTCACTAGGGAGCAGGTGGAGAAAAATGTCGAAAGAATCACTACATAAATCTTCATCTAAAGAAGATGTACTTAAGTGGATTGAATTGTACCAGTCAACAGAGGATGATGAAGCACAAACCAATTTAGTGATTCATTATCGATATCTAGTTGAATCTATAGCTCGTAAATATTCGAATGGTAAATCTTATTATGATGATATTGTTCAAGTAGGGATGCTGGGATTGTTAGGTGCAATAAGACGTTTTGATCCGAATGTTGGTCGTAGTTTTGAAGCTTTTGCGGTGCCAACAATTGTTGGGGAAATCAAACGTTTTTTACGTGATAAAACATGGGATGTGCATGTGCCTAGACGTATAAAGGAACTTGGGCCGAGGATTAAATCAACGGTGGAGGCGCTGACAAGTGAGTTGCAGCGTTCTCCATCCATTAAAGATATTGCTGAACGATTAGAAGTAGCAGAAGAAGAGGTACTCGAAGCTATGGAAATGAGCCGTAGTTATCAAGCTCTTTCTATGGACCATTCGATAGAGTCAGACTCAGACGGTAGTACAGTCACGTTATTCGATATTTTAGGCAGGGAAGACGATGGCTATGAAATGACAAATAAACGAATGATTGTTCAAGATGCGCTGGTCGTTTTGAATGAGAGGGAAAAACAAATTATTCAGCTTACATATCTAGAGCAACTTAGTCAAAAAGAAGCTGGAGAACGATTAGGGATTTCTCAAATGCATGTATCGAGGATACAAAGGAAAGCAATAAAGAAATTACAAGAGGCTATTCTAGCAAGTGGCGGTGTTTCGCTCTAATCTTTCGTGGGTGTTTAATGAAAAATACCTTTAAAGTGAATGGAAATAGTCTACTCATATTCGTCTGAGTAGACTATTTTTTTGCATTTTTAGTAAAGTGTAATGGTAAAATGAAAAGAAAAAGGTAGTGATGATGTGGAGCAAAAGCAAATGTTACAGCTCATTGCAAAGGATGTAACAGTCAAACCAGGGCAAGTAGAGGCTGTAATTAACTTATTAGAAGAGGGAAATACGGTACCATTTATTGCGCGCTATCGAAAAGAGGTTACAGGATCACTCGATGAGGTGCAAATTAAAGCTGTAGAAGATCGTTATCACTACATACAGCAACTTGAACAACGAAAAGAAGAAGTTATACGATTAATCCAAGAGCAAGAAAAGCTTACACCAGAATTAGAGCAGGCTATTCTTTCTGCAACAATCTTACAACGTGTTGAGGATTTATATAGACCTTATAAGCAAAAACGACGTACAAAGGCGACGATTGCAAAAGAGAAAGGTTTAGAGCCTCTTGCAGATCTCTTATTAGCATTTAGTGATGATGCATTAGAGCAATTAGCAACTGACTTTGTGGACAATGAACAAGTTGCCAATACGGAAGAAGCCCTATTAGGAGCTCGAGATATATTAGCAGAACGCTTTGCGGACGATGCCTCTATTCGTGAAAAAATCCGAGCTTATTCATGGAAAGATGGAATTCTTGTGACGTCTGTGAAAAATACAGAAATCGACAAGAAAAATGTTTTTGAAATGTATTACGCATATGAAGAGCCTGTTAGTCGCATTGTACCACACCGTATTTTAGCGATAAACCGAGGAGAGAAAGAAGAAATCTTAAAGGTTTCTATTCATGTGCCGGTGGACCGAGTATTAATGATTATGTGGAAAGAATGGATACCTGCAACTGGTTCGTCTCCTGCTATTGCAGAAGTTAAACTAGCAATCGAGGATTCGTACAAGCGTTTAATTCAGCCTTCAATTGAAAGGGAATTACGAAACGAGCTTACAGAAAAAGCTGAGGCACAGGCTATTCATATTTTTTCCGAAAATTTACGTAACCTATTGCTACAGCCACCTATGAAAGGTAAATATGTTTTAGGGGTTGATCCAGCTTACCGTACAGGTTGCAAGCTAGCAGTTGTAGATGAAACTGGGAAAATGCTTGAGGTTACAGCTATTTACCCACATCCACCGAAACCAGATGTAGCAAAATCCAAAGCTATTGTAAAAGGAATTTTGGCAAAGTATCCAATAAGTATAATTGCCATTGGTAATGGTACAGCATCTCGAGAGACAGAACAATTTATCGCGGATGTATTAAACGAGCTTACTACTGAAATAGCCTATGTGATTGTCAATGAAGCGGGGGCATCTGTTTATTCAGCGTCTGAAATTGCACGTACAGAATTTCCTGATTTACAGGTTGAACAACGTAGTGCTGTCTCCATTGCACGTCGCTTACAGGATCCTTTATCAGAGTTAGTGAAAATTGAACCAAAAGCTGTGGGTGTAGGTCAGTATCAGCATGATGTTTCTCAAAAAAAATTAAATGAATCACTATCTTTTATAGTAGAAACTGCTGTTAACCAAGTTGGTGTTGATGTAAATACGGCTTCATCATCACTCTTACAATACGTTTCTGGTCTATCAAAAACTGTTGCGGAGAATATCGTAAAGACGCGAGAGGAAAATGGTCAATTTACTACACGTGCGCAATTAAAGAAGATTCCAAGGTTAGGCGCCAAAACGTATGAACAAGCTATTGGTTTCCTACGTGTCCCAGAAGCAAAAAATCCGTTTGATGCTACAGGTATTCACCCTGAGAGCTATGCTCTTGCTGAGCAAATATTAGCAGAGGCTCAAATAGATAAAAAAGAGTTAGGGACACAGAAGGCAGAGGAAGCTATTGCAGCACTAAATATCCAAAAGTTAAGTGATGTGCTTGGAGTAGGAGTCGTGACAATTCAAGATATCGTGGATACTTTAATGAAACCTAGTCGTGACCCACGTGATGCATTCCCACAACCATTGCTTAAGACTGATGTATTAAAAATGGAAGATTTAAAAGTAGGTATGGAATTGCAGGGAACGGTAAGAAATGTAGTAGATTTCGGCGCATTTGTTGACATTGGCGTGAAGCAAGATGGACTTGTGCATATTTCTAAACTCCAAAATAAACGTATTAAGCATCCATTAGAAGTTGTGGCGCTTGGGGATATTGTAACTGTCTGGGTTGAACAAATAGATGTAACGAAAGGACGTATCTCTTTAACGATGCTTCCACCTAAAAATCAAGTATTAGTTTGAGTACTAAATTTTTGCCACACTGTCTATACTACGCAGTGTGGTATTCTTGTTGTTAGAGGTGATTACTATGGACAATCAAGAATTACAAGAGCTTGTTCGTCGCTTATCTTTAGAAAACTTTCAGAGGCCATTTCTGCATCAAGCCTACTTTAATGCGAGATTACGTTCAACGGGAGGACGATATCTTTTACAATCCCATAATATTGAGATTAATCCTAAAGCCTATGAGTTATATGGTTTGGAGGAAATTCAAGGTATTGTTTTACACGAATTATGCCATTATCACCTACATATTGAAGGTAAAGGGTATCAGCATCGAGATAAAGATTTTAGAGAATTATTAAGGAAAGTAGATGCCCCCCGATTTTGTGCAGTTTTACATGTCCCTAAAGCTACAGTTAAAAAACAGCGACGACGCTATACATATACTTGTGTCAATTGCCACCAATTATATATACGGAAAATAAAAATGAATGTTGAAAAGTATTGTTGCAGTAAGTGTTTGGGGAAATTAAAATTAGTGGAGTAAAAAAAGTTTGAAAAATAGTTGACGTTTTGTTGAGTTGTCCCTATAATAGTAAAAGTCGACAAGATAACGGCGACAACATAACATGAATTATTCCGAAGTAGCTCAGTTGGTAGTAGCACCTGACTGTTAATCAGGTTGTCGCAGGTTCGAGTCCTGCCTTCGGAGCCATGGCCCCTTGGTCAAGTGGTTAAGACACCGCCCTTTCACGGCGGTAACACGGGTTCGAATCCCGTAGGGGTCATTTTTCATAATTTAATTTATATAATATTTTGGTCCCGTGGTGTAGCGGTTAACATGCCTGCCTGTCACGCAGGAGATCGCCGGTTCGATCCCGGTCGGGACCGCCACTTATTGGGGTATAGCCAAGCGGTAAGGCAACGGATTTTGATTCCGTCATGCCTAGGTTCGAATCCTAGTACCCCAGCCATTCATTTCTTAATTCGAGCCATTAGCTCAGTTGGTAGAGCATCTGACTTTTAATCAGAGGGTCGAAGGTTCGAGTCCTTCATGGCTCATCTCTTTAAGAAAAAGAGTTGACTTTTCGAATTATCATAGTATAATAAAAAAGTTACTAATCGAATGCGGTCGTGGCGGAACGGCAGACGCGCTAGGTTGAGGGCCTAGTGGGGGCAACCCCGTGGAGGTTCAAGTCCTCTCGGCCGCACCAAGTCAATTAATTTCATATGCGCCCGTAGCTCAATTGGATAGAGCGTCTGACTACGGATCAGAAGGTTGTGGGTTCGACTCCTGCCGGGCGCGCCATTTTTAAGAAAATATATGCGGGTGTAGTTTAATGGTAAAACCTCAGCCTTCCAAGCTGATGTCGTGAGTTCGATTCTCATCACCCGCTCCAAA
>NZ_JAASJR010000005.1:0-451280 GCF_019731275.1 Lysinibacillus sp. K60 | reverse complement strand
AATTTGATTAGCTCAAATTGTTTTGCTGGCATCATGTTTGATGTCCAAAATTGTGTTTCGTTCACTAGCTAAACTAGTTACTTAAAACTTTATTGATTACGTTTTGCTTGTTCAGTTTTCAAGGTTCATGTTTTGCTTTATTTTAGCGTGTCACCCTGGCGACTTGTATAATACTACACCCTTATTTTTAAAAGGTCAACACTTTTTAATAAAAAACTTTAATTTTTTTATTATCAAAGTAAAACTTCCTATATTAATAACTATCAAATCTATTCACAAGCTAGCTCAATGTTAGACCATGAACTAGAAAATAATTTTATCATAATTTCCTACAAAAAAATAATAGATCTTTAAAAAAACAAAAAACTCGGTAAAGAAACCGAGTTTTTAAAATGGGAAAAAGAACGGGATGGCTATCATCATCACAATAAACATAACAAGTTGTAACGGAACCCCTATTCTTACGAAATCCATAAATTTATAGCCACCCGCCGTCATTACCAGTGCATTCGTAGGGGAAGCAATTGGCGTAGCAAATGCCATACTTGCTGCAACTGCGACTGCAATCATAAATGTTGTGGGACTAACTTCCATTGCAATGGCTGCACTCATGGCAATGGGTGCAAACAATACAGCAGTTGCCGTATTACTAATAAATTGACCAAAAACAGCTGTCAAAATATAAACTCCTATGAGTACGCCGTATGGTCCGAAACCACCTAAAGCATTAATAATACCATCAGATAAAATGGTCATGCCCCCTGTTTTTTCTAACGCTGTCGCCATTGGTAACATGGCAGCCACTAGCACAATACTTTCAAAATTCATATTGCTATAGGCATCTTCCATGTTTCTCAAGCAACCTGTTAAAATCATAAGTACAGCACCAATCATCACAGAAATGACAGCAGGGAAAATTTCAAATGCCATCAAAATAATCATGAATAACATAATAATCCCGGCAATTCCAGCTTTGCCTGTAGCCGCTGCCACACTTGCGTGTTCTTTCGGCTGTCCGACAACCACGACATCTTGCGTTTCTCTTGCTAACAAAAGAATTTCATCCCATGCTCCCTGTACTAATATTGCGTCTCCAAATTTTAATTTGTGAGATACCATATCCTGAAGCTTGTAACCACCCTTACGATTAATACCAATGATATTTAGATTGTATTTTTCCCGGAATCCAAGGGAACTAACCGTTTCATTGATAAAGCTCGAATTGGGGGTAAGCAATACCTCAGCAATACCCAGATGCTTCGATACCAATTCATCGGCTTCTCCTTCAACTAATCCTTGCATCTCAAGATGATAATCCTCAACAAAACGACGGATATCCTCTATTTCTCCTTGAACATATAACTCATCCTTGGCATGAATGACACTAGTTGGACCTGCCATTTCTTGATAAGTCATCGGTAGTAAATTAATGCCCTCCTGTGATTTCCGATGAATTTTCATCATACAAAGCATATACTTAGCTGGTAGTTTTAATTCCGCTAACGATGTTTCAATAATAGGTGACGCCTCAGGAACGGAGATTTTAAATAGACGATTATTTAAATCATATTGCTTAATAATTTTTTTTGGTGAAAGTTTATAACCTTCATTGGTCTGTGTACGGTTTTGATCCTTTGGTAATAAAATATTTCTTACAAGTACTAAATAGATAATGCCAGCAATCATCCCCACGATACCAATAGGAGTTACTTCAAAAAAGCCAAGTTTGTTATAGCCTCGATCAACCAATAACTGACTGACAATTAAATTGGTTGGGGATGCAATCAGTGTCATCAAACCAGAAAGACTTGCTACATAGGAGAGTGGTAGTAGAAATTTAGAAGGGCTAATTTTCATACTAATTGCTATACTTACAACGATTGGCATCATTAAGGCGACAGTACCCGTATTACTCATAAATGCACCAACCGATCCTACAATAATAAGTAGTAGCACAAATAACTTCAGCTCACTATTGCCTGACCATTTTAGTAAGAGTTGGCCCGCCATGCCTGCCAGGCCCGTACGTAGGATCCCTGCACCCACGACAAATAACCCTGCAATCATTAAAACTACAGAGTTTGAAAAACCAGCTAATGCCTCCGCGGGCGTCAAAATATCCATAATGACAAATGCTAAAAGTGACACAATTGCTACAAGATCTGCTCGTATTTTATTGGTCACAAATGCGAAAATTGTTGCTCCTAAAATAAGAAATGTTAATGTAAGCTGCACATTCATGAATTCCTTTCTAACATTAATCATTATTAAAAATTGACAGCAAAAAATTTGTACCCATTACTATTTTTATTATAGCTTACCCTGAGCTCTATATGATAAAATTCACCATCTTTTCAAAATTAAAATAAGTGTGGTAGTATCCACACTTATAATGATAGCTACTCTATTTTATTTTTGATAAAGATGATGTTCTTTAATATAGTTGTAACAAGCAGTAGGCAAGAGGTATCTTGGTTCTCCCCCCATTGCAAATTCTTCTCGAATATAGGTAGAGCTAATTTCCATCGCTAGCCCTTTATCTATAAGATGGAATCTTCCATCATCATTATTTCTTAAAATTGGAGAACGACTAATGGTTGATAGCATATCGATGCCATGTCGTGCCATTACAATAAATTTATTCTCCGCTACTAATGCGTCGCCCTTTTTCCATAAACCTGCACCAATATCCACTAGTAAATCAGCACCCATAATAAAATGGACCTCATCCTCCGGGTTCTTCACTCTAAAGTATTTCATGGTGTCATATGTGTAAATATTCCAGCCTTCTTGATCCATCTCATAGGAATCTGCAATAAAACGATCGTCCTTAGCAATAGCTAACTGAAGCATATTCCAACGATGTGTATCTGCTGTTTTTATGGTTTTATCTTTGCGTTTATTTGAACAAGGCAAAAAAATAACCTTATCTAACTTACACCGATGTGCCACAGTGCTTGCTGTCCAAAGATGGACATTGGTAATAGGATCAAATGATGAACCATAAATGCCTATTCTCGCCATCGTCTCTACCTCCTAGCAGTTGACTTTTAAATACGTTGTGAAATCTTTTCTTTTATTGCCTGTATGCTTGCCAGTTTATTGTCCCAACACGCTTGACTTAAATCGACTGGATATTCTTCCGGATTCATTGTTCGTTTATACTCACACCACAATAAATGTAAGTTTTCCTGTACATATTTTTGTATTTCTTGAATAGTTGGCTCCTCATAAACAATATTTCCATTTTCTATAATACTTTCATGTAACTCTTTTGCCGTAAAATTTGTAACAAATTTACTAATATACGTATGAATAGGGTGGAACATTTTCAATCTTTCTTCTTGCTGGATATCTTCATCATCTAACGCTATATAGTCTCCCTCAGCATGACCATTCTCCGAATTAATAATACGGTAAACACGTTTACGTCCAGGTGTAGTCACTTTTTCAGGATTTGCTGAAATTTTAATGGTATCAACCAGTTCTCCACTTTCATTTTCTATCGAAACTAATTTGTATACTCCACCAAGAGCTGCTTGATCATAGGCTGTAATCAGCTTAGTTCCGATTCCCCAAGCATCAATTTGCGCCCCTTGTGACTTTAAATGCATAATTGTATATTCATCCAAATCATTCGAAGCCATAATTTTAGCTGCTGTAAATCCTGCATCATCTAGCATTTTCCTTGCCTGTTTTGAGAGATAGGCTAAATCTCCACTGTCTAAACGGATACCAATAAAATTAATTTGATTCCCTAACTCCTTTGCTACGCGGATAGCATTAGGAACACCAGAACGTAGCGTATCATAAGTATCTACTAGGAAAACACAGTCTTTATGGGCTGCTGCGTATTTTTTAAACGCAGTGTATTCATCTCGATAGGTTTGAATCATCGCATGGGCATGTGTTCCTGACACAGGAATACCGAATAATTTTCCTGCTCTTACATTGCTTGTTGCAGAGAATCCACCTATATAAGCAGCACGAGTTCCCCAAATAGCAGCATCAAATTCGTGTGCGCGGCGGGTTCCAAATTCCATTACCACATCCTCACCCGTCACTTGTTTGATACGTGAAGCTTTTGTCGCAATCAGGGTTTGGTAATTAACGATATTTAACAACGGCGTTTCAATTAATTGAGCCTCTGCTAATGGTGCTTCAATTCGCAGGATAGGCTCGTTAGCAAAGACCAGTTCTCCCTCTCTCATCCCCTTAATTGTCCCTGTAAATTTAAGTTCTTTTAGATATTCAAGAAATTCCTCGGGATACTTCCCCTCTTCTCGTAAATATTGAATATCGCTTTGAGAGAAACCAAAGTTATTAATAAACTCAATCACTTTTTTCAATCCAGCGAAAACTCCATAGCCATTGCCAAATGGAAGCTTTCTAAAATATAGTTCGAAAACAGCTTTACGTTGATGAACACCATCTTGCCAATAAGTTTGAACCATATTAATTTGGTATAGGTCCGTGTGTAACATGAAACTATCATCTACATATTTCATATTTTCCCCTCCATTCATGTTAAATAATAGTGGCACCTAGAGTATGCTCGAAATGATTTAACGCCCACTCATGTCCAGCTTGATTAAAGGAGGCGACAGCATTTTTATGAATAACGATATCGAACCCTTTATTATAAGCATCTACTGCTGTATGAAGAACACAAATATCTGTACAAACGCCGATTAAATGCAGCTCAGTAATTCCTCTTTCACGCAATTTCAATTCTAAATCTGTTCCTGCAAAAGCAGAATAACGCGTTTTATCAATGTAATAGACGAAATCTTGGTCTTTATTTTCTTCATATAATGAGTTTAATGCACCATATAACTCTCTACCTTCTGTATGACGAATATTATGAGGTGGGAATAGCTTTGTTTCTGGATGATAAACATCTCCCTTTTCATGAACATCTATCGCAAATACTGTAAAATCCCCGCTCTTAATAAACTCCTTTGTTAAATCAACATTTGCATGTTCGAGCAGTTGCCCAGGCTCTCCACAAGTAAGAGCCCCATCCGTCGCAACGAAATCCACTGTATAATCAATATTAATTAATGCACGCTTTTTCATCATTTCATCACTCCATTTTTTAATTAGTAATACTTAAATTACAAATTACTTTCTTTAAAATAAACAGGAAAGACGGATCTTTCCTAATGATAGATAGACTCTACCATTTCGAAATCATTAAATGTATAGAGCTGGGAAGGCCGAAACGAATTTCTTTTTGTTTTCTTCGGTTTTCCTTCTTCATCCAATGCTTTTTCGATAAATGGTAATTTAGGTGCTTTTGTAAAGAATACGGAATCGTTAGAGATTCGTGGATCTTCTCCAACTGTTAGAAGTACTCGTTGCAATTCGGACAATGTAAACTCTTGTGGTAAAAAGTTTTTGGCAACAGTTGTTTGTATCATATCCCTTTTAATAAAATGCAACGCATCGGAAATGATTTTTCGATGATCGAAAGCTAATTGAAGCGTAAATACACTTTTTATATCGAACAATTCTACATCATCTGCATCATCATTCGCTTGTCGTTGCTCAATATATGTCTCAGGAACAATGGCATAAAATGCATTCGAAATCATCCAACCACGTGGATCTCGATCAATCTCATCATAAACACCAAAATGTTGAACATGTAAACCTTCTACATTTGTTTCTTCTTTTAATTCTCTCTTTGCTGCAATAAAGGCAGTTTCTTTTTGATTTGCATCTACAAAGCCCCCAGGAAGCGCCCATTTCCCTCCTTCAATATTGGGATTTCCTTCAGCATCCTTAGTAGCACGCTTAATTAACATAATCTTTAGCGTCATGTTTGGCGGTGCTTTTTCCTCTGTTTTCTCTGAGGTAATTGTAAAAATAGCAATATCTGCGGTATATCCATCAGGTGTTAGATATTTTGAAGAATCATAATGTGCAAGCACTTCATCTTCGGTACGAAACTTTTTCATTGTATAACCCCTTCTATAATTACAAGGTTTAAGTAATTTGTAATTCGATAATTACTATTTATTAGAATTATAATCTTTCAGAAAAGCATTTGCAACTAATTTATAAAAAAAGCATAAATAAAGCTACTCAGCCTTATTTATGCCCATTATTATTATTGATCTTTCAGCAGAATTCCGTTTTGTACAACAACTTGCCCATTTTTGATTACTGTATGTGTATGGTTCATGCCGTAGAAATATTGCAGTTGCTTGTAATTCGCAACATCAAGGATAAGTACGTCAGCTTTTTTATGTGCTTCAAGGGAACCAATTTGCTCGCCTCGATTTAGTGCATATGCTGCATTAATTGTTGTTGCCGTTAATACTTCTTCCAATGTCATACCCATATGCATACAAGCTAAATTCATAATGAAGGGTAGACTCATTGTTGGGGATGACCCAGGGTTAAAATCTGTTGATATCGCCACAGGTACTCCCTCGTCAATCATTAGACGCCCTCTTGCAAAAGGTGCACGTAAGAAGAATGCAGTACCTGGCAGCAATACAGCAATTGTACCCGCCTCAGCCATTTTTCGAATTCCCTTATCAGAAGCAACTAACAAATGCTCCGCAGAAATAGCCTCTACTTCCGCAGCCAGCTCGGCGCCTTGATAAGGTTCGATCTCATCCGCATGTATTTTTGGGGTTAAGCCTAGTGCTTTTCCAGCCTCTAAAATGCGGCGGGATTGGTCGGGTGTAAAGACGCCCTTTTCACAAAATACATCATTAAATTCAGCCAACTCTAGTTCCGCCACTTTTGGCAACATCTCATGGACCACAATATCCACAAATTCATCCTCACGCCCCTTATAATCACGAGGAACTGCATGGGCTCCCATAAACGTGCTAATGACATCAATATGATGTGTAGCTTGTAATTCTTTTGCGACCTCTAGCTGTTTCTTTTCCGTTTCCCAGTCCAAGCCATAGCCTGATTTTGCTTCAACTGTTGTTACGCCATGCTTTAAAAATACATCTAAATGCTGCATCGTCTTTTCATATAATTCATCAAAGCTTGTTTCTCGTGTACGCTCTGTTGTAGCATGAATGCCGCCGCCTGCATTCATGATTTCCATATAGGTAGAACCATTTAATCTCATATTAAACTCTTGCTCGCGTGTTCCACCATGCACTAAATGTGTATGACAATCCACTAAGCCAGGCATAACAATCTTACCAGTAGCATCAATCGTTTCTGCTTTCTTTATTAATTCTGGGAAGTCTTCTTCTAGTTGTTCATAAGCTCCTACTGCTACAATACGCTCTTCTTCAATTAGAACACTGCCATATTCTATTACTGCAATTTCCTGCATTTGTTCTTTTGTACGTGGCCCTTGTGCATTACTTTTCAGTGTAATTACTTCATTTGCATTTTTTATTAGAATGGTCACTTCACATCACCCTTTAACATTGGTATATGGACACCTTTGTTTTTTGCTGTATTGATAGCAATATCGTAGCCTGCATCAGCATGACGAGCAACGCCCATTCCAGGGTCTGAAACTAATACACGTGCAATTTTTTCAGCGGCAAGCTCTGATCCATCTGCTACTAAGACTTGACCTGCATGCTGTGAATAACCCATTCCTACACCACCACCATGGTGTACGCTTACCCAGCTTGCACCACTCGCAGTATTAACAAGAGCATTTAAAATTGGCCAATCCGATACCGCATCCGAACCATCTAGCATCCCTTCTGTTTCACGATTTGGTGATGCTACAGAACCTGAATCTAAGTGATCACGGCCAAAGACAATTGGTGCTGATAATTCACCATTTGCAACCATTTCATTTACTTTTAATGCAAAACGATGACGATCACCATAGCCTAGCCAGCAAATGCGTGCAGGTAACCCTTGCCATTTCACCATTTTTTGTGCCATATCAATCCAATTGACTAGCCCCTCATCTTCTGCGAACATCTCTTTTGCCAGTGCATCTGTTTTATATATATCCTCAGGGTTTCCTGAAAGCGCCGCCCAACGGAATGGGCCCTTTCCTTCACAGAATAAAGGACGAATATACGCTGGTACAAAGCCTGGGAAATCAAAGGCATTTGTCACACCCATTTCTTTGGCATAGGCGCGGATGTTATTCCCATAATCAAATACTTCTGCGCCTGCCTCTTGGAACTCTAGCATTGTACGAACATGCTCTGCCATTGTTTCTTTTGCTTTACGCTCATATGTTTTTACATCCTCTTTGCGAAGTTTTAGCGCTTCTTCAAAGGTCATGCCATTAGGTACATAACCATTAATCGGATCATGTGCAGATGTTTGGTCTGTCACAAAATCTGGAATAATTCCACGATTCAACAACTCACGATTAACATCAGCACAGTTACCAACAAGGCCAATGGATGCTGGCTCATTTTGGTCACGTAATTTATTAACTAATGCAATTGCTTCATCTACAGTCTCTACAATATAATCACAGTAGCCTTCTTTGATTTTACGTTCAATGCGCGCACGTTCAACTTCAACAACTAAAATTACAGCACCAGCCATTTTCCCTGCTAATGGCTGTGCACCACTCATACCGCCCATCCCACCTGTAAGGATGAATTTACCACGCAAATCAGCAGTGCCAAATACCTTTTTGCCTGCTTCTACAAAGGACAGATAAGTGCCTTGTAAAATTCCTTGAGCACCAATATAAATCCAACTCCCAGCAGTCATTTGACCATACATCATTAAATCTCTTTCTTCTAATTCATAAAAGTGATCCCAATTTGCCCATGCTGGTACAAGGTTTGAATTGGCAATCAGCACGCGAGGTGAATGCTCATGTGTACGGAATACAGCTACCGGCTTTCCAGATTGGATTAATAGAGTCTCATCATTCTCTAATTCTTTTAAAGATGCAATGATTTGTTCATAACTTTCCCAGTTACGAGCAGCCTTACCAATACCCCCATAAACAATTAGTTCATCTGGATTCTCTGCCACCTCTGGGTCAAGATTGTTCATTAACATACGCATTGCTGCTTCCTGTGTCCATCCCTTACATGTTAGTTCATTTCCACGTGGTGCACGAATATCTGTCTTAAATACCATTCAAAACACGCTCCTTTTCCTATTAAAAATAATGTGAATATTACTGTCTAAATCTACAGATAACTGAATATTCAGACTTAAAAACATATAAATATTTTTAAAGCAGAGGCTACTCGGTGTTAACCGAGCGACGCCTTTGCTCTTTCTTATCAAAAATTCAATGCAATTTACACATACTCATTTACTAAATCATTACTTGATAGTAGATATTTAGCCAATGCTTCAATTTCATCGCCAATTGGTTGATCGGCTAGCAATGGTGGACAGAATTCACGCACCTTCTTTAAGAATTTACTTGTAGTAGGAGATAATTGCTCTTCTGCCTTGTCTAAATGAATAGCCTGTGATGCACAAATCAATTCGATAGCTACAACGCGAGCAGCATTATGAACAATCTGACGTACTTGACGTGCCGAAGTTGTTCCCATACTTACATGATCCTCTTGGTTACCTGACGTAGGAATAGAATCCACACTCGAAGGATGTGCTAAAACTTTATTTTCTGAGACAATAGAGGCTGCTGTATATTGAGCAATCATAAGTCCACATTCAATCCCAGGGTTTGTTGCTAGAAACGGTGGCAGCCCTTCATTAAGTTGAGGGTTTACCATACGTTCTGTACGGCGTTCTGAGATATTGGCCCATTCACATACACCTATTTTCAAAAAGTCCATTGCCAAGGCTATTGGCTGTCCATGGAAATGCCCACCCGATAAAACCTCCCCGCTTTCTAAAACAATTGGATTATCAGTTGTTGCATTCATTTCAGTTTGAACACGGTCCTGTGCGTAGAAAAATGACTGCCAAGAAGCACCATGTACTTGCGGTATACAACGTAGTGAATAAGCATCCTGCATGCGAATTTCACCCTGCTTTGTCACACGTTTACTGCCATCGAGCCACTTACGAATACGCCCGCCCACTAGTTCTAACTCTGGATGTGGTCTTACTGCTAAAAGTGCTGGATCAAATGCCGAGGTAATGCCCTTTAAAGCTTCCAGTGTTAAGCTAGCAGCCATATCCGCTGCAAGACCGATTCGTTCAGCTTCATTGACCGTTAATACACCTATACCCGTCATAGCTTGCGTACCGTTAACTAATGCTAGCCCCTCTTTAGCTTGAAGTCTAACAGGGGTTAATCCTGCTTGCTTTAGCGCATCACTACCACTCATGATTTCTCCGTTAAACTCAGCCTTTCCTTCTCCCACTAACACTAATGCCAAATGTGATAAAGGCGCTAAATCACCACTTGCTCCTACAGAACCTTGTGACGGAACAATTGGATGAACACCTTTATTAATAAAATTCAACAATAGTTGGACAGTTTCCTCACGAATGCCAGAAAAACCTCTGGCCAAAGCATTGGCACGTAACACCATCATTGCACGTACAACATCTGTTGGGAATGGTTCACCAACACCGGTTGCATCTGATCGTAATAAATTTAGCTGCAATAGCTCAATGTCTTCTTCTTCAATTTTTATATTGCTGAGTTTGCCAAACCCTGTATTCACACCATAAATTGTTTGGCCTTCAGCTAAACGCTTTTCGATACGCTCTCTACTTAAACGAATACGTTCCAAACTCTCTGTAGCAAGTGCAACTGTTGCTTGCCCCTTCACGATTTCCTCTATTTGTTGTCTTGTTAATGTATTGCCATCAAGCTCGATGATTGACTTCACATGACATCCCCCTATTCCCTATATGGCTATGTAAATAAATTATCTTCATTCATATTTTCGTAATATAAAAACATCAGTATCAAACTTATTAAGCGTTTTCATAACTAAAGTTGGCTTCTGCTGATGATCAATTACTCTATTTACATTGTACTAACTACCTTTTTCAGAATATAGAGAATTTTAATAGAGAAAACAAGACTTTTTTCAGATTACTATGTTATTTTTATTAATATAACCGTACTTTTGTATGAAACTTGAATATTTTAAGAAAGGCTGATGGTATGAAGCTGTTATTAATTGATCGCGATCCAACCGACCTAGCAGGAATAAAATGGTTTTTACATACATATTTCCCTGGAGATGTTTTGATTGAAATGTGTACAAGTATTTCAGAGGTGTCTCAAATCATTCGACAATTTGAACCTGACGCCATACTGTTAAATATCGATTTATTTCCTAATAATCGCTTAGCTGCTCTTTATCGTGATTTACAAAAGCTTTCTGGTGCCATTTTAGCCATGACAACAGAGCCATTATTTAAAAATGCGCTGAAAGCTATTGACTTACAGGTAGCACATCTTTTTGTGAAGCCTATTGATTTAGAGCTATTAAAGAAAAAACTCACAACCATTTCTCTTCGCACACCACAGATTACAGAAGATGCTCAAGAGACTACAAACGATTCCTTTTATAATCAATTATTTTTAGATAATAAATCAAGTTCAATTGAGACAACATTACATTTCACAATGATTGAACCCGAGCATACTGAAACCTTTAATAAGCTTTACAATTGGCTTCAACAAACACCGATTCACTTTCATATGAAAACCTACCCTCTATCTAATAGAATCGTATGTCTTTTTCAAACAAATGATATAAGGATTGTGGAAAAGGATGTACGTACACTTATGAAGGAATGGCGATTGATTAGTAATAGTTCTTTAAATATTGGGATATATGATGGAACACCTACAACCATTAAAAATATGTATACAAGAACAAAGCGTGCACTAAATCAAAGTTTTTATGAGGGCTTTGGCCATATTTTTTACGCGAGCAAACAATATGAAACTCAGCCCTTTGATCCCTTACTGACACCAGAAGAGCAACAATTACTAATAAGTAGTTTGGAAGATGGAAACCTAGAGGCCGTTAAAACATTTTTATACCGGCTTTCTAATGAAGGCATATATTATGAGCAAGATGATTTACGCATTCATCTGACGAGTGTCTTAGCACAAATTAGACGCTTTATGCTGAAATATAAATTACATGAAAAAGCGGTTATCGAACAAAACTACCGTCAGCTATTTCATTTAATCATTGAGCATCCTATATTTTATACGATACTCAATGGGATTATTTCTTTCACGCAGACATTAATTGAGTTAGCAAAGGAAGCTCGAATAGAGAAACGAGCTGATTATGTTGAACTAGCTATAGAAATAATTGATCAACAATTTAAAGATAGCGCACTGTCTCTTCCCTTTGTCGCTCATAAGCTTGGAATAAGCCCCAATTATTTAAGTACGATTTTCTCAAGAAAACAAGGTTTACCATTTAAGCGCTATTTACAGCAAGTAAGAATTCATCATGCCACAAAAATGCTGCTAGAAACAGATTTTGCTATTAGCGAAATCGCTCATTTAAACGGTTTTGATGACCCAAATTATTTTATAAAATTATTTAAGCAACAAATTGGTATTACGCCTAACCGATATAGAAAAAATTAAAAGATTGATTAAAATAATTTTCAATTAGTTGATTTCATTTTCAATAAAGATTTTTATCATACAGTCATTATCTTGATCTTAATGTGACAATTATCTATAAAAATTGCGATCAGATAAAATAAATTAAAGCTAGAAACTATGTATAATTCGTATGTCTAGCGCATATATTTATAGTTTATACTTAAATATAAAAATTCTTTAACGATAATTATTATAATGTACTAGCAATTCTATTTTATATTTGTTATAGTTATAGACGAAGAGTTTGACTCACATTTTTTTCAGGAGGTAAACCAATATGACAAACGCAAATGATCGTAGCCGTCGCTTTACAACAGCAGGTGGTGCTCCAGTAGTAAGTAACCATGACTCTATGTCAGCAGGTCCACGTGGCCCTCTTTTACTTCAGGATGTATGGTTAGTTGAAAAACTAGCAAACTTCAATCGTGAAGTAATTCCAGAACGTCGTATGCACGCAAAAGGATCAGGTGCATTTGGTACTTTTACTGTAACGCATGATATTTCACAATATACTAAGGCGAAAATCTTCTCAGAGATCGGCAAGAAAACTGAAATGTTCGCACGTTTCTCTACAGTAGCGGGTGAGCGTGGTGCAGCAGATGCAGAGCGAGATATTCGTGGCTTCGCCCTTAAATTCTATACAGAAGATGGAAACTGGGATTTAGTAGGGAACAATACGCCTGTATTCTTCTTCCGCGACCCATTACACTTTACAGATTTAAACCATGTGGTAAAACGTGACCCACGTACAAATATGAAAAATGCCAATTCTAACTGGGATTTCTGGACTTCATTACCTGAAGCACTTCACCAAGTGACAATTGTTATGTCTGACCGTGGTATTCCAGCTGGTTATCGTAATATGCACGGATTTGGTTCTCATACGTATAGCTTTATCAATGCTAATAATGAACGTGTTTGGGTTAAATTCCACTTCCGTACAGAGCAAGGCATTAAGAACTTAACTGGTGCCGAGGCAAATGAGATTATTGGTCAAGACCGTGAATCTTCACAACGTGATTTATATGAAGCAATTGAAAAAGGCGATTTCCCTAAATGGAAAATGTACATTCAGGTAATGACAGAGGAACAAGCTCGTGAGCTACCATACAACCCATTTGATTTAACAAAGGTATGGTATAAAAAAGATTTCCCATTAATTCCTGTAGGTGAGTTCGAGTTAAACAAAAATCCAGACAACTACTTTGCAGAAGTTGAACAAGCTGCATTTGCACCTTCTAACATTGTTCCTGGTATCAGCTTCTCGCCAGATAAAATGTTACAAGGTCGTATCTTTGCATATGCGGATGCACAACGCTATCGTCTTGGTGTAAATCACTATATGCTTCCTGTCAACGCACCAAAATGTCCATTCCGTACTTTCCACCGCGACGGAGCAATGCGCTTTGATGGCAATCTCGGTTCGACATTAAGCTATGAACCAAATAGCTATGGCGAGTGGGAGCATAATTTAGACCATAAAGAGCCTGAATTACGCATTGATGGTCATGCAGGTATTCATGACTTCCGTGAAGACGATAATAATTACTTTGAGCAACCAGGTAAGCTATTCCGTCTATTGACGGTGGAAGAGCAACAACGTCTATTTGAAAATACAGCGAATGATATGGCTTCTGTTGAAGAATTCATCAAACGCCGTCACATTCTTCACTGCTATCTAGCTGACCCAGCATATGGTGAAGGTGTCGCAAAAGCGATGGGTCTTTCATTAGAAGGTATGGACCTTACAAACCCATATGTAAAACAACCAACAAACGTTTAATATTCCACTTTATTATTGATATCCAAATCCAACTTTTACTCCATGTGAATCCACTATTCACATGGAGTTTTTTGATTAAAAAAGGCCTATGTCTATTTTTTGACATAAGCCTTTTCTTTCATTATTGGTAAATTCGACTGCCTGCTTTTTTAAACTCCTCTGCCTTTTCCTTCATACCTTGATGGATCGCTTCAGTCGTATTCAAATCCTTATCTTTCATTCATATTTTCACGAATCGCTACAAACTCCATTTCAGGCGTTATAATCCCCCTTCGTGCATAGTGAAGCTGTGTCACATTTTTACCTTTTTTAGCACGCAAAGGCTTTCTCGTCAACTCAGGGAAGACATTTTCTTGAATACGCGGGTCATCAACATGACGAAAGCCATTATCCTCCGGTTTAATGGAGCGTCCCTCATATGCTTCTACATCCCCTCGCTCTTGAATCCATGCATTTCGTAAGGCAGGTAAACCTTTCGTAATATCTACTTGGTAGGCTGGATCTGTATAGGGCCCACTCGTATCATATACTCGAATAGGAGCATTTTCTTCATTTCCAAAACTGCCTGTTGTCGGACTTAATGCAATTTCTCGCATAGGTACTAGAATATCTGGGCGTGATCCTTCCACATATACTTTTTTGCTTCCTTCAAAGCTAGACATAATGGTAATATTCTTTTCACTAATTGCTGACATGAGCTACTTCTCTCCCTTAAATTTATTTTGATATAAGGACCGATTCTAGCTCACCCCAACAATCCAAAAAATAAAGGCCGAATCCAAAATAATTATTTGGATCCGGCCACGAATGTAAAGGTCTATTGATTGCATACTCTGCAATAGCTTCTTAACTTTCCCACGCTGGTATGAGCCAGATCAGGTCCAAAGGGTCAAGAAACTTCGTAGCGTTTCCCTCTCAGCCTGACTCATCAGACTCCCCTAGTTAATACTATTTAGTTTGATGCTAGTGTAGCAGATAATACTAAGAGATGGAAGTTATTTTTTATCTTACTAGGTAAATAATACTTCCGCAAAATAGATCACAATGGTTACAGTTATACAGCTTACAATGGTAGAAAATAAAACAGCTTGCGCGGCTGTTGCTGATTCTACATCATATTCCAATGCTAGACTAGAACTATTACGGGATGTTGGAAAGGCACTAGCTATAAACAGTGATTGTGCGACGACTCCATCTAATCCCAATATATAAATAATGGCTAATGCAACAGATGGTCCAATAATTAATCGCGTAAAACAGCTGATAATGACGGTTTTATTAAACATTGATTTCATCTCTAGTTGTGATAATTGCGCACCTAAAGTAATTAAGGCCACAGCAATAAATCCATCTGCCACATGTTCTACTGGTATTTTGATAAACTGTGGAATACCGATACCAAAATAGTTCATAGCGGCACCTATAATCAGCGCATGAATAATAGGCATTTTAAAGAAATCCTTGATGATTGTCATACCCGACTTTGTAGAAGAAATTAAATTGTATAATCCATATGTATACGTAGTCATATTTTGAAAGATTACGAGCATGACCTGAATGGCTACTCCAATAGGTTGCGTGGCAAATATCATTTGAGCAACTGGAATACCGTAATTGCCAGAGTTAATAAGCACCACACTATTTTTAAAGACAGCTGCCTCTGTTCTAGCTAAACCTAGCCCTTTTGCCATAAAATGACTGAGTAACATTTGACTACCTATAAAGAGTATAATAAATAATCCGACCTCTCCCAGTACCGATAACTCCACATGTGTTTCATATAAATTTACAAAAACAGCTGCCGGCATAAAGCAATATGTAATAAGCTGAGACAATGCTTTTAAATTAAAGCGAAATTTCTTTTGTAGGATAGCGCCTATTACAAGTAACACTAAAATAGGAACAACAATTTGAAAGAAAATCATTCCGAGATACATCATATCAATGTCCCCCTTCCAGTGTTAATAGTAGTGTTGAATTCCTTCTAGGTCAATTTCTCTGACTTTCACAATAAAAGAAGACTGCCTCTATATTGAAGGCAGCCTTTGCTTTTAAACAAGCTTAAATCGATTTACAACTTCTTGTAGCTCGTTTGAAATATCGTTCATATTTTGAATAGACTCTGCTACTTTTTGTAATTCTGCTTGTTGATCCATTGCAGAAGCACTTACTTGTTCCGCAGAGGCTGCTGTTTGCTCTGAAATAGCCGAAATACTTTGGATAGCCATGATTGCCTGATTTTTATGCTCTAACATGCTAGATAGTTTATTCATTAATTCACTAATAGAATTTGCAATTGAACCTGACAAGTCACTGCTATCTTTAAACGCTAGTTGCGTGCTTTGTACTGACTCATTTTGAGATTGCATTAAATCTGCATTAGATGCAATAACAGCAACCGTTTGCTGAGAATTTTCAAGAATGCTTTCTACTGTACTCTTAATAATTTCTGTTTCATTTTTAGATTGTTCTGCTAGCTTTCTAACTTCCTCTGCAACTACAGCAAATCCTTTACCATGCTCACCAGCACGTGCAGCCTCAATACTTGCATTTAAAGCTAGCAGATTAGTCTGCTCGGTAATGCTTTGGATCGAAGCAATAATCTGATTAATATTGGCAATATTAGAAGCTAATGATTCCATTTGCTGCTGGATACGCCCATTCATTTCATTTGTCTCCATATTACGTACTCTTAAACTTTCAACTTCTTGCAATCCTTTTTCCGTTGTTACACCTGTTTTATGAGATAGCTCATCCATTTCATTAGAAAGAGCCGTAATGGCATCAATCTGATCTGATAAATCCATCATTCGATAATTTGTTTCTTCTGTATCCTCTGACTGCTTCGAAGCTCCTTGTGCAATCTCGTTGATAGCTACAGAAACCTCCTGACTAGAAGCAACTACCTCGTTAAATGCCTCATTTACCTGATTAGAAGATTGGTTCAATAACCTCGTGGAATTTAGTACAGTTTGAATCGCACTATTGGTTTTATCTAACATATTATTATAGGCCACAGCCACTGCACCAATTTCATCAGGCTTAATATATTGCTCTTCTACCTTTTGTGTTAAATCCCCTTCAGCTGCAGTTTCAATCGATGCACGTAAAAATTTAAGTGGCTTTAGTTGTTTATAGATGAATAACACACTTGCAGCGGTCATCAAAACCACCATAATAATAGAAGCAATAATCGTAAATACAAATACATGATTATATGTTTCTAGAATCTTTGATTCAGCTAACACGACTTGAACAGTCCATGTTTCGTCAATACCCTCTAAAATCATTGGAGCAAAGACATTATATGCCTTTTCCTTCAGTTGATTAGAGTCAACGTACATACTTGTTAGCTCACCATTTTCCATTGTCTTACTAATACTTGTCCAAGTAGGATCCTCTTGCATATTGCGCCCAACTAGCTCTTCACCAAAACTGTTAGCTGTTAGCACACCTTTATTCGTAATTATTGCCGCATAACCGCCTTCTGGGGCATTCAATTTTGTTAAATCATTTAAAAAATCTATTGATACATCGGCTGTCAATACACCGAAAAATGTTCCGGAGGCATTGATTAATGGCACTGAAATCGTTGTCATTAATACGGATTGTCCGTTTACATTATAATCATAGGGCTCTGTCAAAACTGCACGTCTCTCTTCTTTTGGTACCCAATACCATTCAGAAATACTCTTATCATCAATACCTTCGATTAGAGCAGTCGAGATATCATTTCCGTTCTTACTTAAATAAGGGATAAAACGTTTTTTAGTATCTACTAAAGCAGCCTCAGTTGGTTCTAAAATAATAGAATCTTGCTCAAAGATTGCTCCTACTCCAAGAATGTCATTATTGCTAGCTAAATTGTTTTCCATTACGTCTATGACACCCTTGGTAGACAACGTATTATTCTTCTCCATGCTTTCTATGATACGCTTTGTTGTTTGTAATGTCGTATTGGCTTTCTTAAATCTTTCACTCATAATAGCTGCAGAAGATTCAGCTGATTGTAATGTTCCATGCTCTGCGTCTTCAACACTTTGCTTTTTTATAATAATCCCCGTTATGACAGTATAGGATAAAAATAAAATGAGAAATAATCCTATTATAAGGGAAGAAAGTTTTAAGGCAATTCCTCTTGATTTTTTCATAACTAACACCCCCACTTTTATACTAATAATAATGGATGGATGATTGTATCACAATAAAATATTTAGCGAATAAAGTAGAAATTTTACAGAATTATAGAGAAAAATACCGATACTTCACCAAACATTTATTTTTCAATATAAAGGACTAATGACTTATTTGAATTGAGATTCATAGTAAAACATCCTCTTTGAATTCTAAATTATAGGAAAATATGATATATTAACTATTAAATAGAATGATTGGAGTGACTTACATGAAAAATAAAGCGCTATCAACATTAATGGCCACGGCTATTACAGCGACACTAGTATTACCAATGTCTACTGCGAATGCCGCATCATCTCAAATTCAATCAAATTCATATGAGACACATGTAGCAGCAGCAAAAAAAGTAATAGGTGAATCCGTAACGATCAAAAATATTACAAAAGATACTGTAATAACATCTAACGGTACATTTAGAATTCATTCGGCATTAAAGCCCCTATTTGATACTTCAAATAAAACAGCCTTAACCAATGCCCGAGCGACTATTGTAGTGAAAAATGGTCAAATTACGGACGTTACCTCATTAATATTAAACAAAGCAGGTACAAGCAAAAAATCTGTTTATTTTGATGGAGGTGACGCACAAATCTCGGGAGATCTTACTGTAAACGCTGACTATGTAAAGATTCAAGATGTTAGTGTGGATGGTCAGCTTATCATTACAAACAGAGTAAAAAAAGCCGTTACACTCGATGAAGTAGCAGTAGATGAAACAATTACACTAAAACCAATTGTAACGAAAAAGGTAAGTTGGCTATACGTCACTTTAATCGATATGAAATCATCAAACATCAATTTGGAACGTACTAAAGTCAATATATCTTCTGACCAAACGCTTTCCAAAGTAGATGTAGTAGGGAAAGTTACATCGTTTGAAGCTATGTCTAATATAGAAAAGCTTACAATTGATGTGGCAAATGATTTCAGCCTTTACGGTGAGGGTAAAATCGAGCAAATCGTTGTAAAGGGCGGTACTAATGTAGCTTTAGATTCAGGACATCTGGTAAACAATGTACAAGTTGACAATAAAAATGTCTCCGTGACACTACCTGTTATTGATAAGAAGGAACTTAATACACTTATCGCATCCCCACCATATGTACAAGTATCTGTAAACGGCTATGATGTTTTAACAACAGACAAGTGGACAACACAGGCTGAGAGAAACGCATTTGATTCAGCAGTTGCAAGCACAAGAGCTGTAGCAAACAACAACAGTGCCTCCCAAGAACAAGTAAAAAATGCCATCAGTCAGTACAAAAATGCTCTAGCTGTTTATCAAGCTGCTCAAAAAAGCGGAACAAAATATGGCTATGGCGATAAAGCTTCATTACAATCTTTAATTAATTCTGTTCAATATGTTACGGTTTCTTGGGATGGTTCAAATGTTCCGTATAATACTCCTTGGACAACGCAAACAGAGAGAAACGCATTAGCTTCTTCTGTTTCATCTGCTCAAGTAGTTGTAAATAACGTTTACGCTACTCAAACTGAAATTGCAAATGCGGTCAATAATTTAAACAATGCTATCTGGACGTATAAAAATGCTTATAAGTATGGCAATAACGGGCATTATGTAGATAAATCCAATTTAAAAACACTTATTTCAACTGCTTTAAATGGAATTGTTGCAACTTCTCAAGATGGTAGTGATGTAAATCATACCTTAAAATGGACTTCTCAAAATGATTTGAGCATTTTAAATTTTTATATTGAACAAGCGAAATCCGTTGATAACAAATATGATGCAACTCAAAGTGAAGTTTCAAATGCTTATGATAATCTAAGCAATGCAATTAACAATTACAACTATGCGAAGCAAAATGGGTTACAATACTAGACAGAAAGGTCTCTGCATTTTGCAGAGTCCTTTTAATATTAGCTAATCACATCCACTTTGAAACTTAGCATTTGCCTGCTCCCGCCTTCGATACCAACCCTCAACCTCCCTACTTGGCTCCACTGCCATGTGCTCTTGAAGCATCTTTTTTAACAGCCAATATTGCTCCTAAACAGCAGCTGAATTATTCAATAGCTCATAAAGCTTCATTAAGTAAAATAGTTATCTTCTGCACCAGCGAATAGTTTTGCACTTTTTCCTGCACTTTTATAGCAGCAATGTAACTTTCATTTCTTATGTAAAACTCACTTAGTTGCTGAGCATGGTGGAACCATAGTCTCCTTAAACGTTCTCTTTCACTTTCCGCCCATAGATAATCACAATCTCCTAAATAATCACCCGTATCCATCTGGAATACTTGTTCATGTTCATCCACTGTTGTCTGCTATATTGGAGGAGATAGCCATTGTTCTACATCCACTACAACATTTTCAACTACTAGTTTGTAGCCAGAACTTAGCAAAGGACTTGAAATTTTTACGCCCTCAACCCCATAGTTTTTCAATGTTTTCCGTATTGTATAAATGGCTGTATAAAGTTGTTTTGGCGCTTTATCAATATCAGACTCTGGCCAAAATAACTCTAGAATCGTATCACGGTAAATCATTTCATTTTTATGCTCTAGCATGTAGGCAAATAGTTCCTTTGCTTTAGAAGTTCGCCATTTAATCGGTTGTGTACGACAATCTGGTAAAACAACATGAAGACCACCAAGAAGCTTGATTAGTGTTAGTTTGGGTGTAATTTTTTTGCTTTATTATTAATTTGTTCAGCAGTTCTATAGTTTTTTCTAAACGTCAAATTTGTACAGGTTTGCTACTATTTCTTGAATCTTTTCACCCAATGCTAAACCGTCCATATCAGGCATGACAATAACTAAAAACACAACATTTGGTTGAAGGATCACTTAACCGAAAAAAGACTAGGCTTACAAAAAGCCAAGTCTTTCTCGGTTTATTTAAGATTTAAGACATTGACAAGATTACAAATAATAGCTTACTACACTCTTCTAAACAAATCCTGGACAAGTTAAGTAATTGAAAAATCAGCCACCATACCAATAACTTACTTGTAGATTTGGTTCATTTAGCAATCCCTTATTAAAAAATAAAGAACTAGATCATAGCCTATCTAGTCCTTCTTCAAATTGTACGTTGTGATTCTCACAATAATCACAACAATAAACTAACATAACCTCCTCAACAATTTCTAAACATTAACAAGCACCTCTTGCCACTAACATTTAATATTTTGAAAGCTGTTTCCCATCTTGATTAAATAAACGTGAGAATTTGGAACCTCCTCTCACATCATATACTGGCCCTCTCTCAAACATACGGTTCATTATCACAACTGCTTGGCTCGTGTTGAAGTCACCATGAGTATTTCTCTTAGAGTCGAAAGATATGTATTATTATCAATAAAATCTATCAACTATCTACCTATTCATCTAAAAATGCTTAAAAATATCCTAGGCTATGATAAAATTAAAACAACACCATATATTGGATAACCTCTGCGAACCGAGGCCAATTTTATCTATAATAATTATGGAAATAGGAGGTTTCTCATCATATGAAAAATAAAAAAAAGTTAGCATTACTGTCTTTAGTGGCCGTGCCCTCACTTCTTTATAGCGCACCAGTATCGGCTACTGAGATACCAAAGCCAGCCTACATAATTGCTAACTACAATGCTAACGTGGCAAATGTTATACAACTAATTAACAATATTAACAATACAACTGCTACTTTCCAAACCAATTTAGAGGCAGCTTTGAAGGCTTACAATGCTTTAACGGAAACAGAAAAACAGTATGTTACGAACTACTCCACATTGTCAGCACATCAGCAGACAAGAATTGCTTATCGTAAGCTTGCAGCACAAATTGAAGAGAAATTGTATTCTGTGGATTCTACGTCCTCTAATTATTATCAAAATGTTACTGAAACAAAAGATTGGTATAATACCCTGAATGCAGCGCAAAAAACCTTTGTAAGTGCATCTGCGCAAAAAATTCTAACTTCCTATATCGCGCCAAATACATCTGTTGACAAGGTGGTCAATAAAATTCAATTGATTAATTCATCTCGTCTCTCGTTCCATAAAGATGTAGCCAATGCCCGAGCAGAGCTTAATGCACTACGTAGGTTTTCGAATATTTCTTTACCTGTAGGTATCGAGCAGCAATTACTTGATGCAGAACAGCTGGTTGTAAAGGATAAGGCAGCAGCTAAAGAAGTTGAAAACGCTATTGCAGCTTTATCACCAAAAACATCGACAGCTCAGGATGTGCAGGCAGTCAAAACTTCTTTTGAAGCATTAACACCTGTTCAGCAGCAGCTAGTCCCAAATGTATGGACTTTAGTGGATTTTGTACAAGGAACACACACACTTCCTTCAAAAGATAACATACCAAAAACACCTGTTTTATCTGATGCAGCAGCTGTCCCAGGGAAAATTACAGCTATGATAAAAAATAAAAATATCTATAAAGCTAAAATTAATGTAGCCGCATCAGAAAATGACACGGAACGTTATATTCTAACAACAGAAGACAAAATGACCATCATTATTCCTCCACTTTATACACTTGTCAATGAAGATGAAGGGGTTATGGATATTCAAGTAACAAAAAAGGCAAATCGAATTACTCTTCAAGCTACATTGAATAAACAACCAGTAACCTTTGATGCAAATATGGAAATCATAATTGAAGGCTTACCAGCCAATTCTTCCTTCAATCGCTCAAATGGTTTTGGCAAGCAAGTTCCAGCTGACTTTACCATCAGTGGAAATCGTCATATTATCCAAACTACTACTCCTGGCACGTTCCAAATCGTAAGAAATTAAATTAAAGCACTAAAGAAACAATGTTGGTTTCTTTAGTGCTTTCTTTCTTTTTGAAAAGTTAATCTCTATTATTAGAAGTGCACTTTAAAAAAGAATAGACAAAGTCAAATAATCAAATTTGTCTCATTTTAAATAAAAATATAACCTCTCTATAAATGTTATGTATTAATAATCATTTATGGGGTAAACCATCAATTTTTTAATTTTTAGTTGTATCAACTAGTTGGTCCACAATGAAATCTAGCTGTTTTGATAATGAATAAATGTCGTTGTAGTAACAAAAACCAAAATCCATTTCGATAAGCCTTCCTTCTTTAATGGCAGGAATATTAGACCAAACTGGATGATCTGTTAAATCTACCATTCCGTCATAAGATGAGCGGAACACATAATCTCCTGCATAATCTGTTAATACTTCTAAAGAAACATCGATTGCCTCATTGGTGTTGTTTTTATCATCAATTTTCTTTTGAATAATATCTGGTGCTTTCATTTCTAAATACTCATAAAAAGCTTGGGAACCACGTCCAAAGGTATAACTTGTCACAACGGACATTTTTCCTTTGCCGCCTTCCATAATACTAACCGTTTTATCTGAAATACCTGCCTCTTTTAGCTTCTTTTGACTATCCTCTACTTTTGTATAGAAATTAGCTAAAAGCTCTTTTGCTTCTTTCTCTTTTCCTAGTACTTCACCAATCTTTGTTAAACGTTCATCTAGTGAGGTTGAGAAATCGATCATGATTGTAGGTGCAATTTTCTGCATTTGATCGTAAAGCTCATCCTTACTTGGAATAATGATGACATCAGGTTTTAATTGAATCACTGCCTCGACATTTGGTTCAAACCATTCTCCTAAACTTTCAACTGTTTTTAATTCTTCCTCAAATGCTGCTCCCTCTTGTATTTTAGAGGAGCCCACTGGTGTCACATCAAAAGCTAGTACATCACCCGTATAATACATCACCACTACCCGCTCAGGGTTAACAGGTATTTCTACGTCTCCTTTCATAGTAGAGACAATTTTTGTTTGTGATACGCTGACTGCTTGAGTGGTAGAGGCTTGTTTTTCCCCGCCTCCTGTATTGCTTGATGTCCCGCTGCTGCAAGCACTTAATAAAAGCGTCAGACATAGAAAGAGTGTTGCAATAGCTGATAATCCTCTTTTATTCATTGGTTCATACTTCCTTTCATTATATTGATAACCATTCTCAATATAATCTTGGAAGCTCCAATCGACAATGGAGTATCTTTCAGACATTGAAGGACTATCTTTTATCAGATCACTTACTTTTTGCTTTTGACGGAATTTTGCAGGAGAAACGCCTACTCTCTTTTTGAAAAGTCTACTAAAATAATAGACATCACTATAGCCGACACCCATAGCGATATCGCGTAAGCTAGCATTTGTCTTCTCAAGCAAAATAGAAGCTTTTTCAATACGTAGCTGAATTAAATACTCAATCGGGCTACAACCTAATTGTTGCTTGAATTGAATGGATAAATGAGATGGACTATAGCGCAATGCCTTCGCAATGGATTCTAAGGTCAATGGCTGTGCATAATTTTGCTCTAGATAGGCTTTAATTTGACTAGAGACATTTAGCTTTTGAATGTCGACACTGTCCTGATCTAACTGCATGAAAATTTCATTTAATAATTGATAAAATAGCGATTTAACAGTAAATTTGCTGAGGTTATTGGCATTTTCCCACTTCTTATACATAAAATATATTTTTTCAAACATTGTAATAGGTGAGTTAGGAACAAGACTGTATTGATAGTTGAAAGGATTATTTGTTTGTAACGCCCTTGCTATCATTTTATTTGAGGTTAAAGGAATGGAAGCTCGATAAAATATTAAAAAATATTCAAAGCCTTTGTCTGTAGCCATTATTTGTAGTGTGGTGCCCTTTCCACCGTGAATAAGATGAAAGCCCTCTAGTGTATAGTTTATTAAATCGATTTGAACTTCCGCACCACCACCTGTGGCATAAAGAAACATATTTGCAGGCAATTTATATGATTTTCCGATTTCCTCAGGTTTGAATAGCTCATATCTTAAATCGAGCACTTTGATCGTTGCATGATTCCAAAGAAATAGAAACTCCTCTTTTGGTAGCATCCTACATCATTCCTTCCAATTCTTCACTACCTACAAGTTTATTATAATTGATAATCATTCTCAACATAAAACTGTATAAGCATAGAAAAATCACCCAAACAATCCAATGCCTGAGTGATTTTATGGAATTCCACTTAATTTTGTTTAGTATGTTGTACTAGCATTTCCAATTACTTAGCTTATTTTTTATTCGTGAGCCAGGTTGTTAATTCTTCTACCTGAGCCAACACGGCTGTTGGGTCATAATACCATGAGCGCTCCTCTGGCCAAACATAAAGATGATCATTTTTTACGGCTGGCAAGCTACCCCATATAGAATCTTTCTTAAAATCTTCAACTGTGCGATCATCTGAAGTCAAAATAATGTAGTCTCCTGCATAATCTGCCAGCACCTCTTCGGAAATTTCAGCCCACTGCTTTTCCATCATTTCATCTGCTACTTTAGCAGGTGGTTTGCGACCAAGTGCCTGATAGACTGGTTGTCCACCACGTCCAAAATTATCACCATATGCGTAATACGTTTTGCCTGCATCCTCTATAATAGAGAAGCTTGCATCCTCTGGAATAATCGCATCTACCTGTGCTTTGGCATCGGCAATCCTTTGATCATATTGCGCCAGCCAATCCTTAGCTTCTTGCTCTTTGCCAAGCAACTCACCGAAATATGTAAGTTCTTCGTGTGCATCCTTCAATTCACCATAGGGAATGACAACTGTGGGGGCAATTTTACTTAAAGCATCATAATTTTCCCCATTGCCAGTAATAATCAAGTCAGGTTTGAGCGCTATTATCTTCTCAATCGACGGTTTCCCATAATCACCGATTTCTTCTACATCCTTTAATGCATCCTTTAAATAATAGTTTTCAAGTGCCAACCCAGGAGCTCCCACAGGTTTCACATCTAATACAAGCAAACTTGCAATATACTCCTCTGCTACAATACGCTGAGGACTAGTCGGAATAACAACCTCACCATTTGTCGTCTGAACCGTTTTTGTCTCTGCTTCTTTTGTATCTTGCTCTGCAGTCGGACTAGAATTTTTCTCCTTTTCTCCACAAGCCGTTAACAGAAGCAATATTAAAAGAAATAGTGGCGCTATGAATTTTCTATTTTGTTTCAGCAATTTTTTCCCTCCACACATACCAATCGATAATCATTCTCATTAATTGTAGAAGAATGTAAAATAACTGTCTATGTATGAAAGTGATTTGTTCCCCTGTATATTTATGATGTTAATACTTCCATTAATTTTTGTAATTGAGTAGCTGTAGATAATGGGTCATATCCATAAAATAATTCATACTGATTCAAAAAATACACCTGTTTCTTTTGCACCGCTGTAAGTGACTGCCATTTTTCTGAATGTAATACCCTCAAGAGATGCTCTTTTCCAAAATCTTTTGGAGGAAGAGCAGTGACGAATATATAATCCGCTGAAAAATAAGCAATATCTTCAATATCTACTGATAAGTAACCTGTTTGTTCAATATTTCGTGTGACAATCGCAGCTGGTCGACTAAAGCCCAAATCATCGTACAGTATATGACTCCCTCTTCCATGACTACTATTTAAACAATATGCTTGATGACTACCTATTTCCCAAACAATAGCAGTCCCCCTTGCTCCAAGTTGTTGGTCAAGAATAACGTTACACTGAGCTATCTGTTCATCATATTGCTGGAGCCAGCTCTTACATACTTCTTGTCTATCAACGATATGGGCAATCAACCTAAATTGCTCTCGCCAGCTTAATTCTCTACATGGTAGCTCGAATATAGGAGCTACTGACAGTAATAATGGTTTTTCATCACCCCCACTGTAGTTAATAATAATATCTGGACATGCTGCTGTAATCGCCTGATAATTTGAAGCAATATCATACTCATAGCCTTTCAGTTTCTGCGTACCAGGGACAGGCTTGATACCCTCTAGAAAAGGAGAGTATACACCCAACACTGGCGTAATACCAAGAGCTAGTAAGCATGCTGTATGATTGGTATTGAGTGCAAGGACACGCTTCGATTTCTGATAATAGACTGTTGGTGTTACACCTACTTTTTCTTTAAATTTCCGACTTAAATAAGTTCCCTCATTGTAGCCAACTTCCTCGGCAAGCTCATCTAATTTAGGCATTGTAAACAATAGCCTTTTCTGTGATTCTCGTATTCTTAGTAATGTTAAATATTCACTATATGTATAGCCTGTGTGCTTATGAAACGTACGAGAAAAATGTTCTGGACTTACTTGTGCTTTTTCAGCCATCTGCTCTCTTGTTAATTCTTCACGAAAATGTAGATTAATATAATGAAGTACTTTATCAATCCATAGTCCTTCTTTTTTTTGATTATTATCACGTAAATGGCTGTATAACACTTCTAGCATTTCACCAAATATTTTTTGTAAACGAAACGGATTATTGCTCTCAGTGTTCGCTTCTTTTTCTACTTCTTTAGCTAAATTCATCAGTCGATAGGAGCATTGCTCAATTACGATAGAATCTTGCAATAAACGATCAGTTTTGTAACCATATACACAATATTGAATGACGATTCCTCTGCTTTCGCATGTTTCAAGAAGATGAAAATCGTCAGTATTTTCTATAAGCATAACAGAATTTGAACTAAGCCTAACGTGCCTACCTTGAAGCGTACACTCTATATATCCCTCATATACTATGACCATAAATGGGTAGGTGAATTGTACTATGTCACTTAACATTTCATTTAATTTCACTATTTGTATAGGTTGATAAAAAAGATGGGACAGTAACTGATTGTCTTTGTACATTTAAACTCTATCTCCTAAACAGCAAATTGATATTGATTATCATTTTCATTATAATGGAATAGAATGAGAGAAATCAATTGAATTAGGAGGCTTACAGCTTTGAAAAACTTTATAAAAAAGAATGCCTTTTTAACTGGCATTTTAATGATTTCCATCCTTTTGGCTGCATGCGGAACTTAATCCTCTTCCACAGCAGAGAAGTCAAAGGTTGCAAACTCCAATCAAGTCTTAACAGATTCAATAGCACATGAAGTGACCATTCCTAAAAATCCCTAACGCATCATAGCTCCATATCTAGAAGATCACCTTGTAGCATTATGTCTGGTTGCTTTTTGTACAAAACGCTAACAAAACGACGATTAGTAAGTACTCCAGAAATCCCTACTGTTAGTAAATAACCTAAAAACAGTATTGTTCCTAGGTAACCAGATTGGGCGGTTGTGAAATACATTCCCTCCTGCATAAACGGCAATATAACTCCATATGCCATGCGAAATCCCGTAGTTTTAACAATTAATAGCATTCCTGCTATGACAAACACCCAATAATTTTTCATTTTTTAACCCCCTTTCATTACACGAATCGTAGTCCAATGAAAGGTCCATTTTCCACCAATGGAAGGATACTTATACGGTAAAACGGATTTTATTTTAAGGTTAAAGTTAGATTTTTGGATAAACCTTAATGGCCCTTTTTCATTTTATCCATTGTTCTAGGCCACTGACTAATTTATGCTAGCCTATATCGATAATGATTATCATTTACGGAGGAAGAGACATGAAAAAATTAAAGCGACATATGCTCATTTATAGCTTATTATTACTGGTTAGTATCATACTGGCTGCTTGTGGTTCTACCAATGGAGAAACGAAGAAGGAAGAGACAACAACATCAGCATCAACAACTCGCCTTTATAAGGATTATTTAGGTCGTGAGGTTGAAATTCCTGTAGATCCTGAGAGAGTGGTTTATCATGGAGAAGGATACGGTGATTTACTTGCATTGAATATCAAAACAGTTGGTGCTGGCTTCTCTTGGATTACAAATTATGCTTGGGAAGATCGCGTAAAAGATGTGGAGGACGTTGGTTTTCCTATTAATGTGGAAAAAACATTGTCATTAAAGCCTGACCTTATTATTATTGGTACTTCTGATGATAAGACATATTCACAGCTTTCTAAAATCGCTCCAACTATCGTGTTTGATACTTTTGCGCCATTAAACCAACGTTTAACCGAGCTGGGCGATATACTAAATAAGAAAGAAGAAGCGACTCAATGGATGGATGCTTATACAGAAAAAGCGGATAAAATGTGGGAGTCGCTTGTAGCTGATGACATCATTAAACCAGATGAAACGGCATCGGTTTTAACATATTATCCAGGAGACCGATTATTTGTCATGGCACGTGCTGGACTTTCTCAAGTTTTATACGATTCAAATGTGCTTAAGCCTGGTGACAAAATACAAAAAATTCTTGATGATGGAACAGGCTTTGCTGAAATCTCCACAGAACTTCTTCCTGAATATGCTGGTGATCGAATATTCATCCTCACACCAGTCGATGATGAAGCAAAACAATCGACAAAAGAAATGATGGAAAGTCCAATTTGGAAAAACCTACCAGCTGTGAAGAACGGTCATGTCTACACCATTGATATTGAAAAAAGTGATAGCGATGCCTCAACAAGAGAATGGCTGTTATCACAACTACCTACTATGTTAAAAAAATAGCTAACAAGAGACATTTCATCTTTGTTGAAATGTCTCTTTACTTTTTATACAATACATTTAATTGATAATCATTTTCATTTACTAAGGAAGTGAACAGATGGAAGACAACAAATCAGCTTCTATTAACAAGGATTTACTATTTCATTTAGAAAATATTGACTGTATTTCGCAGAGCTATCCGTTTATCTCGACTTCTCATCATACGATGATACTTTTTACAGATGGCTGTGGGACGTTGATATACCTTATTTGGTGACGAAGGGAAAAATTTTTCTGGTACAGCCCCGTTCTATGATTGATTTATCGGATATAAATAATGGTTACTGTTTCTATAAAATTACTTTTTCAGCCTTTCAGCTAAAACATAAGCACCTTTCCCCACATCTAGGATCTATTTTTTCTGATGAAGTGGAATATACAATTTATCCTTATACACGCTTAATTCGTCTTACCGAAGATCTGGATAATTTAAATCCTAAATTGGATTTTCTTAAACAACAAGGACTGTTGTATGAACTATTAAATTTATTATTTGAATATCAGCTTCAAAAGAACTACCAGTTGTCAATGACAAAGGTAGTTGAAGAAACCATTGACTATATACATAACTATTTTCAACTTCCTTTAACGGTGAAAAAGCTAGCGGAACTCGCTCGTATAGCTCAATGGCAATATAGTGCGATCTTCCAAACCTTAACTGGGAAGAAACCGCTAGATTATATTACAGATTTACGTCTTACAAATGCCAAAGAATTATTGCTACAAACAAATGAGCCATTAAAAGATATTGCGCAGCAAGTGGGA
Source organism: Lysinibacillus sp. K60 (assembly GCF_019731275.1). NCBI lineage: Bacteria > Bacillati > Bacillota > Bacilli > Caryophanales > Bacillaceae > Lysinibacillus > Lysinibacillus sp. K60. The sequence continues at coordinate 420,594 of NZ_JAASJR010000005.1, read as the reverse complement.
TTTGATGATGAATATTATTTTAATCGCCGCTTCCGACAGGTAATTGGAATTCCTCCAAAACAGTTTGCACGACAATATAAACAAAAAACTGTTGTAAAAGATTGGACAGGACATGAGGTAGCAATCCCTCGTTCACCACATCGTGTTATTTATCATGGAGAAACGTTTGGGGATATGTTGATTTTTGATGTGCAGCCAATAGGCGGAGACAAAACCTCTATTAGTAAATCCTTCTATAAAAACCATGTTCCTTATATTCAAGATGTTGCCTTTCCAATCAATCTTGAAAAATCTTCGCAGCTGAACCCTGATTTAATTATCTTTACAAATAATGACGAGCAGCAATATCAAGCACTATCTTCTATTGCACCAACGGTAACCCTAAATTCCTGGGATTCATTGGAGGAACGCGTCCTTTTATTAGGGCAGTGGCTTAGCCAACAACAGCGTGCAGTAGATTGGCTAGAATATTTTAAAATCCAAGAAAATACTATGTGGCAGCAGCTACAAACAGTCATAGAGCCTGGCGAAACAGCATCTGTTTTGACTTTTGATCATGGCAAACGCCTTTTTATTATGGGCTGTACAGGTCTATCCCCTGCCCTTTTCCATCCAGATGGATTTCAGCCGCACCCTCAAGTCAAAAAACTACTTCAAGCAGGCGAGGGGTATAAAGAAATACCAATAGATCACTTACCTCAGTATGCTGGTGACCGCATCTTTATGTTGTTATCTGATAAACCCGAATCGCAAATGGCTACGATGGAATTGATTAATAGCGATATTTGGAAAGGACTCACTGCTGTACAAACTAACCATGCTTATTTAGTGGATGCAACAAAGTGGAATTACGGAGATGCCTTTACAAGAGAGAAGTTACTCGGTGCATTACCAAAGCTATTGGTTACTACCAAGTAATTCTCATACTTATAATAAGGGGTGACATTTATATGAAAACGGAAAGTATAACAGATATGACAACTCAAATATCATTAAAGGATATTCGAGATTATATTGCTAAAAACCATCATCAACCTCTCACGATTAAGCATCTAGCACTCATTTCGGGTCTGAGTTCCAGCTACTTTGGAGAGGCATTTAAAAAGGCATTCGGTCAAAGTGCCACAGATTATTTAACGGCGCTACGTATCGGACATGCCAAGCAATTACTGCGTGATACCGATTTATTACTTCGTGAGATTGCTAGAAAAGTAGGCTACAGTGACGAATTTTATTTTAGCCGAAAATTTAAAAAGGAAGTTGGGATTTCACCTTCTGCTTATAGTAAGATGGCTCGCCAGCGTATTTCTACTTTTTCGGTCTCCGCTACTGGAAATTTATTAGCGCTTGGTATAATACCAGTTGCAGCTCCGCTGAATGCTAAATGGAGTCCTTATTATTACCATCATTATCAAGAGAAAATTCCCGTGCATGTTAATATATTTGATACAGAATCAGAGGACAACTTCAAAAAATTAGCCTCTGTTAAGCCAGATATTCATATTTTTCAAGAGGAACCCTCCCTCTCCATGCTTGATTGGCTTCAAACAATTGGCATCCAAAATATCTTTATACAAGCGAAGGATTGGCGAACACAGCTGAGAGAATTAGCTGTAGCTGTTAAAAAGAAAAGCGTAGGTGAGCGCTTCATTCAAACATATGAACAAAAGGTATTACAGGCGAGATTAGAAATTAATCAAGTTGCTGGAAATGATACGTTTGCCGTTCTTCGTTTATGCGGTGATCAATTATTTATGTATTGTAATAAAGGGATTCAGGATGTACTGTTTACAGATTTACAGCTTCGTTCTGTCGATGCTCGCCAACAAACATATAATGAGCATATTACATTTGATCAGCTAGTAAATATAGACCCTGACCGTTTGCTATTTATCATTTGTCCAGATTCACCAACCCGAAATTATTGGCTTACTCTACAATACCTTGATCGTTGGAAAGAGCTCCGTGCTGTAAAAAATGGACATGTCTATGTTTTACCTTCGAATCCTTGGTTCGAATACTCAGCTATTGCTATAAGCCGAATGCTAGATGAAATGTTACTTATGCTAACCGGAAAAAATCCAAATCCTTTTCCTGTCCCCGTCCATGGTAACGTATCAGACAGTGATTTATAATTCCATTTGAGAATGATTATCACTGGAAGGAGACTTTGATGAACAATGAAACAAAATTGTCGTAATCAATGTCATACAATTATAAAATCTGCCTATTTATTAGCGATGTTTTTGCTAACTATCGGCATACTTTCCGCCTGCAATACCCAATCAAGCAATAAAGAGGAACAGGTAGAAACGCAGGCATCCTCAGAAAGTACAAAGGAGCAAAGTGTTTACCCGCTAACACTAAAAGATGAGGTCGGGAATGAAGTAACACTACCGGCTAAGCCTACTAAAATTTTTGCACCTGTCATGGAGGATTCATTACTAGCTCTTGGTATCAAGCCTACTATGCAATGGTCTAACGGTGTTAAGCCACAGCTTTATTTACAAGATCAGCTACAGGGTATACCAGAAATTAGCTTTGCAAGCGGTCCCCCATCAGCCGAAGCCATTATGGCAGATAAACCAGACTTAATTATTTTGCATAATTCATTTTATGTGGAAAATGGCACCTATGAAAAATATGCAAAAATCGCACCAACCTATGTTTTTAATAATGCTGCAAGTAATTTAGAAGGCTCTATTAAAGTTTTAGGGCAACTACTTGATGAAACAGACAAGGCTGAGCAAGCTTTAAAGGATTATCAAGAAAAAGTAGATGTAGCAAAAACAAAGCTATCCTCTATAACAAAAGGTAAAAAAATTGCTTTAATTCGCTTTAATGCAAGAGGTATGTTTTTCATGACTGATGAGTATTTTAGTGGATATGTCCTGACACATGAATTAGGATTTGAACAAAGCAGCTACGTGAAAAATGGTGCCTTCGAAGTATCATTGGAGATTCTACCTGAACTGGATGCCGATTATATTTTCCTAATCAATGATGGTAATCTTGGGGATGAATTTTTAAATGAGTTGAAGAACAGTCAAATTTGGCAAAGTACAGCGGCCTTCAAAAACAATCAAGTATTTGAAACATCTGAGGATTACTGGCTAAATGGTGGTATTCATGCACAAGGTAGAGTAATAGAAGATGTATTGGAGTTTCTAGCGCCATGACAATAATGACAAAGAAACCATATACATCCGAAAACTACTTTGATTTTGCCATGACATCTCGTCAACAGCTAGACTATCGCATTTTAATTGCAGCCCCAACAGATGCACCACCAGCAGATGGTTATACTGTTATCTACGTTTTAGATGGGGACGCTCTTTTTCCAACACTTGCAGAGGCAGTGAAATTACAAACACGTAAACCAAAAGGCTATGATCCTATTCTTGTTATTGGCATCGGTTATCCCTCAAAGGAACCTTTTGATATGGAGCGACGCTGTCTCGATTTTACACTACCTGTTAGCAAAGAACATCTGCCACCACGTCCAGATGGAACGCCTTGGCCTCCAAACGGCAAAGCCAATGAATTCTTAGATTTTATTGAACACGAGCTCATGCCTGCTATAGCAAAGGAATGGCCTATCAATAAAAAGAAGCAAGCGATTGTTGGTCATTCCTTAGGCGGTCTTTTCACACTATATGCTTTATGTGCAAGACCTCACTTATTCAGTCATATTGTAGCTGGCAGTCCCTCTGTTTGGTGGGCTGACAATGCAGTACTACAAGTAATAGACAGATTTTTTGAAGATTGGAACAGTCAGCATGCTATTAATCTCTTACTCACAATCGGTGCTAACGAGTTGCCTGATATGTTAGAGGGAGCTGATTTAGCGGCTGAACGATTGAAGCGATTAAGCGAGCAAAACATTCATACTAATTATGTGAAGTTTGATGAGGAGGACCATGTGAGCGTCCTACCTTGTATGCTTGCCCGCCTTCCTCGGTTTTTAGATACGTAGTAGAAAAACCCAAGTGGTAATCATTCCACTTGGGCATTTTTATAACATTTACTTCTCTTTCTCTAAATGATCCTTAAGTATGCTAGCGATTTCCTCAACTTGTGATTCTAAAGCAATGGATCATAAGGCCAGAAAAGCACTGGGTTTAAGTTGAATACGCTATTATTTTTGACTGCTTCAATTGTCAATAGTAACGTGCATTTATATAAAAAATTATGTGGAGCCAGTCATTTAAAAGTGAAAGTTAGTTCTAAGATCATTTAACCAAGAATAATACTTTTATAAACTAAATGGCTTATTAATTTTGCGAATTCTTTATTTTCTTTTTACGGATAACCTTAAATAAAATAGTTACGATGATTATGATCATTATAAAACTTAAATACGGAATCCACCATTTAATAGTTTCAACTATTCCCTCCGATAATCCAAAACCCATTAGAAATTCAGTCATATTATCTACTCCTTTTATTTAAGTCTATTGTCTAAAATTACCTGTTTTGCACTCTGATAAGTTGCAATGAAATATATTACATATAGCAACAAAATAATACCAAAGCTTAAAAACATATTCTGTTTGATAGAAACTTCAAAAAATGGTTCTAATTTTTCTAATACAACCTTAGTAGTAAAGATTGATATGAAACTAGCTAAAATTAAAGGTGAAATAAAATAAAATCCAATTTGTCTAAATAACAACCTATTAATCATTTTTTTATTTGCACCAATTTTCGATAATGTCAGGTATCTTTCTTTGTTATCCTGAGTTTCTGTTAATTGCTGTAATGCTAGTACCGATAACGTGACAATCATTAAAATTATTCCTAAGTAACTGCTAATAAAAGCTATTACTCCAAATATGCCAAAGTAAGTGTCTTGTATCACACTCTTAGTTACATAATAAATCTCTCCTTCAAGAGATTTTTCAATCCATTTATTATTCATTATTTTATAGACCGTCCCCTCAATTTCTTGAGAGGGAAAAACACCATTCAATAAGAAACTATCAGGATTCATATAATTTTTCATATTGTCTGGAACAACCACTGTTCCTACATCATTTGCCCTTGTTGAATTTGTTAAGTAAGTAATGTTACCAAATATTTTTTTGTTTGCAGGAGTGAGCTCCTTATCACCAATTCTTATTTTCCCTTCATTATTTAAGAAATATTGAATATGTTTATTAAAAGGTTCATAGTTTGCATTAATAATGAATTTATTTTCTCCTAACTGAATTCCCTCTTCTCCAGATAGTTCCAATATTTTATTGTAATCTGTTTCAGTTATTAAAGTAACTTTTGACATAAGTATCTCTTGTTCTAAATCAGATAGTTTTACTTGTTGCTCTTTAAACAATTCTCCATAAGTTAAATCGGCATTAAACAACATTATCTCTACATAACTTTTAAGATTTTCTTTAAGTGGAATGCCATCTTGTTTTGCTGTTTCTAAAAGATTTTTGTTATCCTCATATGGTTTTACAATTGTTAAGTCAAATGGGGTTGCCGTGGTAACTTGTTTATTCATAGAACTTGTAACACTAAATCCTGTACCTAGAACAACTAGTGAAGCTATCAGTAATGCACTTAAGATACTTATTACTAGAAAATTGATTTGCATTTTACTTCCGAATTGTCGAAACAAAAATGAATTTAGTTCTTTAAAATACAGCTTTTTGTTTCTTTTAGCCAAGAACACCATCACACTGGAAATGGTATAATAAAACAAAATAATACCAACACCAAGAAGCGAGACTATCACAGTTAAATAATTCTTATCAAGTCCTAATTTCATTAACAATAGTATTCCAGTAGTTATTAAAGTAATTGCTACTAAAAAAAGGCTACTTGTCGCCCATTTGTTATAGACCTTTAACTCTTGATTTTTACGATTCGCAGTTAATAAATCGATAAGTTTAATGTTCATAATATTACGAGTATTAAAAAGTGCTACTATAATATAAATAATTGAAAAACTTATAATAGTTTCTTTTATAGCTTCTTTTGATAACAACAATTTATATCCTACTGCATCACCTACAAACATTTTTAAAGCTAATATCGAAATAACTTGAGACATTAAAAATCCTAGCCCAAGGCCTATAATTAAAGCAAATAACCCTACCAAAAAGGTCTCACCTACAAAAATAAAGGATATCCGCCATTTACTCATCCCTAATGTCATATAAATACCCATTTCTTTTTTTCTTCGCTTCATTATGAATTGATTGGCATATATGATGAGAAAAGCAAAAACAATTGCAATAAACCTTGTTAAAAGTCCAATATACGTAACTAATGCATCCCCAAAAATCTCCATAGAATAATTTAAATCATTTAAAGCTGGTTGTGATGATACGGAATTAAATGCATAAAATAGGCTGACACCTAAAACAAGAGTTAGAAAATAAATAGCATAATCTTTAATACTTCTGCCTACATTTTTATATATCAATTTAAAACTCATCATTGATATTTCCTCCTAGTAGTGCAACAACCTCCATTATTCGATTAAAGAAAGTTTTACGATCATCTTTTCCTCGTATTAGTTCATTAAAAATTTCTCCATCCTTTAGAAAAATAATCCTTCTGCAATAACTAGCATTATAAGGATCATGAGTAACCATCAAAGTTGTGGCATCTTGTTGCTGATTTAATATTTCTAAATTTTTCAGCAACATTTTAGCAGATTTACTATCAAGAGCCCCTGTTGGCTCATCGGCTAATAATAATGTAGGCCTTGTAACAATGGCTCTCGCTGCCGCAATTCTCTGCTGTTGTCCTCCTGACATTTGATATGGGTATTTGTACAATACTTCCTTTATATCCAAAGCGGCTGCAACTCTATCGACTTCATGTTCAATTTCATTCACTGGATAATTAATTATAGATAATGCCAAAGAAACATTTTCAAAAGCAGTCAGTGTATCTAGTAAATTATATTCTTGAAATATAAAACCTAACTTCTCACTTCTAAATTTTGATAATTTATGGCCCTTTAATTTTGTGACATCTTCGCCATCTATAAATACATGACCAGCCGTAGCAGTATCAATGGTTGAAATACAATTAAGTAAAGTCGATTTACCACTTCCACTTGGTCCCATAATTGCTATAAAATCGCCTTTTTGCACTTCAAATGAAATGTTTTTTAATGCATGGGTTACATTACCCTTATTACCATACACCTTTTCAATATTTTCAACTTTTAATATTGTATTCACTTCCCAATTTAACTCCTTTTATGGATGACTTATCCTTTTTCTACCATAATATTACCATTCAATGAATTAACAAAAAATCGATTATTGTATCATAATATTACCGTTTTGTAAGTTTACTTACTATGCACTATAATATAATGAAAAGGTATAAATTATGGAAATAAAACCATTCATTGGTTCAAATAAGGGGAGATTAAAAATGAAAATATTCATTATCGAAGATGATCCAATTATCAGAAAGGAACTTTTTGATTTTCTAGAGAGATATGGGTATGAATGCATAAGTGGCGACGATTTCTCAAAAATTGTAGAAGATGCTCTACAAAGCATGCCGCATTTAATTATTTTAGATCTTAACCTTCCTTTTCAAGACGGTTTTCAAGTGTGTCGTGAAATTCGGAAATTGTCTTCTGTGCCCATTATTATAGTAACTAGCCGTGACACTTCCTTTGACGAACTATTAAGTCTTCAAATAGGAGCAGATGACTTTATTACAAAACCATATGATTTACAAATCCTTTTAGCTCATATTCAATCCGTTTTAAAGAGAACTTACGAAATTTCCAAAAGTGCTATGCTTTCTTATAAAGATTTAACACTGGAAATATTAAAGAGCAAAGCTATTTATAATAATATAGAAATAGAACTTACAAAGAATGAATTATGTATTCTTAGATTATTGATGATGAATAAAGGAAACGTGGTTTCTAGAGATGAAATAATGAATGAGCTATGGCAAAACGGAGATTTTGTTGATGAAAATACCTTAAATGTTAATATATCGAGGTTAAGGCGCAAATTGGAATCGATCGGTTTAAAAAAATATTTATTAACGAAGAGAGGACAGGGTTATCAGTTATGAGTTTAATTGAATTTTTTAAGGAAAAACAGTTAGCAATACTTTTTCATTTACTATCATTGCTAATTATCTCTAGTGTCCTCTACTTGTATAATGAAAATGGAAGTTTAGTAATAGTAATAGATTTAATTCTTCTATTTTTCTTTTTCACACCGATTATAGTTAAATACTATCAATTAAGTAAATATTATAATGAAATAAAAAATATTTCACAACAAATCAAAGAAAAAACATATATCGCAGATATTGTAGAGGAACCCCCTTTTTTTTCAGGGAAATTCTTCTACAACATCTTAAATGAAGCAACAAAATACATGAATGATTGTATGTTCTCTTTGAAAAACGCTCAACGTGATTATACAGACTACATTGAACTTTGGGTACATGAAATAAAAACACCAATCACTGCACTAAAGTTAATTTTAAGTAACCATAAGACACCTGAAAACATCCTTATTCAAGAAGAACTATTAAAAATAGAAGGTTATGTTGAACAAGCTCTATACTATGCAAGAAGTAGTACTTTAACTCAAGATTATAGAATAGAAACATTTACACTTGATAAAGCTGTAAATTTAGCTATTAAATCATTATCTCTAAGTATTATTCGTGCCAATGGTAGTATATATAAGGATAACCTTGATTTGAAAGTCACATCTGATTCAAAATGGATTATTTTTATTTTAAAGCAATTAATAGATAATGCTATCAAATATCATCATAATCCACTTCAATTATCCTTTATTGCTAAAAAAGTAGAAAACGGTACTTTATTGTTAATATCAGACAATGGTATAGGTATAGCTTCATCTGATATTGAGAGAATTTTTAAACGTGGGTTCACGGGAACCAATGGTAGAAACTATGTTAAATCTACTGGTATGGGTTTATACCTTTGTGAAACCTTGTGCAAAAAATTAGGGTTACGCATAAGTGTAGATTCTCAAGAAGATACTGGCACTACATTTAAAATATATTTCCCTGATAAACTACGATTATTCCAAGAATCTAAACAAAATATATAGAGTTTATTTATTTCAAATCTCTTTTTTTGATAATATAGAGACCTATTATATAAATTACTACTGAAAAGAAGCTTAAGTAAATAATATCATTAATATTGTAGTATAGAGTAGAAAAACCATCAGAAGCAATGTAAAATGGTGTATTCTCCATAATCGTCTTCATCCAACTTTCATCTCTTTCTACAATTTGTATACCAATGTTATATAAAAAAATATATAGAACATATCCAGCTATTAATGAGTAAACGCGATTAAACGTAATAGAAATTGTAAATATTCCTACTGATAAGATAGAAGCGAAATAAACTATATATACAATCCAAACTGAGAATAGCGTACTTAGGATCTCCATACTAGAGAAATGTTTACCTATGATAAGTTGAACAGTTAATCCAACTAATATATTAAATATGCCATATAAAGAAGTATAAAATAAAAATGAAACACTTTTAATATGAATTATTTGACTTCTACTGAACATACTACTAAATACCATTTTCGAAGTTCCAAAACTAAACTCGGATCCTATCATATTACTGCCTAAGTAAATAAAGTAAATTTGTATAATAAATAAGGAAATACCAATATTTCCGCTTAACTCTACGCTTTTACTTAAGTTCATCTGATAATAAAGAACATTATCAATAATTGTAGCAATAAATAATATTATTAAAAAAACGCATGTTGATGTATCAAATATTTTCTTTATTTCCATTCGGCTTATAGAAAACATACCAGTCATATTATCAATCTCCTAAATTTCTCTTTTATTAATAATTATTAAAGATATTAAAAATAATACTAAGCCTGTTAATGCTAAACAAATATTATTTGATATTGATAAATTATTATATTGCATTCCCTTATAAACCAAAGCCAGTGGATTCTCTTTAATCCAAAGAGCTAATTTTGTTGTAGAGTCTAATTTTATTAGAATAATACCTCTAATCATACTCTCAAATGAAAACATAGAAATAATGGAAACTATTGTTGCAATTTGACTGAACGTAATAAACCCAATGATGAAAGATAAACTTGAAACAAAAAAGGAAATAAGGAAATAATTTGTTAGATTAGTAAAAATATCGTGTGAAAGATTATTCAGAGTAAATTTATTATGTTCCAATACCCACAATAAATTGGCTAGTAATCGGTGAATAGTTCCAACAATACATCCAATTAAAATCAATGAAAGTAATTTTGATAAGACTATATTTATACGTGATAAAGATCCTGTGAATATAATTCTAGAAGTTTTTAATGAAAACTCTCTGGACATAATAAAAGAAGGCATAATGAGAATAATATAGTACGATATATCACCAAAGTAATTGTAATATGTATCCAAATCCGAAGGGGATGGGTACATGGGCCTTTTTAGATAAATTGTAATAGTGTATAAAACTGCAATAAATAAACTTGACCAAATGCCGTATCTTTTGAATAATTGTTTAACCTCTAATATTGATATTCTTATAGTGCTATTCAATCTTATTTCCTCCCATTAACTCAAAAAATCTCTTTTCTAAATCTTTGCGAAGTGGATAAATAGCATTTATACTAATTTTATTTTTAACTAAATCTACTATAAGAGAATCAGAATCTTTATAAAGATATTGGAATTTCACTTTATCTTGATCTATTTCTATAAAAGGTATGTTTTGTATATCATTTAAATAGTTTTTTACCATTTCTATTTTTTTAGTTTCTATGATAAATTCATGTAGCTCTCTATCAGTCTGTTTTTCTGTTTTTAAATCAATATAATCTACTACTGTTCCCTTCTTCAAAAACAAAACTTTATCACAAACAGCTTCAATTTCTGATAAAATATGACTAGATACAAGAATTGATATCCCTCTTTCTTTTGAAACTTTTCCCAATATTTCTCTTATTTCAGCAACTCCTTCTGGATCTAATCCATTTGTGGGTTCATCTAAAATCAATAGTTTAGGATTATTAACTAATGCCTGTGCAATTCCTAACCTCTGTTTCATTCCTAAAGAATACCTTTTTACCTTCTTATGAACAAAACCTTCAATCCCCAATAAATGGATTACAGATGAAACATTATCTCTATCATATCCCCCTGAAATCTCTGCAAAATAAATAAGGTTATCCATTCCACTCATATGGGGATAAAAACTAGGGTATTCAATCAGTCCTCCAATACGTTTTATATGTTGTAAAGGCTGCTTTTCAATATCAAACCGAACCTCCCCCTCAAACTTCGTTATTAATCCCATAATTATTCGCATAAGGGTTGTTTTCCCTGCACCATTTGGTCCAACTAAACCTATTACTTCACCTTTTGGAACTGAGAAAGAAACATTATTAATTACTTTATTATTTCGATAACTCTTTGTGATATTCGACAATGTTAAAATATTACTCATTTCTTTTCCCTCCTTGTAATGCATCTTATCAATTACCCACAATAACGTTACTGATTTTCCATAAAAATGGTTTATATTTATATTTTATTAAAATAAGTATTTATTGTAAAATAATAACATTTATAAGAGATTGCTCTTCATTAAAAAAGATATAGCAAATTGTAATTTAGTAGTCTTTCTCCCTAGCTGAAAAGAGGCTGGGACATAACTCATTTTATTGAGAAAAAGCAAAAAATGAATGTTAGTTTTGTGGTTTATTAAAGTATATGTATTCTAATAACGCAAAAAAATGTTAGACCAAACTTGTAAATGGTCTAACATCTTTTCTTTTGTCCTAGCCTTTTGTTGTAACTTTACTGTTTTCAGGAAAAACTAAGGTCTAACCTAGACTTTCCAATATGCTTATTTTGTTAGCATATTTGGAAAGTCTTCTAACAACATGTTACTCGTTGTCATATCATCATGATTCCATTTATCCTCTACGAAATGCACTTTATTATTCTTCACAGCAGGTAAGGAGTTCCACAATGGCTCTTGTTTTAATTCCTCAATTGCCTTTTGATTCCTTATCTCCCGAATTCAATTTGATTGAGCTGTACTATGCCTTTCCACGGTAAACAAAAATAAAACCATGAGAAGGCATCTTATAAGAGTGTAACGTTTCCCCCATTCTCCAAACTTGTTGCCTAAAATCCAACACTTTGATAGCAGCATCATTCCACAGGTAAATATGGTCCACAACATTCATATTACACTTTCTCTCCTCCTCTCTACCCCCTTTGCTACTATCACTATAATTAAAAATAATTATCAAATAAAAACCAAACTACGATAGATTGTAGTTTGGTTCTTGAAAGTTTCTATGTTATTTATTTTTTTGCATACTACTAAAGGCATCTTCTACAAAGTCAGGCTGCTTCTCGTATATCAATAATTTTTGATTTTTCTTTTATCTTAATATAGTTAGAAAAAACAGTAAAGGTTAAAATTATTTTTTACAGGCAAATGTATTATTTTTAACTGTAATTATTACCTTTTAATTAATGTATACTGCAATGAACCATTTTCATCCATTACTACATTTCCATACTTATCAACTGTTAATAGATAAACCCTTTGCCCTTCCATGAATATTGCGTTGCTTCCTGTAGCTTTCAAAGATAATCTGAAACTTGCTTCTGATTGGTTTTGTTGTTGTGGACTTGTCGTTAATAACTTTTTACCAGCCTGTGTAATACCTTGAGTCCATTTTCCCGTTTCAATACTATTAATAATATCTTCTTTTGTGAGAACTTGAGAAGCTGAGTTAGTAACAGCGTAATAATATGTTTGTTCCCATGAAAGCTCTGTGTTTATTTCAACACTTACTTCCATAGTTGGGGATGTTTTAACATCGCTTCCACCTAAAGTCCCTGTTAGATATGCTTCTATAATTTTATTGTTTGCATTTGGTTTTGGGTATTGATACTTTGCAGCCAGCTTACTAAATGTCCAACCGCCTTTATCTGTGGCAGTAGCATTTACTGTAATGTCGAAGCTTTGCGTTACTTCATTAGCAAACTTAATAATAAATTTACGAGGTTCCCACTCTTTTTTAGCTGAGGTATCTTCCCATTCCCATGTATAAGTAGGTGAGATAGCATTGTCTGTTTCAGGATCAACTAATTTAAAGTCAGATCCAGTTAAATCAACTGCCTCAGAAAAAGTTACTTCAAATGTTTTGCCATCAAGCTGTTTAACAATTGGATCTTCAACCTTTGGTGGTGTACCATCAGAGAAGAATTTATATGCCATCACACCTGTCCCATTCTCACCAGGCGTTAGACTAATTGGTTTACTTTGGTTTTCATTATGGGTATAAATTGTTGAGTTAGTACCAACTTGAAGCATTGATGCATTCTTATATCTATCCTGAACTGCAACATACAACTCGTAGTCCTGATGAGGATCTATGGTAAGGCTAATTTCATTTGTATCCTTTCGCATAGTACTAGCCCTTCCTCTTTCAATGACCTCCTCAGCGCTTGTTGGTACTGGAACTGTTGTCTCACCCGCTTTTCGAAGAATATAATAATACGTACCCTCTTCATCAGACATAAATTTAAAGGTAGCCTTTTTATCGCCTTCAGCTATCTTAATAGAGGTATTTTCAATCTTTGGTGCTAATTTATCATTAATAACTTGCTTTGTTTGAATATCTGATATATTTCCTGAACGGTCACGCAATACCATATAAATAGAATAACTCTTAAATGAACTTAAAGGTGGATATTTATTTGGTAATGGAATTGGAACCTTTTGATCCCCCAATTGTGCTGGTTTATCGCCACCTCTCCCGACAATATCCACCATCTCTGATCCAACTTGAAAATTGGATGCATTTGATTGAACTGCCTCAATAAAGCGAAAACGATCTTCAGAAGTTAGACTTAGTCCTGATTCCATTATTAAATAATGATAGGTACCTGCCTTAGTAGCATTAAATGTGAGCAAGGTTAAATCCTTTGCAGCATTGATTTCAGGTTCCCCTTTGATAGTAAGGATCGGCAATTTACTATCTTTGTGTAAATATTCAGCCGTATTCCTAGGTGGATTACTATTAGGCGGTATATTATTAATATTTTCAAATTCAATATCAGCTAAATCTTTAACATTCGGTGAAATAGTTACAACTAGATTATCTCCGTTAACAAAGCCTGTTAGTGATGGGATAGTAAAAATAAGTCTTTTTTGAGCTTTATTATAGACAACTTTTGTAGGGTGGATCGGTTGCTGTACTCCTTGGTTAACTATTCCAGTCCCTGAAAGATCATAGTTCTCTATTTTTTCGGCAGAAATAGAATCTAAATCTTCACTCACTGTAAGATAAAATTCATTTTTAACTGCATCTAGTAGAACAAGCTCTCCTCCAACAACATATGGGGGAATATTATCAAGTGCAAGAGTTGTAAACTTTTCTACAACAGGTTTTTCAGAAAAATTACCTGACTCATCTTTCATAACAACGTAAAGCTGATATTCTATTTCTGCATCTAATCCAGTTAGAATGTCTTTTATGCCAAGTTCACCAGCTTTTGCTTTGCCTTTTCCTGTTGGGTTAGCAACGATGTCAGTCGTTGTTGGGTCGGGAGCTGTTGTATATTTGCGAACATAGTAGTAATAGTCCCCTGGCTCAGTTGCTCTAAATGTGAATTCGGCACGTGTGCCTCCATGTAAAGCTGTTACCTTTAGACCTTCTACTTTTGGCGGTGTTCCATCTTTCATTTGGAACTCTTGAGAAACTATATCTGAAGCATTTTTCGAGCCATCTACAACCATGATGTAGATAACATATTCTTTTTTCTCACCTAAATTAGAAACCTTAATTGAGTTGGTTCCTTTGATAGCTGCTGCAGTTCCATGTGCTACGTTCTTATTTGAGAGACGGTTGACCATTTCACTTTTATTTGGTGCCTCTGCGCCCTTTTCACGCACAATATAATAGTACGTACCAACTTCATCTGAAGTGAAATCTGCTTGAATTTCGCTACCATTTAGGACTTTGACATTCGTAATACTAATGATTGGTTTTGTTTTATCATCAGGATTTTGATTCTCATTTTCCTCTTTATCAATTGGTTTGCCATCTGGATCAGTAATATTGCCTATATTATCTTTATCATCGAGGAAATCGTCGAAGATACTATTTGGTGATCCATCCTTAGGTAAGATGACCTTATCAATATACGTATAATCTCCAATATCAATTTTGCCATATGAATTATCAACAAATAATGTGCCAATTCGTCCATCAATATACAGCTCTAGATCTGTGTAGCTATTGTAATTGATCCAATCGATATTTCCTGAACCATAAATTGTAAGCTTTGTTTCTGTATTTAAATTTAACGTACCAATATCGCCTTGAATTTCAAACTCACGCACATTTCCAATGATGTCTACACGTGGTAGTTTTGTATTTGTTTCAATTTTTGTACCTGTTTGAGATACTACTAGTCGAGCAACACTGCTGTTATAAAATTCTAGGTACTTCTCAACATTTTTCATTTCCTCTTTTTCTTTAGACCAGTTAACAAATGGCTTGTCATTTTCAGTATTTGGTTTTGTCCAATTTTGAAGATCGTTCGAATTGTTATTTGACGAATCATCGCCTTTATTGTTATCTGGGTTTGACCAATTAATAAATGAAATATTGTTACTTGCCACACGACCAAGAGCTAATGGTTGATTGTAAGTAGCCCCTAAATGCAATGGTGGGCGAACGGTTTCGTTGACAAACATTGTCCCTGTCAGCGTCATATTCGAGAATTCTATATAATTACCATTTACTACAATCGTTGCACCAAAAGAACCGTAATTTCCATCAAAATCTAGAGAACGTGTGCTTGTCCCACTTGCATTAAGGGTCAATTTTGAAATGGAGCGAATTCCCTTACTCGATAAATCTCCCTCAATGAATGCACCTTTTAACACCGGAGCATTATATTCGTTAAAAATATGAGCAAGACTCTCTGGAATTGTATATGACTGGCCATTTATATAAACTGCGTCATCATCCACATTTGTGATTTTGTAAGATGTTTCATTATTTTTCTTCTCTTGTGAACCCACTACAAACGAGGCAAACTGTCCGCGAGTAACAGGATCAAATGGAGAAAATGTAACAGGAGTTGTGCCCTTTGTAATATTCAAATCGATTAAAGTTTGAATATAGATGGCATTGTTTGTTTTGCTATTCACATCTTTGAAAATATTATTGTACGTAGGGGATACCTCTAGATGGAATCCAACTACAACCATTTTGGCTAGTTCCCCTCTAGTCAACACTTCATTCGGCATAAACATGCCATTTGAATAGCCCGACATAATACCTGCATTTTGCAATGCCGCTACGTATTTATAATATTGATTGCCCTTTGGAACATCCTTATAGTAAGGATCTTGGATATTTTTTGTATCCAATTTTAACGCCGTTGCCAGCATTTTCGCTGCCTCTCCACGAGTTACACTGACATCAGGACGGAAAGTATTATCCGCAAAACCGCTCATTACGCCCTGAGAATATAGTTTTAATATTTCATTATAATTATCCGAGTATTGGTTAATATCCGTAAAGGGAGAAGTAGCCGCTGCTGCTTTTGGTGGCGATACTACTGCAGCAATCCCACTTGAAGCAAATACTGTTGCAATCAAGGCTTTATTTACTTTTTGGATTTTAGATTTATCCATTCCACTCTTCCTTTCGTTTATGTATTTTGATACGTACAAATATCATTTGCTCATATCCTTTATATCGACCAAAGGCTAGTGAACCTTCATAGATAAATCTAAAATAGTAGGGTAAATTTCTTCTAGAGTTAGAGACTAAAATACGATTTCTTTACTATGCGAGTCCATAAGCTTTCCATCACTGAATATTTAAAAATTCATAGTTTGCAATACATAAAAAAGAAGCCATTAAAGATAGATTCATAATTGGCTTCTCTTTATTAGCTATTAATTTTGGACTTTTAAAAGTTCGGTTAGTTTAAAAACACTAAATTATTTCATTTTTATAAATTACCTTGTTTATATTATGCCTAACAGTCTTATGACCTGCTTTTATACCTTTACCAATAGCAATCAGCATAACATCAAGATACCTATCAGAAATATTTAAGATCTCTTTCAATTTCTTAGAATCGTAGCCTGACATCGTAATTGTGTCAAAACCAGCTTCATTCGCTAACAAAACTAAGGACATTGAGGCAAGACTTACATCTCTAGTTAACTCTAACTTTAGATCTTCTTTTGTCTTACTTTCATAATAATTTATTGCAGCATTCGCAAGATAGTCTCTTAATGATTCATCAAAATAACCTGCTTGGTACCCCTCCTCATGAATTTTAATAATATTTCCTTTGTTAAATGCCTGATAGTCGCCCAACATGACGATTAACGTTGAAGCTTCTACTATTTGCTGTTGATTAAAAGCTATAGGTAGTACTAAATTTCTTAAGTCCGCATCCTCGATTATTAAGTATCGCGTTGCTTGAATATTATTCCCGTTAGGCGACTTACTTGCACTTTCAACTAAGGCAGTCAATGTTTCTGAACTAATTTTATAATTTGAATCATAATGTCTAACTGAACGTCTTTTTTCTAAAATATCTTTTACATTCATTATGAACAACTCCTAAGTTTTTATTGTATTGCGCCTCTAATTATAGTAAGCAATAATAAATAAGAAAATAACGCACAAAAAAGTGGTATAGCCACTTTTTTGTGCCTATTTAGGAGAGGAAGCACATGGTTAACTATAATACAGGAATCAATATTTTTATGGATATTGCAGGTGGCAAATGGAAAGGTTTAATACTATTTTTCTTGAGTCAACAATCAGTAAGGACGAAAGAGTTTTATGAATTAATACCCGGAATTACGCAAAAAGTTCTAACCGATCAATTGAAGCAGTTAGAAAGAGACGGACTTGTTCGGAGAGAAATTTTTAAAGAAGTACCACCAAAAGTAGAATATAGCTTAACAGACTTAGGAGAGTCATTTATACCCGTTTTAAATACAATGTGTACATGGGGAAATGATTATGCACGTTTAAAGGGAATTGCCAAGGAGCAACAAATTTGTTGTCATCAAAAGGAAAGCTAAGTTTTCCTTAATGGCTCCTTGTACTAATCACCTTTCTATAATTCGTATCAAAACCACAGCTTGTCACTTCGTTAGAATATCCCATAAAATGTAAAAAAAAGCCAAGGAGCATCGGTGCTCGCTTGGCTTTTGACGATATATAGGCATACATCTAGTCGTACTTGGGGTGTCATAAGGGAAAGGGGGATAACCTTACGTCTTGTCAAGTCGATCAAGAGATGTGGCCCGAGTTACATATCATTTGAACATAATTTAAAAGTCATGTGGCTGATGACTTATATACAGCTTGCCCAAATGATGTTTGCATTAATCATTACCCCAAAAATTAGGGTTGTAAGCTCTTTTGTTATATTTTTTTATCCCTTTTTTGAGACTCCAACTTTTACTTGATTTCGCCCTTCTTGTTTCGCAAGGTAAAGTGCGTCATCAGCCGCTTCAATTAGCGCTTCAGTTGTATGTGCCATTGCTGGATAGGCTGCTATTCCTGCAGATAATGTTATTGGTCTACCACATGGACTGACCGTATCGGCCAAAGTTTTTCGTAGTTGTTCTGCGACTAGTGTGGCTTCCTCTACCGTCGTGTTCGGCAGAAGTATGACAAATTCCTCGCCACCGTACCGGCAACATACATCGCCTTCACGAGCTACTGATTCCATTTGTCTAGCCAAAAATTGTAAAACTTTATCGCCTACTGCATGTCCATATGTATCATTCACACTTTTAAAGTGGTCTAAATCTAACAAAATAATGACATGTGGTACCTTACTTGCTAACCATTCAGCAAGCATTGAATCCATTGTACGTCGGTTCGTAATCCCCGTCAGTGGATCAACAGTAGATTGATCTTTGAAAAAGGAGACCTGTCCATGTAGAAACGATAAACTTCGAACCAATGCATTCTTCAAAGAATAGGCTTCAAAGTACCATCCACTAACAGATTTTAAACCTTCTACATTTTTCTTATCTAAACTTTCTTCTGTTAATGATGCTAATTGTTGTAAGGGATTCGCAATACGTGTTGCAGCCCAAAGTACAATGATAATGGAAAATAACATAAGAGGCACAGATTTTATAATGACCTCCTGTACACGATCAAATGAAGGGGCTAATGCTACTTCTAAAGGTTTCTGCGCAACAACTCCCCACCCTGTCGATGCCACTGCACTATAGCCTGCTAGCATTTTCACTCCTTTTGTATTCTCAACTAGTTGGGCACCATCCTTGCCAGATGTAACAGCTTGAACGACTTTATTTTTCGTTACAATGTCATTAATACGACTTGGATCTTGATGATAGATAACTCGTCCATCTGAATCAACTACATATACGTAAGAACCATCCTTACTATAATGTTCTCCCAACAAGGTTTTAAAGGCATTAGGTTCCTTTAAATAGATAGTGCCAGCAATCATTCCTAGATATTCATTGGACTCCGAGAAAATAGGATGCGATATAAAAATGATGAGCCGCCCTGTCATCGCCTCATATGGCTTAGAAATAATGGGTGTCTTTTTGGCTAATGCCTCTTTAGCGCCAATTGATGTTAAAATCTCTCCTTTAATTTCTATAGATGGCGGAGAGACAGATAAAACAAGTCCCTTTGAATTTGTTATAACCACCGAATTGAACATTTGATTTTGCAATCTCAAACGCTCTGTTTCCTGATTCAATACTTGTTCATCATCCATTTTCGTCCTAACCTGATCCGCGCTATATCCTAAGATTTGAAAAGCTTCATTTAGATAGGAATCAGCAGTTGAGGCCAATTTTTGAGCATAAACTCTATTCGTTTCTAGCGTATTTTCCTTAATGGAATCAATGTTCATCCTATAGCCGCCCCAAACACTACCTATGCTTGTTAAAAAGAATGCTGCCATTGCTACGCCCATTATAAGATGCTTTAATTTTAATCGGTGCGATTTCATTTTTCCCCTCCTATTTATGATTTTTTATATGTATATTTTGAGAGATTCTTAAACAATTAGTGCCTATTATAAGCAAAGACTCCTATAGGTAAAAGTAACATGTATTAATTGTGTAAGAAGAATCCAACACACCTCTAGGATTGTATCAATAAACGGGGTTGTATCATATAGAATCTGGCAAACAAAATTCCAACATTTTAGTTATTTAGATTAAAAATTGCAACAGCTGACGCTAATTATCTGAAATTTGATAGAAAATCTAAATTCTAAATTTTTTTACTTTTATTGTTATTCTGACATATAAAAGTTGAAGCGTTTATTTTATAATAAAAATTAGCATAGGCAAGTTAAGATTTAATCTGTTATAATACTCATTAAAATATAATAAACTGTAATAATACAGTATATAGAATACGCTTTTCACACAATGGGGATTATGAGAAAAGCGCTACTCGCCATCATCATACAGATGGTTGTGTAGCCTACACAAAAAGGGGTTGGAAGATTTGGGCATTTTAAAGGGGTTAAAAATTCTCGATTTTTCTGCATTACTACCAGGACCAATGGCGACAATGATATTTGCTGATTTAGGAGCAGATGTCATCCATGTTGAATCTTCAAAGCGGGTTGATCTAACACGAATTATGCCTCCCTATGACGATGATCATGAGGCATATATCCATCAACATTTAAATCGATCAAAAAAATCTATAACGCTAAATTTAAAATCACCAGAAGCTATCGACATTGTTAAATCACTTGTACAGGAGTATGACGTTATTATCGAAGGATTTCGACCTGGTGTAATGCAGCGACTTGGCATCGGCTATGAAGCGCTTAAAGAAATAAATCCTAAGATTATTTATTGTGCGATTACTGGCTACGGACAAACAGGGCCTTATAGTAATCGACCAGGACATGATAATAACTATCTATCCTTAGCTGGCTTACTCGACTATTCCCGCCATAAGGATAAAAAGCCTGTTTCCATGGGCGTTCAATTAGCAGACATAGCTGGAGGGACAATGCATGCAGCAATAGGTGTGCTGGCTGCTGCCCTTCATCGTGAAAAAACAGGAGAAGGACAGTTCATCGATATTAGTATGACAGATGCTGTCTTTTCACTTAATGCTATGTATGGTGCAGCATTTATTGGAGGTGGACGTGTACCACAGCCAGAGCAAGAAATTTTAAATGGAGGCAGTTACTATGATTTTTACAAAACAAAGGATGGGCGCTTTTTCTCTGTCGGTAGTTTAGAGCCTCAATTTCGCAAATTGCTCTGTGAAGCACTCGATATTCCCGAATTGATCGATAATACCTTCAATGACTCCTACTATACGCAAATTCGTTTTAAAGAGGCTGTTCACGATGCCTTCTTGTCCAAGACATATGAGGAATGGCTTGAAGTGTTTAACGAGGATTTCGAAGGTTGTGTAGAGCCAGTTCTAACATTTCCTGAAGCATGTGAGCATCCACAGCTAAAGGCACGAGAAATGATTGTGACTATACCCAAAAGCGATGGCACTATGCAAAAACAAATTGCCTCTCCGTTTAAATTTGATGGTACGCAGCCTGAATACAAGCATGTTGGTGCTAAATTAGGCGAGCATAATGAGGAAGTTTTACTATCTCTGGGCTTTAATGCTGAACAAATCAAGGCTTTGAAGGAAAAAGGTGTTTTAGAGTAAAAAAGGTGTCTAATACTGTGATGTATTAGACACCTTTTTTATACATACGCACTAATAAACATACGTAGGTTTTCAAAATGATCATCTATTAGTAGATATTTTTTGTAAATCTCCATTAACTTTTCAAAAAGCTCGTACTGCTCGGTTACAAACAAAACTCTTAAAATATTTAACATATGCAGGGATGCACTTTGTGCGACAACATAGTATGGTGCATTTGGTTGACGATAATTGCGTCGCCACTCTTCCACAGACAAACCAATATGTTGTAGAGAGTTATTCACATGAAGTGCTATATCCTGTTGAACATATGCCTCAATTGCAATAAGTTGTTCACTACTAAAGTTTTTGTGTACTAATGAAGAATTGATTTTTTTATTCGATGCTAAAACATGCTCTTTTAATAAAAGTAAGCCATCCTCATAACGTGCCATTTTTACATAGTGTTCTAGTAGAATGGCATATAAGTTTTCTAAATAATTTAGCTGATAATTTTTAATAATGGCAGGTGGTGTTGGTTTACGATTTGGTAATAGCTCTTTATACTCTAGTAATATTTCAATAGCATAATTATTTATTCGCTCATCCTCTAATAAATATTCACCATATTGTATAACCATTTCACTCTGCTGTTCTCTATTTGCTATATGAAATAAAATATAGGCAATTAACACTTTTTCCTTCTCTGATAGTGCATACATTGAGTAGCGCCATTCAGCTTCAAATGAGGTAATAAGCGCTTTGACACTTTTAAAATCACCTTCTGATAAGCGATAATGAGTAACAATTTGATAAAGACGTAACTGTTTCTTTGCCAAACAGCTAGCATTATGCTTATCCACATGAGTTATACACTTATCCAGTATCGCTTTATAGTTATTCACAAAGTTATCCACATGTTCACAATTTTCTCTCACAGAATGCTCGAAATGTCCCATTATTTCATAAAGAAATGTGAATTGCTCTAAAGGTTTGTGGATAAGCAGTGAATAAACTTTTTTTGTGAAAAGCCAATGCCAAAAAGATACATGCTCTTTATACATCATATGCACTAAATATTCATCTTGAAATTTATATAAGATAATTGATTGTAGCTCATTAACTGGCATAGCTATTTGCATTCGTTTCCCAAAGACTAACCAAATTAATCGTTCTAAGTCTATTGTATGTTGTGCAAAAAGCTGCTCAAAAAAAGTATCTTTACCCTTTTGGGTATAGAAAAAAGCACTGAGACGCTCATTCACAAATTTTGAATCTAAACCATATTTGTCAAAATATATTTGCATTTCTGTTGATACATGACCCCAATATTTACGTGCTGTGGAAAAGGCAATATTCTTAGCCGTTTCTTCGTTTACTAAAAATAGATTGGGTGAAAGCGAAGTACCAAGTATTTTTGGGTCTTCTTGCAGATTTGACTCTGCCTCCAGCCAAGTTGCTAGTATATTTTCAGCACCCTTTTTACTTCTTTGTTTATAAGCCATGAATAATTGCTCATCACAGTCCAACAGCATAAAAATGGATCCTCCCATCAATTTCTACCAACAAAGATCTTCCCCTATCATTCAAATACATGATTTTTACACTCTTTCTTCAATATAACAAATCTTAACTAACATATGCTAAAAAAATATGGGTATGTATAGCAAAAACGTTAACAAATATAAAAAACCATCTATATAAGCGGATACACTTCATAGATGGATATCATCTTTACCAAAACAACGGATATTTCCTTTTTTCTCGTAAATTATTGATCAACAAACCGAAAAATACAATTATGACTGCTCCAATTAATACAGGGGTTAGTAAATAACTCCAACCATAACCTCCTAAAATAATAATTATAGGATTGGCGCCTGCTGGTGGATGGATGACACCTAAAAAGGCCATAAAAAATATAGTTAATCCCACACCAAGACTAATAGACAATATATTGGAGCCTAGTAATGAATACATGGCCAACCCGATAAATGCCGAAATGAAATGGCCTCCAATTATATTTCGAGGCTGGGACAAAGGTGCATTCCAAACGACAAATATAAGAACGCAGCTACCACCTAATGATGCCATTAACCAAGGTGAATCGGTAATGTTAGTTAACCATAGCAACACAAAAATGCATATTAATCCTCCCATTGCTCCAGTAAAGGCATCAGCGAAATTTGTTCGAGAAGGAGCATGACCTCCCCCTCTCATTTTTAATATAAAAGGTTTTATACTACTCTTTTTCTCTATTTTGTTTTCCACACCTATAATTTCTGTCATTAGACACCAACTTTTCTCTTCTATACTCATCTATTTTATATAAGGTCCTGTTCATCATTGTTAAACTTTAACTATTATATCAACACAACAATAGATTTCAATCCAAACTTCAAATTTCAGACAAACAATTACTTATCTGACTTATAGCTCATACAAAAAAGCAAACTTTTAAAAGTTTGCTTTTTTAAGAAATCATTTATTAGTCATATTGTTTTTTAATAGTTTTATATATTCTTACCTTTTTCAATACAGTTTTAGGTACTTGGAAAGTGGCTGTGACAACCCCTGGATGGCGTCCTATTTCAATGGAGCCTGTGATTGTTGCTCTATTTAAAACCTCTGGTTCACTCATCTCAAATAGCTTCGCAGCTCGACTAATCGCGTTATCAGTCGCCTCATTTAACGTTTTACCAGAACCAACCACCGACACTGGGAATGCATCCTCTACCTGCTTAACACCAAACTCCTCCGCTAGCTCACGTGCGCGACGTTTTTCTTCCTTTGTAAAGGGCTTTGCTGTATAAGGTAAATCTTCTACATTTGGTAGTAAAATTGGGCCTTCCAAAGCTACTTTCTTCAAGACCTTAACTTCAAGCTGTACAATACCCGCTACATCAGTTGTATGTCCTGCAATCTCGCCGTCCCCTTGCATAGCATGCATGTCTCCAATATATACACCACCGCCTGGTACCTTGACTGGACAAATAATAGTCGCACCTTCTCGTACTCGGCTGATATCCATATGTCCATCGGTACGATGTAAATCCAATTCTTCTTGAGTAAAAGCATATTCATGTGGTGCTCCAATTAAAAATGAACCAAAGTCACCTGCATTATGTGAATCAGGCATCGCTTTAGAAGGGGTTGTACCAAGCTGACCTAAAAATGGTCGCATTCTCGCCAATACACCTACTAAATCGCTTGGAGCCAATGCTACAACAGGATTTTGTACAGAATTTTCAGGTGTTCTCATGTAGGTTCTAGCATCAAGTGCAATTCGTCTAGCACCCTCTCGTCCAACCGTTACACCCATTTGCCCTTTATGATCTAGTACCATCGTATAACCGTTTGTCATTTTAAAGGGTGCCGTTTCTGTATCACATGTAGAACATCGAATTGCATGTGGGCCTATTCCTTTTATAACTGTGCTTGGATGAAGCTTGCCACAGCCTGGACATTTTACAGAAACAAACGGATCACCAATGAATCGATCTACAATTGCCTCATCATGGCCAGACGAAGTTGCAAGAGATGTGACCTGAATAGATTTAATTTTTATAACAATAGCATCACCCACCTCTGCCCCTTCTACAAACACGGGCTTCGTTACTTCATGTCCTCCGCGAATAGTAGGTGTAAGCATGGGGCCCCAACATCCAGGTGTTGTATTGGCAATAATCGTTCCACCATCCTTAAGTGGTCCTAACATCTTCTGTGATGGATCTAAAATACCATCAATAAACTCATTTACGAACAATGTTTCAGCGGCTTGAGGTTGCTGTATAAAATCATCACTTTCTACCTCTTCTTTTTCTAGCACATGCATGTCGTTTGTCATTTTCTAATCACGCTCCTAGAATAATTTTTATGTATATCGTTATATGTTAAAAATGCTCTCTACACTTGCAGAGAGCTATTTTTATCAATTGTTCATATATAAATCAAAAATATGTGAGAAGTCTTCTTTTTTATACTTATCTTTATGATCGATCATCCAGGTATTCGCAAAGCTTGTAATTTCTTTGAATGACGACGCAGGAGATATATTGTCATTGCCAATTCGACCAAGTGATGATGATGCTATGTTTAAACTTTTTTCCGCTACTTCTAGCTTATAAGCATTGTTCTTTTGTTCATAGCTAATGGCATGTAGTGCTTTATATAAATCTTTAATGTCATCAATAAAGCGTTTATGAATGTCGATGGACAGTGGGGAATTGCCGATTGTAAACTTAATTTCGACATCAAGGTCGATTGTTCCTGCTGTTTCGAGAAAAACTTCTGTCACAGTATACATTGAATAGTCATAGCGTCGCAGTAATCGTTTCTTGCTCATAGCACTTTCGCCATCTACATGAATAATTGCACGATTTGTAAAGCAATACTCATCAGCCTTCGTTTTAATTAAAAAGTAAATTTTTTCATCAATTTCATGTAAGATAAAATCATCTGCATCTGTCTTATCATAGTCCTCTCTTGGCACAACCACACCAATATCTGAAAGTCCAAGTGCATCTGCTGCTATTTTTTTAAACATCGCCATTCCTCCTAATTTGTAATACTCTTTTTACGCTTTAGAATCTGTAAAGGTTTCACCTTGTAGTGGTTTATATAAAAAATGTACTTCCTCTCTTGTAGAATACAACCCAACATTTCCTCTTTTCTATACATTTCATTTATAATAATTGTCAGTAAAGATTCTTCCAAATCGAAAGGTCGTGTGAACAAGTGCAAGAACCAACCATTTTAGTAGTGGATGATGAGGCAGATTTAGCGAATCTACTAAAAGTAAGCTTACAAAAAGAGGGCTACAAACAAATTTATACAGCTAGTACCATTCGCGATGCTTGGACAAGCTTTCAACAAACAACACCCGATATTATTCTTCTAGATGTCATGCTTCCCGATGGTGAGGGTTACGATTTATGTAGACGTATCCGTGAAGTATCCCATGTCCCTGTGCTCTTCATGTCTGCTAAAAATGAGGAAATTGATAAAATTTTAGGACTAGCCATTGGCGGAGACGATTATATTACAAAACCTTTTAGCCCGAAAGAAGTAGCCTATCGTGTGAAGGCGCAATTACGTAGAGCTGGCTATCAAACACAAGATACCATAACGAATATTGTTGAAAAAACACTACAAATTGGACCATTTCAGTTGAATGCCGATGAAACTGAAGTGCATAAAAATGGCGTGTTATTGGAGTTAACAGCTAAGGAAATTGGGTTAATGGCGTGCTTTATGCACAATCCCAATCGAATCTTAAGTAAAGAAACATTGTTTGAACGTGTATGGGGAGAGGATTTCTTCGGTTCTGATAACACTGTTATGGTGCATATTCGCCGGTTGCGTGAAAAAATTGAGCAGGATGCGTCTAATCCTCTATATATCACAACTGTAAAAGGACTTGGCTATAAGTTTGTCATGCCCAAAGAGGCACAAGAATGAAGTGGAAATTAACCGCTCGCTTTCTCCTTTCCGTACTTTCTATCGTCATCATTGTTATTTTTGTCAATACAGCTATCTTCATGGGACTCCTTACTTATCGGCTAACAACTGACTCTGAAGGTGTTTCTGCCACCGAAGAGGAAAACTTTGTGCGAGAATTTCAAAAACATATCGAGATAAAAAATGGAGCAACCTCCATACGTGAAGATGGACTCGAACAATTGCATCAAAGAAATGCTTGGATACAATTGCTTGATGAAAATGGTCAAGTGATTGATTCTCATTTTGCACCAGATAAAGCACCATTGCACTATGCACCTATCGACTTAATTCAAGTATATAAATATAAAGAATTCGATTCTGATACTACGGTGTATATTGGCAGTAAGGATCCCTTTAGTTATTTAATTGGTATTAAAGGTAGCGGTGTTACAAGGCTTGTTACGCATGTTTCTGGTACATCACTCTTACAGTTTATAGGGAAATTTGGCCTGTTCATCGTGATTGCGGACTTGTTAGTAGCTACATTAGTAGGATGGCTTTTTGGTCGTACATTAACGAAACCTCTTTATGCGATGATAGATCGCATTCACCATTTAAAGAATCATGATCATACGTCTATTAAGACTCCTGGTGGTGTCTACAAGCCGGTTTTTGAAAACTTAAATGAAGTATCACGAGAATTGGCAGCCCATGAACAGGAGCGAAAGAGACTAGAAATTATGCGTGAAGAATGGATTAGTAATGTCTCCCACGATATGAAAACGCCACTTGCCTCTATTCGAGGTTATGCAGAACTATTGAATGATGCACAAATAACAAATACTGAGCAAATCGAGTACGCAAAAGTTATAGAAAAACAATCATTGCATATGCAAAATCTACTGGATGACTTAAATTTAACGATGCGTTTAAGACATCAACAGCTTCCACTTACACTAAATGAAGTTAACATGGTGCCTTTTATTCGAGAGATAGTGATTGAAACATTAAATACACCACAATATGAACAAGCTAATCTAACGTTTGAGGCGACAACTGCGAACAGTCTTCATCAAATCGATGAACATTTTATGCGCAGAGCTATCATGAACTTTTTACACAATGCATTGCTTCATAATGCTCCCGATGTATCTGTCCACGTGTCTGTTGATGAGCATACTCTTACAATTTCTGACAATGGCAAAGGGATAGACCCAGAGGATCTAGAACATATTTTTGAACGCTATTACCGTGGCACAAATACGGACAATACTGCTGGGACTGGTTTAGGTACAGCTATTGCTAGAGATATCATTGAGGCCCATGGAGGAACAGTGACCATCACCTCGGAAAAAGGAAAAGGTACATGCGTTATTATTGATCTACAAAAGGAACTAAATAAATAAACTAAATTTAACAAGTTGATTTAAACGCTAAATACTTTGCACTGAACTTTCGTGTGGAAAAAAAGGAGTCTCAAATTTTGAGACTCCTACTTTGTGCTATTTCATTTGATCCTGTACTTTAGCAGGTAATTCATGGAATTTTACTTCATCAAATGAAGTAACTTCTGTTTCCTTTTTCACGTAAAGCTTTAAATAAGCATCCTGGCGTAAATTTTTATGAGCGGAAAACTTTAATGTTTTTTCTTCCCCATTTTTATCGTAAGTAGGTAGCTCGTACCAATACATTTTAAAGATTTCACCACTATCTGCCTTATACTCCTCTACCTCACCATCAGCCGTGATATGAACATAGTAGGTATCTTTATTTAATCGGTTAAAATCTACAGTCATCAATACAATCAACCCTGCTACGAATAAGATGAACAATGCACCTATTCCGAAAAATACTTTTTTCATATTAATTCCCCTGTCTCACTATTTTATAAAACGAACGAACGGTAAAGATATAATAAATAAAGTAAATAGCTGAATATGCAATCATCCACAAGATGACTGGTTTTGTAATATTCATGTTAAATAGCTGTGAAAATGCTAGTAATGCAAACACACTATGTGCAATCCCCACAATAAGTGGCGCACTAAAGATAACAGCGACCTGTCCTGCTACTGTCTTTAAGATTTGCTTACTATTTACACCAATTTTATTTAAAATAGCATATTTTGCCTGATCTTCTTCGGCTTCCGTTAAAATTTTGAAGTAGATGATACTGCCCGTTGCTGCTAGGAAAACCAATCCTAGGAAGCTTCCCACAAACAATAGAGCACCAACTGTTGCTAAACTATCCTCATAGCTTTGCGGTACACTAGAAAATGATTCTTGTTGTTCAGAAGACAACTGCTGGTAAATGTCTTTCGACACATCCTGTTGTTTCAAATCATTGTCCAATCCAACAACCTGCATCATAATTTCATCGGCATCAGTAGCTTTAAACTCTTGATCATTCACAACGAGAACTATTCCAGCTGCTATAAAGTTTAACACGCTTTCCGTGTACATCTTCTCTACATGGAAGGAGTCTCCGTTTTGTAGCTTAAAGTCCTCACCTGTATAATCATGTGAAAATCGTTCATCATAGGCTGCATCAAGTAAAACCGTAGAACCCTCTGGAATGTGTAGCTCTTTATCCTTGCCTTGTAATTTCGCTAAACGATTATAGTCCGATTCCTTAAGTAATGTATATTCGAAAAATGAGAATTCATTATCTACACGTAAATTTTTCACAGCCAGTGCTTCATTATATAAGACATCTTGTTGTGAAAATTCTACTGTCTCGCCTTTCCACATAAATGTGTTTGGCAGCATCTGACGTACAGAAGCTTCTGCATTATAATACATACCGAAGACACCGCCACCTGCTGTAATCGTAGTGGCACTTAAAATTGCAATGATTGACAACGATTTGGCATTGGCTCGAATACGATACAATAATTGAGAAACACCGATTAAATTTAAACCCTTCCAGGACCATGATGTTGCTTTCTTTAATGCTGTTAACACAAAGACACTCACACTATGGAATAGAAGGTATGTCCCTGCAATTGTCACCCCTATAACCATTAATGGCGTACCTAACACCGTAAAGAATCGCCATATTTCACTCGTAAACATATCAGAGGCAGCTGTATAATAACCAAATACAATAAGTACAGTGCCGAGTAGAGCAGCTACTAATGAAGCACGTGGAATTTGCTCTCCCTGTTTGTCTGCGTGGAATAAATCAATTAGCTTAAATTGATAAATTACACGGTAACCTTGTAAAGATGTGAATAAAAACAGTAGTGTAAAAATGCCCGTTGTATTAATTAGTGCCTCCATTGAAAATGTCAGGCTACCAACCACTTCATAGCCCATTAAGCGTACTAGTATCATTAATAGCCCTTGGGACATAAAGAAACCTAGAAGGATACCAAACACAAGAGAGACAAGCCCTATGACTAAATTTTCAAAAAAGAGCATTAAGCCAATTTTTTGCTTACGTACGCCTAGTAACGAGTAAAGGGCTACTTCCTTTTTCCGCTTCTTCATAAAAAACGAGTTGGAATAGGCCATAAAGATGACAATGAAGA
The DNA here is from genome assembly GCF_019731275.1 of Lysinibacillus sp. K60. Taxonomy (NCBI): domain Bacteria; kingdom Bacillati; phylum Bacillota; class Bacilli; order Caryophanales; family Bacillaceae; genus Lysinibacillus; species Lysinibacillus sp. K60. The sequence goes on along the minus strand of NZ_JAASJR010000005.1, from coordinate 389,900 downwards.
ACAGAAGTACGACTGACGAGGCACTCATCAATCCTTTAATTTGTTGTGACGATTGCTTTAAGGCTGAAAGGTCATCATTATATTTGAGTGTCACAAACGTAAAGTAAATAACGATACTAAATACCATTGAGGCAATATATAAAAAGTAATTCGATAAATTGCGTTGAACATTTTTACGCGCTAAACTAAATAACGTCATTTACTCCACCCCCGATGCTAGATAGCACCTGCAAGATCTCTTGGAAAAATTGCTTCCTCGTTAGAGTCCCACGTTGAATTTCCTTAGATAGCTGTCCATCCTGAATAAATAGAATGCGCTGGCAGAAGCTAGCTGCAAAGGCATCATGAGTAACCATCATAATCGTTGCGGCTTGAGATTGGTTTAAATCACTTAAGCTTTCTAATAAATCGGTTGCAGATTTTGAATCTAGCGCACCTGTAGGCTCATCGGCAAAAATTAGTTTCGGTTGTGTCACTAATGCTCGCGATGAGGCTGTACGCTGCTTTTGCCCACCTGAAATTTGATAAGGATATTTGTTTAATAAATCACTAATTCCAAACAATGCAGCAATGCGATCAACTCTCGCATTAATAGCCTTTGTCGGCATTTTTGCAATCGCTAGTGGTAAAACAATATTTTCGCGCACTGTTAAAGAATCAAGCAAGTTATAATCCTGGAAGATAAACCCTAAATTATCTCGACGAAAATCTGCTAATTCAGCATCCTTCATACGTGCCAAATTAGTATCTTCAATAATAATTTCACCAGTCGTTGGCGTATCAATCGTTGCTAATACATTAAGAAGCGTAGATTTCCCAGCCCCAGAAGGACCCATTACCCCAACAAACTCTCCCTTTGCTACTTCAAATGATATATTCGATAGCGCTGTAAAAGTATTTGCGCCTTTGCCGTAAGTTTTTCCAACGTTTTGTACCTTTAATAATGGCGTCATATACGCTCACCTCTTCTTTCTGACTTTAGTATACGACCCCAAACTTACAGCAAATTTGTCGCAAGCTTACAGCAACCTTAAATCCACTGCTTTTTGGAATTTATAAACAAAAAAAGATTCATACACAAGTTGTGCATGAACCTTTCTAATCTATTGAGCTAATACTTTTTGAATATCTTCCTCAAAGCTACTTGGCTTATCTGCTGAGGCGTAGCGTCCAACAACCTCTCCATTACGGTTTACAAGGAATTTTGTAAAGTTCCATTTAACACTATTGCCTAAAAATCCTTTGGAGTGGGAAGTAAGATAATCGAAAATAGGATGTGCTTCTTTACCATTCACCTTAACAATCTCATGCATGGGAAATGTCACACCATAGGTTAATCGACATTGGGAGGCCGCTTCTTCAGCTGTCGCTAGCTCTTGTTTAAATTGATTTGATGGAAAACCAAGTACAACCAGACCTTGCTCCTGATACTTTTCATAGAGACCTTCTAATTCTTCAAATTGTGGTGTAAAGCCACATTTAGAAGCTGTATTAACAATTAGCATCGGCTTTCCTTTATAACGTTCAAGGCTATAGATAGTACCATCTTCTAAAGTTACATTAATATCATAAATGCTCATCTCTCTACCTCCTATTATAAACGTCCATTCATTCTTGCCACCTGCTGCAAAGGGTCCCAAACACCGTTGAATGGTGGTGCATAGGCCAAATCTAAATCTAGCAAATCAGGTAAGGTCATTTTACTATATAATGCTGTCGCAAACACATCGATACGCTTATCGACTCCCACTGGTCCCACGATTTGCGCACCCAATAACAATTGATCGCGCTTGCGAACGACCACTTTTATAAACATACGTTGTGCACCGGGATAATACCCAGCTATATGGCGTGCAGATAATTTAAATGCCTCATAGTCAAAACCAAGCTCTTTAGCATCGCGCTCATTAATGCCTGTTGTAGCAATAGTTAAATTGAAGAACTTTAAAATAGATGTGCCCACAATTCCTCTAAACGGAGCAAATTTGCCTGACATGTTGAGACCTGCTAAACGACCTTGCTTATTGGCAGTCGTTCCTAACGGTATATAATCTAAACGTTCTTTCACAATATTAAAGTGAGTTGCACAATCGCCAGCTGCATAAATATTTTCAAGGGAAGTCTCTAAATGACGATTTACAATGATCGCCCCATTTTTTGCAAGTGCAATCCCAGTATCCTTTAAAAACTGTGTATTTGGTTTTATGCCTGAAGCGACAATGACTAAATCCGTCTCTAGAACGCCGTTATCTGTTATAACACGTTCCACTCGTTTATTTCCTTCAAAAGCCTCAACGCTCGTATTTAATAACAGCTCTACATCGTTCTTTTTCGCTTCCTCATGCACATGCTGAGCAAGTTCTTCATCTAAAATACGGGCCACATGACTTCCGCGCTGAACAAGTCTTACCTTTTTCCCACAGGCATGTATTGTTTCAGCCATTTCTAAACCAATATAGCCACCACCTATGATGGTTACCTGCTCAATCTCTGGTGTTAAATCTGCCATCAAATCTTCCAGTTGAGGAATTGTTTTTACCGTATGGATACCATCTAGCTCATTCCCCTTTTTCACAGGCATGACTGGACTAGCACCTGTTGCAATAAGAAGTTTATCGTAGGTAATCTCAAATTTGTCGCCACTTGCTTGTGTACCTGTAATAACCTTCTTCTCTATATCTACATTCTCTACCTCATAGCCAACTCTTGCATCAATGCCATACTTATCTCGAAAAGTTTCGACATCTCTCGCAATTAAACGTTTGGTTGATGAAATACGACCATCTACAACATAAGGCAATCCACATTGCCCATATGAATAAATAAAACCACGTTCTAAAGTAGTTATTTCTGCTCCTGGAACATTTCGATAGATTTCCATTGCTGCAGACATACCTGCAGCATCTCCCCCAATGATGACGTATTTCATTCTACAAGCCCCCTTATTTTTTCCTTGTTGCCATTAAATCAGCATATTGATCGATATACAAACGTCGTTTTCCACCACTTACGATGACTCTTACTACATGAACGGCTAATATCATTGTAAGTGTAAAACCTGCTATTGCGGCAAGTAGAGAAATGACAATTTGTAGAACATAAAATGATGAATCCATATCTAATTGAATGTCACCTAATGTTGTAATGGCATCTGATAAACACAAGGTAGCGATAATAGCAATACAACGACGCCATGATTGCTTTACAATACTTTTACCATTCTTGTTGACCATTGTAAAACGCATCACCTTCATACCAAGCGTTGCGCCATTCATCATACTTGGTAGCAAACCAAAGAGTATAATGTACAGAGCCATTTTCACTAAAAATTCAAAAGTACCGCTATACCCTGTCAGAACACCAATAATCACCCAAACCAATTGGGCGATAAATAAATCAATGACCAATGCTAGTAAAATAGAAATCGGCTTAACAATATCATTTTTTTCCATTTCAGCAGCTTTAGTCTCAACCTCTTCATGAGAGGGGAATAATGCCCAAACAATTGGTGCTAGGAAGAAACCTAGGAGCGCACCTATACTGTTTAGTAATAAGTCATCGACATCAGAGATTCGGTATGCGCAATTAAAGATGCCATAAATGCCTGTTCTTTGTGTGACCTCATAAAACAATGTTAGCAAAAAGCTAATTAAAAATGCACGTTTCCAGTACCTTCTTTCTTTAAGAAAATATCGCAAGTAAACGCCGAATGGCATTAATAGTAAGAAATTAAAGAAGGCTTGAAAAAATGCCTGCTGTTTTGTGATAGCAAGCCATGTAGATGGATTTGTGGCAACAACGCCACTATCCTTTAAAACATCATCAACAAATTGAAAAAGTCGCAAATTAGTATGAACGGTGTCTGCGGATTGAAGTGAGCAAGTATCTCTTGTAGACGGAAATGGTAGTAATACTAAGCAAAGCGCAGATAAAAAGTAAAAAATAAATGAGAACATGATAATGGTTTTGGACATCGATAAGTATCCATACTTGCGATACGTATAAATTAGCCATGGTATAAATAGTACAAAGGATAAAATAATGGTTATGAAAAATGCTATAAAAATGGATTGTGTGTACGTTGACATAGAAACACCTCTCTCTTTAAATTGCCCTATTTTCTGAACACTAAAACTAAGTTTAGTCCTTCAATACTACATGTATATTTCATCAAGCTTACATAATCCTTAATTCAATAAAAAAACAGGTAAAGAATATATACTCTCTACCTGTTACTTACTATGCTTTTGCTATTTCTTCTTTACAGAATGTCAAAATTTCTTCTAGTTCATCATCCTCTAATGCAAAGTCTAAATATTCACCTTCAGCCTTTTCCATGATGAAGTAATTTAATATAAATGGTTCTTCGTTTTTTTCACCTATAAGGACACGAATTTCAATACCAGCTTCGTGGTAAAGCTCATCCTCTTCATCAATTTCTACATCCAGAATAAATTCATAACGCTTACCTTCAATAATATTTGTTGGGTCTAAAATTTCTTCCATTGAGAATTGTGTAATTTCCATTATATTTGCTCCTTTTTCTTTAGCTGTTCTTTTCTATATTAAATCAATTTCAGCATGGGTCAACTAGAAAACCCGTATACACCTGTAGTTAATTATGCCACAATGAAATGGAATTAATTTAGAACTAAATTTCCCTACATACGAGGAGGCTTTTTCATGAAAGAGCTATTATATTATCAAGACGTTATGTTACAAGAGTTTGATGCAACTATTATTAGTAAAGGAACTGATGAATTCGACCGTCAGTATGTTGTACTATCGAACACCGCTTTCTATCCCACTGGTGGTGGTCAACCTCACGATACAGGTACATTGAATGCGTTGGAGGTCATAGATGTTGAAAAAGTGGATGATGAAATTCGTCACTATATTGAAGGTGATCTATCGACTTTAGATGGTGTCGTACATGGCAAATTAAATTGGCCAAGACGATTTGATCATATGCAGCAACATGCTGGCCAACATATTTTAACAGCTGCTTTTGTAGAGCTTTTTAATGCGCAGACTGTAAGCTTTCATCTAGGCAGTGAGCAAGTAACAATTGATCTTGCTATAGAAATGATTTCTGAGCAACAGCTTGCAGCGGCAGAAGCAAGAGCCAATGACATAATTTTAGAGAACCGCCCTATTCAAACTACCTGGGTTACAGAGCAAGAGCTGGGCAACTATAATCTTCGTAAAGAAGTCGCAGTGACGGGAGACATCCGACTTGTGATTATCCCTAATTTTGATTACAACGGTTGTGGTGGCACTCACCCTACATCCACAGGGCAAGTTAGTACCATCAAAATATTAGGTACGGAGAAAATGAAGGGCAATGTGCGCGTTTCTTTTGTGTGTGGTCAACGCGTTTTGACTGAGCTTGGCATGCGTAAAAAAGTATTAGCGGACGTTGCTCGTCAATTAAGTGTCCCTGAGATTGAAGCTGCCACAGCACTTTCAAAAGTTTTATCTACTCAAAAAACTACAGAAAAGGCTCTCGCTGCTGCGAAAGAGGAATTACTCACGTATGAAGCAAGGGCACTTGTTAATAGCGAAGGTGTCGTAACAGCTGCTTTTAATCAGCGAACAATGCAAGAGCTACAAAAAATAGCACGTTTGATTGTTACGGAACAAAAAGATGTAATAGCTCTACTTGTATCTGAAAATGAAGGCAAACTACAATTCGTCGCAGCAAGAGGGAATAATGTTTCAAAAAGCATGAAGGATGTTGCCCAAAAGGCACTACCTCTTATTAATGGTAAAGGTGGCGGAAGTGACCAAATGGTACAAGGTGGTGGCGATTGCACCGTTTCGAAAGAAGAATTACTAGCAGCGATGCAAGACGCTTAATTGCATTATAATAGAGGAGCTGTTATTAAAATTACGGCTCCTCCTATATTGTTGAAAAAAGACAATGTTACTAGCAGAAAAAGAATTTTTGACAAGGTGAGGGGTTGATTTTCGTTCCGCCAGCGTCCTTTCCAGGGGGTGTCTGACAACCGTGGGATAGCGAGACAGACGAGCCCCTGCATGGAGCGGTAATCCATCTTCACCTTTCACAAAAATTGTATGAATGATTTTGTTTTTTAACACTCTGAAGGAGCTATCATTAATAGACAGTTCCTCTCTAATTTAATATTTAAATTTTTGAATGGCTTCATATAAACGTTTTGCCATTTCTGATAGTTTTTCAGTTTGATTGTTCATTACTGCTACCGTCTTCAACTGTTCCGCTGTTGCATCTGTTACCTCATGCACATAATCACTGGCCGCATGTGCAGTAGCTGCCATTTCTTCCATAGACGCGGAAACTTCCTCCGTGTTGGCAGACATTTGTTCAGCTGAAGCATTCATTTCTTCAATTTGACCTGCTATTTCTCCTACTGCTTGAACCATTTCCTCGAAGCGTTCTCCTACTGCCTCAATGGAAGCTAAACCACGCTCAACATTATCTTCACCAGATTCCGCTGCTTTTACTACTTCTAATGTATAAGATTGAACTCTTTCGATGAGCACATTAATTTTAGTAGCTGATTCTGCTGTTTGCTCCGATAGCTTGCGAACTTCTTCTGCTACAACGGCAAAGCCTTTACCAGCATCTCCAGCCCGTGCTGCTTCAATAGAGGCATTCAATGCCAATAAATTTGTTTGATCGGAAATATCGGTAATCATTTTTGAAATTAAGCTAATTTCTTCTGACTCTTTTTCTAGTTTGTGAATAATTGATAGTTCATCTGTTGTGCCTTGCTGAATCTCATTCATACATAGAACGGATTGTTGAACTGCATGATTGCTTTCACTAATTTTCTGGGAAATAAAATCTGTATTACAAGCAATTGAGGAGGCAACTTCAGCTACATTTTGTATCCCTATTGCCATTTGTTCCATTGCTGAGGCACTTTCCTCTGCCATCACAGTTTGGCTTTGTGCCCCTCGATCTACTTCACTTATTGCACCAGCAATTTGCTTTGAACGCTTTGTTACTCCATTTACATCTCCCATTAAATCACACGCAGCTTCATTCACTGCCGTTGCTTCTTGACTCACTTTGGCTATCATTTCCCGCATATTATCAGTCATGCGATCTAATGCACGTGCCATCGTTCCCATTTCATCAATACGTTTCAAATATTTTTCTGGAATCTCCTGTGTAAAGTCTCCATTCGATAAGCCCTCACTAATGCGAAGTACATGTCGAAGTGGTCTACTAACAGAGCGAGAAATGGCAAATGAGATGCATAGCCCAAGTATCGAAACAATGATCGTAGTGACAATGAAGTTGGTCTTAAGCTTAGTAAGCCCTGAAAGCATCTCATCTTCTAGTGCGATAACCCCCATTTTCCAACCATTATCGAGGGTATGATAGCCCATTAGACTAGTTCCTGTATCTTCCGTTTTAAAAGTAAAATAACCGTTATCATTAGTAATCATTTCTTTAGCAGCCATTGCTCTGCCTGTCTTGATACCTGTTTTGTCTGCTTCCTTAATTGGATTGTATTGCTCCTTCACATACGAGTGATTATTATGTCCAATAATTGTTCCGTTAGCGTCTAACATAAATGCATAGCCACTGTCTCCAACCTTAATGTCTTCTACAATTTTAGATAGGTAATAGCCGTCAATACGTGCTAATAATAAGGCTTTTTCACCTGTCACTGTATCAATTGGAGAAACAATTAAAATGACTGGTTCACCTGTTACACGACTAATCGTAATTTCTGACATGACAGACTTACCAGTAAAACCTTCTTTTACGTAATCACGATCCCCTAGTTCAGCTGTTGTATCATCCAGATAATGGGCAACTCCATTAGCATCGATAATGCCAAAACCTAAATAATTCTCATTACCGGCAAGACGTTTCGATAGATACTGCTTTTGCTTTTCAAAGTCCATGCTCCGAACTGCCTCTTGCTCTGCAATTGCCTCCACCTCCACTAGTGTTAATTGGAAGTGTTCTTCTATGTATTGGGAAACATCCTCTGCTCTAGATACCAAATTAGATTCCACTTGCTCATTCACGGCTTTTGTACTATTTATCCAAGTAGATAGCCCAAGCGTGCCACATGTTACAAATACAAGAGCTATAATTGCAACAATTAATTTACCGCCAATTCCTTTTAACCACATTTCTCTTTTTCTCACTTCTTCCATTTTTAGCTATACAATCCGCATATTTTTACATAACTTCAGAGTAAAGTCACTAAAAGTAGAAGTCAACAAAAGTTTTCCAATATGATTAATAAATGTATAATGATACCATTTACACTACCTTTATAGTGCTAACAATTTTCTACAAAATTTTCAATTCATAGATCCCTCTTGTCATTTAAAAGGAGAGTACATCATGCTAATGGAGGAAATTAAAACATTTTCCAACAAAAATTGATTATAATTCACATTTTTTGCTGATTATTAAAGATAGGATCCGTTTAACACATTTTGAGGGGAGGACTTCCATGAGTTCAGACAAAAATAATGTTTCTCGTCGAGACTTTTTAAAAACTACAGGTATTGCTGCTGGTACATTAGTCGGTGGTGGTTTAATTGGAGGATTAGTTGGTTACAACATCAATGGTAAAGGTACTTCTACCCTAGAGCATGGTGGTCATGAAACAACGAATGAGGCCACAGGCTCACCAAAAGCTAAGATGTTTTTCAGAAATGAAAAAGATTTTAGTATCTTATCAAAGGCCACGGAACGTATCTTTCCAGAGGACGATTTGGGACCAGGAGCTATTGGTTTAGACGTTCCCTATTTTATCGATCATCAACTTGCAGGAAATTATGGGAGTAACTCTAAAGAATATATGCAAGGTCCATTTGATGTAGGTGCCCCAACTCAAGGCTACCAGAGCCGTTTAACGCGAGCGGAAATTTTTAGACAGGGTATCCAAAAAATGGAGGATGAAGCACAAAAGCGTTATAAGAAAAGCTTTAACGATTTAGATGGCAAACAAATGGATGAAATATTAACTGCCTTCCAAAAAGGTGACATAGAAATGGTTGGGGTTACTTCCGCGTTCTTCTTTACATTATTACGAGCAGCAACATTAGAGGGAGCTTATTCTGACCCTATGTATGGAGGAAATCGCAATATGGATGGCTGGCGTATGAAGGGCTTCCCTGGTCACCAGATGGCTTATATTACACAAATAGAAGATGCCAAGTTCCAAAAAATTGAGCCTAATCCATTAGGCAACCATTAAGGGGGGATAAAAAATGGCTAAAACATTACCGAGTGTAGACGTAGTAACAGTTGGTGTAGGTTGGACTGGCGGTATCGTTGCTGCAGAATGTGCTAAAGCTGGCTTAAAGGTAGTCGGTTTAGAGCGAGGTCAAAAGCGTGGGACCGAGGATTATTTAAATGTTCATGACGAATACCGTTATGCCATCCGATATGATTTAATGCAAAATCTTTCTAAAGAGACCGTAAGCTTTCGTAATGATCGCAATATGAAGGCATTACCAATGCGTCAGCTTGGCTCCTTCCTACTTGGAGAGGGTCTGGGTGGATCAGGAACACACTGGAATGGCATGACTTATCGATTTTTACCCTATGATTTCCAAATCAAAACATTAACAGATAAACGTTATGGACCTAATAAGCTGGGACCGAATTATCTGATTCAGGATTGGGGCTTAACATATGATCAGCTAGAGCCCTATTTCGATAAGTTCGAGAAAACAGCTGGTATTTCGGGTGATGATAAAAATAAATTTAGTGGAAAGCGTTCGAATCCCTATCCAACACCGCCTATGAAAAAAACGCCTATGCTTGCACAATTCGAAAAAGCTGCAACAAACCTGAAGCTAACACCTTATATGGTTCCATCAGCTAACGTATCAGAGGTTTATAAAAACCCAGATGGCGAAACGATCAACGCTTGCCAATATTGTGGTTTTTGTGAACGCTTTGGATGCGAATATGGTGCAAAGTCATCTGCAGAAATTACAGTTGTCCCTACAGCCCTCAAGACAGGAAATTTTGATTTACGCTTCAATTCCAATGTTGTTGAAATTTTAAAGCAAGGTAACAAGGCTACAGGTGTAAGATATATCGATACTGTTTCGGGAGAAGAATTCATTCAGCCAGCTAACGCTGTTGTATTAACTAGTTATGTCTTTAATAATGCCAAGCTATTAATGGTTTCTGACATTGGTGAAAGATATGACCCTACTACTGGCAAAGGAACACTTGGCAGAAACTATTGTTATCAAATCTTGCCTGGTGCCGCTGGGTTCTTCGAGGAACAATACAATACATTTATGGGTGCAGGTTCGTTAGGCATGTGTATAGACGATTACAATGGGGATAATTTTGACCATAGTGATTTAGATTTTATTCACGGAGGTAATATTGCGCTTACACAGACAGGTACACGACCAATCGGCTCAAATCCAACCCCGCCTGATACGCCTACTTGGGGACCAGAATTTAAAAAGCAATCTATTTATTACTATACACGTTCATTTGGGATTGGTGCGCAAGGAGCATCTATGCCACATAAGGAAAACTATATATCGCTGGATCCTACCTATAAGGATGCTTACGGGCTACCATTAACTCAGTTAACATACAATTTTACTGATCAAGATCGAGCTCTTCATAAATACATCTCTGCACGTGCAGCTGACATTATGAAGGAAATGGGTGCAAAAACAATTGTCCCTAACGCAGAAATTACCGATTACAATATCGTACCTTACCAAACAACGCATAATACTGGTGGTACGGTAATGAGCTTAACACCAGAACAAGGTGTTGTGAATAATTACTTACAGCACTGGGATGTTGATAACCTTTTCGCAGTAAGTGCAGGCAACTTTGCACACAATAGTGGTTATAATCCAACCGGCACATTAGGGGCACTTGCCTACCGTTGTGCTGAGGGAGTCATCAAATACAGTCAATCAGGTGGTTCATTAGTATAAAAAATCATTCTAAAGGAGGCAAGACTTATGGGAGGTCTAGGAGCAATTGGAGTACCTGGATTAATCATTATTTTAGTGATTGTATTAATTGTATTTGGCCCAAAAAAATTACCAGAAATCGGTGGAGCGGTTGGTAAAACGTTTGCAGAATTTAAAAAGTCTACTAAGGGACTTATGGATGATGAAGATGATACCGTGAAAAAGGTCGAAAAAAAATCTGATGCTTCGTAGGAGGGTTTCCTATGGATCCATATGAAGACGGAAAAAGAAAATATTTAAGCCCTCTAGATAAACCACAAGCCGAGCCTCCAAAACCAGTGGAGGCTTTAGTTGAAATACCTACGGTAGCAATTGAAGAGGATCATGTGTCAGATGAACCCCTGATACCTGTTACCTCATTATTGGAGCATCTTAGTGATTTACGTAAGCAAATTATCAAAGGGTTAACGGTTTTTATTTTATTTTTCATTGTTGTCTTTTCTACTATTAATATTTGGTTTCCATTTATAACGCGAGGTCACTCACTCGTTATTTTAGGACCGCTAGAAGTAGTTAAATTTTACATGACGATTTCAACTACTTTAGCTTTTGGTCTTGCAATGCCTTTCCTCGTCCACTTTCTATGGAGCTTTATTAAACCAGGCTTAAAAGAAGAGGAAAGTCGATTTTTAGGCCTCTATGCACCAATCATGTTAGTTCTATTTTTAGTAGGAGTAGCTTTTGGTTATTTCGTCGTAAACCCACTTAGCTATACATTCTTAGTAAGCATTGGAGCTACCAATTTCGATGTCATGGTATCAGCAAATGAATATATGCACTTTTTAATCATGACTACAGTACCGCTTGGTCTATTATTTGAGTTACCGATTGTTGCCCTATTCTTATCAGCCATTGGTGTACTGACTGCTGAATCCATGAAAAAAATACGAGGCTGGTCTTATATCGCAATGGGCGTAGGCTCTGCTGTTATCACGCCTCCAGACTTTATAAGTCAGTTACTCGTATTAATACCGATGATTATTTTGTATGAAATAAGTATTTACCTCGTTAAACGTATAGAACGCAAACAAATTGAAAGCACTGCGTAAATTTTACGCAGTGCTTATTTTTTCTTTAGATCCATCACAATAATTTCTGGTAGATTAAAAATGCGATATGGTACTGAGCTATTACCTAACCCTCTACTAACTACCATTCTCGTCGCGCCTGCTTCGTAGACACCAGCTGTATATTTTGGAAACAGCCCCTGTCCTGGTGCAACAAGTCCTCCAAGCCCAGGAATACGAACTTGCCCACCATGCGCATGTCCCGAAAATACTAAATTTATGTGGTAATTTACATACGTATTAAATAGTTCTGGTCTATGTGCTAGTAACAACTTAAACATATCGTCTGGCAAATAGGCCGTTGCAATGTCCAGCATATCTTCTGTTGTTCTACCCATTAACGGATCCTCAATACCAACAATCGCCAAGCGCTCCCCGTCGCGCTCTAACACGGTCGATTCGTTGGACATAATATGTACCCCTAACGATGACAGCGCCTCATAAATTTCATTCACCTTATTTGACGCTACCTCATGGTTTCCTAGTACATAATAAACATCCGCTATTTTAACTAGTCCTTCCACTGCTTGTAGACTTTGTTTTAAATTATAGCGATTACTATCGATCACGTCACCTGTGATAAAAATATAATCAGGCTTTGTATCCTTTACATTAGCAATCAATTTTTGTTGCTTGTCACCAAAGACAGCGTCATGTAAATCCGAAACTTGTACAATGCGTAGCCCATCAAAGCTGTCAGGCACACTTTCTGATTCAAACACATGTTTACTTACGACTAGCCAGTGATTGTTTACGTACAAAAAAATGACTATAAAAACAACAAAGAAGATACCATATAATAATTTTTTCAATCGCAATCGCTCACTTTGTGGCTACTTTTTTCAGAAATAATTCTGACTTTCTCATTATAAGCAAAAAACAGAGTGATTGTAAGTATATGCACTTTAAATACACAAAATGCACAAATACACTTAACTTAAAATTTTTAGCATTAGATTATGATACACGGTTTAATCTATTTTTCGTTAACTATTGGCATGCTATAATATGGGTAGAAAGGCATATTTTATTATCCACTCATAATACATCACGATTTGGGAAATGCATCTCATTTACTAAAGTGCGAGAATACTAATAAACTTAAATCAGTTAAAGGAGAAAAGAATTGCTTTACTGCAGGTAATGATCTATTAGATTGGAGGGTAAATGATTATTAACCTCCAAAAAATTACACAATATCTAGAAATGAATAATTTTAGATTCTACCCTCCATTGCTACAGGCAAGTATAGAATTGATGACGAAAAGTCGCCCTACATAATATTCTAAATTTAGATGATAAGAGGTGAAAAAATGTTAAAAGCCATCATAGTTGATGATGAAATTTTAGCAATCAATTTATTAGAAGCTACATTACATGATAATAGCGCTGTTACTATTATCGGAAAATTCGTAAATCCACTAGAAGCTATAGCAAACATCTCTACACTCAAACCTGATATTCTTTTTTTAGATATAGATATGGCGGAAATGAATGGTATTGAATTTGCTAGTAAGATTGCAGACCTTCCTTTTTTAATGGATATTGTATTTGTCACTGCCTATGAGCGTTTTGCAATAGAAGCTTTTAATGTACAGGCTGTTGACTATATTTTAAAGCCTATTGAGAAAGAGCGTTTAATGAAGACAATCAAGAGAATATCCATGCGTAGAAAGCAATTTCAAGTTAAAGCTGCTGTACACCACATAGAGGAAGAAGCTCATATAATAGAGGATTTTCACTTTCATGTTCATTCTGGAAGAGTATATATCGGTAACACAGCATTAGCCCTATCTACAAAGGAATTTCAAATTTTTTTCTTTCTAGCACAACGACCAGGACAAATTTTTCCCCCATCAGAGCTGTATAAGCTTATTTGGGCAGAGGAAAGTATCGGGCATACACAGGCATTGAAGGTTCATATTAGTAATTTACGTAAAAAGCTAGAATCCGTTGCTGGCCATAGAGCAAAGATTATAACAGTGAGGGGTTCGGGATATAAATTCCATTTCGAGCCATGAAAAAGAAGGGCACTGCGATTACATTACGAATCGCGTACCCTCTTTTTGGTTATTTTTTTGCGGCTTCTTGAATCTCATAAAATGCCCAATGGTGTTTTGGAACATCTTTAAATAATGGTGTTTGATCTTCAATAAGAACTTGACGTTCAAACAGTCGATTTAATACCTTCACTGCTTGTGCACGTGTTAAAAATCCATCTGGATTGAATGTATCGGCTGTTATTCCTGTCATAATTTCCGCTGCATTGACAGTATCAATTGCTTTCACTGCCCAATGATGGACGCTCACATCTTTGAATGCTGGACTTTGTGAGGTTGGTGGACAGAAATCGGCATCAGGACGTTCTACACATTGCTGTTCTATCCAGCGGGCTGCCACTGTAGCCATCTGTGCACGCGTAATCGAACCGTTTGGCTGAAAACTTGTTGCAGTAATTCCTTTAAATAGTCCTGTTTCTGTTACAAATTCTATAGCATCTTTAGCATCATGCTTCACAGTATCCGTAAATGTTGCACTTGCCTCCGGGATGTCATTGTTAGTTATATGACGTGCAAACATACTCGCCATTTGTGCGCGTGTAACAGGAGCATTTGGACGGAAGGTATCATCTGGATAGCCTTGAATGTAAGGTAGATGGGTAACACCCTCAGTAATTGGCTCCTTCACTTCTTCTTCCTTCTCTGGTAAGTAGAGAATGGAGAAGGTGGAGAATTTATTCACCTCAAACTGTAAACCTGTTATTCCCTTTTGATATTCTACAATCTTCCCACGTACAACTTCTTTTGTGCCATCACTATGCTCGATAAAGATCGCCAAATTGGCAAATTGTTCATCTGTTAAATCTGTAGGCAACGGCAATGTTAATTTAACAGGACGGCTTTGCATATTGGTTTCAATGCTCATTGGACGACCAAGTAACTCTACAACCGCACCTTCTACCAATTGCTGCACAACGGTTTCCCTTTTGGCTTGTTCTACAATCTCTAGCTGTTTATCATGCCCTTTTATCGGAACGAGTCGGAAGTATAGATTTTCACTAAACATTTCCAATGAAGTTTTTGGAACTTCAATTCTAACGTTATCGGTAACAATTTCGAGATGGACTGCTCCATTTTGCAAAAGTGACAGCACATGTTTAGGAATGGACACTTGGACTTGATTTACTTGATCCTTCTCGTCTGGGATAATAATCCTTGCTTTATCATTTCCTTGTTCCTTTAATTTTCTAATTGTCTCTGTTGCACTCTGTGCCGTTAATGTCACTTCATCGTTTATAGTGTTATCTACATTTTTTGTTCGTTTTATTGTTGTTTTAGAAACTAGGTCACCATCACCAGACTCAACATCTACCACAATTTCCTCTACATTAGTTGAAGGTGTTGATGAACCAGAATCAGGATTTGGTGAAGGCTCAGTATTGCCCCCACCTGTATTATTACTAATCCATTTTGCATAGATCACTGTGTTTGCTGTAATTGCAGTATTAAAGTTATATGGTGTTGTGTAGGCATTACTTGTATACCAGCCACCAAATGTATAGCCCGCTTTCGTTGGCGCTTTCGTTGGCTGACTTGCTTTTCCTTCATGTACTACCGTCTGATTTGAGACAGCACTACCGCCAGCCACATCAAAGCTTACCGTATGTGTCACAGTCACTGGATTCCATTTTGCATATAATATTATACTTCCACTACCCATTATGAAAGTTGAATCTGGTGCATAATCTATTCCTTTTCCATCTGCTTGCATGTTCCAGCCCTCAAACGTGTAACCCACTTTTACTAGATTTCCTATATTACCCAGAACTGTTGCAGTTTCTCCTTGCTCATACGTTACACTATCTGTTGGAACTGTGCCTCCTGTGTTTGTATTGCCGTTGTAGGTGATAGTAAACGTACTCATCACAGAAGTATTCTCTAGGGTTCCTGCACTTACTAATGAAGCTTTGTGCGTCGCCGTTTCTTTCACTCTCGTGATAAACGTATACTCTGTATCAGGCGTTAGTTCACTAAAGATCGGACTGTCCTGCCACGTTGTTCCGTTATCTCTACTATATTCTTGACCTACTACCCCATTTAGCGTAATATTTGTCGATGTTTTACTGGCTACAGTTGGGGCTGGCGGAGCACTTGGTCCATCCACTTTTTCCACAATAGTTGTTTCCCCACTCATTACACTTCCTGTTGCATTTGTTCCATCGGCACTGGCTCTTACTTTAATCGTCTCTCCAATATCTGCTTGAACCAACATATATGTGGAAGAGTTCGCTCCTGAAATGGCCGTGTTCCCTCGATACCATTCATAGGTTGGTGCATCTGCTGTCGTTGGTGGCGTATACGTGATCCCACTAATATCTGCAGTTAATACGCTTCCATACTTCGTCTCTCCCGTGATGCTTATCGTACCTCCCATTTCTGGAACCGCTACAGTTTGAGTTTGAGTTTGTGTTTGGATCGATGTTCCTGTACTTACCAGTGATGCCTTGTGAGTGGGTGTCTCCTTCACTCTCGTGATAAATGTATACTCCGTTTCAGGGATTAGTCCATTAAAAATTAGACTATCCTGCCACGTTGCCCCGTTATCTTTACTATATTCTTGACCTACTTCCCCATTTAGCGTAATACTTGTCGATGTTTTACTGGCTTCGGTTGGGGCTGGCGGAGCACTTGGTCCATCCGCTTTTTCCACGAAAGCTGTTTCACCACTCGTTATACTCCCTGTCGCATTCGTTCCATCGGCAGTGACTGTAACTTTAATCGTCTCTCCAATATCTGCTTGAACTAACGTATACGTAGGTGAGGTCGCCCCTGAAATGGCCGTGTTCCCTCTATACCATTGATAAGTTGGCACATCTTCTATCGTCGGTGACGTATATGTGATCCCACTAATATCTGCGGTTAGCATGCTGCCATACTTTGTCTCTCCTGCGATGCTTACTGTGCCTCCTATTACTGGAATCGCTACAGGTTGAGTTTGGATCGGTGTTCCTATACTCACTGACGAAACTTTATGAGTTGCCGTTTCTTTCACTCTCGTGATAAACATATACCCAGTATTAGGAGTAAGTTCACTAAAGATCGGACTATCCTGCCAGGTCGTCCCGTTATCTTTACTATATTCTTGACCTGCTACTCCATTTAGCATAATACTTGTTGTTGTTTTACTGGCTTCAGTTGGTGCTGATGGAGCACTTGGTCCATCTGCTTTTTCCACAGTTGCCGTCACTTCACTCGTTACACTTCCTGTCGCATTCGTTCCATCGGCACTAACTGTAACCTTGAGTTTCTCACCAATATCCGCCTCTACCAATGTATACGTGGACGAGGTCGCCCCTGGAATTACCGTGTTCCCTCTATACCATTGATAGGTTGGTACATCTGATGACGTTATTGGTGTATACGTGATGCCACTAATATCCGAGGTTAATACGTTTCCATACTTTGTCTCTCCTGCAATACTTACCGTGCCTCCTATTACTGGAATCGCTACAGGTTGAGTTTGGATTGGTGCCCCTGCACTTACTAGTGATGCCTTATGAGTCGCAGTTTCTCTCACTCTCGTGATAAACATATATTCCGTATCTGGAGTGAGTCCACTAAAGATCGGACTATCCTGCCAGGTCGTCCCGTTATCTCTACTGTATTCTTGACCTGCTACTCCATTTAGCGTAATACTTGTCGGCGTTTTACTGGCGTCAGTTGGTGCTGACGGTGCACTTGGACCATTCGCTTTTTCCACAGTTGCCGTCGCTCCACTCGTTACACTTCCTGTCGCATGCGTTCCATCGGCACTAACTGTAACCTTGAGTTTCTCACCGATATCGGCCTCTACCAACGTATATGTGAATGAGGTCGCTCCTGGAATTACCGTGTTCCCTCTATACCATTGATAGGTCGGCACATCCGCTGTCGTTGTTGGTGTATACG
This sequence comes from Lysinibacillus sp. K60, assembly GCF_019731275.1. Taxonomy (NCBI): domain Bacteria; kingdom Bacillati; phylum Bacillota; class Bacilli; order Caryophanales; family Bacillaceae; genus Lysinibacillus; species Lysinibacillus sp. K60. Next base: position 371,902 of record NZ_JAASJR010000005.1, on the reverse strand, counting down.
TGATACCACTAATATCCGCGGTTAGCACACCATCATACTTAGCCTCTCCTGTGATGCTTACCGTGCCTCCCAATTCTGGCAAAACAGTTAGTGTCTCAAACATCTCATTTTCACCATAACTAGTTCCCACCGAATTTTTCGCGTACGCTCGGTAATAATAAGTACTACTTGGATTAAGACCTGATAGATCAACACTAAACGCTCCCGTTGTTCCAATAGCAGTTACTTTCTCACTATTCTCCGTAGTTGGTTCGGTACTCGTTGAATACACAATTCCACGTTCTGTAATCTCGGCCCCTCCATCAAAAGTTACCTCCCCACCTACCGTTGCACCTGTACTCGTAATATTTGTCGCTGGGGTTAAGGTTATAACTGCGGGTGCTTGAGTCGGTACATCTGGATTCCCATACAGTATAGTTCCACTATTACCAACTACTACAAACTGGCCATTTCCATAAGTAACCCCCTGTAAAATAGTTTTACCTAAACCAACCGCTTGTTCATACCAATTTATTCCATCTTTAGAGTAATATACTTTACCAGAAGCTGCAACTGTTACATAATGACCATTTCCATAAGATACACTAGTTAAGAGGAAAGACATCGCATCTACTGGTAAATTGTATTGGATTGTCCAATTTTCCCCATCTGGTGAGGTGAGAATCGTTCCATTTTGACCAACGACCACATATTGACCATTTGCATAAATTACAGATCTTAAAATATTTTTGGTATTAGAGGTTTGCAATAACCAATTTTCCCCATCTGGAGATGTTAATATCGTTCCACCAGCACCTACTGCGACGAATTGATTATTAGCGTATATTACACCATAAAGATGATTTGTCTGTGGGGTTTTTTTTTGCCATGTCACCCCATTGCTTGAAACATACATATTACCTAAATTACCAACAGTAACATATTTATTATATCCATATGTTACTGAATGAAGAGGGGTACTACTATCTACTGAAGTAGCTGTTGTCCATGTTTGCCCATCTGATGACGTATAAAAATTAGATGAATTGTCAACTGCCATAAAATGATTATTTTCATAAACTACTGAGTTAATTGTTTGTAAGGCAGTTATAATAGTTGATTGTGTCCATGATGAACCATTTGTTGAATAATAAGCCTTACCAGTAGTATCAGTAACTACATATTTACCATCACCATAAGCCACTGCTTTATAGTTTACACTTGGAGGTGTTGCTAGTGTAAAATCAGCAAATGCACTGGGTATCCATTGAAAAAATAATAGAAAGATTAGTAGGATACTTACTATTTTCTTATAACGTTGTCTCATAAATATCTCCTCCAACAAAACTATTCCCTCTATGTACCAAATAAAGAAATGGTATACGAATCTAGCATTTTGCACCACCTACTGTTGACTAGGAAATATTCCCTGAATACATATGATAAAATTCAATGCTTGGAAAGGCTGTCGAATATCCAATGCAGAAGGCGCCAATTGACCAGCTGGCGCAATCGTGGTTGTTACATTCCCACTCACTGTTCCACCTGAGACAGTAAATGGCTTCAAGGTTGTATCCGTAGCTCCTGTCGTATAAAAATCTGCTGTTCCCATACCGTGATCTACAGAAGCTGCAAGACTTGCATTATTTGGTGAATTACTTCCTCCCCCTTGAGAGGAGGCTGGAATCGCAACGTTCATATTACTTACAGTTAAATTAGATGTAGACGTAGTTGCACTATGAGTATGCTGTGGCATATTTAATGGAGAAAGTGTTACTTTCTCCACACCACCAGTCTGTCCTAGATTACATGGAGTGACTCCTGGTGGTATAGTTCCTCCCATTCCCCCATTCCCACACGCGCCTACTGGCACACGTCCATTCAAGTTTGGTAAACAAAAAGTATTCTTTCCGTCTCCACCATAACGAACTCCTAATACAGCAAATAAAGCTTGATTCTGTTGAATTGAAAGTTCTTGACCGTTGCAAAATGCCCAGCCCTGTGGAGCAAATGATGCTGGCCATGCTACAATCGTTCCTGTGTAATTCTCCGCCATAATATACCTCACTTTGATTTTATTTAAATTTAAAAATAGATTTTATTTATTCTGGAGTAGGGAACCAACCTTGAATACAAATAATATAGTTCATTGCTTGAAAAGGCTGCCGAATATCCAATGCAGAGGGCGCCGATTGTCCAGCTGGAGAAATCGTAGTTGTTACATTCCCACTTACTGTTCCACCAGAGATGAGAAATGGCTTCAAGGTTGTATCCGTAGCTCCTGTCGTATAAAAATCTGCTGTTCCCATACCGTGATCTACAGAAGCTGCAAGACTTGCATTATTTGGTGAATTACTTCCTCCCCCTTGAGAGGCGGCTGGGATTGCAACGTTCATATTACTTACAGTTAAATTAGATGTAGACGTAGTTGCACTATGAGTATGCTGTGGCATATTTAATGGAGAAAGTGTTACTTTCTCCACACCGCCAGTCTGTACTAAATTATATGGCGTGACCCCTTGAGGTATAGTTCCTCCCATTCCCCATTTCCCACAAGCACCTACTGGTACACGTCCATTCAGGTTTGGTAAGCAAAAAGTATTCTGTCCGTCTCCACCATATCGAAATCCTAATACAGCAAATAAAGCTTGATTCTGTTGAATTGGAAGTTCTTGACCGTTGCAAAACGCCCAGTACTTTGGAGCAAATGGTGCTGACCATGCCACAATAGATCCTATATACATTTCGGCCATAATTTATACCTCACTTTAATTTTATTTATTATTACAGTGGGAAAGTTCCTTTAATTCAAATATGCTTGAAAAGGTTCTCCGACACTCACGTTAACTTAAAAATTCGTATTAGTATTCGATCTTATAAAAATCAGCATTCCCTCACTTTAACTCCAATGCTAAAAACTACTTAGCAAGTTCAAATTCAAAAAACCATTTATTAATTCCTATGCCACGCCATCATCACATACGGCCCTACCTCTCCCGTCACAACAAACCCACATCTCTCATATAACCTCTGTGCAGGATTTCCCATCAACACATTAAGTTCTATAGGCAACCTCAATTCAGCAGCTACATGCTGAAATTCCCTCAATAGCGCTGTACAGATTCCTCTCCCTCTATATTTGGGAATTATAAAAATATCAATCAGACGTATTGCTTCTTGCTGTATCTCGGTGATCAATCTACCAATTCCTAAATTTTCGTACATTATGATTTCATATTTAGCATTAGGAAATTGTTGCTGATAAGAAGCTTTTTGAGCATCGTATTGCATACGTAATAAACCTTCTATTTGTTGCTCATCCAATTCTAATATGGCAAATTCATTTTTTCTTGTAGATACAAATAATGAATAAAGGGTACCTTCCTCTTCACTTAATGCCACTTGCAATTTCACTTTATCTTTCATTTTTGCTTTGCCACTCACCTCTTTCCTGAAATTGCAAACAATATCAAGCAACACTCGCTAAAATATCCTTATTTTCTTCTTGTATAGCTTCGATATCTTGAATTTCCATTTCTAAAACTCTTGCTATCTCGGATGGTGTATGCTTTGTAAATAACATATACATAGCTTTTATTTTCTTTGCTTGATCTCCAGAAACTTTTAAAATATTGGAGATTTCAGCTAAATCCGTATGGTTCTCTATCAAATACGATCCTAATAAAGTATTAGTGATTTTTTGTAACTCATTTTGATCCATAGCATTTTTGCATAATGCTTCTGCAGCTATACTCGCTGCCACTGATAAATCCATCCCTTTTTCATGCATACGTTTCATCGCATTAAATTGATCAGACCATTTGCGTAATGTATAATTTTGTTCCTTTACTAAGAAAACTAGCTCTCGATGATTTACAACAGTATCTTGTAAAAGTTCTGTCTCTTTAAATGTCATTGCAAGATCTTTAAAGAAAGCATTAACTTGACTTTGTCCACGATAAATCTCTTGTTTAGTCTTCGTTAAATCCTCTTTTGCCTTATTCGTTTCTGCTTGAATATTTTCAAAATACTCTTTCCGCAATTCTCCTTGAATAATTCCTGTAATAAGGTAGAGGACAGCGGCTATTGCACCAAGCGTACCTAGTTTCGCAACTAAGCTATCCAGCACTTTTATTTTTCCAATCCATTGATTAACTACAAATAATGTAAGCGCCACATACTTATCTAAAGCTATTTTTTTATAAGAAGGCACAACGATTGATAAAGAAATCAGTGGCAACGTATTTTTAAAGCATTTTCTCCATTCGAGGAATTCCATTAGCAAACTATTTAAATCATCTTGGATATCATGCTTTAAAATATTTAAGTCAATTGATGTTTCACTTAACTCACTTTTCAGCTCTTTTAAAAGCTTAATTGCTTGTGCCTTTCGCTCTGGGTTATCTGTACGAAATAGATTATCACCAAGCCATGCACTAATTTCTAAATCCTCGTCCAATAGCTTAGAAATGATGCTATCAATTCCCTCTTTACATTCAGCAAGCTTATCTTCTACTTCATAAATGTTTTTTAGTGCGGGCTGTAATTCTTCTACATAGGTTGCTAATGTCGCTTCTGTAATCGCCATATTATCCATCCATTCTAAGATTATTTTTTAGCTAACAATTGCTATTAAATCGCTATTTGTCTCTTGAATTGTCATGACCTCGTTTACATCCATTTCCAAGACTTGTGCAATTTCATCTGGTGTATGCATTTTAAATAACATGTAGGTTGCTTTTACTTTTTTAATTCTTTCTAGGGACATATCAAGCTTTTGAGAAACTACACTATTGGGCTCTCCCATTTCAATAAGGTAGGCACCCATTAACAGTTTGCTGTAATTGTCTAATTCATTTTCATCATCTTGTTTATTTACTAGATTTGCAGCAACCACTTCTGCTGAAAATTCAATATCTAAGCCTTTATTAATCATTCGCTTCATCGAATCATATTGATCCGACCAACGTCTTAATGTGCCAGCCTGTTGTTTAACGAACGATACTAGCTCCTGATGGTTTGTATATGGCTTTGTTAACATGCCTGTTTCTTGAAAGCTCTTTGCCACATCTTCAAAAAAGGCATTTACTTGCACCTGCACATCATTGATATCCTGCCTTAGCTTTTTAACATCCTCCATTGCAGCCTTTGTTTCTTTTTGGATATTTTCAAATAGCTCCATTCTTTTTTCGCCTTGAATTATTCCATCTATTAACACCACAACAACAATAAGACCTACAACACCTAACCCTAATACCTCAAATATTGGTAGTAATATATCTTTCAATACGACGGTTAATACAAACCCTAGCATTAATCGATGAAAGGGATTAAAAGCTTGGAATTTAGGTACAGCTATGGAAAACGCAATAAATGGTAACCTATTATCAAAGTAAGTTTTCCAGTCCCCATACTCTTTTAATAAAGTATTTAATTCGTCTTGAATATCATGCTTTAAAATATTTAAATCAATTTTTGCATTACTTAATTCATTGTTTAAGTCATTTAACAGTTGAATAGCTGTTTCTTTCCTTTTCGGGTTATCTGTCCGAAATAGATTGTCACCAAGCCATGCACCTAGATCAAATCCTTCATCGTTTAATTTGGATAAAATACTGTCTATATCTCCACCGGCTTTTCCAAGCTTGTCTTCTAGTTCAATTATATTTTTAATACTGGGTTGAAGTTCCTTCACATAATTGTCTAATTGGTATTCCGAAATTGGCATAGCATTTTCTCCTTTCTGTTTAGGAAATAATTAAAGAAAAAAATTCTTTATTTTCTTTATAAAAAGCTTCAATCTCCATCAATTCCAAATTCACTTGTTCAGCAACTACTACTAAGCTCTCTTGGTTTAGCAATAAGTATGCTGCTACTATTAGCTTTGCCTGTTGTTCAGAAAGCTTTAAATCTTCTGCTAATGTCACATAGGTCGCGCCTGTTTCAAGTAGATAAGCTCCTTGTAAAACTCTCTGGTTTTGATAGATTTGCGCTGATTCCTCTAAACTTTCGCTTAATACTTTTGCCGTTAGTTGTACAGCTTCTTGGAATTCCATATCTTTTTCAAGCATTGTATGAAGCATTTGATAATGATCGGCCCATATTTTCAACTGCTCACCTTTGCTTTTAATCTCAGCAATGAAATCAAGTTGCGTATAGGGCGATTCTGACAACTTATCACTTTGATTTAAATTAGAGACGACATCGCCAAATAGTTTGTCCAATTCATTTTCAGTATCCATTATGATTGACATTAGTTTAGCAACACTGCTTTTTGCTTCATTTATTTGCTCTTTTATGTTCACATCAAACTTGTCTAGGGTTACTATTATTTCATTTACTTGACTCGATTCAATTGTTGCAGTTAGAAGGGGTAATTTTGTTACTATCTCTTTTTGAATTAAGAGGGACAGCAATATGTTGAATTGAACATTTGAAGAAAAACTTGTCTCAAAAGGGATGCTTGATACTGCAAATGGAAGTAGGGGAAGCATTTCCTTAAAAGTTTGCTGTAATTCTCTGTTATTTTTTTGCAAAGTGTTTATTTCATTGACAAGTAGCTGTTTAATATGTGCCATACCAATTAAAGATTTTTGTAAATCCGATTGTAGTATTCTTACTTCTTCGAGATGTTTCTCTTTCTTTTTACTTGCTAATAAAAATCTCCTTTCTTTTTTTTGAATATAGTTTTTGATACTGCTGTCAATGTGTACAATGACACTTTCGATTTGTCCCTCTAAATTAAAAAAGTACTGAATCGTTTGCCGTAAATTTTCTTCATATGTCTGTAAAGCCGAATTTGATATTGGCACTTCACATTCACCTCTCTTTAGTTTTTAATAATGGACGAGAGGCAGCTTTAAAAGACTTGATACGTTTATTGCCACCTCATTTTTAAATAGAGTTCATCAGTTGACACTACATGAAATCCTAGTCTCTCATATAGATTTCTTGCAGGATTTGTATGAAGAACTTGTAATATCACTGGTTTATTTTCTTCTTTTGCCTTTTGCTGAAGATTGCTAATGAGATAAGATCCTACTCCATTACCTTGAAAACTTGGCAAAATAGAAATATCAATTATATATAGTCGCTCAGGTAAATCTTCTGTTAACAATCTCCCCACATATTGCTCATCTGAAGTAATAATACAATGGCTTGCATGTGGAAATTGTTGTCTATATGAGGTTTGTTGTGCGCACCACTGCATTTCTAAAAAGTGCTGTATTTGTTCAGCAGACCATCCCCATGAATCTATTTCTTTCCTACGAGAAGAAGCATAGACTTCGTAAAGGAATGGCTCGTCGTCTTTCGTAATAGACTTAAGCTCTACTTCCATCCTCTCGCCCCCTTCTTTTCTTGAATAGCTTACTAATTATAGAGTCATATCCTATATATCCCATACTTCATTTATCACAAAATTCAGATTTTTAAAATCCTAGTAATAAATATTACTTAATACCCAAATAAAAAGTCTGTTATTGCATTTATTTTGTGGCTTTTAGCCTTTTTTTCATTATATTATAGGTCAATAGATTTCACTATGAATTTATTCCATTTTTTAGGTTAATTTTTCTTAACCTTTTATTATGATTAGTGATACTAGTAGCTAAAGTGTAGTTATTGGCTTCTTTTTAACTATCAAATGGATTTAATTCCATTATACTTACTTTCCTGTAGGCGAGCGCTGATCCGCTTCCATTCCATGCAGGGTTCGCCTGTCTCGCTATCCCACCGGAGTCAAGTAGCCTTCCAATCCGCCCCACAAAAGTGTTACCTTTTTAGCAAAGGTTTTCAAATAAGGTGGAGGTCTTCACTACTCTTTATGAAGAGTGTTGTCACCCATCACTTCTCTACAATGAAAAAAATCCTATCCTTTCTCTAGTAATACAAATAATGGGCTATTTTGTTTACTACAGCTAAGTATGAAAGATAAGGAAAAGACACTTTTGATTGGAGTGGAGCCAGCGTCACTCCTAAGGGATTTAGCGTCACAGTGGATACCCTAGAGCCAACGCTAGTGATTGAAGCAGCTCATCGGACGCCTCCTGGAAAGGACGCTGGCGGAACGGAAATCATCCGCTCACCTTGCAAAGTCGCTTTTTATGCCGTTGACATCATCTTTTTTCAGCAACATGAAGAATCTGCTAGAGAGCTAGCAGATTCGTTAGTTCAACTTATTAATCTAATTGGAAGCGGGAAAAAATTTTCCATACTAGCTCATTTCGATTTGAGACATTTACTTTTTGAAAAATTACCTTTAAATGATCTTGTACTGTGTAGGTTGAAATATTAAGATTATAAGCAATCTCTTTTGTAGGAATCCCTTTAATAACTTCAAATACTACTTCCTTTTCTCTGGGGGTAAGGTTATAGGCCGTTATTAAGAAATTGAGCATTTCTCTTGATGGTGCTTCATTTATTAATAAAGCAATTTGCTGTTCTTGTTGGCTTGTCAGCAAAAGTGATGCCCGAATAGCAATATAGCCTGTATCTTTGATAGGTACTATTAAAGAAGTATTTGAATTGTACTTGTCAGCAAGTAGTTTTGCACAGAGAGCTTGAATAGGCTTAGGAACTTGAATTTCTGCTAAACTTTCATACTTTCTTAAAATGGATAGCAATTCACAAGCTTTGGTATTACTTGAAAGAATTTTTAACTCTTTATCAAAAATAACAATGCCTTGTTCTCCTTCTACAGCTGGAATCCTCTCCTCAATAATATAATGATAGAACTTCTTTAATGATTCACCCATAATTGGTATCAGTCTTTTTATAATCACCACATCTTGATCTTTAAATAAAGGCTGATCATTTTCAGCTCTTTTGAATAGTGTTAAAAAACCATAGCATTGTCCTTGGTAAGTTAATGCGGCTCTTACTTCATCACTATAGCCATTGGGCATTAAAACTTCTCTATAGCGAAAGCTTCGACTTGAGGAATCGCTTAACCTGCCTATGTTTTGCCCACTTTGTACTAAGAATCCATATTTATTTACATCTTCTGTCGTATATTCCAATTCCATAATCTTCTGATGAATCGCCTCTATTGATTGTTCAGTAACTGCTCCTACCGAAAAAAGTGTATGTACATCCGTTAATGTACAGCAATACGCATCAAAATTTATATGTTTCCGTAGAGCTTCAATCATCAATTGCCGATATTCAAATGAATTTTTGCTGTGCTTTAAGCATTGGTCAGATTTTCGTTGCCAATATTGTGTTTCCTTCATAAACACCCACCTCCCCCCAGAAATATGGGATAGTTCTTTTTTTTCGAAAGTTTATAATTGAGAATAATTCTTAATTGAATTGTACAGAAGTTCAACAAGGAGGAATACTATTTTATAAAAAATTATTTTTCATTATTGTCTTGCTAGCTACTTCCGTTAATAGTGACTGCTCAGAGAAATCATCTCAAACAATTGTGGGTGGTGAGATCTCAGAAGAACAGCAAACTCTTAAAGCTACTATTCGTGCACCTAAATCGCCTGCTATTTTGCCAAGCATCCTATTGGCAAAACAACAGAAGGATAATGAACTTATTACCTGGGAAACAGTAGATACCCTTTTAGCTCAAATACAAAAAACAAGCACAATTTATGGTACTTCCTCTTAATATGGGAGCTAATCTATATGCAAAAAGATTGCCATTACAACTTATAGGAGGTCTAGCACATCAAACTATTTTCATACCTAGTTAAGGTGGTCCACCAGATATTTTTAGGGAATAGTCCTACACAGATACTAGGTGACTTCACTAAACAATCATCAGCCTTTCATCAGAATGATTGCTTAAAGATGAAGGAATTGCTCTCGAAATTTTAACGCATAAAAATAATTTTTTTGGAGGTATTTTAATGAATAGATCTATACATAGCTGGGACAGTCCTTCTGTCAACACTTATCAACAGTCCATTCGACAAAAAATCATAGGCTATAACCTTATTTATGACATGATGGTCAATATACTTCAGGATCTTACTACTGTAAATAAATTTTTAGTGGTAGGCGCTGGAGGCGGACAGGAATTACTCACATTAGGCAAATCATTTCCTTCTGCCCATTTCACAGCAGTGGATTCCTCAAAGGTAATGCTGGAGCTGGCTGCTAAGCAAATTGACTCGCTACCACAACGACCTACTATTATGTGGGTTGAGAAGGATCTACTATCCTTAAGAGTAAATGAGGTCTTCGATGTAGCTAGTTGTCATTTGGTTTTACATTTCATAGAAAGCCTTGACCGAAAGAGAACAATGCTTCAAAAGATTGCGGATAGCTTAAAAGAAAATGGTGTGTTATTTATTTCGTCAATAAATGCTGATTTAACTTCACAAACGTTCAAACATGAGCTTTGTTATTGGCGAAGCTCCATGCTTCATAACGGAATAAGTGAGGATCATTGGCAACGCTTTGAGCAATCCTTTAGCGTAACAACCCATCCGATTACTCTTGAATTGCTTATTAATTTACTGAAAGAGGCTGGCTTTACAACAATCCTTCCCTATTTTAAAACACATATGATTGACGCTTTAGTTGCTATTAAGGGAGGAACTGCTATATGAAAAATGGGAATATCTTAATCATCGGAGGCTATGGTGAAGTGGGAGGGAAAATTGCAAAATTATTGTTGCAAAGCTATCCCAACAGAATATGGATTGCAGGAAGAAATATAGAAAAGGCTAAGGATTTCTGTGTCCAGCACAAAAACTTAGTAAGACCTCTTCAATTGGATGTGTTGGCAAAAGTGCACCCAGAGCAATTAGAAAATGTATCATTGGTCATTATGTGTCTAGAGCAAAAAGATACTACATTTGCACAGCTTTGCTTAAATAAAGGGATTATCTATATCGATATTACTGCAAGTTATACCTTCCTTAAAAAGTTAGAGGCACTCCACTTACTAGCTGTACAGAAACATTCTACAGCCATTTTTAGTGTTGGTATGGCTCCAGGTTTGACCAACTTAATGGTCATGCATGCTGCAAGGCAATTATCCAGCCTCGAGAAGATGCATATTTCCATCTTACTTGGGGCAGGTGATACACATGGCACCGCGGCAATTCTTTGGATATTGCATCAATTAAATAAACCGTTTAGTAGCTACAAGAATCAGAAGGTTGCTAATTTTACTAATAAGAGAACCGTTAAATTTAAAAAGATTGGGAAACGAAGTGTGTATCAATTTAATTTCTCTGACCAGCATACATTAACAAAGCATTTCCCTTCTATTCCTATCGTCACAAGATTAGGCTTTGATGTTGAGCCACTCAATAAATTTGTATCCTTTTTACAAAAGAGTAGAATTGCATGCTTATTAAAATTTAATCGTCTACAAATCATGCTCGCTTCACTTATTCAAAAAATTAAAATTGGTTCTGATGTGTGTGGAATACAAATAGAAGCCATTGGGAAAAAACATCACAAAGAAGCAAGCTTCACCTTAGACTTTCTTGATCGCGATGAATCACTTGTAACAGCGAAAGTTGCAGCATTTATAGCTAACGATCTCCTTAACAATAAACATCCAGCAGGAGCCTATCATATTGAGGAACTATTTACATTAGAAACCTTACAGACTCAATTTGATATGTCCTTTCAATAAAAATGGCATTTAGCTCTCATCTAACGGAGAAGCTAAATGCCTGTTGTTTTATTATAAAACCTTCTCTAAAAAATCCTTTGCACGCTGTGTTGATGGCGCTGAAAAAAACTGTTCTGGAGGAGCATCCTCAATGAGCTTGCCGCCATCAAGGAAAAGAATACGATCAGCAACTTCACGAGCAAAGCCCATCTCATGTGTCACAATCAACATGGTCATCCCAGAATCTGCGAGGTTTTTCATAACGGCCAATACCTCTTTAACCATTTCAGGGTCAAGTGCCGATGTAGGCTCATCAAATAATATAACTTTAGGGTCCATGGCAAGTGCTCGCGCAATAGCAACACGTTGCTTTTGTCCTCCCGATAAGCGATTTGGATATTCTTGACGCTTCTCAAACAGACCTACTTTCTTTAGTAACTCTTCTGCTTTGTTGATAGCTGTAGCCTTATTCAAACCCTTCACATTGATTGGCGCATATGTTAAATTTTCAAGCACAGTTTTATGAGGGAAAAGATGAAAATGCTGAAATACCATGCCTACTTCTTCACGTATTTTCATTATATTTGTCCCTTTATCTGTCAGGACATCCCCTGCAATCGTTACCTTCCCACTTGTCGGAGTTTCCAATAAATTTAAGCAACGAAGAAATGTCGATTTACCTGATCCTGAAGGTCCAATAATAGCAATTACTTCTTTTTCTTTAACTTCAGTTGATATACCCTTTAGTACTTCATTCTGCCCATAAGATTTGTGTAAATCTTCAATTTTAATCACTTTTTCTCATTCCTTTCTCAATTCGTTTACCAAGGAACGTTAAAACAAGCGTCATGATGTAATAGATTACCCCTGCAAAAAGTAATGGCTCAAGATAACGGTATGTCGAGCCTCCTACAATGTAGGCACGACGCATAATATCTAATGCACTGATTACTGTCACAACTGCCGTTTCTTTATTTAATGTAATAAATTCATTTACTAAGGATGGTAAAATATTTTTTACTGCTTGCGGAATAATAATATCCTTCATCATTTTTGCATATGGAATACCCAATGCTTGTGCAGCTTCCATTTGTCCTTTATCAACTGCATTGATACCCGCACGGATAATCTCTGAAATATATGCTCCTGAGTTTAAACCAAAAGCAATAATTGCTGTTGGAATAGGCTCAATTTGGATATCTAGTAATTGTGGTACTGCATAATAAATAATTAGTAATTGTAATACAAGAGGTGTACCGCGGAAAATCGACGTATAGAAATCAGCAAACCAACGTAAAAAATTCACTTTACCAATTTTACATAATGCTAAAAGTATACCTACGATAAAACCAATGATGGATGCACCGATTGCAATTTGAAGTGTCACACCTATCCCTTTTAAAATATAAGGAATAGAGGGAACGATAGCTGTAAAATCTAAATTCACAGCGCTCCCTCCTTTCTTTTTCATCATGATGTAGCTTTGTTTTTTGTACCAAACACAAATTTAGAAGAGGCTTAAAGGATAATAATGAAAAGCACAAGCGATAGCCCAAAAGTAGAGCTATCGCACGCAATTATTATTCAACTTTTTCTAACCATTTTTCTTCTAACTCTTTGATTTTGCCTTCTTCAGCTAGCTCTTTTAAAGCTTTATTAATTTTATCTTTTAAATCGCTTCCTTTTGGAACAGCGATTGCTTTGAAATCTTCAGGCTGTTCTTCCACTGGGAAAGCCTCTAATTGATCATTCGTTTTTAAATAGCCTTTCGCAACGCCACCCTCTAAAATACCTGCGTCTAAACGTTTAGACATCATATCTTGCACAATCTCAGGGATTCGCGTACGTCCTTCTACTGTTACATCAACCTTTTTCGCAATTTCATTACCTAAGTTTTCCTGAATAGATGCAGTTTGTACACCTATTTTTTTACCAGCTAAGTCAGCTTCTTTTTTAATACCGCTATCCTTTTTAACAAGGATTACTTGCTCTGTTTCATTATATTTATCTGAGAAATCTACCACTTTTTCACGCTCTGGATTCGGTGTCATACCAGAAATAACGACATCAATTTTCCCTGCTTGTAGTGCTGGCACTAAACTGTTAAAGTCCATATCTTGCACTTGCATATCAACGCCTATTTTTTCTCCAACTAATTTGATTAGATCAATATCAAATCCAATAATTTCTTCGCCTTTTGCTGCATCCACATATTCAAATGGCGCATAGTCGGCTGATGTACCAACTTTTAATACTTGCTTACCCTCTGTATCCGTAGTAGATCCTGTATCGCTTGCATTATTGTCTTTAGTGCCACATGCTGCAAGTACACCTATTACTAGTACCAGCATCATGATGAATAACTTGTTCTTCATAAATTGTAACTCCTTTTATTTATAATTTATTGTGTATGAGAATACATTTCTCGAATATAGTTGATTGGATATTTATTCATGTTGAAGAATAAAAAATCTATCTGCTAATTAAGATATACTCTTTTGAAATAATAATCAAGATAAACTAAAAAAATTTTAGCTAAATATTATATGCATAATTTTCTGATAAGTCAATTTATTTTTTGTTTTCATTCATTTTACAAAGTAACTTTACTATTTTCCGTTTTAGCATTATTTATTCCTCCATCATAAAAACAACTTAATTTCAACAGTTCAGAGATAGAGATTATCGCCATCCTTTAAGCTCGCAATATTTAGATTTCATCGCTAGTAGGAATTTTGTATTAATGCCGTAAGTTATCTTGTATAATCCAAATAAATCATTTGAAAGGGATTTTTACGATGAAAAAATTATCGTTATTGTTCGCAATTATTATTGGCTCAGTGCTGATAGCAGGCATTACCTTTTTCTTAACTCAACCTAAGTCGCATGGGCCGCAAGCGATTGAAGGTGTGATGGATTTACGTCATCATTCATTTCACGATAATACGCCTATCAAATTAGATGGGGAGTGGGAATTTATCCCGAATCATTTAGTGGACGGTGAAGCCTTTGATTCCTATCAAAGCTATCTTGTTAATGTCCCTTCAGCTTGGACAAAATATACAATTGATGGGCAACAAATACCTGTATTTGAAAGTGGGACTTATCGTCTCAAGGTTTTAATCGATGATACCGAAGATATTTTAGGAATTAAAACGAGTAACATTCGAATGTCGAACGCATTGTATATTAACGGAAAGCGAGTTGGACATAGTGGAGAGCCAGCTGAGGATAGCAGCTATATACCCCACAATACCCCATATACCGCTTATTTTTCGCCTGATAAAAAAGAACTTGAATTGATTGTACATGTTGCCAATTTTGATTATGCACCAGGAGGAGGAATTATTAGCTCCATTTTTTTAGGGGATCAATCTAGTATTGCAAAGCTTCGAGAGGGTGCCATATTCTACGATTTAATTACCCTAGCAGGTTTTTTAACAATGTTTATCTATTTTTTTGGCTCATATCTTTATTCAAAATTTGGTATAGAACAGCTTTACTTCTCTATATTTTGTTTTGCAAGTGGGGTCTACACCCTTACTCATGGGGAAAAGTTATTACTAGACTTTATAAATATTCCCTATGCTCCATTTCAGAAAATACAAATGATCTCTAGTATAGCTGTAGGCCTTTTTATATTGTTATATTTTTACCGTGCTCTAATAAACCATATGAACCGTTTAGTTGTGAAAGTGTTTTGCGCAATAGGTACCCTTCTAATGCTTGTTGCATTGCTTCCAACATCCATTAATTCACTATTTCAGAATATCAACTCATTGTATGTATTCGCAAATATTGTTTATATTTTCTATGTGCAAATTATAGCAATTTACAAACGTGCGACTGGAGTAATGTATTTAACATTAAGCTCCCTAGCCATTTTGCTTTATTTTATCGTTGCAACGCTAAATACAAATATTAATCTTGAACTGAGTGCTCTACCACCATTGTTACCATTTATTTGCCTGACAATGCTTTCCCTATATATTTCTCATCGTTTTGCAGATTCTTATTTAGAAAAAGGCAAGCTAACAGAGGCACTGATACGTGTAGATAAATTAAAGGATGAGTTTCTCGCTAAAACCTCTCATGAATTCCAAACGCCTTTACATGGCATTATAGGCATTTCGCAGTCTATGCTAAAGGATAATAGTTTACCTATCTCAGCGGACGAACAAAAAGAAAAAGTATCACTTATTTTCAATATTGCAGAACGTCTATCCTATTTAGTCAATGATTTACTTGATTTTTCAAAGCTGAAGGAGAATGAATTAACATTGCGGATGACATCTGTAGATTTATATGCCATTGCACATATGACTGTAGAAGTGCTTTCCTACACGATTAGCAAGAATGTCAAAATTTATAATCATATAGAACGGGGAACCTTTGTCCAAGCTGATGAAAACCGTCTTCGCCAAATTTTATATAATTTAATTCATAACGCAGTGAAGTATACAAATGAAGGAAAAATTGATATAACTTGTTATGAGAAACAGTCATTCCTAGTAATTGAGGTTAAGGATACTGGGTGTGGGATAGCACCAGAAAATTTAAAAACCATTTTTAACCCATTCCAACAATTCAATTATTCAATCGGTGGCAGTGGATTAGGTTTACATATTACAAAGGAGCTTGTCGAGCGGCAGGGTGGAAAAATATTTGTGGATTCTATTGTCGGACAAGGTACTACCTTTTCATTCAAATTACGAAAAGGTCAGCCGACAAATGAGGAATTACCATCAATCCCAATCCAAACATACCAGCATCCTTTTCTAACATTTCCACATATTGTTGAAAAAATAGGAAAGAAAAAAATTCTTATTGTGGATGACGATGCTGTTAATTTAAAGGTACTAATAGATATATTGACACAAGAAAACTATTCTATTATAGCAATTGATAATGGACATCATGTATTTGAGTACCTTACACAACAACCTAGTATCGATTTATTAATTTTAGATATTATGATGCCCTCTATTTCTGGCTATGAGATATGTCAACAAGTTAGACAAAATTACACGTCTACAGAGCTACCTATTCTAATGTTGACTGCGGCGGTTCGCCCAGAGGATATGATTGCAGCCTTTCAAACTGGTGCAAATGATTTTTTACATAAACCTTTAGATGCTACCGAGCTAAAGACAAGGGTACGCAATCTTCTTTTATTGAAGGAGTCTGCAGAAACAGCTGTGAAGATGGAAACCGCATTTTTACAGGCACAAATTAAACCGCATTTTATTTATAATGTCTTAAATTCCATTCTGTCTCTAAGCTATTTAGACTTAGATAAATCACGGGCAATGATTACAGATTTTGCCACATTTTTACGTAATAGTTTTGCCTTTGAAAATGCCAACAGTCTCGTCCCTTTGGAAAAGGAGCTTAGTCTTATTGAGGCCTATGTAAATATTCATCGCACTAGATATCCTGAGCAATTAGAATTTAATATTTGCATGGATGAGCCTATCCAATGCCTTATTCCTCCTTTACTGCTTCAGCCTTTAGTAGAGAATGCCCTTCTTCATGGTTTGAAAATCAGAAAAGAGCTTAGCGAGCTACTATTAGTTATAAGGCAGGAAGAGCATATGGTAATTTTCCAACTGATTGACAACGGCATTGGTATATCTTCAGAGCTTTTAAGGCAAATTCAAAATGGTGAAAAAACAGCTAGTCAAGGCATTGGTATTTTAAATATTTCCAAAAGATTAAAAAAATTCGACAACGCTACTATCCATTTTGATAGCCACGAAAACAAAGGAACGACTGTTGAAATAAGATTTCCAATAATTACTTTATAGAGGATGTGAGCAGCTTGTTAAAAGCAGTTATTATAGATGATGAAATTTTAGCCATTCGTTTATTAGAATCCATGCTAAAGGCAAGTGGCTCTATTGAGATTATTGGAACCTTCCAGAATCCTAAAGATGGTTTAGTAAATATTGATATGTTAAAACCTGATATTTTGTTTTTAGACATTGAAATGACTGAAATGACTGGTCTTGAATTTGCTTCTAAAATAGAAAATGTTTCAAGCTATATAGATATTGTCTTTGTTACAGCTTACGAAAATTATGCTTTAGAGGCCTTTAATGTACAGGCTATAGATTATATTTTAAAGCCCATTGACCACAACCGACTCTTAAAAACAATTGAGCGGCTACTTGAACGAAGGCAGCATAAAAAATTAATACAACCAATTGAACATACTTCTGTAAATGAAGGAACCAAAATTATTCATACATTACACTTCCATATACACTCAGGAAAAGTTTCAATTGGTGATACTGTATTAACTTTATCAACAAAGGAATTCCAAATTTTATTCTTTTTAGCACAGCATTGTAATCAAGCTTTTCCAGCTGCCGAGCTGTACCGACTTATTTGGGACGAGGATAGCTTTGGACAAACACAAGCCTTACGAGTTCATATCAGCAATTTAAGAAAAAAACTTGAAACGATTCCAGGTCATACAGCTAAAATTGTTATGGTAAGAGGCTCTGGGTATCAATTAGTTTTTCAAGAATAATTTGAAAGGGAAGTTGATTAAACCAATCAACTTCCCTTTCACTTGAATGTTATGAAATGTCCAATGTTTACTACCTTCTAGCCAATGCTCTCTCATCTCTTGTGCAGGGATTTCCCCGCTCTCTTTGAACAATCTATGTTTGCTTTAGGGCAAAGCAGTTCTCCTTCTATTTTATCGTATGTTCTTCAGGGAACAGTTTTGACTTTAATTCATCTTCACCAGAGCCCTTGGCTAATGGAACGCGAGAACGATAGGCTGCACGACAAATTAAATGCCCTGCAACGGGTGCTGTCACAAAGACGAAAAGAATACCTAAAATGAGCCGTACACTAACAAAACCGTCATGCACCCAGAAATAGATAAACGCTCCTAACAAACAGGTTAAGACAGATAATGTAGAGCTTTTTGTAGCAGCATGTGATCGTGTATAAACATCTGGTAGGCGAATCATTCCAAATGCGCTAATAACACTCACAATGGAACCTATAAGAATAAGGATAACTGCTGCCCATTCAATCATTTGATTTACGTTCAACAATTACACCTCTTTCTATATATTTTGTAAATGCAATCGTTCCGATAAACGCTAAAATGCCCAAAATAAGTATAGCTTCTAAATATGCTTTAGTCTTCAATATAATAGAGACAATCGCAATAGCCGATAATAAATTAACACCAATTGTATCGAGAGCTATCGCTCGATCAGGCATTGATGGACCACGAATAACACGATATAACGACAGCGCAATGGAAATACTGAAGAAAGCAAGTGCAAGAAGTAATATATTGTTAATCATTAGCGTGTCACCTCCATTATTGCTTGTTCAAATTTTCCAATTGATCGTATAACTGCATCCTTTGACTCTTCTATGTCCATAGCATGAATATAAAAGACATCTCCCTCTTCCGATACCTCCATGACGACAGAGCCAGGTGTTAACGTTAACAGTAAGGCAAGAGCTGTAATCTCCCAATCACCCTCTAATACAGTTTTATATGTGAAAATACCCGGTGTAATATTTAGCTTAGGTGTAGTGATTTGTCTTAATACACTATAGCTTGATAAAAATAGTTCCCAGTTAAACAGCCATAATAACTTGATAATGGAAAAGACTCTCCTCATGTAAAATTGAGTACCATAAAAGCGATGCATCGCATATAGAATACCCATACCTACAACAAAACCCATTAAAAATGTTGAAAATTGTGGTGTCACTTCATCCTGTAGAAGTAACCAAAGTGTTGCGATAAATAAATTTAAAATAAACTGCATCGCCATTATTTATTCACCTCACCTTGCCATTGTTCGCCATCTAAAACTGCATCGATATAGATAGATGGTGTATAAAGTGTTTCAGCTGCATCTGTGACAAATGGTGCCAGTTTTTCTGCCCCAATACCTAACCCAAATGTGCAAACAGCTAGTAATGTTAATGGCAACAATATACGTTTAGGTAAAGGTTTTTCATCCTCTAAGCTAATAATGGTTTCGCCGAAAAAGGAAGAAAGAAATATCCTTAACAATGAATATAAAACAATTAAACTAGAGAAAAACCCTAGACCTAATAGAACGAAATGGCCACCTTCGATCGCACCTTGTCCAATTAAAACCTTTCCTAAAAAACCACTCAGTGGGGGTATACCAGCTAGTGAACACATTGCTATAAAGAACAACCATCCAAAAAAGGGGTAGTTACGAATAAGTCCACTCATCTTATCAATTACTGTTTCCCCAGTGAGATAGATCATCATGCCAACAGCTAAGAACAACATAGCCTTAGCTATCATATCGTGCATTAAATAGTAGATAACACCTTGTAAGGCTGACTCTGTGCCTACAGCTAGCCCAATTATTATAAAACCAACGCCAATTAGTACATTGTAAGAGGCTATTGTTCTAACATCACGACCTGAAAGTGCACCGATACAGCCTGCTATAATTGTGAGTCCAGCCATGATGCCAAGAGCTGTGTGTGTGACTTCAGGATTGTTAGGGAACAGCAATGTAAAGGAACGTACAAGTGCATACATCCCTACCTTTGTTAATAAAGCAGCAAATAAAGCAGCAATGGCAGTTGGTGGTACACTATAAGATCCTGGCAACCAGAAGAATAATAAAAGTCCAGCCTTCAAGCTAAAGACGATTAAGAAAATAAGCGCTACTGTTGTAATAAGAGGATTAGCTCCTGCCTCCATTACACGAACTGAAATATGTGCCATATTTAATGTGCCTACCGTTCCATACAGAAAAGCTAGTGCTACTAAGAAAATCCAAGAGGCAACAATGTTGATGAGCACATATTTCAATGCTTCACGTAGCTGAATTTTTTCGCCACCTAAGCTAATCAATGCATAGGAAGCGAGCAACATTACTTCAAAACACACAAATAAGTTAAAAATATCGCCCGTCAAAAATGAGCCATTGACACCTGCTATCATCAGCAAGGTAAATGGATAAAAATACATTTTTTCATATCTTAGCTCCATTGTAAAAATTGCATATAGCATACAAATGAGGGCTACAATATTTGCAACTAACACTAATAGTGTCGCAAATGAATCGGCTACAAATGAGATTCCAAATGGTGGTGCCCATCCACTAAAATCAATGCGCATCACACCCTGTTCTTGAATCTCTACTAATAAAATGACGCTAATGATAATAATAAAGCTCAATGTCAATAAGCTGATGATACGTTGTAGCGTCACATGCTCTTTTAAAAACACCAGTAAAATAGCCGTAATTACTGGTACAATTAATGGTAAAACAATCATATTACTCATCAGGCGTACCTCTCAATTCATCAAAATTCCCTGAACCATTTGTTTTGTACGCACGATACCCTAAAACGAGAACAAAAGCAGTGACAGCAAAGCTAATCACAATCGCTGTTAATATTAATGCTTGAGGTAATGCATCTGTATATGGTCCCTCTGATTCTCCTAATAACGGGACATCCCCTTTTTTTAAACCTCCCATAGTCAGAATCAGTAAGTGGGCAGCATGAGATAAAACAGCGGTTCCTAAAATAACACGTAATAACTGCTTTGAGAGGATTAAGTACGTCGCAACAGCTACTAATATACCTACTAAAACAAGTATTAAAGACTCCATTGGCTACTCATCCTCACTTATACTTAAAATAATTGTTACAACAACCCCCACCACTGTTAAAGCTACACCCGCTTCAAATATAGTGACAGTTGAAAAGCCCATTTTCCCAAAGATAGGAACATCTATATACGTATGTGCTTGTGTTAAAAATGGTACATCGAAAAACAACGAACCTATTGCAGTTCCAGTTGCAAGCAATACACCAAGAGCTGCAACCTTTTTAAAGTCGAAAGGCATCCCTTTATGAACAGTTTCAATATCATAGGCTAGATATAATAAAACAATGCCCGAGGCTAACACCAGACCACCTATAAAGCCACCACCAGGAGCATGATGCCCAGCAAAGAATAAATACACGCCGAGTGTTAAAATAATGAACACGACCGCTTTGGTAACGGTCCTTAATATCACATCATTAATTTTCATGATCTGCTTCCTCCTTTCGTGGCTTAAGCTTTGTTAGAGCATAGACCCCTAAGCCAGCAATTAGAAGAACAACAACCTCTAGCATCGTATCAAAAGCACGGAAATCCCCTAGTATTGTATTAACGATGTTGGAACCGCCAGCCAATTCATAGGCATCATTGAAGTAAGTAGCCACTGGTTCAAAGCGATCATAGTGTACGACGGCTAAACCAACAATTGTTACGGTTGCACCAACAAAAATAGAAATCAATGCTTTTGACCATTGAACTCTTTTACGTGGTAGCTCTGGCATTAAATCTGGCAAATATTTAAAACATAAAAGGAATAAAGCTGTAGTGACCGATTCAACAACTAATTGTGTTAAAGCTAGGTCTGGTGCACGGAAAATAACAAAGAAGAAGGCAATAGAATAGCCTAGTACACCATTTAGCAACATGGCTGTCACCCGCCCCTTTGCGAAAATCATCCAAACAGCAGCAAAGATCATGACAAAGACAAGGATTAACTCGTAGGATTCTATAGCGGAATCTTTGTCAAAATTAAAGGTCATGGCATCTGACCAAACAAAATAACCAGCGATAAGTGCAACAAAAAATACATATATATAGATAAAATAATGTGTTAAATTACCTGTCATATATTTATTGGTAAGCCTCTGTGAGCCATTTTCACTCATCTCTATCATTCGATTGTAGTACGTATTAAACGTATACTTTTGTGAAAATAGACGATAAAGTGGCTTCCAGCTTTTTAATGTTTTAAATAAGATAATGCCTATAATAATGACACCTACTGTCATCAATAACTCTGCATTGATGCCATGCCATGCATGAATATGTGGTGTTAACTCACTTGTAGTTGGGAATGTTGGATAAATACTAGCCATAGCAGGCTCTAAAATATAATGACCTAATATATTAGGGAAGAAAAAGATACCAACTACCAACAAGCATAAAATAATTGGCGATATTAACATGCCAAGTGGAGCCTCGTGTGGTTTTTTATCAATCTTCTCTGGCTGTAGTTTGCCCAAAAATGTACGACTAATTAAAATCAAACTATAGACAAAGGTAAAGATACTTGCCACCCATGCTACTATTGGGAAAAACAGCCCTATATCAGCAATAGAGAATGCTTCTACATCACGAATAGCCAATACTGCTGCAAAAAACATTTCCTTACTTAAAAAGCCATTAAATGGTGGCAATCCTGCCATTGAGAAGCTACCAATCACTGCGATTGTAAAAGTGATAGGCATGAAAGACATTAAGCCACCTAAACGACGAATATCACGAGTACCTACTTCATGATCGACAATGCCAACCATCATGAATAAAGCTCCTTTAAAGGTCGAATGATTCACAAGGTGGAATAGCGCTGCAAAGCTTGCTTGAGTGTAAAGAATTGAGTTTTCCTCATAGCCATAATAATGACCAACAGACCCAAGACCAAAGAGACTCATAATTAAACCAAGCTGACTCACTGTTGAAAAGGCTAATAATGCTTTTAAATCCGTCTGACGGACAGCATTAAATGAGCCCCAGAATAATGTAACGAGGCCGATAACACTAACTAGCCAGAACCATTCTGCCTCTCCTCCAAAAACTGGTGAAAAACGAGCAACTAAATAAATACCTGCCTTCACCATTGTTGCGGAATGTAAGTAAGCACTAACTGGTGTTGGGGCCTCCATAGCATCAGGCAACCAAATGTGGAATGGAAATTGTGCAGATTTTGTAAAGGCCCCTAGTAAAATTAGAATAAGGGCTGGCGTAAATAAGGCATGATCTCGTATAACCTCTACATTAGCTACAATTTCACGAATACTAAATGTATGAGAAGCTACATAGAGCATTAAGAAACCTGCAAGCATTGAGAGTCCGCCAAAGACTGTAATCATCATCGCTTTTTTAGCTCCTGCGCGAGATGCCTTTCTATGATGCCAAAATGCGATTAATAGGAATGATGACACACTTGTTAATTCCCAAAATGTGTATAATACCATTAGGTTATCTGAAAAAACAACGCCAAGCATAGCGCCCATGAATAGTAATAAATAGCAGTAAAAATGATGAAGAGATTCTTTCGTTGATAAATAAAAAATAGAATATAAAATGACTAAACTACCTACACCTGTAATCAGCAGACCAAAAATCATACTGAGTCCATCCAGGTAAGTTGTGAAATTTATATTAAAAGAGGGAATCCACTCATATGTATGAATAACGGTTTTACCCTCGGCTAATTGAGGAATATAGCGAGCGAGTAAAAGAAACAAGATGAATGGAACAGATAAAACAAACCAGCCAAGATGTGTGACACGCCTTAGTCGCCTGTAAAGCAATGGAATTAGAGCAGCACAAACAAATGGCAAAAGTATCGCAATGAGAACTGTGACCAAATGAAAACCTCCTACTATCTAAATCATCTAGCAAATTTTTGTGGTGATGGGTATGTAAAGTGCTAAGACTTTAGAAATTTGTTCAAGCTAAGGAACATATTAGATGTATTCTTGAAATTATTTAATGGAATGTGGTGGGGTGTTAAAGTGCTTAATTGTTTATAAAAACGGTTATTTTAGTTATTTAGTCACTTCTAACCCGATGCAAGCCTAAATAACTTGTGGAAAATCAGATAATTTATACAGTTACAACTCAGTTAATATCAGCTTAATGAAGACACTTGACTATCTATTTAACTCACTGCATAATAGTGTGGCATATGAAAGCAAATTAGCATAGATGCACAGAATGCATAAATTAAATAATCTCTAATTATTGATTTAAGCTTAATCCTTCAAGGGTTTTCCAATACATTTTCGTTAACTTTTATACATTTTTAAGTATACAATATAAATGAGCATAATGCACTGTAACAGCATTGATTTTAGCTGTTTTAGGATAATTTTTTCAAAATCAACAGTGAAATTAACAAAATACCAACAGATAAGAGGTGTACATTTTTTATGAAGCATGTAAAAGGGCGTTTGGATGAAAGTATATTAGTTTGTGTTTACTACGGCTTAAATGGCGAACGTTTGATTCGTCGTGGTCATAAGATGGCCACAATGCTTGATTGCCCACTCTATATTCTTTCAGTCGATTCGCAACCCCTTGATGCATTTGACGCAGAGAAATCTAGTTATATAGAGCAATGGAAAAAGTTATCAGATGAACTTGAGGTCGAAAAATTTATTCTGCAAGATAATGAAAAACGCCCCATACAAAAGGTTATTGCAGAGGTAGCAAAGAATTATAGCATTTCGCAAATTATCGTAGGGCAAAGCGCACAAAGCCGTTGGGAGGAAATCACTAAAGGCTCGTTCCTAAACGTACTGTTAAAGGAAGTTCCCTTTGTTGATTTTCATATCGTAGCTGTTCAACGCCCAACAGACGATGATGCAAATGAAACATATGAAAAAGGAGTACGTGCTTACTTAATTAAAGAACATGAGCACTTTAAAGTAGCATTTACATGTCCTAAGTATGTATCGATTGAAGGTATATTCTTCAAAGAAATTGGCACAGATTTTGACAACGGCATCTTTAAGTTTACTTACAACGATAAAATGCATGAAGTTCATATTTCAGAGGGCTATGTAATCGATCAGGAAAAATTGCCCGCAGAATTTTTAGCTCCATTGAGACAATAAAAAAAACGCGTAGATACGCGTTTTTTTTATTAGACAGCAGCTGAAGCAGGTTTATCCTTCGGTAAGAAGAAGGCAACTAGTAATAATAAAGGCAATAATGAAACAACAATCATTGTAAAATCAATGCCTTTATGATCCATTAAAACGCCGATAACCATTGCCCCTATTGCGCCCATACCAAAAGCAAATCCTGTTGTTAAACCAGCCATTGTGCCAATTTTTGTTGGGACTAACTCTTGCGCATAGACCACCGTTACGGAGAAGCTAATCATAATCAACGTACCAATAATAACTAAAAATATCATAGCCGCCCATAATGGTACATATGGCAATGCCAAACAAAATGGCATAGGGCCAACTACAGAAAGGATGATGACATTTTTCCTACCAATACGGTCTGATAAAGAGCCTCCGAAAAAGGTACCTACTACACCAAATGCCATGAATGTGAATATTAATATTTGCCCTAGTCGAAGGCTAACCTCATAGTGATCCATTAGATAAAACACATAAAAACTTGTTATATTTGTTGTATAAAATGATCGTGCAAAAATAATTATAAATAATAATGTTAATGCGATGCCAACTTGTTTCTTTGTTAATGGAGGCAATGTTGAAACGAGTACACGCTTTTTCTTGGTTGTACGCTCCTGCTCCAATTGTTTTTTATACCATGTAGCAATTTTACTTAATAAAATAATACCAAACGTAGCAATGACTAATATGATCGCAGCCCCACGTTGTCCAAGAATATCAAAGATGTAAGCACTTATTAATGGTGCCAGTGCTTGCCCTGAATTTCCCCCCACTTGATAAATAGACTGCGCAAGTCCTCGTTTAGATCCAGCTGCCATAAAGGAAACCCTTGATCCCTCAGGGTGAAAGATAGCTGACCCAAAGCCTATAAATAATACTGCAATAATAATAATCCAATACTGCGTTGTGAACGCTATAATAGCAATCCCTATAAATGAACTAATCATACCGATAGGTAAAGCATAAGGCATTGGTTTTTTATCACTGATAAAGCCTACCGCAGGCTGCAATGCAGAAGCAAATATGTTTAATACAAAAGAAATCATTCCAATTTGTGTAAAGGTCAATCCTAATTCACTCTTAAATATCGGAAACATCGCTGGGATAACAGCTTGCATCGTATCATTGATAAGGTGAGCAACACCGATTGCAATCATAATTGGATAGATTGGATTTGTTACATTTAATTGTTTATTCATGTTGCCACCTCACTCTTATTTTGTTTAAACAGGATTGTCGCATACTATCGACCATTTTGCACAAGCTATAGTTCGACAGCTGTAAAAGGAGTTGATATATGCATGGAAAGCTTTATTCATGCTCACTTTTGGGAAATGATTCTACGCACAACACTTTCGTTTTTTGCCTTACTAATTTTGGCACGTATACTTGGGAAAAAACAACTAGGCCAGTTAACATTCTTCCATTATATTACAGGTATTACATTTGGTTCGATCGCTTCAGAAATTGCCTCTCAGGAAGAAACACCATTTTTAGATGGTTTGATTTCGCTCGTTTGGTGGAGTGCTTTAACGTATTTGATGACCGTTATTACGATTAAATCTAAAAAAGCTCGCGTTCTCGTTGATGATAAACCAACGATTGTTATTCAAAAGGGTCTTATATTAGAATCTGCATTGCAAAAAAACCGTCTTCATCTAGATGAGCTTACAATGATGCTACGTGAACAAGCCATTTTCTCCGTACAAGATGTTGAGTATGCCTTACTAGAAACGAATGGAAAGCTCAGTGTGCTACAAAAAACCTCTGAACAAGTGGCTACAAAGCAGGATGTTAAAGCAGATGTATCACCACCTACCTATCTTCCTACTGAAGTTATTTCTGATGGTCAACTTATTACTGAGAATATTGTTGAACTTGAGCTGACAGAAGACTGGGTATTAAAGAAATTGAAAAAGCAAAATGTGCATTCTGTAGAAGAAGTTTATTTTGCTCAAGTCCAAACAAATGGTTCCTTGTACATCAGCTTAAAAGATAAAGCGAGACATTCAAGCCCTTAATTGCTTGTCTAGTCTCGTTTTTTGTTAATCAATTTTGACAATATCTAAGGGCGTAATAATACCGAGTAATCTTTGATGTGGTTGACCATGCTCCGTTATTAATAATGCCTCAAAGCGTCTCCCTCTTTCGACTCCTTGTTTAAATATTTCCTCAGCCTCATAGATGGATATCGTTCTACTGACAAATTTGTAATTCACTCTATTTTTCTCATGCAATAAGATATCATGCAGTGTTGGTATTTTTTTCGGTAAATGATCGCCACCCATCTTTGACGCAAGCCAATTTGTGATTCCAACTGTTGTGATTAGCCCCTTAAACTGCTTATTATAATAAACAGGAAATTGTGTATATTTGCGCTGACGTATCACTTTTAAAACATGTCTTAAAGAATCATTTTCTTGAAAAATCAATACTCTTTTACGGAACATTTGCCCTACAAGCGTTGGCTTAGCAAGGGTAGCATCTATGTATTCAATTCGTTCTACAACATCAGTATGGGGCTCTGCAATCACATAATGTAATGATGTACGATGATGCACAATCGCATTTCGTAAGTCTGCATATGAGCGCAGATCATCTTCATATTTCTTCACCAAGACATCCTTTTTCTTCGCTTGATCAATCAGCCGATAAAAAGGCATAAAATCCTTAGCACCTACAATATCTCTCAGTCTATGATCTATTCGATTAAACGCTGTCAGGAAACGATCGGAATTTTCAGTTCCCACTTTTCATGTCCCTTCTTTCTATAGTAGTCTATATATTTTCCGAGTTATTTGACAAATTTCGAGTTACACACCCATTATATTCCTAAGTTATAGAGATTCCAAGGAAGTAGTTTTACAATCCCTCTTGAAAGTGACGTTACGTCATTTTATATAATGGCATGAAAGGAGGAGTGATTACTTTGCTTACGATTCACAATGTATCAAAACAAACTGGCATTTCTGTTCGAACATTACGTTACTATGAGGAGATCGGCTTGTTACTTCCTATAGCAAAGACTGAGGGAGGACATAGGATTTACGGAGAGAACGAGCTCAAAAAGTTACAACAGATTGTATTTTTAAAGGCATTAGGCTTCAAGTTGAAAGAAATTCAGACACTTATCCATAATTCATGGAATTGGGAAGCAAGTTTAGACCATCAGTTAGCTTTTGTAGCAGAAGAGCAAAAGAAACTACAGCAGATGAAGAACACCATCCTTGGATTAAAGAATGCTTCGTCTATCGAAGGTGGGTTAACAGAGTCCCTTATCCAAAAGTACATTAAGCTTTCAAATCAAGAACGAGATAATAAGCAAGCCTTCCGCCAGCAGATTTTTGCAGCTACGGAAATAGAACTTTTCCGAAAATTACCCAATTTAAATCAAAATGATCCTAATTCTTTAGAGTGGATTGGTTTATTAGGTCAATTAAAGCAGCTTCATAAGGAAAGCCCTGAAGCCGATTCCGTGCAGTTTATTATTAAACGAATGATGGAAAAGGCCAAGGTAGAATATAACGGAAATGATGAATTTTTAGAGAAGATGTGGACGATAAGAAAATCTACTTATAAATCTGAACAAATAGGATTATATCCTTTAGAGGAAGAATTTCTACATTTTATAGAGCAGGCTTTTCATGTTTATGAAACAAAAAAACAGGCGTTAGGAAAGTCACAATCATGAACATAGAAATGTTGCTACTGATTGGCACCTTAGCTTTGTTAGACATGTTTAGTCCTTCTATAATTGGCGTATCCGTCTATATATTGCTTGTGGCTAAAAAAAAGCAGACCCGCCTTTTATTAACCTATTTAATGACTGTTGGGTTGTTTTACTTTAGTACTGGGATTTTTTTAATGTTAGGTCTAGGTGTCATATTCAGCCCTATTTCTAATTTACTAGATAGTTACTCAGCTCGATTAATCATGACCATTGTAGGAGGAGTTTTATTTATTGGCAGTTGGTTAGTACCAAAAAGAACGGCAAATGGATCACCTAAACCAAAATCTTTACATGTGAGCTCTATGGTAGCTTTAGGTTTCACAACTTCTATTTTAGAAGTTGCAACCGCTCTTCCTTATTTCGCGGCAATAGGTATTTTAACGAGTAATCAAATAGTGTTTTATGAATGGTTACCTTTATTGGCAGGATACAATTTAGTAATGATTGCACCAGGGATCATCCTACTATGCTTACATCTATTATTCCGCCGATTTATGAATAAACCTTTAAGAAAAATTCAAAAACTTTTTGATCAAAGAACAAGTTCGACCCTTTCTTGGATTATGTTCTTTGTGGGATTGATTTTACTTATAAATGGTAGGATGATTTAAAATAAAAAACGGTAAAAATCCATTATAAGTTGGTTTTTACCGTTTTCTCTTCAGATTTTTGTCATAGACGCATTTCTTTTCATCATCACGATACCAATGCCGATGCAGATAATTGTCAATGCTAGCGTAATGACTAAGCTCCACCAGTAATCTGATATCTCTATTGTTCCTCGAAATTTTGCAATTCCGTAGCTTGCTAGTTTCCACGGTGATATTGTCCAAAAGATTCCTATAATCATATCGATAATTTGCCCAACAAAGATCACTGTAAATGCACACGTTGTAGCAATAACTGTTTTAAAGCTGGCACTCATCATTAACGTAACAGCTATCACAAATAGCAACCAAATATAGTACGTAGAAAAGCTTACTAACAGTGCACTCACGTCCAACGTTCCATATAGAATAGTTGTATAATAGACACTTGCAGCAAACCCAGCTAAAATACTAACCAAACAAATGGTGCTCATAACAACAAATTTACCTAAAAAATATGCGCCAAATGAAATGGGCCGAGCATATAGTAATGTTGCCATACCATTAGCACGTTCCTTACTAATAGCTCCTACAAACGAAGCCATCATCACCAATAAGCCAATCGTTTGAAATTGCCCGATAGAAGCTTGAATTAAATCCAGTGGCATTAATTCTGGCATCAACATTTCAAAGCCCTCTGGTACATTCCCAACAGCATTTAAAATATCCATCATATAATAGTTTGTTAGTGGATCACTCATTCCAAGCAGAGCAAACACTAGAGGAATCCATAGAAACTTCCAACTCCTCCATGCTTCTCTAAATTCCTTTTGCAGAAGTACATTGAATCCTCTCATGCCTTTTTCGCCACCTTCATGAAAATTTCTTCCAAAGATGCTGTCTGTCGCTCTACCTTTCTAATTGTATAAGGACATTCACTTAACCGTTGAAGCAACATTTTCATCGTCGGCTCCTCATTCACGATCTCAATATACACATTACAACCTATTACATGATTAGACGGATTTGCAAAAAGCTTAGCTTCTTCTTCACTGCCAAATTCAATGACATAATTTTGCTCATCAAAACGTTGCCGTACTTCACGTAATGTTCCCTGCTCTACTAGTTTTCCATTTTGCAAGAATAATAGTTGATCTGTCATTTCTTCAGCATCATTTAAAATATGCGTTGAGTATAAAATAGTCGTCTCTTGCTGTAGTCCTTTTAATAAATCAAGTACTTCTCTACGGCCAACTGGATCTAATGCTGAAACAGGTTCGTCTAATAGCAGTAATTTAGGCTTATGCACTATTGCTTGGGAAATACCAAGTCGCTGCTTCATCCCACCTGAAAAAGAGGCTATTTTTTTATGTTGGGCATCCCCTAACCCTACAAATTCTAAGGTTTTTTGGGCTTCTAATTTAGCCTTTTTGGCTGCTACACCATTCAACTTTGCAGCCATTTCTGTAAACTCTAACGCAGTTAGCCAAGGATGAAATTGTGGATATTGTGGTAAAAAACCTATATTCGCACGTAAATCATTACCTAGCATCTTTACATTTCCAGCAGTCGGTTTCAAAAGTCCCGTTAACATAGATAAAGTGGTTGTCTTGCCAGCTCCATTCGGACCAATTAAAGCCGTAGAAGTTTTTTCCTCTAAGTTGAAATGAATAGCATCTACAACTTTGTGCTCTGCAAATTGCTTGGTCAAACCTGTAACTTGAAGTAAAGTTGTCATGACTGCTTTCTCCCCACTATAAAGTACGCAATTGACCCTAATAGATTAGCAAATAGAATGATAAACACCCAAAGAATTTTAGGGCCGTTTGTTGCATGAATTTTTCGTAAATCAATAAGTGCTACGATCATCAAAATAATTTGAACGATGATGAGCGGTGCTATAACTGCCCATGGAACTTTTGCTAATTCCTCCATCATACAGATCACCTCATTATTTGTTATACACTAACTATAACAACTTTGTTCTAATATGTATAGAACAAAGTATCTCTTACATCATAAAAAAAGATGTACCTTAATTAGTACATCTTCTCAATTATTTATAAAGTTTTTGCAAAGCATCTTCCATTTTAGGGCGTATAGTTACTACTGGACGAGCTTTTTTGACAGCTGACTGTGCTGCTTCTAACGAATCAGCCATTCCCAACTCCATTAAGATAGCAGTAGCTGCAACACCTGCACGTCCACCCCCACTTCCACAGTGAACATATACTTTCTGCCCTGTCTCAAAGGCTATAGCAACTTCTTGCGCTACTTGTTGGATGGATGATGCTACCTCACTATCTTCATCTGCTATAGGCATATGTTTATAAGAATAAGGAACTATTTCCTGCTCTTGAAGGGATAGCCCTTGAACACGAACATCTATCACAACATCAACGGATTCTTGTGTAAATGCAGCCTCTGCATCTTTTGCACCGCCAAAGAACAGTTGATCCTTTACTAAAACATCGTAGTTTTTCTCCATATTCTCCACGCCTCACATGTTTATTTTAGTAAATGCTTAATATCCTCATAATATGGTAGAGCCGTTAAAGCACCTGCTTTTGTTGCGGCAAAAGCGCCTAATTTGTTGCCAAAGCTTGTACAACGCACTAGTTCTGCTTTTGTTGTAGGTAAACCATTATAATGGACATCACGTAGGACACCTGCCATAAATGCATCTCCCGCACCTGTAGTATCCACAGGCACTACTTTCTCAGTCGGTACATGGATAACATCACCATTAAGGACTGCATAAGTCCCGTTCTCTCCTACGGTAATTAAAATAATAGGCACTAAATAGCTATTTAATTGCTCGATACCTTCTTCTAAGCTACTTGTCTCTGTCAGGAAGAATAACTCATCATCCGTCACCTTTAAAATATCAACATCCTCGAAAAATGATGTAATCGTATCTCGACAAATTTCTTCACTGCTCCAACGTAAAGGACGGATATTTGCATCCATTGCAATAATCGCACCCTTGTCCTTAGCCATTTCTACTGCTGCTCGTGTTGTAGCAAGAGCTGTTGGATGGAACATTGTGCCTGAACACACCGTTAAAGCAGAGGCATGCTTAAAAGCTGCTTCATTTAGCTGTGATGGTTCAACTTGTAAATCGGGTGTTTCATCAACATAATCCTTAAAAATTCGCTCACATGCTTCTGTTAGATGCACATAAACACCACTTACTCGTTTTGCTGGATCAAATACGGCATAATCCAGTTTCACACCCTCTTGGGCAAGCCCATCTCTCACAAATTGCGAGCCCTCATCATCACCCGTAATTGTAATTAATGCGGAAGGCGCACCAATGCGGCTAATACCCGCTGCAACATTGACCGTTGCGCCACCCATATATTTAGTAAATGATGAGTTTGTTACATCATCAGCAATATAGTCAATAAAAGCATCTCCATAGACTAATATAAAATCCTTCTCTTGCTTTGTCATGATAGTCCTCCTGAAAGTCTAGTCATTATAGATTAACACGAAAATTGTCATTCTATAAAGGTTTTTACTTTTGGCATTTCTTTACGAGAGGATGGATAACTTGAGTCATCCCCTATCTTTGTTATACTTGCCTATAGAAAGGTAGGGATTATCAAAATGAGTATTACAATTCGACAAGCGCAACCACAAGATGCCCATGCTGTTGTGCCTTTAATTATCGACGCCATTGGCGATATTGCTAATCGGTTAACTGGTGAGCAATCAACGGAGGCTGTGATACAAGAGCTGACTGTTCTTTTTCAACAAGAAGACAATCGACATTCTTATTTAAATACTTTTGTCGCTACTGAAAGTGAACAGATTTTGGGGATTCTCGTTTATTATCACGGTCAACAAGCTGTTCATATGGATGCTAACCTTGTTAAATGGCTTGAAGCAAAAAATGCACCATCCATTGTTATTGACAAAGAAGCCCATGAAGACGAGGCTTACATTGATACAGTTTGTGTTGCACCAGCTGCACGTGGTAAAGGAATCGGAACATTGCTATTACAATTTGCCGAAGAGCTGACAAAGCAGCGTGGCTATACAAAATTATCATTAAATGTTGAAACCCAAAAAGAAGAAGCTCGCCGTCTTTATGAACGACTAGGCTTTGTTATTACGGAGCCTTGGTCAATTATTGATGAGCCTTTTCACCATATGGTTAAACAGTTTTAGGAAGTGAATAACTAATATATGAAAAACAATTTGATTTACCCTCTTTTGATTGTTATTGCATCTAGTAGTTACGGGATCTTGTCGACTATTGTCAAAGTAGCTATGCAGCATGGCTTTACATCAGCAGAGGCTGTATCAAGCCAATATATTATTGGCTTTTTACTCGTAATATCCATCTTTATTTTTACTGACAGAAAATTACCAAGACCGTCCAAGAAGGGTTTACTTATTTTAATATGTGCGGGAATTTTTACAGGGACAACAGGTATCGTGTACGGAGAATCTTTAAAGTATCTTCCTGCTTCTCTTGCAGTAGTCATGTTATTCCAATTTACATGGATTGGTCTACTGATTGATTGTGCCCTCCATAAAAGATTACCAAGTAGACCTGAAGTTATTTCAATCGTCATCTTATTTATCGGAACGATTCTAGCTGCAGGTGTATTAAATGTAGATTTAAGTGACATTCCTATTCAAGGATGGCTATTCGGTTTTACAGCAGCCGTTACTTTTGCATGTTTTATTCAATTTAATTCTCGACCTGTCGAGGGCGTGACTACCACATCAAGGGTATTAATCGTTTCCTCTATAGCCCTTATTATGATCAGTATTTTCCTAAGCCCCGAGGTTATTTGGAACGGTAAACTATTCATGCAAGGCCTGTGGAAATATGGACTAGCACTAGGTCTTTTCGGTATCATTTTACCGATTTATCTATTTTCGATTGCTATCCCTAAAGTTGGTGGTGCGCTTGCTTCTATTTTAAGCGCCATTGAATTACCAGTGGCTGTTACTGTTTCCGTTATTGTTTTGCATGAACCTTTAACTGCTGTACAAATTATCGGGATTGTACTGGTGATTGCTGGCATGATGCTGCCAACCATTGTTGCACAACGTCAACAAAAGGATAGCTTATTAGAAGCACATTTATAAATCGACAAAAAACTCCTTAAAAATGGAATGATTCCTTTTTAAGGAGTTTTTTTGAACTTTAATGAAATGCCATTGCTTACCATTATGCACTTCGCTATGATGAATGCAAATGTAATTTTTTAATAATTCTAACATTAATGTTCCCCTTCGGTATTATACTGCAATATGCAAGTAACTTACTTTAAGAAAGGGGAAGTTGATGAAAAAAGCCTATATTCTTGGTTTTTTCCTTATGTTAATGCTTGTCGTTTTAGCTGCTTGTAATGGCAAAGATCAGCAAAATTCTACAAATGATGCAGCAAATAATGACGAGGCATCGAATGGTAAACAAACAGAAGTAGCAACAACGTCGCCTTCAGGCAAGCTAGTAATTTACACTGGACGTGACGAAGAAATGGTGCAAAATGTGATCGATCAGTTTAATGAAAAATATCCAGACATTGAAGTAGAATTTCTAACAATGGGTGCTCAACAGATTTTAGAACGTCTTCGTGGAGAGAAAGCCAATCCTCAAGCAGATTTTTGGTGGGGCGGAACGCAATCCGCACTCATTGTTGGCGCCAATGAAGACTTACTACATGCTTGGCAGCCGAGCTTTATTGACGCTATTGATACCGCACACAAAGATGTAGATGGACGTTGGTTCGGCGAGATGCTGTTACCTGAAGTAATTATGATTAATAGTGATTTACTAACAAAAGAAACTGGTCCACAGGACTGGGATGACTTATTAGATCCTAAATGGAAGGATCAAATTTTAATCAGAGGTGTACTGGCGTCAGGCACAATGCGTACGATTTATTCTTCCATGATTGTACGACAAGGTGCGGATTCACCTGATAAAGGCTACGAGTGGTTACTACAATTAGATGCCAATACAAAGGAGTACACACAAGACCCTAATGCTTTGTATTTAAAACTAACACGTCAAGAAGGCAGTGTCTCCCTATGGAATCTACAAGATATTTTGTTAAAAAAATATACGACAGATTATCCTTTTGATTATATTTATCCTAAAAGTGGTGCACCTATTTTAGTAGACGGTGTAGCAGTTGTAAACAATGCGAAGAACCTAGAAAATGCGAAACTTTTTGTAGAGTTTTTATTTGAAAAAGAGATGGTAACACAATTAGCTAATGATTATTATCAAATTCCTACACGTTCAGATATCGACAAAGGCTCCATGCCAGAATGGTATCAGGAATTAGATTTAAAAACATTTGATATTGATTGGCAGCTAATGTCTGACAAAGAAGCAGAATGGATGGAATACTGGGATAACAATATTAAAGGGCGCGGTAAATAGTAGAACGGGTAAAAATTCGGCTTATACAGCGAATTTTTACCTTCCTGTATCATCTAGATTCTTTGTTAGAGAGGAGCTAATGATTGAGAAGTGTCAGAATCGAAAATGTCTCGAAGCAATTTGGTCAAGTGTATAGCGTGAAGGACTTAAATCTTGAAATAAAAGCTGGTGAATTTTTTACCTTTCTGGGTCCTAGCGGCTGTGGCAAAACAACCACTTTAAGGATGCTTGCAGGCTTTTATTACCCTACTAAAGGCAAAATTCTTTTTGATGATCGAGATGTCACTCGACTTCAGCCCAATAAGCGCAATATCGGCATGGTATTTCAAAATTATGCCCTTTTCCCCCATATGACGGTTGATGAGAATATTGCATTTGGTTTACAAGTTCGAAAATTTTCAAAAGCTGAGATTCAGCACAAGGTGGATCGAATTAGAGGTCAAGTACATCTTGCTGCTTACGGCAACAGAAAAATAAATGAGCTATCTGGTGGGCAACAGCAGCGTGTTGCTTTAGCTAGGGCACTCGTGATAGAGCCAGATATTTTATTGCTTGATGAACCTCTATCCAATCTAGATGCAAAATTGCGTGAGGAAACACGTATTGAAATCAAACGAATCCAATCTGAGCTTGGAGTCACAACGATATACGTTACTCACGATCAAATGGAAGCCATGTCTATGTCGGATCGAATTATGGTTATGGAAAATGGCTATATCAAACAAATTGGTACTCCTCAGGAAATTTATCATCAACCCAAGGATCGTTTTGTGGCAAATTTTATTGGTGAAACTAATTTAATTGAATGCTCAATCCAAGCTATTGATGGGGAAAATGTACAAGTACGAACAGTGAATGGACATAATTTAATTGGGCGAAAGCAACAAAGCTCTCCCTCTTTAACGCATATGATTGGAGACAAAGTATTTATTTCTATTCGTCCAGAATCGATTCAACTTGGTACTGGTGAAAACACATTAACAGGAAAAATTACATTTGTTGAATTCACAGGTATTAGCGTTAATTACATTGTAGATTTTACTGCGTTCTCACTTAAAGTAATGCTTATTAATTCTTATGACCAAATCAAAAAGATCGGTGAAGATATTACAATCCATATGGCACAAGATTCACTGTACTTTTTAGGGGAATAGGAGGAAGCCAATATGGGGAAACAGTCTGAAAGTACGTGGACGCGAATTTTGCATGCCAATTGGTTTGTCTATGTTTTAATATCGCCATTATTTTTAGTGTTATTCGCCTATGTGGTTTATCCCTTCTATCAAACTTTCATCCAAAGCTTTGCTGGTGATGAAGCATTCTTCCACTATAAGAAATTTTTTGATATAGCTAGTCCAGCAAATTTAGAGGCCTTGTGGACCAGTATTTATATTTCATTTATCAGCGTTATTTGCTGTGCACTTGTTGGGGTAACAATGGCCTTTTTACTAGAACGCTATAATTTCCCTGGGAGACGGATATTGTCTATTTTAGTTTTGGTTCCAATGGCACTTCCTCCTCTAGTAGGTGTTTTGTCCTTTTCATTTTTATATGGCGATAGCGGGATTTTCCCACGAATTTTTCAGCATCTATTTGGGTTGGATCACGTTCCTTTTGCCTTGAAGGGAATATGGGGCGTCATCGTTGTTCATACATTCACAATGTATACGTACTTCTATTTGACTGCCTCTGCTGCTATTAAGGGGCTTGATCCTGCTCTTGAAGAGGCAGCTACTAGTCTGGGTGCAGGGCGTATTCGCGTATGGACAAAGGTTATTTTACCGATGCTCACACCTTCTATTGTCGCCTCATCCTTATTGGTGTTTATGATTTCTATGGCTTCTTATACTGCACCTTTGATGTTTGGTGTGGAGCGTACTATGACGATGCAAATTTATTTATCACGTACAAATGGGAATCTTGAGATGGCGGCAACACAGTCGATGATATTATCTTTTGTGTCTATCACTTTTTTAATCATTATGCGTTGGTATCAAAATCGCAGAAATTATCAAAATCTGAGTAAGGGAATTAGTGTTCATCGTTCAGAGGTATCCTCAAAAAAGGTAAAAATTATAGCAACCATTGCTTCTTTTGTTGGCACATTAATATTGATACTGCCTATTTTAGTGTTGATATTGATCTCTTTTTCTGTGGATGGAGCTTGGAAAACGCAAATTCTCCCGACCGATTATACAATCGATCATTATATTGCCCTTTTTACCGATGAACGCACATGGCGACCTATTTGGAACTCCATTCAAATGGGTGTCATTGCAACACTGGGCAATATCATCTTTGGAGTCGCGGCAGCTTATGCTATGGTGCGCTTAAATTTTAAAGGGAAAACCTTGCTCGATATTTTGATAATGGTACCTTGGGCTTTGCCAGGAACAGTTGTTGCTGTTAATTTAATTGCAGCCTTTAGTACAGAAAGTATCTTTAGTTTTAATCAAGTATTGATCGGGACATTTTGGATTTTGCCATTAGCCTACTTTATTCGACATTTACCACTTGTTTTTCGATCAACATCCGCCTCTCTTGTACAGCTAGATCAATCAATTGAAGAGGCATCACGTGGCTTAGGGGCCAACTGGTGGTATACATTTAGACGTATTGTCGTGCCTTTAACATTCACCGGGATTTTAGCAGGGACACTCTTAGCCCTCGTGCAAAGCTTTGGTGAATTTGTTGCATCCATTCTAATTTACAGTACATCCACTATTCCATTGTCTGTAGCGATATTCCAAAAATTATATGCATTTAAATTTGGGACCGCCTGTGCTTATGGTGTCTTACAAATTTGTTTAATTTTAGTTGTCCTTATTATTTCTGAAAAACTATCAAAAGGCAGTGCTGGTACAGCCATCTAACTGCCAATCTATTAGGGGGCCTTGACAATGTTTGAAGATTTTCGCAATAAAACACAGCTGGAAGATGGGATGATATTCCCTTCTAACATCTATCGAAAAATCGTTTTACAGCCAGCTTATGATGAGGCAAAGAAAAATTTTTTAACAATTATGCTACAAATCAATATTGCTCATTTAAAAATGTTAGAAGAACAAGGACTTGTAAAAAAAGATGAAGCAAAGCAAATTGGGATAGCTCTAAAAAAAATTGACTTAAATTATTATCGTTTAGAGGATTACAGTCCCCAATATGAGGATTTATTTTTCCGCATTGAAAATAAATTAATAGAGCTTGCTGGTGATGTTGCTGGAAATCTTCACATTGGCAGAAGCCGAAATGATATGGGTATCGCCATCTATCGAATGACATTAAGAAAAAAATTATTATTATTAATGCGCGAGTTACTAACATTACGTGATGATTTAATCGCTGCTGCAGAGGAACATATCGATACCATTATGATTGGCTACACACATACACAGCAGGCCCAGCCTACAACCTTCGCCCATTATTTAAAGGCCGTCATCGACCAGCTAGAGCGTGATTTTGAACGAATGCAGCATGTCTATAAAACGGTCAATCGTAGCAGTATGGGAGCCGCTGCCTTAACAACGACAGGCTTTAATATTAGTAGAGAACGTATGCGTGACCTACTTGCCTTTGATGATATTATCGAAAATGCATGGGATGCAGTTGCAGGAGCAGATTATATAGCCGAGGCTGCAAGTATTGTACAGCTTGCTGCACTCAATCTTGGCCGTACTTCTCAAGATTTTTTGTTATGGGCTACTCAGGAGTTTAATGCGTTTACACTCGCAAGTCCATATGTGCAAATAAGCTCTATTATGCCTCAAAAGCGTAATCCTGTTTCTATAGAACATACACGCTCATTACTATCTGCGGTTGTAGGAGATGCAAGTACAGTATTACAGATGGTACATAATACACCTTTTGGAGATATCGTAGACACTGAGGATGATATGCAGCCTTATTTATGGCGTGCCATTGACCGCTTAATTGGTATTTACAAGTTGTTTGGTTCGCTTGTTGTTACAATGGATGTCAATAAGAAGAAGTTAAAAAGTCGCGCTGAAAATAGCTTTGCGAATGTCACTGAGCTAGCTGATACATTAGTCCGTTCAGAGGGAATTTCCTTCCGTCAAGCACATAGTATTGTTAGTAAATGTATTAAGGTTCTACTTGCTCATGGAGAGGAATCATTAGCTAGTCTTACATGGGGACTTGCAAATACACAATCGAAATTGATCACGGGCAAGGAATTAACTATTTCAGAAGAGGATTTTTATAAGACGTTAAGGCCAGAATCCTTTGTTGGTGTGCGAACATTACTAGGTGGTCCCGCTCCAGCCACTATGAAGGCTGCTCTTGAACGTTCCAAACTGAACGCCCATGATTTTTATGAATGGATTCGCTTAAAGGAAAGTTCCATTATTGAAGCAGAAAAAGAACTAACAGCCTTTCTAGAGGAATGGAATCAATGAAGCAATGGTTATTAATTATTGATGGTGGGGCGACAAAAACAGCATGTGCAGTTGTTCATGCTGAATCTGGTGACATTGAGTATTCTACATCCGCTAAAGGCTCTAATTATCAAGCCATTGGTGTTGAATCGGCTACGGCAATATTACAAGAGCTTTTAGCAAATGTTGAAAGATTTTTGCGAAAGTATCCTAATTCTCAAATTGCTGTAGCCACCTTTGCTTTAGCTGGCATTGATTCTCCGAAGGATCATGCAGCCGTCGTGACTATTGTTCAAAATGCTCTTAAGATCACACAGCTACAAATAGACACAATGATTATTGAAAATGATGCAGAGGCCACACTATTAGGTGTGACTGCTGGACAGGCAGGTGCACTGCTCATTGCTGGAACAGGAGCTATTGCCTATGCCTTTGATGGGCAGCGAATTGTACGTGCAGGGGGCTGGGGACATCGGGCTGGCGATGAGGGAAGTGGGTATTGGTTAGGGCAGGAAGTCGTAAGAGCTATATTTAAAATGGAGGATGGTCGTGGGAAACCAACAATCTTAAAGGAAGCTGTCTATCAGTCTTTAGGTATACAAGATGTTACAGAGCTTGCCGAATGGCTATTCCAACCTTCCTATACAAATGCACAACTGGCCAAGATAGGCTCTTTTGTGGCAAGAGCAGTCGAGCAAGAAGATGCTTGTGCCATCGCAATATCTCAACAAGCTGCCCATGAACTAGTCCTTCTAGCAAGCGCTGTATTGAAAAATATTGACTATCAGAATGAACCATTTACTTTTTTTTGTAATGGTGGTGCCATCAAGCATAATCCACTCATTTTAAAGATCTTTACAGAGGAAATAACCTTCATGTATCCTCAAGTGGACATTACCCTTTGTCAGCACCAGCCTATTACTTATTTAATTGAACGAACAAAAAGGGCATATGACTGTTTATAAGTCATTGCCCTTTTCTTGCTTTTAAAGTGCCAGTCTCTTCAATTCTTTCGTCGTAAAATAGAGATAGCCATCCTTTATAAATAAATCCTTCGAATCCTCCCTATTTAGTACCTCTTCTCCACTACCATCTGGACGAATCTTTGTTAAATACGCCCCTCGGGAATAATTACTAAAGTAGAGCCAACCATCTGAATAAACGATATATTGCGCCCGGGAATTTGTGACACGTTTCGTCTTACCAGTTTTCATATCTAGTACATATAGCTTATTGTCATCTGCAATATTACTATAAAACAATTGGTCTCCAACCTGTGCTGGGAAGTCTATATCATGATAATAACTATACAGTGTGCTTGTTGCTTTTGGATAGTCTTCAGCAATCCACGAGTGATCCTTCGCCATTGTACGGTCATCTACTAAAAAGTATTGGTAGCGTATTGCACCCTTACGATCTGGTACTGGATCATTCCATGTCGTATCGAGATGATACCACTGTCCATCCAGCTTGACTAGATTCCACGCATGTCCCTCTTGACCTACATAGCCCACAATATATTTTGTTTCAATACCCAATTTTTGAAGCATAGAGTGAGCAAGTAAAGCATAGCCCTGGCATACTCCCCCGTGCTCAGCAAGAACGGTATAAGCGCTGTGTGGGCTAGAGTTCGTTTGTTCTGTATAGGAAGTATTGGCAACAATATAGTCATTGACAGCTCGTACCTTTTCTACATCCGTCATAGATTTTTTACTAATCCTAGCAATAATTTCTTGAACATTCATCTCTACATATGCCGCCTGCTCTGGCGTCATTAAATAGCTCTGTTCTCCAAAAATAGTTGCTTTATTTCGCCCATATTCATATCGAATTGAATGTTTACTTACATGGCCGTAAACATAGTCATCGCGTTTGATAGCATTGTTATAGGCCTCTTCTACAATTTGTTCAATTCTCTGTGTATTCCCTTTATATTGAATTTCAAACTTTGGTGAAAAGCTATTATAATACGCATACATCGCATCAGCCAGTTCCTTGGCATTTGTCACGACTAACTTTGTTTCAGGTTTCTGAATAGGTGGAGCTGTAGGGGCTACCTCCGCTTCATGTACATCTTCTATAGGTAGGGCTGTTTCAATTGAGGCATTATCTGAAAGTCTTGCAGTAACATCTACGATCTTCTCCTTTGTTGAAAGTAGCATCGTTTCTATTTCATCATTATTTGTCCAATCCACCACCTGTTGAATAACTGCCTTACCAGCTGTATAAATAGGATCAATAAAAATAACAATAATGGCAATTATAGCTAATTTCTTCCACAAACTCCTCACCTCCAACCGTCTTCCTTACATTATATACAAAAAAAGCACAAAGAACTCACTTAAGGGTCCATTTGTGCTTGTTAATATTTGTTTGTTGACTTAATTAATTTTAAGTTTATGTTCTTTTGTTTGGACATTATACAGTAAATAATTGTCACTAACCTTTAAATTTGTTACTGGCTGCTTCACTAGCACCTCAGCTTTTAACGTTTTTAAATCTAGCTTTGTCAAATACCCACCGTTACTGTAATCACTATAATATAGGTTTTGATTAGTCCCTGTAATATACAACGAACGTTTATCTAATACCTTTGACTTACTACCACTAGTCATATCAAGCTTATACAGTTTATCGTTATCTGCAGTATTACTAAAATAAACAATATTATTTAACTGATGTGCGAAATGGACATTAAGCATATAACTGTATTTAGTGCTTGTAGCAGTAGGATAATTTCCTTTAATCCAAGTATGGTCTTTGCTAATTTGATTGTCCGACACTAAAAAATAGTCATAGGACGCCGCACCAACGCGATTTGGCAAAGGATCGTTCCACGTTGTATCCAAATGATACCATTCCCCATCAACCTTTACTAAATTCCAAGCATGTGCCTCATTCCCATTTACAAAGCCTACAACATATTTTGTCTCTATCCCAGATTGCTCTAACATAGCATGTGCTGCCAATGCATAACCTTGGCATACAGCTTGTCCTTCAAAAAACAAAGCATAAGCACTATGTGGACTTGCCTTAGTTTTAGTTCCGTACATAGTATTGGATACAATATAATCGTTAATAGCTTTTACTTTTTGAAAATCTGTCATAGAAGGTTTGATAATATTTTTCAGAATTAGATTAATCTTTTTTTGTACAGCTGCTTCTTGAGTTTGACTTGTCAGGTACTTCATTTTATAGGTTACATTCCCTAGAGAATCTGCGGAAACCATGGTACTTTCTATATGTCCACTTGCATAAACGGCTTGTTGCTTAGCTTTTTCAAGTGCGTCCATCATTTCTTTTTTTAGGTCGCCTATTTTGCCTGTATACTTAATTTTTATATCGGTCTCAAAGTTTTGTATTTGCTTTGCAAGTTCTTCTGTTAATTGATCCCAACTTGCTACTGTTGAGTTAGCTACCATAGGATAAATTGGGGAGGTATTTTCTGTTTGTTTTGCATAGACCGCAGTTGGACTTAACATCAATAAAGCCGCACCACATAACAATAATTTTTTCATCACTCATCACCTTCCCTTTGATTCTTTCTTTACTATTTAGCATAGCAAAGAATGTACCTACTAAGCTATCATACAAGTTCACTAACTAAGACTTTTAACTAAAAATATATTAAATTTTATATAATATAAAATACCTACTAATAAAATATAATTAGCGAATATAACTATTTTTTTGCAAAATAATAAAACTCACCTAATTAATAGTGAGTTTTATTTCGATTTAGATTCTGTAATTGTTCAGGCGTTTAGTAAATTATCTACTTTTCACCACTAAATTAACTGCTTCCTGAATGGCTTCGTTCATTTTTTCACCATCCCCTTCAGCATTCTGTACACATTCCAAT
This sequence comes from Lysinibacillus sp. K60, assembly GCF_019731275.1. Lineage (NCBI taxonomy): Bacteria > Bacillati > Bacillota > Bacilli > Caryophanales > Bacillaceae > Lysinibacillus > Lysinibacillus sp. K60. The sequence continues at coordinate 327,587 of NZ_JAASJR010000005.1, read as the reverse complement.
AGGTTCGTACTAACAATAACCCCAACTGTACGGTCTACAGCAGAGCGTACTGCTGATAATTGTGTAATGACTGCCTTACAGTCTTTTTCCTCTTCCATCATTTTCAAAATGCCACGTAGCTGTCCTTCCATCCGTTTCACACGATTTTTCACTTGATCTGAATATTCCATATACATTGCTCCTTCTCTTATACTCGCTACGCTCTAATGAGTGATCGTTATTCTTTATCCTAGCTCATTATTTTAAATTTAAACCTAGCCATTACTATTCCTTGGTTTTAGATAATTGATGAGCATTCTCGTAATAATGGTACCAGCGTTTGTTATTTCATCGTACTGAATTATTGAATTCTTCTTTATACGTAATTGCCCAATTTCTACCTCGAAAACTGGACACTTTCTTTTAAGTGCAGCAATCAACATGTTTGTATCATAATCATAGCGTTCACCTTTTACTTTCATTAACCAAGGCAACTCATTGATGGAAATATAACGTAAACCTGTTTGTGTATCCATTAATTTCTTATGATACAGTATCTCGAAAAATAAGCTTGTTGCACGATTTCCCCAGTAAGAAAGAAATGTACTATCAGTTGAACGAAAGTTACGCACACCTAGCACAATCCCTTCAGAAAACACCTTTGTCATGGTTAAAACAAGCTTAACATCTTGTAAAGTATGTTGCCCATGAGCCCCAACTGTAAGGATACCATGGCACCTTGCTTGTTGTTCTCGTATATATGCAAAGGCGGTCTTAAGTGCGCCACCCTTACCAATATTGCAATCATGCTGTAGTACTTGGCAGCGTTCAATTTTATCTAGGTTTTCAAAAATATCTTTATATTTTTGATCACTCCCATCATTGACAATGATGATTTGTGTAATAGTCGTTGCTAATAATTGATGTACATAGGTAATGAGTGATTGTTGTGGATTATATGCTGGTATAATAGCTGCAATATTTTTCATTTCGATCCCCCACCTAAAGGCTGACAGGTTCTCCGTAGCTACGAATCTCCCTTATATCAAATAGTATCATGTAACACCAACAATTCAACTGATCAATCCCATTAAAACATATCAATAATATCGATTTTTCTCCGATATATGAACAAAGAGATGAAGAGGCGCTTTGTAAAAAGGTTTAAAAGTAAAATGCTTGCAATAAAAACCGAGGTAATTAACTGAAAGAGGTGAGTTCTTTCGTCATGCATTATGAAAACCTTGAAGAACAATGTCAAAAATTAAGACAGCTGTCCTTCACAACATTATCCAAAAATTTACAGGATGCTAGTTTGCTCGCCATTTCAACCCCAGCAGAATCCTTACAGAAGTCACTTCTTGTATTAGAGGAAATTTTATATGAGATTTATCGATTGGAAATGCATACCGAACCTAAACTCAAAAATGTCCGAATGCTATTAAATAATCGAAGTTTTGTGGCGCAAATTCATCCTCGTCGAATTTATTTATTGATGAATCTAATTCATAAAATGACAAGCCATACTAGTAATGACATTGTAGAAGCCAAAGCAGCTAAAATTGTTTTAGACTATCTTAGCGATATTGTTGAATGGTTTATGAAGCGCTATGATCGTAGTTTCAAATCGAACCGCCTGTCTTCTCATGTCACAGAACTTCCTTCTATATTTGATAAAAATATACTTCAGCATGAGCAGTCACGAGAGGCTTACGAACATGCTGTCAAATGGTTTGAAGTAGCTGCCCAGAATGGAGATGCAAGTGCTCAATATAACTTAGGTGCTCTTTACAATCATGGGCGAGGTGTAGAAAAGGACTATAGGCTTGCAAAAATGTGGTATGAACGAGCTGCCGCACAAAATGACGCAAATGCTCACTATAGCCTCGGTGTACTTTATCATCTAGGCCAAGGTGTTATACAGGATTATCTAGAGGCTGCACGTCATTACCAAATAGCTGCTGATTTAGAGAATGCTGACGCCCAATACAATTTAGGTGTACTCTATAATCAAGGCTTAGGCCTATCTCAAAATTTTAATGAAGCTGCCAAGTGGTATACCTTAGCAGCCAATCAAGGGAATACAAGTGCCCAAAACAATCTAGGCTTTCTTTATCATAATGGCACGGGTGTGGAGCAAAGCTATGATAAGGCCGTCGCTTATTTCAAAATGGCTGCCTTAACTGGAGATGCAAGTGCTCAATACAATCTCGGTTATATGCATCTTAAAGGGCGTGGTATTCCCCAAAACCAAGAAGAAGCAGCAAAATGGTTTCATATGGCTGCTTTACAGGACCATGTGAACGCAGAGTTTCAACTGGCCATGCTCTATAATACTGGGCAAGGAATGACGAAGGATCATATAGAAGCTTTAAAATGGTTCAAGCTAGCGGCACATAAAGGACATTTAAATGCTCAATACTGTCTTGGCCTGCTGTATGAAAAAGAACAGAATCTTGTGTCAGCAGAAAAGTGGCTACTGCAAGCTGCTGACAATGGCCATATCAGCGCTGGCTTCGAGCTTGGGCGTCTATATGCATATCAGCTTCAAGACCCAGCCAAGGCAATGTCATATTTTAGGACAGCCGCTGAAAAGGGTTATGCAGATGCACAGTATGAGCTTGGCCTATTACTGACATCTGGCACTGGTGTTCCTATAAATTATAAGGAGGCCGTTAAATGGTGGCGAGCAGCAACCGATCAATCACATATTCAAGCTGAATATCAATTAGGCCTACTTTATGAACAGGGATTAGGGGTAGCCTTAAATCTTGAGGAGGCACGCAGATGTTATCGACTAGCAGCCACTCAAGGCCATGCAGGTGCGCAGTATCAACTGGGCAATTTATTTGATAAAGGTAAAGGCGTAGAACAGGATTACACAGAGGCAGCTAAATGGATTGAACAGGCTGCATCACAAGGACATATGAAGGCACAATACCAATTAGCCCAAATGCACATTCATGGACAGGGCGTACCAAAGGACTTTGCAAAGGCCGCCCAGCTTTATCGACTATCTGCTAATCAAGGGCATCAAAAAGCCCAATTCCAGCTTGGTATGCTCTACAAAAAAGGGCATGGTGTTGCACAAGACTATCAAGAGGCGACAAGATGGCTGAAAAAGTCACTGGAAGAAATTAAATAAATATTAAAAAACCTACCGCATCACATAAGACACGGTAGGTTTTATTAATGACTGCTATTATCCTTTTGTTGTTGAATCATAAATGTTACAACAATAAATAAAGCAAAGCTAATTAATAGCGTAGTTCCTCCTACAATAAAGAAGACTAATGTAAAAGTGCTACCAAAATTAAATGGATTTATATTGTAAAACCACATGCCTAACGTTAAGCCCAGAACACCCACAATAGCTGTCCAACCATGAATGGTTACTAATTTTTGTGATTTCACTTTGAAGGCTTTATAAAAAATACCCCAGGCAAACATACTAAGCCAGCCAACAAGTAAAATATGTGCATGTATCGGTCTATATTCATAACTACCTGATCCCGACATATGTGAACCTAAATACGTGCCGATTAAAGCAAAAATTGCCGCTAATCGAATAAGGCGTATGCTCCACTTTTGTTCCATACGATAACTCCCCCCTAGTCGTGTTTCAACTAAGTAGCAGTTTATCTTGTGAACATGAACTTTACATGAACTCCTTATGACAAAATTGGTAGATGGATATAAACCTTTGTGCCCGCATGCACCGTACTTTGCATCTGAATGGTCCCTCCATGTAGCTCAACAATTTGTTTGACAATCGCTAAGCCTAGTCCGGTCCCTTGCTTGGTTCTAGACGCATCGGCACGATAAAAACGGTCATATACTTTTGCTAACTGATCCTCAGTCATTCCTATCCCACTGTCCTCCACAAGAATTTCAACTAAGGCAGATCTTTTTTGTAAATGTAGATGTATTTGCCCACCCTCTACATTATATTTAATGGCATTTGTCAGTAAATTATCCCATACGTTTTGTAAAAGCCCTGCATCGCCATCAAAAATAATTTGCTCAAGCTTATATGATATTTGAAGCTGTGACTCTTCCATTTGCCAACGATACTTTCGTACAGTTTCCTTTAGCTGTTCATCTAAACGATAAGACTCACGTTTTACAATTATTGTCGATTGGTCAAGGGAGGTTAATAATAATAACTGTTTGGTTAATGTAGATAGGCGTTTTGTTTCTAGTTCAATGATTGCTGCATATTCCTGTCTTTCCTGTTCAGTAAGGGAAGGATTTTTCAGTAAATCTACATACCCTTGAATATTTAATAAAGGTGATTGAAAATCATGTGATACATTACTAATAAATTCCTTCCTTGTACGATCAGTTTCCTGTAATCTCTCGGTCATCCTATTAAAGCTTGATGCTAATTGACCAATTTCATCTGCACGATCAATATCTAGAACTGTATCAAATTTTTCATGCGCTAGCTGTTGAGTGGCTGCTGTTAACTTTGTAATGGGGCGAATTAATGCTTTAGCAAATAGTAGCATGGCAAGTAGGCTCAGTATTGTCATAACCAACATTAATCCTGCAAGTATTGTATGCACCTCAGAAAACAATAAACGAATATCAGGTCTTATGAATAATGCATAGGACTTGCTTCCATAGGTAAATGGCACACCAATTGTATTATTCAGTTCATTAGCAAAAAATCCTGTTACAAAGGTTTCTTTAGGAAAATCTCGCATACCATGATAGGTTTCCCCATTTAAAACACGCTCTACCACAGACGTTGACAATGTTTTATCACGATATGGACCGCCAAAAAATTGCCCCTCCTCACCAGTTGTCACATAAATTTGATAGCCGATTTCACCCAATGTTGTCAGATAGCTATTTAAATCCTCTGGTTTGTCTGTCTCAATATAATGCACAATATCCTGTGCTATGCTAACGTTTTTTGCATCATTTTTTTCTTTTATAACTTGATGGTAATAGGTATTCGTTGCCAAAAAGCCCATACATAAGCTTCCTATCATTACCAGCATTGTTGTTACAACAAATTTACTATATAAGGTTTTCATGTTGCTTCCTCTAGCTTATAGCCAACACCTCTTACTGTTGTAATTTCAACAGCCGTGTCATATCGGTTTAATCTTTCACGAATCCGCTTCACATGCGTATTTAACGTTTGCTCATCTCCATCATAGTCATAGCCCCATACTTGTTCCATAATATAGCTACGAGTAAACACTTGATGGGGACGTGATGCTAACAAAGCCAGTAATTCAAATTCCTTTAAAGGTAATATAAGTGTATTTTCCCCTATTACAACCTCAAAGCTTCGTCGGTCAATTACTAGTTTACCTACTTGGATGGTTACTTGGTTTTTTTTATCAAATCTCCTCAATATCGCAGCTATACGAAATAATAATTCCTTTGGTTCAAAGGGCTTTATAACATAATCGTCAGATCCTGCTAAAAAGCCACGTTCTTTATCCTCTAGCTCACCTTTTGCTGTTAATAATAAAACAGGAATATCATAATCTTGAGTTAAATACTCTGTCAGTGTAAAACCATCCATTCCTGGCATCATCACATCGACAACAGCTAAATCAGGCAGACTCCCTTCGAGTAAGGCTAGTGCCTGCTTTGCATTTTCAGCAAGTAGCACTTGGTAGCCTTCCTTTGTAAGATAAATATTGACTAGCTGTAAAATATGAACATCATCATCGACAACAAGGATCTTCACCTGCCCACCTCCAGTTAATAAGAAAAAAACCGATCATATAGAACAAATTTTTTCATCATAAATTACTATTATTTTATAATGAAAATATAGAAATCAACAGCAATAAGAGAAAAGGTAATCCAATAACAATATAGCCTCTAGGATTGGCAAGGTTCATGGTCCATCCTACCCCAAAGCGTTTCTCCACAAAAACGGATGGGTCTTGTCGATTCATATAAATTAAGCCGCCCTTCCAATAACGATCCTCATCCACATCCATTACTTGGGAATCTATATTTGCTTCATAGCGTACTTTATGTTTATACTTTTTCACCACATATATCAGTAATGAACCCAGCAAAACAACTAAGAACAAAATAAATACTGGTAATAGCTTATAGCCTACTGTCATAGAAGGATAGATGTTGCTTAATTGTAAAATTGTTAATAAAGCTGTTAATGCAGAACTTATCAGTAGTATTTGCCAACTCATGTATTTTCGTGTTTTTAGCTGATCCTCCAACGATTCCTCTTTGCGATTTACAGCTAATTTAATTGCAGAACGTTTAATGGAGTCGGTAATTCCCCACATCATACACTGCATCATTAGCATTACCAGTGGCAGTGAAATAGCTGTAAAATAGGTCTTGTTTCTCCAGGCATCCGCTTCGCCACTCGGCCCCCAATGTACTGCTATATCATTTGGCATGAGATCGTAATGAAGGTATGTGTAAATGATCAAAAATACCGATATTCCTAATGGAACAGCAAAAAAAGACCAAGGAAGCATTTCATCACGGCTTCTTGCAGTTAAATCCACTGCCCGTACTTGTTTAATATTTGCGCCCCACTGCTCTTGTTTTTTCAACTTCGATACCTTTTGATGATTTATCCAATACAACGCCATACTTACTGCAAGCATACTAAACAAACAGCTTAATAAAACAATACTTTGAATAGATTCAGAAGGAGCAAATTGATTGTAACTTATAATCATGATGATTAGAAAAACTATCCCTGTTCCCCCTACGAACTGCACATACTGTTTTTTCAACTGAGCTAAGATGGGATGCTTAATATTTTGATCAGGCACTGTGACTCCAAAAACGACTGTCTCTCGTACAATATAGGGAACGACTATTTGCAAAGCTAATGTCATGATGTAAATGGTTATAAAAACGCCAAGTAGCATTTTGCTACACTCCCTCTGCTGGAATTTGCAAATCGGCAAAAACTTTTTTCATCATGTGCTCAATTTGTTCAGCTGTTGCGCCGAGCACCATTCCTTCTGCCACAACAGGTTTCAAATTCTTTTCGATTTGTCGCAGTTGCTCAGGTGATAAAGCTCTCTCCTCTGCTGAACTTATAATAGCTCCAGATTTTGGCCGAATGGTAATAATCCCTTTTGCCTCTAATTCATGATAACTTTTATTAACAGTATGCATATTAACACCTAAATCGGCAGCTAAACTTCGCACAGACGGTAAAGTATCACCTGGCTTCATTTCTCCTTTAGCAATTCCTTCGATAATTTGACGTGTTACCTGCTCATAAATAGGTACGTCTGATTGAAATTCTATTTGAATAAACATGTTTATCAGCTCCATATTTGTTATACAACTAATATAACAAATTTCTCTCCACCTTGCATGAGATTGAAATTTTTAAATAGGGGAATTTTTTATGGTTTCAATAAATCTTTGCACAAGTAAATTCTGCTTCTCATTATTCCTTGTACAAATTGCAATTTTATGTTTAATGGCATGTATATCCTTCACATAAACTCTCGCCAATTGCCCACTCTCTACATACTCTCTAACAGCAAGAGAAGAAATAAAATTTGCACCATAGCCCGCCATGACTGAGCGAATGGTTTCATGAATACCATTAAATTGGAGTGCGATATTTGGTGGTCTCACTTGGTATGTTTGACATAATGAGAAAAGATGCTCCCTCATTTTAAAATGCTTTCAAAATTCACATGTTGCGCATCTATAATGACACGACACCCACTATCCGTCTTTCTGATTTGTTTCTGGAAAGGATAAATAGCTCTTAGATTGCTCCATATACTTAAAAGCTGTTGAAATTGTATTTAATCCTACCTCTAATTTGTTACTCAAATGCTCTCGGCTTACTTTGATAATGCCATTGTATGTAAAATCATAAATCAATTTTTCTAGCACCCTATGTACTTTCTCACCAGGATAAATACCTTGTGCTGCTAAAGTTTCTTCTAGTTGCTGCAGGCGTTCTTCTTTGAGTTGCTGATCTCCTTTTTGATTGCCGTATGTAATAAATGTTTAGACTGCTTGGTTTGGTGTAGTTTTTAGTTTATTTTTCATGATAGTTGCTCCTTTTTTGAAGCAAAAAAGCGTTTTATATCGCTGTAGTAACGATGCAAAACGCTTTCGATGACGGAAACTTTTTAATAAATTTACGCCTTTGGCGAATAACCGTTCAATGATCTCGATGCCTTCTTTAGTGTTTCGAGCCAATCGATCCAATCTGGTTACAACAAGCCTGTCACCTTTATTTAATTTAGACAGCAGCTCATTTAATTGTGGTCGGTCTGTTTTCGTTCCTGTGAATTTCTCTTTATAAATAACAGTCGCTCCTTCACTCTCCAACGCTTGAAGCTGAACCTCTAATTCCTGTGATACAGTCGATACCCTTGCATAACCGTAAATCATAGAAAAATACCTCATTTCTGCACTACATTTATCGACCTAAGTTATGACACCTTTTTACACCTTGATATTACTGCAACAACACACTGGTGTCAAAACTATTAAGTTTTGGCACTGTATAAATAAAAAAGACCACCTCGTATGAGATGGATACATCATTCTATCTATTCAATTAAAGCACCACGCTTGTTGAACAAGGAATTTTGTTTACCCTTCAACAATTGCAAGATATTTTTTGATTTCTCCTTCAGATTCAACAATTAAAATATCTCCCCGTTCTTTGGTGGAAAAAATCTTTGTACCAACAGGAAGTTTATTCGACATCTCATCTCTAAAATCTGTATTAGCATCATTTCTTGTTTTTATTTCACCGATTTGAACATCTTTTGTTAAAGATAATTCTTCAACCCAATCAATATTAGTTTTGTAGATAACTCCATCATACTGAAAAATATCAGCATCCGAATCTAATGTTAAAACTTCTTCGGCATCTATACTGTCAATTGATACTGTTGTAGTTCCCCCTTGAATATTGCATCCTGTTATCATGAAAAAAGCTAATGCGATCAAACCATAGAATAATTTTTTTATTTTCAATTTACCCACCTCTTTTATATAGACACCTATTATCTCCTAAAAGTTACATATTCAACTAAATTTCTTCGTTAGTTGAACAAGAATCCGTTCCGCAACTCTTTAAGTTTTGATATCAAGGCTGATGGGAAAGTATGGGTATTCGCCCCATACATTCGTAAACATGGCAGAGTTATTTATAAAAAAAAAAAAATATTTTGCTTTTGAGCCAAGACTTTTGAATTACCTTAATTTACTAAAATTAACTAATTTATAAAAAACTATTTATATATTTTAATTATTGGTATAAAATGGTGTTGTTTGAAAAATACCTAGGGGGTTTTAACTTGAAATCAAAATCGAAACTTGCTGTTATGCTTCTGTCTTTTGTTTTATTATTTTCTATATTTCAAAACACAGCTTCAGCATACTCTTTAACTGGTTGGCGTTTTACTAGTACGAACTTTATTTCGTATAAATGGGGAGATAGCCTCAATAATGGCGTTATAAAAACCGGATGGATAGACGGAGCATCATCGTGGAGAACATCAACATCGGAGAACGTACGATTTTTTAATGATTCAAAATCAGTAAATTTCTTAACTAGATTCACCGATGCAGATACTGGGTTTTTTGGAAAAATGGTAACAACTGCTCCTAATAACAGGGTAACTCTATTCAAAGGTTATTTAAATGATAATGCAGTAGCATCTGCTTCTGTCGCAAAAAGTACAGCGGTACATGAATTAGGACATGCTCTAGGTTTAGACCACAATTCATCAGGAAAGTCTATTATGGATAGCAGCAGAGATAGAACTAAAATGACAACTCCCCAAACTGATGATTTAAATGGCATAAAAGCTATTTATGGGTTTAAATTCTAATATTAGATATAGAAGGAAGAGGGAGAATAATGAAAAAAAAGAACAAATTATTGATTTTAACAACTTTTTTAATAATAGGTGGCAGTGCTTACTTATATCAAAATAATCTAAACGATGAGGAAATGGCTAATTCTTCAAATGCAAAATCTATACAAAACCACAATCAAAAGAAAAGTCTATTAGTATCGCATGATTTTGCGATAGCAAGTGATTTTTCCGATATGGTTGAACAATCTGATGTAGTTGTTTTAGGTACATATAAAAGTTTTGATTCTTCATGGAATATGGCTCGTAATTCTGATGATCTATACAAAGAAGCTACGGATCATTATATCGAAGGAAAATTATATAACTTTACAGTTGATGAAGTATTAGCAGGAGATTTGCAAACTAAAGAAATAAGAGTTAATCATAGATATTCAGAAATAATTGACTATGAAGAAACATCTGGTGATGAAATCATTTCTCCAGAAGGTATTTTAATAAAGGAACCGTCAGAAGTGACCATTCATAAATTAGAAAATAAGGATCCTTCATTCATAGAACCAGAATATGACAAAAAATACATTGTATTCTTAAAGAAAAGTTTTGATACCAACAATAATATCTACTTAAGAGCAATTGAACCTTATTTAATTAGTATTGATACCAATACAGTTAATAAAGCTGCTACATTAAATAGTAATCTAATTGATTATAATCCAGACGATTTTACAGATGATATAAATATAAGTGATACAACAACTCTCTCTATTTCAAATGAAGTTAATGGGCAAATAACTGATTTTATAGCAGGCAAGACACTAGAAGATTTAAAGAAAGAGATTAATTTTTTAAAGAGTAAATAATAAACAAAACACTAATGCCTTCCGTTTAGAATTGGAAGGCATTAGTGTTTTTTAAAGGTTCAATTATTATCCCTCTGAAACAGAAAAAGATCTGTAAAATCAAATCCGTAAAAAAATTTACGGATGATCCTTAATTAAAAATACTTCTGGAAATCCCCAGGAAAAGTTAGAAAGAGCATAAGGAAAAAGTGCCCCCAACCTAGTCGGGGGGCTAGGCAGGGCAAAGCTTTTTCGTGATATCAATGAAATGAAGAAAGATATACATTTTATATACATTCATATCCATTTATCAGGAAGTATATATACAAAATATATACAGCTAATATGTCTAAAATTCACTTTTATTCTCTTTCAATCTTCTCCGAATGGTAGCTTCCGAAACGCCAAATAATCGTGCAATTTCTCGATTACTTTTCCCAGCATCTTTTAAATGCAGCAACGTGACATTAGAAATTAATGAAGAGTACGCCAAAGTTGCCAAGCAAAATATAGCGAATGCAGGGTATGGACCAAAGGTTGAGGTCATTGTAGGAAATGCCCTAGATACATTACCAAACTTAAAAAACGCTGGACTATTATTTGACTTTATCTTTATTGATGCTGATAAACCTAATAACCCCGCTTACTTGAAGTGGGCTTTAAAATTAGCAAAATCTGGCGCTCTTATCATTGCAGATAATGTTGTACGTAATGGTGAGGTAACTGATGAAAATAGTGAGGATGAACGTGTTAGAGGCGTTCAAGAATTTATGGAATTAATAAAAGCAAACCCGAGAATTGAAGCAACAGCTATACAAACAGTTGGTGTCAAAGGGTATGACGGCTTTGTACTAGCTGTAGTAAATTAGCATAGAAAAACCGCGTAACTAAAAAAACAGTTACACGGATGTACTATATAAAAGATGCCTTACTGCTCCCCATCTAAGCTAGTAAGACATCTTTACCCCTTAAAATCTCTTAACTTTTATTTATAGACCCCTTTTAATTCAATCGTGCTCATCTCTTTAAACGGGGGAACAGACCCCGTCACGTTATGTTAGTGGAATAGGCTGGATTGTACCCGAGTGCAATCCTTAGATAGTTATTAGGAAAGTTTGATATGTTGGATAGTAGACTTGTATTTTACGCTAATTTTTCATACCCTGGAAGTGTCAAGAATTCCGCAAATTCATCTTGTTCAATTAAGGATTTAAACAGTTCAGCAGCTTCTTCATAGCGACCACTGTTATAAGCTTGTTCCCCAACAGCCTCTTTAATTTTCACAAGTTCTTCTTCCAATATTTCTAAAACAAATGCTAATGTAATACCGCGTCCATCATCTAAGATTCCTTTCGGATGACGGATCCATTGCCATACTTGTGTACGAGAGATTTCTGCTGTTGCAGCATCCTCCATCAAGTTATTAATTGGTGCAGCTCCGTTACCTCGAAGCCATGAAGCAATATATTGTACACCCACACTACAGTTAATACGTAGACCTTCAATTGTAATTGTTCCTTCTGGTACAGCTACTAAATCTTCGGCTGATACTTGTACATCCTCACGCTTTTTATGAATTTGATTAGGCGTTGTCATAATAGCATCAAATTGCTCCATCGCTGTTGCAACCATACCAGGATGTGCTACCCATGTACCGTCATGCCCCTCTGTTGCCTCACGACGTTTATCTTCTGCCACCTTTGCAAATGCCACTGCATTCGCCTCATCATCATTTTTAACTGGAATTTGAGCTGCCATTCCGCCCATTGCTGGTGCATTTCGCTTGTGACATGTTTGAATACATAAAGATGTATAGGCTTTCATAAAAGGTACTGTCATCGTTACTTGCCCACGGTCTGGCAAAATAACATCAGCTTGATTGCGTAGACGTTTAATGTAGCTGAAAATATAATCCCAACGACCACAATTCAAACCAGCTGAATGTTCACGTAGCTCATATAAAATTTCATCCATCTCAAACGCAGCTAAAATCGTTTCGATTAATACAGTAGCTTTTATTGTCCCCTGTGGAATACCAATATAATCTTGAGCAAACACAAAGACATCATTCCATAGTCGAGCCTCTAAATGACTTTCAAGCTTTGGTAGATAGAAATATGGCCCTGTACCTTGTGCAAGTGCGTTTTTGGCATTGTGGAATAGATATAAACCGAAGTCAAAGAAACTGCCTGAAATCGGCTCTCCATCCACCAGGACATGCTTCTCAAGCAAGTGTAGACCACGTGGACGAACTAATAGCACTGCTGTCTCATCATTTAATTTATATGTTTTACCATTGGATACTTGTGTAAACTCAATGGTCTTATTAATAGCATCACGCATATTAATTTGACCGCCAATCATATTTTCCCATGTCGGAGAAGATGCATCTTCAAAGCATGCCATGAACATTTTTGCTCCAGAATTTAACGCATTAATAACCATTTTCCGATCAACAGGCCCTGTAATTTCAACACGGCGATCTTGCAAGTCGTTTGGAAGTGGTGCGATTACCCAATCACCTTCACGAATATGCTTTGTCTCTGGTAGGAAATCCAGCTTCTCTCCCGCATCAAGTCGTTTTTGGCGTTCTTGTCGAGCCTCCAACAGCTCCTTGCGGCGAGCATCAAATTTTTCGTGCAGAGCAAGAACAAATTCAAGAGCTTCAGGTGTCAAAATTTCATTAGTTTGCTCATTTTGTTCTCCAACAATTTTAAGCTTACCTGTCGTTGCTTGTTCCATTAGCTGTTTACCCACCTTTGTCATTTTAGTTTCGTCATCCTCCGCTTTAGGAGGAGCGGAGGAGACTATTCTATGATTATGAATCTAGGAAAACACGTATTTAAACTACGACTTATACAAACTGTTCTGTTTCAGTAGAACCAGCCATTGCTGTTGTAGAAGAAGTACCACCAGAGATAACCTGAGAGATTTCATCAAAGTATCCAGTACCTACTTCGCGTTGGTGGCGTGTAGCTGTATAGCCTTTAGACTCAGAAGCAAATTCTGCTTGTTGTAGCTTAGAATATGCAGCCATACCATTATCTTTATAGTCATGAGCAAGCTCGAACATAGAGTGGTTTAGTGCATGGAAACCTGCTAAAGTAACAAATTGGAATTTATAACCTAACTTACCAAGTTCACGTTGATACTCTGCAATTTCTTCTTCTGAAAGATTTGCCTTCCAGTTGAATGAAGGTGAGCAGTTGTACGCAAGCATTTTACCTGGGAACTCAGCATGAATAGCTTCAGCAAATTCTCTAGCTTCTTCAAGTGATGGTTTAGAAGTTTCACACCAAATTAAATCTGCATATGGAGCGTAAGCTAAACCACGAGCAATTGCCTGTTTGATTCCAGCTTTTGTACGGAAGAAGCCTTCAGGTGTGCGTTCACCAGTGATGAACTCTGCATCACGTGGATCAATATCTGATGTAACCATATCAGCAGCATCAGCATCTGTACGTGCAATTAAAATTGTATCTACACCCATAACATCTGTTGCTAAACGTGCAGCTACTAAGTTACGAACAGCATTTTGTGTTGGAAGTAATACTTTACCTCCAAGGTGTCCACATTTCTTTTCAGAAGCTAATTGATCTTCTAAGTGAACACCAGCTGCTCCTGCTTCAATCATACCTTTTACAAGCTCGAATACGTTTAGAGGCCCACCAAAACCTGCTTCTGCGTCTGCTACGATTGGCGCGAACCAATCAAATTGATCAACACGTCCTTCAGCATGATCAATTTGATCTGCACGTTGAAGCGCTTGATTAATTCGTTTTACTACTGCTGGTACAGAGTTAGCTGGATATAATGATTGGTCAGGATACATTTGACCAGACAGGTTTGCATCAGCAGCTACTTGCCAGCCTGATAGATAGATAGCCTTTAAGCCAGCTTTTACTTGTTGTACTGCCTGATTCCCCGTTAATGCCCCCAATGCATTGATGAACGGTTCCTCATGTAATGAATTCCAAAGTCGAGTAGCACCTTTTTGCGCTAGTGTTTGTTCAATTACTACTGTTCCCTGTAATTTAACAACTTCTTCAGCTGAATATGTGCGTTCAATACCAGCCCAACGTGGGTTTTCAGCCCATTGTTTTTCTAAAGTTTCGATTCTTTCTTGACGAGTTGACATATTGAAATTCCACCTTCCCCTTTGTGTACAATATACTCTGTTAAAAAACTTTTAATTATCTGTTCCATAACAGGTTTATTTGTTGTAAATTAATATATAACAGACTATTTGAATTTTCATTATTTTTCGATAAAAGATCAAATTTTAAGGATAAAACTACCTTTTTTGACGATGAAATTTGGAAGACTGTTTACAAACAAGGGGGATATTCACAATGAACAATGAGTTAAATTCTTTCGTAAAAGATATTTCACAACAATATATTTTTATGTTGAAAGACTGGATACCTGCTGATTCATCCATTGCGATTGCTGTTGAAAATTCTTATGTTTATTTTCACTCTGGTCACCAAAGTATTCATTTAGAGATAGGTCAACAAGTCTTACCTGGGAGTATTGCGGACCAAGTATTACAGACTCAAAAAAGAACAGATGCTATATTAGATAATTCCCTATTCGATACGCCATATTACGGCATTGGTTATCCTATATACATTCAAAATAAGCCTGCTGCTCTCGTCATTGTCCTACCGTCATCATTTACAGCAAAAAGAGCAGAACCATTTCAATTTTTAACTGGAAAGCAAGAGGAGGAATGGAATCCTGTAGCAATTAATAAAATATCTCATATTGAAAGCCTACAGAAAAAAACATGGTTTTATGTAGAGGGTGATCAGTATAAAACGAGCATTACACTCAAAGAACTTCAATTACGATTACCATCATATTTTATTCGTATCCATAGATCTTACATTGTAAATATACACTTCATAAAAAAAATGGCACGTGATTTAACATCAAATTTTATTGTCACTTTAATTGATGGAAGTGAGTTGCCAGTGAGTCAATCTTATCTAACTGATCTTCGGAGTGCTCTTGAATTTTAAGTATATAGGGCTGTCTTTTTCGGGGGACAGCCTAATTTAAACTATCTTCTTAATTTGTGTACAACAAAAAAAGACCAGAGAATTTATTCTCTGATCTTTCATTTGCCTAGCGACGTCCTACTCTCACAGGGGGAAGCCCCCAACTACCATCGGCGCTAAAGAGCTTAACTTCCGTGTTCGGTATGGGAACGGGTGTGACCTCTTTGCCATCATCACTAGACTTTGTATTTAATTGAAAGAATTGTTCTTTCAAAACTGGATAAACGGTGCATTGAATGCTTCAAACTTTTTTGGTTAAGTCCTCGATCGATTAGTATTCGTCAGCTCCATGTGTCACCACACTTCCACCTCGAACCTATCTACCTCATCGTCTTTGAGGGATCTTACTTACTTGCGTAATGGGAAATCAAAAGAAATTTGATTAGCTCAAATTGTTTTGCTGGCATCATGTTTGATGTCCAAAATTGTGTTTCGTTCACTAGCTAAACTAGTTACTTAAAACTTTATTGATTACGTTTTGCTTGTTCAGTTTTCAAGGTTCATTTTATTCAAGTCGTTTTCAGCGACTTTATTATCTTATCTCATTCTTAACTATAAGTCAACAACTTTTTAAAACTTTATTTTCAAGCGTTTCTTCTTGTTAAGGACAAGTAATAATATATAATATAGCATTTTAAAAATCAAGCATTTTTCATAAAAAAATTAAAAATCTTTTTAATATCTATTACAAACAATAGAATTCCTGCTAATACAATCAATCCACCGATGATTTGTGTCATGATTAAATACTCTTTAAATATCACCAAAGCTAAAAGAGCAGCTCCTACAGGCTCAAATAATATAGCAATTGAAACAACATTCGTACTAACATATTTAATTGACCAAGTAAATTTGGGATTAATGCTAATAAGATAAACCATAACCAATCCATCGAAGAATATGGACCAAATGATTCCCCTTTAACCATTACATATATAAATAAAGTGATGGTACTTACAACATATACAACCATTGTATAGGTCACAAGTGATAATCTTTTACGTACATCCTGTCCTAATAGAAAATAAGCTGTTGCAAGTGCACATGCAACGAGCGCCAGTACATCTCCATAAAAGGCTGTTCCACTTACTTTAAAATCGCCCCAACTAATTAAAACACTTCCTATTATTGCAATGGATCCTGCTACGATTGTTTTCATCGTAATTTTTTCTTTAAAGAAAAAGTAAGTGCCCACAAACGCAAACAAAGGTTGTAGCGTTACTAAAACTGTTGAACTTGCTACTGAAGTATAGTTGAGTGATTCAAACCATAATATAAAATGAAAAGCTAAAAAAATCCCAGCAACTGAAGAAAATAGCCAATCACGTCTTTTTAAAGTTGCTAACTCCTTTGTATATCCTCTTAAAAACCATGGCGCCATGATTAAAACGGAAAATAGCATGCGATAAAATGCTATAATCCCCGCTTCCGCCGATGCTAATTTCACAAAAATTGCTGACATCGATACTGAAATTACACCGATCACAATTGGGATGTATGGATGAATTTTTGGCTGCTCCAAAAAATCCCACCTTCCTAAAAAAATACTTATATGTCCTTACTTCATGTTGTACAATACAAAAAAGTGATGCACATATAATAATGACAGTTTGCATATCTCTTAGCAATACGAAATAACATTGGAGGGTTGTGTATGGAAACATTATTCGAAAATATGATTACATATGAAGTTGGCATAAAATTAGTTATTGCAGCCACATTAAGTTTAGTAATCGGTATCGAAAGGGAATTAAAGAAAAAACCAGTTGGATTAAAAACAAGTTTAGTTATTGCTACTTTCAGCTGCTTATTAACGATTATCTCCATTGAAACAGCCTACTCAACCCCCGCTAGAGAAGATATTAATATTACGATGGACCCTCTTCGTTTAGCAGCACAAATTGTTAGTGGAATTGGCTTTCTTGGTGCAGGAGTCATTCTAAGACGCGGGAATGACAGCATTACGGGTTTAACTACCGCTGCTATGATCTGGGGAGCCGCTGGTATCGGTATTGCGGTTGGTGCAGGTTTTTACATGGATGCAACACTAGCTGTTGTGATCATTGTTTTTGGAATTGAAGTACTATCACCTTTTCTTATGAAAATCGGACCCAAGCGAATTCGTATGCGGGAAATTTTATTAAAAGTTCAAATTGATGATGACAACCATACAGAAGCATTTCTATTATTTTTAAAGGACAACAACATTATCATTGAAAATATACGCATTAAAGATGTGCACTTAAAAAATGATAGTGTTTTACATGAGTTAGATTTACGCCTTTCCTTAATCGTCTCGGATAATTTGTTGTCCTTTTATCGTTCATTACGAGCACTATCTTATATAGAAAAAATCGAAATGGAAATTTTAAACTAGTTGGAGGATTTTTTATGGCAGAACTATTAAAACTACTAAAAGACGGTAACAAACCCTCTCTCATGGCTGCATGTGTAAATGCCTTTTTAGGAATTATTAAAGGAATCGCCTTTTTCTTTACAGGTAACGTGGCGATGTTTGCAGAAATGATGCACTCTCTAGGCGATGCAGCAAACCAATTATTTGTGTATATAGGCTCAGCACTCTCTAAAAAGGCACCTACAAAACAATTTCCTGGTGGCTTCGGTCGTATTGTCAATTTAGTTTGCCTTTTTGCCGTAATAATTGTAGCTATCCTTTCTTATGAAACAATAAAAGAAGGTTGGCATCATTTTATTCATCCCGCAGGAGAGTCGAGCGGGATACTGATCGCCCTAGGAGTATTATTCATCGGGATTGTTTTAGAAGGGACGGTTCTAGCTAAAGCGGCTGCAGAAGTGTTACATGAAGCAGGTCAAGAAAAGGCAGGTATCGCAGCTATTCCCAAAGCTTTCTCATACTTGAATAGGGCAAAACCGGCAACAAAATTAGTTTTTATGGAAGATTTAGTTGCTACTGGGGGCAACTTCTTAGCCTTTGCTGCTATTTTAATTGCTTATTTTACAGGTTGGGGTCGAATAGAAGGACTAGTTTCGATGATAATTGGGGTCATGATGTTTTATGTAGTTGGTAAGGTATTCCTCGATAATGCACGTGGCGTCATTGGCGAGACTGATGAAGAGATGTTAAACCATATCGCTCACCTCGTAATGGATGATCCGAATATAAAAGATATTGTGCGTCTTGAAGTGATTAAAGAAGGAGAGTTTTTACATGTTGAATTAGTAGCTGAAGCAGATCCGCTTTTATCGTTAGCCTTTTTAGATGATGTACGTGATCATTTAACAGAGGTAATCCTAAGCCAAAAAGGAGTATCTAAAGTAGCTATTTTATTCGACGAGGATGACGGGAAAGCTAGCTGGATACACGTTGGTGAGAAACCAAATAACTCCATTTAATACTTTATAAAAACAAATAGCCAATTGCCGTATTTCAGGCAGTTGGCTATTTGTTAGACTAATTTTAAATTAGGAATATCCTCATAACCTACATAAACATGGTTTGTAATCATAAAAGTAAGTAATTTATTACAAGCAATCATTTGTCTTTTACCATTCTGATGAATAACAATTTTTGAAAATTGTAAGGAGGCTTGACGATTAGCTAATGCATACTCTTCTGCATTGAGAATATTTCTGCCATCCACATGACAACCCAACACAAAATTTCCTGCAAAAGAATCCTTTAATACATTCGGATGCATGGATTGATAATGTACTTCAGCAATTGAATCTTCTAAATTCATGAATTGATGGGCTACCAAATAATGTTTTAAAGCACCTTTTAAATCAATTGCAATAGCTGTATCTGCTAAAATTGTTCGATAATAAACAGGAACAATCTCAGCACCCCCCAAATACGGCTTAACTTCTACAACAATTTCTCCAGAAGGACGAACAAATAATTGTACAATTGCTTTATTTACACCATCCGAAAAAATAACATTCGTTTGCCCAAAACGCACGCTTTTAAAAAATATACTTTGATCTACAATGTATCCAGTGATAATTTTATCATTTTCAATTTGCAATGATTTCGCTTCAATTCCTAATACTTCTACACAATTTTGCATTTTATAAACATGTTGCTGAAATGGCATTTCTATACAACTTAATGTAACAATACGGTCCTGTAGCAATTGTTTCAACATTTGATCCCTCTCCTCTTTGTTTAATATTGTAATTATTTTAGTAAAGGTGGCTGAACAACTTCTGAACATTGACACACGAATTGACTGATTACGACAAAAAACCATTCTTTTCTGTCATTCAATAAATCACCTTATAGTAAAACAATCTACAATATAGGTTGAATGACTCAATAAAAACATGACTTTACTCACTTAAAATAAAGAAAAATGTATTTGCAATCCCTTTATTATCTATCTATTTTATTATATTGCAGGACTAAAGAAACTTCTACGACAAAATTCTACATTTATCGTTAATTTTTCTTAACCTTGCAATAAAAAAAGTATGAGGCTATAAGCATAGTCTCATACTTAATGTATTAAAGAGAATTTTGTAAAATAGTTCTTACATCTTCCTCTTGCAATCGATTAAAGTTGCCAAAAGGGCCATTTTGCATAGCATGATCTACAATTTGCTGGAATTTCGAATCATCAATATCGTAATCTGCCAAACGACTAGGTGCCCCTAATGATGTCCAAAATGCAGATAAACGATCAATCCCCTCATAAGCAACCTCTTCTACGGTTTTGCCTGTTGCCTCGACTCCAAACACACGTGTTGCTATACCTGCAAAACGCTCAGGATTTACTGGTACATTTAAACGCATCCAATGCGGTTGAAGAATGGCTAAACCACCTGCATGTGGAATGTCATAAACAGCAGATACGGCATGTTCAATATTATGAGATGCCCAATCCCCTCGTGAACCAATTGATAGGAATCCATTTAAACCAATTGTCCCTGCTAATAGAATGGTTTCACGTAACTTCGTATTTTCTAGGTCCTCTAATAATTTTGGAGCTGTCGAAATAACCGTTCGCAATACCCCTTCACACATTTCATCTGTGATAGGAGTATTCGTTGTATTGTGGAAATATTGCTCAAATACATGTGACATCATATCCACTATTCCATATACAGTGTGATTTTTAGGTACAGTCACTGTATATGCTGGATTTAGTATTGAAAATTTCGGGAAGGCTGCTGGACTACCCCAACTTAGTTTTTCTTCAGTAGCAGCATTCGTTATCACTGATCCAGCATTCATTTCTGAGCCTGTAGCAGCAAGTGTTAATACCGTTCCTAGTGGTATAGCTTGTTCTACAAACACTTTACGTTTCACGATATCCCAAGCATCGCCATCATACTTAGCGCCAGCAACAATTAATTTAGAACAATCGATTACTGAACCACCACCCACAGCAAGAACTAAGTCAATTCCTTCTGTTTTGCAGATTTCAATACCTCGTCTAGCTGTTTCCACTCGTGGATTTGGCTCTACACCACCTAATTCAAATACGGTCTTATCCGCCTGTTGTAATTTCTCGATAACAGCATCGTATACACCATTCGATTTAATACTTCCGCCACCATATACAACTAATACCTTGTTTCCAAATTGCTCTAATTCTTTCGGTAATTTTTCAAGTGCATCCTCACCAAAATGTAGTTTCACTGGGTTAAAAAAAGTAAATGAATCCATCTAATTCGCCCCTTTCTAGTTGGATTTTCTCATAATTACGCTAGAGAAAGCAAAGATTAAACGCTGTCAACACTTTGCTATTTCGAAGGCGTTTTTTCAAGTTGTTTAGATTTTGTTCAGGCAATAGTTGTATAGTACTAGACATTACATAAAATAAAAGGAATTTTTGCACATGCTTATTATTATAATTGTTGTCATAACTATAATTTCGGGCTTTTTTCTGCTAAGATTTTTTAAAATCAAAAAAATAAGGAACGAAAAAAAGATGCTACTAGAACAGCGCCTAGACCACCTTCTTCAATCGAATAAAAATGAAAAAAATGAGTCATCCCATTAATATAGGAATGACTCATTATCTTTATTTTACTTAAACCCAACCACGGAAGCGAGAAGCTTCTGCAGTACGGCGAACACCTACCATGTAAGCTGCTAAGCGCATGTTGATGTTACGTGTTGTTGCTGTTGTATATACATTATCAAATGCTTCGACCATTTTTTTGTATAGACGCTCTTCCACTTCTTCTTCTGTCCAATAATAACCTTGGTTATTTTGCACCCATTCAAAGTAAGAAACTGTAACCCCACCTGCAGAGGCTAATACGTCTGGTACAAGTAAAATGCCACGCTCTGTTAAGATTTTAGTTGCTTCAGCTGTTGTTGGACCATTTGCTGCTTCTACTACGATATTTGCTTTTACATTATGTGCATTGTCAGCAGTAATTTGGTTTTCAATAGCAGCTGGTACTAAAATATCACAATCAAGCTCTAATAATTCTTTGTTAGAAATTGTGTTTTCAAATAAAGTAGTTACTGTTCCGAAGCTATCGCGACGATCTAATAAATAGTCGATATCTAAACCTTCAGGATCATGAAGTGCACCATAAGCATCTGAAATACCGATTACTTTCGCACCTAAATCATGCATGAATTTCGCAAGGAAGCTTCCTGCGTTACCAAATCCTTGAATAACAACACGAGCACCTTTAATATCAATACCACGTTTTTTTGCTGCTTCTTCTATTACGATTGTAACACCTTGTGCAGTCGCACGGTCACGACCTTGAGAACCACCAAGTACTAGTGGCTTACCAGTGATGAAGCCTGGAGAGTTGAATTCATCCATGCGGCTATATTCATCCATCATCCATGCCATAATTTGTGCATTTGTAAATACGTCTGGCGCAGGAATATCTTTTGTTGGCCCTACGATTTGACTTACCGCACGAACATAGCCACGGCTTAAACGTTCGATTTCGCCCATTGACATTTGACGTGGATCACAAATGACACCGCCTTTACCACCGCCGTAAGGTAGATCGACAATACCACATTTCAATGTCATCCACATTGAAAGCGCTTTAACTTCCTCCTCAGACACTTGTGGGTGGAAACGAACCCCACCTTTAGTTGGTCCTACAGCATCATTATGTTGTGCACGGTAACCAGTAAATACTTTTGTTGTACCATCATCCATTTTCACTGGAATACGTACTTGTAGCATGCGAAGCGGTTCTTTTAGTAATTCATACATTGCTTCATCATAGCCAAGTTTATTTAGAGCATCTTGAATGACATCTTGTGTTGATGTGAAAAGATTTAAGTTTTCAGACATTATTAAATCGCCTCTTTGTTTTTTTTAATGATAGTTATCGGCATCATTGTAACATACTTCCGAATTAAAATGTGAACATTTTGTTAAAGTTTAAATACTTTTTCAATTTGTTCAATTGACCAATCTAAATCCTCTTGAGAAATAACAAGTGGTGGTGCAAAACGAATCACTGTATCATGTGTTTCTTTACATAATAGACCTAATTCTTTAAGTTTTTCACAGTATGGACGAGCTGCTTCTGTTAGCTCCATACCGATAAATAAACCACGACCACGTACTTCCTTAATAACTGGGTTGTTAATTTCTTTTAATTTACCTTTGAAGTATTCACCAAGTTCGTGTGAACGCTCTGCTAATTTTTCATCTAATAATACTTTAATAGATGCAATTGAAACTGCACAAGCTAAAGGATTACCTCCAAAAGTTGAACCATGTGAACCTGGGTTGAATACACCTAAAATACTACGGTTTGCAGCCACACAAGAAATTGGGAACACGCCGCCACCTAGAGCTTTACCCAAGATATACATATCTGGTTCTACTTCTTCCCAATCACAAGCAAACATTTTACCTGTACGTGCTAAACCAGCTTGAATTTCGTCAGCAATGAATAGTACATTGTTTTCACGGCAAAGTTCACGAGCTGCTTTTAAGAAGCCTTCTGTTGGAATTACGATACCCGCTTCACCTTGAATTGGCTCAATTAAAAATGCAGCAGTGTTTGGTGTAATAGCAGCTTTTAAAGCTTCAAGATTACCATAATCTACTAATTTAACATTTGGTAGCATTGGACCGAAACCACGACGGTATTCTTCATCAGAAGATAAAGATACAGCTAGCATTGTACGACCATGGAAGTTACCATTACATGCAATAACCTCAGCTTTACCCTCTTCTACGCCTTTTACATCATATGCCCAACGACGAGCTGCTTTAAACGCAGTTTCTACTGCTTCAGCACCCGTATTCATCGGTAATACCATTTCTTTATTTGTTAATTTCCCTACTAGCTCATACCATTCACCAAGATTTTCGCTATAGAAAGCACGTGAAGTTAACGTTACTTTATCAGCTTGCTCTTTTAAAGCAGCGATAATTTTTGGGTGACGATGTCCTTGGTTTACTGCTGAATAAGCAGATAACATATCTAAATATTTGTTACCTTCTGGATCTTTAACCCAAGCACCCTCAGCCTCTGAAATAACGATTGGCAGTGGATGATAGTTTGCCGCACCAAAATTTTGTGTTTGTTCAATAACTTGTTGAGTTTTTGTCATATCCTATTCTCTCCTTACTAATCATCATTATAAAAGAAAGGGACTATGTATCACTATAAGTAGAATGATTAAGAATATAGCAACAATTCAAACGAGAAATTTGCTAACTTCTCCAAGATAAACTACGTCATGAAAGTTTACGGTTTTAGCCAGGGTAGCGTTACCTGGAGAAGTGTCACAAATTTATTCAAAATGCCTTAATTTCTACTTACTTTGAATAGCCCTCACGTCAGTGTGAAAATTAAAGCATTTCTGAAGTTGTTTTTGCTTGCATATGCAGTTGTAGGTAGTCTGGGCCACCTGCTTTTGAATCTGTACCTGACATGTTGAAGCCACCAAATGGTTGGTAACCAACGATTGCACCTGTACAGCCACGGTTGAAGTAAAGGTTTCCTACATGGAATTCTTCACGCGCTTTTTCTAGGTTCATGCGGTTAGTTGTGATAACAGCGCCTGTTAAACCGTATTCTGTATCGTTTGCAATTTCAATCGCATGGTCGAAATCTTTTGCTTTTGCAATGGCTACAACTGGTCCGAAGATTTCTTCTTTCATAATACGTGCAGAAGGATCTACGTCAGCAAATACAGTTGGTTGTACGAAGTAACCTACTGAATCGTCCGCTGTACCACCAGCTACTAGACGGCCTTCGCCTTTACCAATTTCAATGTACTCAGTAATTTTGTTGAAAGCTGCTTGGTCAATAACTGTTGCCATGAAGTTGCTGTAATCAGTTGGGTCACCCACTGTTAAAGCGTTTGTTAACTCTTCTACACGATTTACCACTTGCTCATATACATCTTCTACGATGACAGCACGAGAACATGCTGAACATTTTTGACCTGAGAAACCAAATGCTGATTTCACGATCGATTGTGCAGCTAATTCTAAATCTGCTTCTTTATCCACTACGATTGTATCTTTACCGCCCATTTCAGCGATGACACGTTTAATCCAAATTTGGCCTTCATTTAGCACAGATGCACGTTGGTTGATACGTAAGCCGACATCACGTGAACCTGTGAAGCTGATGAAGCGTGTTTTTGGATGATCGACTAAGTAGTCACCTACTTCAGCACCAGAACCTGGTACGAAGTTCACCGCACCTGCTGGAAGACCAGCTTCTTCTAATACTTCGATAAACTTATACGCTATAACTGGCGTCGTGGAAGCTGGTTTTAATAACACTGTGTTCCCTGTTACTAAAGCAGCTACTGTTGTACCAGCCATGATTGCAAATGGGAAGTTCCAAGGAGAAATGACAATACCGATTCCTAGTGGAATATAGTCATAACGGTTGTATTCACCTGGACGGCTTTCAACTGGCTGACCGTTTTTAATGCGTAGCATTTGGCGACCATAGTATTCCATGAAGTCGATTGCTTCCGCTGTATCTGCATCAGCCTCTGCCCATGGTTTCCCAGCTTCTTTTGTTAATAAAGCTGAGAATTCATGTTTACGACGACGGATAATCGCTGCCGCTTTGAAAAGAACGTCTGCACGAATGGCTGGATCAACTTTTTTCCACGTTTTGAATGTTTCATCTGCCGCTTGCATCGCTTTTTCAGCTAAATCTTTGCTTGCTTTCGAAACGCGACCAATGACTTCTGTTTTCTTTGCAGGATTGTACGAAACGATTTTGTCTTCTGTTGTAATGCGTTCGCCACCGATAATTAGTGGGTAGTCTTGACCTAAGTAACCTTCAACTTTATTTAAAGCCTCTACATAAGCATTGTAGTTTGCCTCTTGTGAAAAATCTGTGAATGGTTCGTGTTTGTATGGAATCATACTTAATCCTCCCTTGTGAGATGTGTTTGGGTATGCAAAAAACATTGACGCAAAATATCTTTGCGTATAAAATATTCTTACACTTATTATAATGCAAAATTTCGTTGCATATTTCAAGTAAAAAATTTTTGAGGTGCACATTTTTATGAAAAATTCTGAACCTTTACTACCTTTTTATGAGTTTATTGCAACAAATGTATCCGTTGGTATTCATGCAGTAGACCTATCTGGCAAAACGATTATTTACAATACGAAAATGAAAGAAATTGAAGGATTTCATTTTGATGAACTTGCGGATCGTTCCATTATTGAAATGTTTTCCTTCCGTCAACATGAAAGTACGTTAATGCGTGTTTTACAAACAGGAAAAAAAGAAATGAATGTTAAACAATCCTACTGGAATAAAAATGGTCATGAAATTACAACAATTAATGATACTTTTCCACTTTTTGTTGAAGGCAAACTGATTGGAGCAATCGAATTTGCACGTGATATTACTTCACTGGAAAAGCTTGTTTATCAGCCCCTTCGTAGGTACGATGAACCATTAACATTTGATATGATTAAAGCTGATTCTGAATCAATGAAGCAGGTTATTGACAACGCTAAAAAAGCAGCTGCTGTAAAATTACCAGTATTATTAATTGGTGAATCTGGCACAGGGAAAGATTTAGTAGCAGAGGGAATTCACCACGCAGCTTCACCTGATCCTGATGCCTTTGTGACACTCGTTAGTCGCCGTTCAGCTCAATCGGTGCTTGATAAATTACAGCAATTATTAGAAGAAGATAAAGATTACACCTTCTTCTTCGAACGTATAGATTTTTTAAGCTTAGACATTCAAGAGCAACTTTTAGATATACTACATTCACTTCCACAGTCCAAATATATGCTAATTGGCAGTGTGGGCAGTGATCCCATTACATTGATTGCCGAAAAGAAGCTGTCAAAATCTCTATATTATTTCTTTGCAACAATGGCTATTACTATTCCCAATTTAACGGATCGAAAAGAAGACATTCTTCCATTTGTAGAAGATTATTTTAGTCGACATCGAGAACGATTTGCCTCACAAGTCACTGAACTTGCACCAGATGTACAGGAATTATTTTTACAATATGATTGGCCAGGAAATCTAAAAGAGCTTGAGCTACTATTGGATGAAATTGTTTCATTTATGACAACGGAATCCACTGTTACCTCAGATTTATTACCTTTACATTTTCGCTTCAAAGTGCAACAGCAAGATACAAATAATCGTGAACCAGAATTTTTTATGTTCCATCAAAATCACAATGTCATGCCACTCGATGCCTATTTGCGTGAAGCCGAATCATATTATGTGCAAAATGTCTTAAATTTATATGAGGGCAATATAACAAAGGCAGCGAATGCACTTGGTATGAGCAGACAAAATCTACAATATCGAATCCGTAAAATAAAAAAACAATAGAAAAAACGAGGATCCTTTCATTCGAAAGCATCCTCGTTTCTTTATTGACCAGATTGTTCAATCCAGTCCTGCAATTTATCTTTTAAGGAATTAAAACCATTGGCATCCGATTCATCTACACGGTCCTGCAATGATTTACGTGGTGGTGCATCTTTTTTTCTTACTGTTGCTGGGCGATCCTGTAGCGCTCTCATCGATAAACTAATTTTTTCGGCCTCTTCATCGATCTCAAGAATCTTGACTTCAACCTCTTGCCCAACAGCTAAAAATTCACTAACGTCCTTCACAAAGCCGTATGTGATTTCCGAAATATGCACAAGGCCTTGCGTATTGTCATCTAGTGCAACAAATGCACCGTATGGTTGAATACCTGTAACTTTTCCGGTCAACACGTCTCCTAATTCATATTTTTTTACCATAACCTTTGCCCACTTTCTCTTGTTTGCTACGTATATATCGCTTAAATTATAACATACGTGTAAAAACGGGGCAAAAAATCTCCTTATTCGGCAATGGCTGTAATGATGTAACGTTTTTCACCTTTTCCTGTAGTCACTGTACCTAATTGGAAGGTTAAGCGCTGGCCAATCATTTGAATGGATTCTGGTTTAACACCTACTTTAATGGTTGTTTGGGATGTATCTGTTGCATATAGAACTGTAAAATGTTGCATACCATCAAATTGAACCAATTTATCCACATCTACAGCTTGAGACACTAACTGTTTTACTGTTTCTTGATCGCCTTTTCCTTGTGCATATAAGAATAGGCTCACAACATTCATTGGGTTTAATGAATCTAGGATGGTATCATCTTTACTTGATACATACGCGTTGTATAAACCTTCCGTTTGGATAATCCAACGGTTATCAATTTGTAAACCTGTTGAACCATCATATATTTCTATATAGACTTCATTACTCAAATATGAAAGCTCCATCCTAATATCCTGTCTTGTTAGTTTGTCTATGGTTTTGGATGTTCCTTCTCTCTTAAATTCTTCGAGGATGAATTGTGCGGTCAAACGCATCGATTCCCCATACTTCCCATTAGCCGTATCATTTAATAGCTCTATATGTTCTGGTGAGTATCTAGTTTTGTGATCACCTTTCAAAAGTACAAGCCACGTATTTTCAAACTCTTTGTTTAAATTTCGCAATTGGAAATCGAGGTATGAATTTGATAAATCGTTAACTAATGTTCTTTCGTATAATTTTAAAATACGAGCAGATTCTTCTGCAGAAAAACGTAAATCCTCACCATTGAATAAAGAGCCTGTAGCCAAATATTTAAAATAACCTAATATATCAGGATGAAGACGGTCAATGGATACTGGTGCATCTTTCATAAAAATCGGATTCGTTCTAAAACTATAGTTTTGCCCATCATAAGACAACTCGAAATATTGTTTTTTTGCCGTTGCAATTAATTGATTTAGTTCTTTAGGATAATCTTTCTTTTTTTGTGACAGTACTTTATTATATTGGGAAAGTTCCTTTGTATAATATTCCAAAACATCTTTCGTTGCGTAGTAATATTTGCTAAAGAAATATCTAGATTCGATAAATGACATCGGTTTTTCATACGTTTCAATTTGCTCTATTAGTTCTCGAGGTGTTTGCAAACAGTCTAATATTTCTTGCTCTAATTGTGTTAAATATTTTGGATCATCAGCCATTCTATTTAAAACTATTTTTTTATTTTTAGCTTTATCATTGTATATATTATCAGCAGATACAACAAATGTTAGTTTCTTAAAATTTCCCTCAGGTATATTGAGCTCAAGGCGTGTTTTTTCACGTTTTTCAAGATACTTCTTTTGAAATCTAGAAAACCAATCTTCATAGTTGCTTTCTATTTTTTCTTCATCTGAATGAACGAGTGCTGAAGGATGGAACATATAAGACGAAATTAGAATACCTACCAAAAACACACTGGCAATACTTGCGATCCATACAGCCGATTTTTGCCATCTAGCAGAAGACTTTCGAACCGTATTCATACTTTCTAGAGACTCCCTTACATTATCCTCAGCTTCAATTTGCTGAAGAACTCGTTGTGGGTCAAGCTTCGGTTCCATTCGTTCATAGGATTTTTTCAGTAGTGCCATACGTTGGTCAAATTGCTTATCATCCATTTTCAACACTCCCATCTTGCGTTAATGCTGCCTTTAGCTTTTCCTTTGCTCGTAATAATCGCACTTTCACCGTCGATAACGAAATATTTAAGACCTCAGCGATTTCTTCGTATTTTAATTCGTGGAAGTAATACAACACGAGAGGATAACGGTATTTTTCGTCAAGGACCTGAATAGCACGATGTAGATGCCTGTCCTCTTCAAACAAAAGAACATCCTCTTCAGCAGATGAATGAGTCTTTTGCTGTTGGGCTTGTAGCTTGTCCTCTTTAGCCTGCTGCCGTTGTTCCTTACGATAATAATCACGCGTAGCATTTAATGTGATTTTATAGAGCCACGTGGTAAATCGATCCTGTTTAAATTGGTGTAAAAAGCGATACAGTTTAACAAATACCTCCTGTGAAACATCAGCTAAATCATTTGTATGTACGCCACATTGAAAGGCAAACTTTTCAACGGTTTGCTGATGTATACGGATAAGCTCAATATAGGCATCTTTATCTCCTTGCTGAGCCCTTGCTATTAGTTCAACCTCCGTCATAGCTCCCCCCCCTTTTAATAATGAAACGAAGCATTCTACCTAATTGTTACATAATTTAAATGTCCTTCCTCATATGTCATCTCTCTATATTTTTACTCCTTCAAATGTCTTTCTTGCTATCATCAATTTTCTGATATTTGCTTGTGTTATGAGAATATTGAGGTAAAATAATACTTTAGTATAAGGAGGATTTATTTTCGTGTCTTCGAGGGATCAATTTACAACAAAAATTGGGTTTATTTTAGCTGCCGCAGGAAGTGCTATAGGGTTAGGAGCCATTTGGAAATTCCCCTATATGGCGGGTACGAATGGCGGTAGTGTCTTTATTTTATTATTTATTTTATGTACTTTCTTTATTGGCTTACCCGTCCTCATTGCTGAGTTCATGATTGGTCGTCGAGGTCAAAAGGATGCTGTCACTTCCTTTAAGGAACAAGCGCCAGGAAAGCCATGGTATTTGATTGGCTGGGGCGGTATGGTAATCGCAGGTCTTATCTTATCATTCTACAGCGTTGTTGGTGGATGGATTTTAAGCTACTTGGGTCGTGCCTTTACATTTAAGCTAACGAATGCTGGCTCTGATATCAACTACGCTGATTTATTTGGCAATATTATTTCAAGCCCTTTTGAAGCAGTACTTGTACAGGGACTATTTATGTTATTAACAGTGGTCATTGTGTCAGCAGGTATTAAGGGTGGAATTGAAAAAGCCAGCACATGGATGATGCCTCTCCTCTTTATTTTCTTTATTGTCCTAGTTATTCGCTCTCTAACTTTAGACGGGGCTATGGAAGGCGTTAAATTTATGTTTGTACCTGATTGGTCCTATTTGAATGCTGAAACATTTTTAATGGCCTTAGGACAAGCTTTCTTCTCATTAAGTGTAGGTATTGCGGTTATGATTACATATGCTTCCTATTTATCTAAAACAGAGAAGATTGGTAACTCTGCGATTAATGTAGCATCTATGAATATTATTATCTCTTTACTTGCAGGACTTGTTATTTTCCCAGCAGTGTTTGCGCTTGGTTATACGCCTGATCAAGGGCCAGGCTTAGTATTCATTATTTTGCCAGCTGTATTCGAGCAGTTACCTCTTGGTGGCTTATTCTTAATAATCTTCTTCATTCTATTGCTTTTTGCTACAGTCACTTCTTCCATTTCCATGTTAGAAATAGTCGTGGCAATCGCAATTGGTGATAAAACAGAAAAACGCAGAAAAATTGCTTGGATTGGTGGAATCATTATTTTCATCTTTGGTATTCCAAGTGCCCTTTCATTTGGTATATTAGCAGATGTAAAAATAGTAGATCGCTCTATTTTTGACTTTGTTGATTTTATGACTAATAGCATCGGTATGCCGATTGGAGCTATGTTGATTTCAATTTTTGCAGGTTATTATTATACAAGGGATATTTCACGTAAAGAATTAGCTGCGTCTAGCTTCATGTTTAATATTTGGTACATTTTAATTCGCTACGTCTCCCCACTCGCCATTTTTATTATTTTCATCCAGGGGATTTTGCCTTTATTTAAATAAGTATTAGCCTCATGATACATTAAAAAAGAGGTTGTCCATTGACAACCCCTTTTTTATAAGGAATATGCAAAATATTTTAAATAATACATTTCGCTTCAAATTTAATGGCAATTAGTTTGTAAGAAATGGCTACACAATCTTCAAACGGTATCCATTGCTCAAACGAATGCTCATATGTTTCTTGAATAACTTTTGCAAGTGTTGATGGATCATCAATCCCTT
This sequence comes from Lysinibacillus sp. K60, assembly GCF_019731275.1. Lineage (NCBI taxonomy): Bacteria > Bacillati > Bacillota > Bacilli > Caryophanales > Bacillaceae > Lysinibacillus > Lysinibacillus sp. K60. The sequence goes on along the minus strand of NZ_JAASJR010000005.1, from coordinate 295,661 downwards.
GCAGTGCTGCAACTACATCTGCTGTTTCTGTATCATAATGGTCTGGACCTAAGTGGAATGGATCCCACTCCTCTAGCAGATGGACAGCTGCTTGATTCATTTTTATATTTTCCAAAATACTCACCTATTATCCTTTGATCATACTCGTATGATACCATAGTAAAAAAAAAAGAAAAGAGTGATTTTACTTGTCTATTTTTGATCAAACTATCAAACGTCGATGTACAAACTCTGTCAAATGGGACGCAATGGAAAAGGTTTATGGCCTAAACGATGCCTCAGATATCTTGCCAATGTGGGTAGCCGATATGGATTTTGCTGCTCCAATAGCCGTTTCAAAGGCTTTACAACAACATGCTGAACATACTATTTTTGGCTATAGTTATATGAGTGAAGAAGCGATTCAATCCATTATAGACTGGCAAAATACTCGCCATAACTGGCACATTGAGAAAGAAGCCATCCTATTCTGTAATGGTGTGGTGGCTGCATTAGCTAACAGCGTCGTTGCCCTAACTAACCCTGGTGACAAAGTACTCATTTCACCTCCAGTTTATCCGCCATTCTTTAACATACCAAAAAGTAATGGTCGTGAAGTTGTGAGCTGTCCATTAACAGAAAAAGACGGGTTGTTTGTCTATGATTTTGAAGCCTTCGAGCAGGCATTAGCTCAAGATGTGAAAGCTTACATACTATGTAACCCGCATAATCCAGGAGGCTATGTATGGGATGAAGCTACTTTAAAGGAAATTGTACGACTTTGTGCTAAATATGATGTCATTATTATCTCTGATGAAATCCATGCTGATTTAATGATCAATGGGGATAAACATATTCCTTTAGCTAAAGTTGCAGGTGATGAAATCAATCGCATTGTTACGTGTATGGCTCCTACAAAAACATTTAACTTAGCAGGAATTCAAGTTTCATATATGATCGTAACAGATAAGAAAAAACGCTTGAAGCTAGAGGCCATCAATATGGCAAGTGGTCAAGGCTCATTAAATACATTTGCCTCCGTTGCCCTTCATGCAGCATACACAGAAGGGGCTCCTTGGTTAGATGAATTACTCCCTTATATTTCTGCCAATATGGAATATGTGAAAGCTGAGTTAGAGCAGATTCCAGGTATTCGTGTTACGATTCCTCAATCCACTTATTTAATCTGGATTGATTACCGAGAGCTAACGCTTGAAGAGAAGGAGATCATGAACCGCTTACTTGAAATCGGAAAGCTTGCTCTAGAACCAGGTACAAAATACGGAGAAGAAGGTCGTGGCTTCCTACGTATGAATGTTGCTTGTTCATTTGATACTGTGAAGGATGGAGTCGAGCGTTTTAAAAAGGTCTTTGCGCAATAAAATGGTTGAAAGGATATCTCTCCCTTGGAGATATCCTTTTTCTATGTTTAAAATCAAAATTTTGTGGAAAAGGTTCTTATCAATCGGATTTATAAAGAGGTGATTTTACATGGACATTGTCCCATTAACGATTAAACGTGCTTATATGACATTCCTATTTCCCTTCGCCTATTCCGAAAAAAATCGTCAAAAAATCAGTGATGTACTACTAAATGAGGGCTTTTCCTTTTTCACCTTAAAAAATACATCTCTTGAAGACGCTTTTTATGGTGATATGACGATTATACATGAGGAACTTGCCCAATTTTTCTATCCTTTTTTGGAGGATAAATTATTTCCGAACGATATGAATAACCCTGACTTTATTCGTTTTTCGAAAGCTTTTTATACACAAGGCGCCTTACATCTTCAAGAAAGTCAAATCAATTATGATTACGAAGTGATGAGTATTGATGTGACATTATGTCCTTTTGGGAATGGGATTATAACAGTAAGAACAAATATTATAGATCAATCACATGATCTAAGTGATATATTAAATTTTATTCACTATTTTAGAGTATTAGAGGCTAAACTAAGAGAGGAGAAAGGTGCAAGTCATCATTTTTCATTTGGTCATTGTTCTTCTACGAGTGAATTATTATTTAAGTATTTTATACCTTATTTAAAACCCTTTCTATTACATCAACAAGACCATAGCTATGAAGGCTTACCTTTCTTTGAAGATGAGAGAATGTTTGCCTCAGCTTATTTAATTGCAGAGGAAGAAGCTAAAATTATACCCGAGCATTTATTTCGATTAGGGCAAGTAGACGGTAGGACTCCTGCTGGCAAACCTTTTATTTCTAGCACTAATCCTCCATATATCTCTAATTATGTACAAGAGCATGCCCATACACGCTGGGCTCCTAACAGTTATATTATCACCTCGTCACAAGCACAAATAACGATTACAAATAGGCCGTTTGCCAAATGTACACATAGTATTCAAGAATTTATGGGTACACACTATTACAATTTGTTCATTCATTATTTTTATAAAATGATGCTCTTAAAGCTTTCCTATGAGTATAGTGAAATAAAGTGGGGCAAAGATAAACAGGTTGTCAATGAACTAATCGAGCTGATTACAAAATTTTCTGCACGCTATTATTTTGAAGAAGTCATCGTACGAACAGAAGGTAGAGAAATTGCTCAATTGTTACGAAAGTTCTTCCGTATAAATGAACATTATGTAGAAACGAAAGAAACATTGAATAGTTTGTATCGAACACAGGAAGATCAATCCGATAATCGAAGTAATAATTTACTATTTATTTTAACAGTCTTTACAGTGGTATCCGGCATTTATGGGATGAACTTAGTCATTGAAGGTTGGAAAGATAGCAGTGATTTCGATAGCATCGGTAGTTATACACTCTTTGAGTGGGTAGCCTTTATTACTGCATTGAGTGGGATTGGCTTGTCACTTGTACTGGTTTGTTTCACTGCCGTCAAGGCCCTGCAAAATACTATCCGACGCTTTAAAAAAAATTGATACAATAAAAAAGAATCTGCTCGCCCTCTGTGGCAAGCGGATTCTTTTTCTTATATATTCTGTTGATTGTTTGTGTTTTTCTTTTCTGCTAAAATACGTGCTTCAATTTCTTTTGATTTTAATTCTTGTTTCTTAGAAATTTTTCTGAAAAGCGTAAAAACGATAATACATAAAATAAGCATAATTAAAAATTCAAATGCTGCTGGAATATAACCTGATTTATCTTCTGGGAAATATAAAAATTGATACATAAAGTTCTGCATGTTCTACACGTCCTTATACGTATTATTCAAAGACTGTAATTGACTCAATTTTCACATCTTCTAATGGCTTGTCACGGAAATCTTTTTCCACATCTGCAATTTTATCCACAATGTCCATACCTTCTACTACATGACCGAATACTGTGTGTTTATGGTCTAACCAAGGTGTACCACCATTTTGAGCATAAGCTTCGATGATCTCTTCAGGGAAGCCCGCCCCTTGTAATTGACGAAGCATATCACTTGGAAGGTGCTTCATTTGTACAATAAAGAATTGAGAACCATTTGTGTTTGGACCTGCATTTGCCATTGAAAGCGCTCCACGTAGGTTAAACAATTGCTCTGAGAACTCATCTTCAAAGGAATTACCCCAAATTGATTCTCCGCCCATACCAGTACCAGTTGGGTCGCCACCTTGGATCATAAAGTCTTGAATAACACGGTGGAAAATAATACCGTTATAGTAGCCTGATTTAGCATGACCTAAAAAATTCTCAACCGTTTTCGGTGCGTGCTCTGGGAATAATTTAATTTTGATAGCACCTAATGTTGTGTTCATTTCTACAAGCACTTCGCCTGCTTGTACGTCTGTTGTTAACTGTGGAAACATGGAAGTCTCTCCTTTAATGATAAATTTCAGTTTCAATGAAAAAGATGCCCTTGCACCTTTTCTGACCTCATTTTAGTCTAACATACTTCCTACTGGTTTTCTCCATCTAAGTATTGACGATTTTTGCACTTTTACTATTCATTTTTAAAACTATGTAAATAGGTCTGAGCGAGTATTTGGAATCAATCCAAAATATGTTATTCTGATGAAGGATTTATAGAAAGAGTGGAGGCACACATGAAAAAGGCTTTTGGTTTTTTTATTATAGTACTATCCCTTCCTGCTTTATGGTGGATTAGCACAAACATTAAAACAGAAATCAATATTGCACAAGCACATGAGGAACAAATGACTAATGCTATACATTTACCTGAGGTAGTGGCCCAGCTACCTGTTACCCTTATTGATCGAAATGGGCAAACATTTAGTGAGGAATATGTCGAATGGCGGCAGCCACTAAGTTTACAGGAAATTCCACAAATTGCCCAGGAAATATTCATTACCAGTGAGGATGCTGATTTTTATACGCATATTGGCTTTGATTTAAGTGCGATTATTCGTGCAGTTGTAGCCAATTCAAATAGCAACACAACCTCTCAAGGTGGTAGTACAATCACACAGCAACTTGTTCGAATGCGTTATTTATCTGAAGAAAAAACATATGAACGAAAATTAACAGAGCTTTTTTATGCATATGAATTAGAAAAAGAATTTGATAAAGAAGCCATTTTAACGATGTACCTAAATGAGTCCTATTTCAGTAATCAAGTCTATGGCATTGGCGGAGCAGCCACCTATTATTTTCAAAAGCCACTCCAAGAATTATCCATAGCTGAAATAGCCTTCATTGCTGCTATCCCAAATAACCCTTCCCTTTATAATCCTTTAAAGAATTATGATCAAACTAAAGCAAGGCAAGAGCGTTTGTTAGATACCCTTGCAGCAAATGGGGCTATTACAGAGGAAGAGGCAAAAGACTATAAAGCTGATCCTATTACATTAAATGTGAAAGATAAAATTCAAAGTTATCCAATGTATAGCACTTATGTTCTTCAAGAGCTAAAATGGCTTATTGCAGAAAAAGAAGGTTATGCGGATAGACTAAGCTCTACAGATAATGAGGAAGAAAAGAAAAAAATTAAAGCACAATTAGACAATCGACTCAATACTTTATTTCAAAATGGACTCATCATTCACACAGCACTTGATCCTACTAAACAGCAGCATGATGAGGAAAAAATGTCAGCTATTTTAGGTACTAACCCATTGCAAGCAGCAGGTGCAGCCATTGAAAACCAATCAAGAGAAATAGTCAGTCTGTATGCAGGAAAAAACTATGAAAAATTTGATTTCCATCGTGCATTCCAAGGAACACGTCAGCCAGGCTCAGCTTTTAAGCCTCTGGCAGTCTATGCACCATTCTTCGAAACAACATCTCATACACCTGATTCGATTGTCAATGGTGGGCGTTATTGTGTGGGCTCGTTTTGTCCACAAAACTATGGGGGCTATACGTATGGTGATGTGTCAATTCGTACTGCTTTTCGACATAGCTATAATACATCAGCACTTCGTCTCTTTCAAACCGTTGGCGTCGAGACAGCCTTTCATTACCTTAATCGCTTTCACTTCCGCTCGATTGTAGAGAAAGATTATAATTATGCCGCATCATTAGGAGGACTAACTTATGGTGTAACAGCATTAGAACTAGCAGATGCTTATACTAGTTTTATTGATGGCTCTTATGTACTTGCTCATAGTATTCGCAAAGTCACAGCAATAGATGGAACAGAGCTTTATAGTTGGGATTCACAGCGTGAACAAATTTGGTCTCCTAAAACAGTAAAATACATGCGTGAACTCCTTGCGGATGTTGTAGCAAACGGTACGGGTCAAGGTGTCTATAGTAACAGCAGCTACGTTGGTGCAAAAACAGGGACAACGAATGACTATCGTGACTACTGGCTTGCTGGACTCAATAATGAATATACTGCTGCTGTATGGCTAGGGTATGATAAACCTCAATCGATGCAGCAATTAGAAGAGTACAAAATTCATCATCAATTATTTAATGTGTTGCTTGAATAGTAAAACAAATAAAAGGTAGTAGTCACTGAGACTATTACCTTTTCATAGTGTTAAAAAACAAAACGATCAATAAAATTTTTGGGAAAGGTTATCCCTCTCTAATCATACAGATAATGAGTTATTTTGTTTACTACAGCTAGTATGAAAATAAAGAAAAGACACTTTTACACATTACTAATTGGGGTGGAGCCAGCGTCACTCCTAGGGGACTTAGCTGGCGTAACGGAAATCAACCCCTCGCCTTGCAAACTCGCTTTTTCTGCTATTAACATCACTATTTTAATAGTATGTCTTAATTTGCAAATGGCAAACTTGCCAAAATGCCATTATATAGCTTTAATACGACATAAACAATTAATGTTAAAAGAATCGTCCACATAAAAAGCTCAAAGATTAATAGTCCGATTGTGCCACCCATTGATATAAAATGGCTCATTTTATAAATCAGATAAATAAAGTAGGTAAATATCGTTATGACAAAAATACCTATTAAAACATAAATAAATTGGATGGCAAATGCAGAACACATAGCACCTACAAATAAAATAATATAGCCACCTCGAGCCTGACTAACTGTGGCTCCTTCGTTGTCCTTTGAAAAGAACAGCATTCCTACTTCATGAATAGTTTCGCCTACAAGTTTAAGAGCAGAAAATAACATAAAAAAAACAATGGCAAAGACGATAAGAAGAAATACACGTAATTCAAAATCTGATAAAAACTCTCGCATTCCTGAATACACACCGATGGCTTGAAAAATCTGCAAAGATTTACCAACAGCATACATCCCAAATGTCAAACTAAACAATAAAATTGTAATTAATGGTAGATAACCATAGATATATGGGTTCTTCATAAAAAATTTTTTTCCTCTATTTTTATTGATAACTTCCTATTTATAATATAACGAAAATTCTCCAATGACCGCAAGCTAAATCCCTATAGTACATATGCATTCTCAATTAAAGTACGTTATAATTGATTTACTTACCTGCATAAAGGAGGGTTTTTTTGTTACAAGTACTTTATATTTTTATTCCAATGCTTGTTGCAATATTAGTGCCATTATTATATAAACGCATGAATAATATTCACACAGGTTGGTTTGTTCTTGCTGTACCTGTTACGCTTGCTGTTATTTATGCAACATATATTGCTCAAGTTGCTAAAGGTGAGGTATTTACTGCAGAGCTACCTTGGATTCCATCGCTTAATATTTCCATCAGCTCATATTTAGATGGACTTAGCTTATTATTCTCATTACTCATTACTGGAATTGGCTCGTTAGTAGTGCTTTACTCCATTTTTTACTTAGATAAACATAAAGAAAAATTACATAACTTTTATGTTTACTTACTGTTATTTATGTCAGCCATGCTGGGAGTAGTACAATCAGATCATTTAATTACACTCTATTTCTTCTGGGAGCTAACATCCATATCATCATTTTTACTCATCGGCTATTGGTATAATCGAGATGCCTCACGCTTCGGTGCATTAAAGTCTATGATGATTACAGTTGGCGGCGGCTTAATGATGCTAGGTGGCTTCGTTCTTCTTTATTTAATGGGAGGAACCTATTCCATTCGAGAATTGATTGTCATGGCACCAAATTTAGTAGATCAGCCTTTATTTACTTGGTCACTTGTCCTATTACTCTTGGGAGCATTTACAAAATCCGCGCAATTCCCATTCTACATTTGGTTACCAGATGCCATGGAGGCGCCAACACCAGTAAGTGCATACCTTCACTCAGCTACAATGGTTAAAGCAGGTATCTATTTAGTTGCACGATTTACGCCGATATTTGCAGCCTCTGAGCTTTGGGTCTGGCTTGTAACAGGTGTCGGTATCTTAACTTTATTCTGGGGTTCCTTCTTTGCTGTCAAGCAAACTGATTTAAAAGGTATTCTAGCATTCTCTACAGTCAGTCAGCTTGGGCTTATTATGTCACTACTTGGGGCAAGTGCTGTTGCTTTTCATGCAAATGGCTCAGTCGATACCATTAAGTTTGCTGCATTTGCTGCCATTTTCCACCTTATTAATCATGCAACATTTAAAGGCAGTCTCTTCATGATTGCGGGTATTGTTGATCATGAAACAGGAACTCGAGATATTCGTAAACTCGGTGGTTTAATGAGTATTATGCCAATTAGTTTTACTGTGGCTGCAATAGGAAGTTTATCAATGGCTGGTCTTCCACCATTTAATGGCTTCTTAAGTAAAGAAATGTTTTTAACAGCCATGCTTGCACTTCAAAAGTTTGAATTTTTCGGCTTTGAAACATGGGGAGCACTTTTCCCTATTGTTGCGTGGATTGCTAGTATTTTTACATTTATCTATAGCTTCTATTTTGTTTTCCGAACATTTAATGGAAATTACAAACCGGAGCAGTTACCTCATAAACCACATGAGGCGCCGATTGGTATGCTAATTTCTCCTATGCTTTTAGCGGCTTTAGTTGTGACAATCTTCTTTATTCCAAACTTTATAGGTAATACCTTTGTAAAACCAGCCGTTCAAGCGATACAGCCATTTTTGTATGATTCGCCTCAAGCTGTTGATATTCATGTATCTGCTTGGCATGGTAAGATCACTCCTGAGCTACTGATGACTATTGGAATTATAATAGTTGGCGTATTGTTATTTGTTGCCTTACCAAAATGGCAAGGGATGTATCAACGATTCCCACAAGCGTTAACATTAAACAATGCCTATGACAAAATCATGCAGGGATTAGATGTTGGCTTAAATCGTTTATCTAGACGCTATATGACAGGTTCTATGCGTCACTATTTACTCTATATGTTTAGCGGAATAACTATTATTGTTATCGGCTCTCTATTTGTGAAAGATGCATTTAATATTTCATTCCAAGGAGCCTCACCAATTAATCTATACGAAATTATCTTGATCATTGTCTTATTAATTGGTACTGGCATCACCATTTTGGCAAAATCACGATTAACGGCCATTATTGGGCTTGGTACTGTTGGCTATACAGTAGCCTTATTCTTTGTCATTTTTAACGCACCTGATTTAGCGTTGACACAGCTCGTTATAGAAACGATTTCAGTAGCACTATTTTTATTAGCATTTTACCATCTACCTAAGCTTGGTAAACGCGAGGAGCGAATGAGGTTCCAGTTAAATCGTGCCATTGTTTCCATTGCAGTTGGTGTGATGGTAACACTTGTTGCGTTATCAGCTCATTCCCAAAAACTAATTCCCTCTATTGCTAAGTACTACGAGGAAACCGTCTATTCATTAGCTGGTGGCGGAAATATTGTAAACGTAATTTTAGTAGACTATCGTGGTTTCGATACATTGTTTGAAATTACAGTACTCGGCATAGCTGGCATGGGCATCTTAGCTATGATTAAGTTACGTATGAATAGAAAGGAGAACACTCATGAAAACAAATGATGTGATAATACAATTTACAGCTAAAATTGTATTTTTCATTATTTTCTTCTTCTCCATTCATATTTTTTTAGCTGGTCACTATACGCCTGGTGGAGGCTTTGTTGGTGGTCTGTTAACATCAAGTGCACTTGTTCTTTTAGTGTTAGCCTATGATATCAACACAGTCCGCCATATTCTACCGATTAATTACACATATTTAACAGCCATTGGCTTACTATTAGCCCTTGCTACTGCGGCATACCCAATGTTTGTGGGCAAACCGTTTTTCACACATTTCTTTGATTATTTCGATTTACCGCTTCTAGGCAAACAGTCATTACACACGGCTATGCTTTTTGATAGCGGTGTCTATTTGGTTGTTGTCGGCGTTACGATGACCATTATTCAAACGATTGGAGAGGATGAATAATGGAAATAATTATGGCATTTGTGATCGGCTTTCTCTTTATGGCAGCGGTCTATTTAATCTTATCAAAAAGTTTATTGCGCATTATTATTGGAACAGGTCTGTTAAGTCATGGTGCTCATCTACTCATCTTAACAATGGGTGGTCTTGGTGGTGAAGCTCCACCTGTCTTAAACGAAGGAGCCAAAACATTTGCTGATCCTTTACCCCAAGCACTTATTTTAACTGCGATTGTTATAAGCTTTGGGGTGACAGCATTCTTCCTTGTACTTGCCTACCGTTCCTATCAAGAGCTTAATACGGATGATATTAGCTTAATGAGAGGAAGTGATGAGGATGAATAACTTCCTACTATTACCCATAATCATCCCGTTTTTCTTCGGTATGATTTTAATGTTTGGACAAAAAAATCTAACTTATCAGCGATCATTTTCATTACTTGGGATTGGACTAGCCCTCCTCTCTGCCCTTTCACTGCTTTTAAAAGTGAAGGAAGATGGTATTCAAAAGGTCACATTTGGAAATTGGCCTGTTCCTTACGGTATTACAATGGTATCTGATATGGTGTCTGCATTGCTCGTTACAACGACATTGCTTATTGCGCTATTTGTTGTTTGGTATGGCTTCGGTTCTATTACTAAGGAACGCGAACGCTTCTTTTATTACCCTGGTATTATGTTTATTTTAACTGGGGTCAATGGTGCCTTTACAACAGGCGATATTTTTAACTTATTTGTGTTCTTTGAAGTATTGTTAATGGCTTCCTATTTGCTTATCGTTTTAGGTGGTGAGAAGGGGCAACTGAAAGGGTCTATTAAATATATTTTAATTAATGTTATTTCTTCGGCCTTATTTGTTATAACCGTTGCCTATTTATATTCTGTAGTAGGGACATTAAATATGGCTGATATTGCGGTAAAAATTGCTGAAATTAATCAACCAGGAATTATTACTGTTATTGCCGTACTATTTTTAATGGTATTTGGACTAAAAGCAGCTATTTTCCCATTATACTTTTGGCTTCCTACTTCGTATGCAGCAGCCCCGATCCCTGTCTTAACTCTATTTGGCGCTCTGCTCACAAAGGTTGGGGTATATGCCATTACACGTACCTATACACTATTTTTTGTACATGATTTATCCTATACACATGATTTACTAATGGCATTAGCTATTGCAACAATTGTGGCTGGTTGTATTGGAGCACTCGCTTATTTCGATGTAAAGCTCATTATTATCTATAACATTGTCATTGCAGTAGGTGTCATTTTATTTGGTGTCTCTCAAATGAATGAGGCTTCTTTAAAAGGAGCTATGTTTTATTTAATACACGATATGCTGATTAAGGCAGCACTCTTTATGTTAATCGGCATTATCATCTATATTACTGGTACATCTGACTTGCGTAAAATGGGTGGGCTTATGAAAAAATACCCTGCACTGGGTTGGTGTTATTTAATAGCAGCTTTTGGCTTAGCTGGAATTCCACCACTTAGTGGGTTTGTTGGAAAGCTGTTAATTGTTCAGGGAGGCTTTGAGGCTGGAAGTATGTGGAGCAGTATTTTCATTTTAGCATCTTCACTGCTTGTTTTACTATCCGTGATTCGTATTTTCCTCTATGCCTTTTGGGGTGAGGAAAAAGAAACACAAGGTACCGTCGACAAATCTACCTATAAAATGCTATTTATGCCTACTGCGTTGCTAGTACTTATTACTGTCGCATATGGTGTGGGTTCTGAATGGATTACGCCATTTATGGATGATGCTGCAAAACTATTAAATGATCCATCTATCTATATAGATGCTGTGATGAAGGAGGATTAGCACTATGGCATTTCAAATGATTTTAAATTTTGTACTTGCCTTTGTCTGGATGTTCCTTTCCTCTAATTACACAGCAACTGGTTTTATCATAGGATTCATTATGGGAATAATCTTACTCTTTCTCATGCGGAGGTTTTTCAAGTCGCGTCTTTATGTCTATCGATTATGGGCCATTCTAAAATTAACTTTGTTGTTCTTAAAAGAGTTAATTTTAGCAAATGTTCAAGTATTGAAAGTAGTATTAAAGCCAAAGTTGGACATGCAACCTGCCTTTTTTGCTTATCCAACTGTTCTAACACAAGACTGGGAAATCACTTTATTATCAAGCCTTATTACTCTAACACCAGGAACAGTCGTAGTGCATGTATCAGACGATGCGAAAACATTGTATGTACATGCAATTGATATTAATGATGCAGATGAAGCCATTGCTTCCATTCGAGATTCATTTGAGAAAGCGATTTTGGAGGTGAGTAAATCATGACAACATTTATTATTGCTGTAATCGTAGTGATTTGCTTATCGATGATAGCGGTCATTTATCGAATGGTAAAAGGTCCTTCCGCATCCGATCGAGTTGTAGCTTTGGATTCACTTGGGGTTTCACTCATTTCCCTAATCGGACTATTTTCGATTTTAGTGGAAACAAGCTTCTTTCTTGAAATCATTTTATTGCTAGCAATTTTATCGTTTATCGGTACGATGGCCTTCTCTAAATTCATAGAGAAAGGAGATATCATCAAACGTGACAATTCTCGCTAATAGTTTAGTTATCTTTTTCATTACTGTTGGAGTACTCTTTATTGTCGTGACAGCTATCGGACTTGTCCGTTTACCTGATTTGTATACACGTGCCCATGCCGCTTCAAAAAGTGCAACACTTGGCGTCATGTGTGTACTGATCGGTGTATTCTTTCACTTTTGGCTGATTGAAGATCATTTCAACCCTCGTATTTTACTGGGGATACTCTTCCTCTTTATCACTGGTCCTGTTGGCGGACACATTATGACGCGTTCTTCCTATATTGCTGGTGTTAAGCCATGGAAAGGTACTGTACGTGATGAACTAGGTCCTGAAATTGACAGAATGAAAAAGGAACAAGGTGTAAAATAAATATAAAAATCTGCCCGATTACAAAATCGAGCAGATTTTTTTAGTTAAATATATCCCTTGGCAGTTAAAATATTTGTCAGTTGCTCCACACATTCTTCTATAGAATGCTGTTCTGTATCCAAAATAACTTCTGGGTTAATTGGTTCTTCATATGGAGCGCTAATCCCTGTAAAATTAGCAATTTCAGCATTCCTTGCTTTTTTATACAAACCTTTAGGATCTCTTTTTTCACATGTTTCTACTGAACACTTTACATAGACCTCTAAAAATTCACCATCCTCTACAAGTTCACGAACTACCTGACGATCTTCTCGATAAGGTGAAATAAAAGCTGTTAGTACAATTTGACCGCTCTCTATAAATAGCTTTGAGACTTCACCTATTCGACGAATATTTTCTTTGCGCCCTGCTTCATCGAATCCTAAGTCACTATTTAAGCCATGACGCACATTATCACCATCTAATACGAAGGCTTGATTGCTCCTTTCAAATAATCGACGGGCAAAAGCATTGGCCACTGATGATTTCCCTGAAGCAGATAAACCCGTAAACCATAAAATAAAGCTTTGATGTTTATTTTTTGAACGGCGTTCCTCTTTTGTAATGGAGGCTTCATGCCAAACAATGTTTGAACTCATTTCACTACCTCCTTACTCATGCCTTTAATTAAAATGTCTACGACTTCTTTACGACTGAATGTACTTGGTGGTACTTCTCCATTTCGTAGCATCTCACGTACCTTCGTTCCTGATAGAATGACATGGGCAGAGCTATCATGTGGACATGTCTTTGTCGTAGCCATGCCTTCACATTGCTGACAATAAAAGCTATGCTCAAATTTTAGTGGGACAATTCCTAATTCATCTTCAGTAAACTGTTCAAAAATCTTTTGTGCATCATATGTGCCATAATAATCACCAACACCTGCATGATCACGACCAACAATAAAATGAGTACAGCCATAATTTTTTCTAACAAGTGCATGGAAAATAGCTTCCTTTGGTCCTGCATACCGCATAGCGGCTGGAAAAATACCTAATTGTACACGACTTTCAGGATAATAGTTTTTTAATAAAACCTCATAGCTCTCCATACGTATAGCAGCTGATACATCATCTGACTTTGTTTCACCAACAAGTGGATTTAGAAATAACCCATCAATCGTTTCAAGTGCTGCCTTTTGAATATATTCATGCGCCCTATGGACTGGATTACGTGTTTGGAAGCCAACAATGGTTTTCCATCCCTTGTCAGCAAATAATTGTCGTGTTTCTATTGGGTCAAATGAATAAGCAGGGAACTTTTGTGTAAGACGTTTAATTAACGTAATTTTTCCTCCAACATAAATGGCAGGACGATCAAAAAGCTTTTGAACGCCCGCATGTGCTAAATCCTCTGTTCCATAGACAAGTAAAGCCTCTTTTCGTTTATTCGGCTCATAAATATCTGCTACTTCAATAACGCCATATACTTCATCACCATAAACCAGCTTTACCTCGTCACCAGGCTGTAAAATGGACGCTTTCTCTTTTGAAACAGGTAATGTAATCGGAATACTCCATACTACACCTGATGCTAAACGACTTTGTGCCACGACTGACTCATAATCTATTTGTGTTAAAAAACCTTCAATTGGGCTATAACCCCCTATAGCAATTAGCTCTAAATCACTCAACGAAATCGCATCCAACTCAATTTCCTTATGAATAGATGTGATTTCTTTTTCTGGATTAAATGCTTGCACAAGTAGCCCACCATGTGGTTGTAGACTCATTAAAATCTCCTCCTAATTCTAGTTAAATACTAAGTTTTATAGTCAAGAGCTAGTGATGGCATGATTCAATTTAAATGCCTTCCCCTGCATCATAGATAGACTGCTCTTCTTCACGCATCGTACGCATCAGACTAATAACCCCTAGCGTCCCAACAATAATGCTGCCATTTAAAATAATGGCATAAAAGTCTTTTTCTAAAAATAACTGCACTAAAAAATAAGAAATGACTAATGAAAAGATGGGTGATACAACCCAAATACGTATAATTTTTTTCACAATATGCTTATGGAAGATTTGCTTTCCGTTTTTCGCCATCCCCATCCCAATGATGGATGAAGAAGTGACTTGTGTTAAGGGTACTGGAAGCCCAAAAATTGAGCTTACGCCAACAAGCAATGCACCTGTACTTGAAATGAGAATGCCCTCAACCTTTTGAAAGCGCACTATTTTTTTACCGTTTGTTTCAAGCACTCGTTTACCAAGTAGCATAGCACCTATTGCGACAAATGCACCGCCAAGCACAATGCCTGTTGTCACATCCATCATTCCTGCTCCCACCAACGGTCCAACTGCATTGGCAACATTATTCATACCCGCTGAAAATGCTTCAAAAAATCCTGCTAATATGAGAAGAACAGTTAAAATTGGCCGATCTTTCAGCAGCCCTCTGTTTTGTAACTTATATAATAACTTTCCACATACAAGAGCAATGACAAAGGCAACAAGCGGTACAATCACCCAAAATGATATAATGACAAGCAGCGAATTGACGAATAAAACTTTATAGGCAATTCCTACACCCACGACAGCACCCACTGTTACTTCACTCGTTGATAAGGGAATGCCTAAAAGATTGGCGAAAAATAACGAGCTTGTCGCAGAAATCAAGATAATGATGACAACCTTTACCGTAATATATTCCTGGGGCATAATGCCTGAGCTTATCGTTTTGACTACCTCTCCTCCGCCTAATACAGCTCCACTGTATACGCCTATCGCGCATAAAAGCAATGCTTGCCACGCTTTTTTGATGGCACCTGCCCCATAAGCAACACCCATTGAGGCTGCTGCTCCGCTTGCCCCTATGTTCATCGCAAAAAATAAGCTAATAGCTATTGCAAAATATTCAAGCATGGCAGAACTCCTTTATTCATGTAACCCGCACTCAGTTTTACCAGAACCTTGCCATCTACCTGAACGTAAATCCTCCATTGTAAATGCTGGTTTCGTACAATGCTCACAGCCGATGCTTGGATAGCCTTGATCGTGTAACGGATTATATGGCAAACTGTGCTTTGAAACATAGCGCCAGACATCCTTCCAAGTCCAATGAATCAATGGACAAACTTTAATCGATTTAAATTTATCGTCACGATTTAGAAAGTTTGTTTGTTGACGTGTTGGTGATTGCTCACGACGTAAGCCTGATATCCAAGCCTTTTTACCTGATAAGGCTTCGTGTAAAGGTTTTATCTTACGAATATCACAGCACTTATTTGGGTTGGACTTCCATAGCTCGTCACCATGTTGTGTAGCTTGTTGCTCTAGTGTAAGGGCTGGCTTTTTCATGACAATGTTGAGTTGTGGATATTTTTCTTTGACTTTATTAATGGTTTCATATGTTTCTTTAAAGTGTACATCTGTATCCAAAAAAACAATCGTAGCGTTAGGCTTTACCTTTGAAATGAGATCAATTAAGACAATGCCCTCAATACCAAAGCTACATGCATAGACGATTTCATCTCCATATTCTTGATAGCTCCACTGTAAAACCTCTAGTGCAGCCTTATACAAATCATCAACCTGAAAATCAATGATCGGTTCTTGCCAATTTTCGTAAGTTAACATCGAATCCCCCTCATAGCAAAAAAGGCGTTCTAACAAAAGACATAGGAAAAACAGGTCTTTGTTAAAACGCCTCTAGTTTGACTAGCCAGCTCTATATTTAATGATTGTTCACTAGTAGTTGCTACCTCGTATCACAATCATTCTACTTATTACCAAATATATACTAAAGTACACCAAGCAGTCAACTAGGTTTTTTTAATATCTTTTCCTTACACCCATTTTTTTTGTTCCTTGCCGCATATGATGAATGGTATCTAGGGACACTTCCATTAATTTTCAAAATAAATAATCTTTTTCATAATTCCTTGTTGACTAATAGGAAATATATGTTTAATGTATTACTAAAGCTTTGACCTAAATAAAAAAACGCTGATCAGAGGATCTGAAGGCCATCTACCCAATGTTGTCATGTCATTGTGGGTGATGGCTTTTTGCATTCTTAAGACAGAAAAGGGGCGGATTAACTATGAGAAAAAAGAGCTATGTTCTCCAATCATTAGCATTTTTAACTATTCTAACACTTAGTTTAACTGGCTGTGGAAGTGCTAACTCAGATGAAAAAGCAAGCAGCCAGGAAGACAAGAAGTCTGTAGAGCTACTAAATGTATCCTATGATCCAACACGGGAGCTTTACGATGAGTTCAACAAAGATTTTATAAAAAAATGGAAGGATGATACTGGCCAAGAAGTCACAATCAATCAATCACATGGTGGATCTGGCAAACAGGGACGTGCAGTTATAGATGGTCTTGAAGCCGACGTTGTGACACTCGCACTGGCTTACGATATTGATGAAATTGCTCAAACACGTGAGCTGCTGAATAAAGATTGGCAAACCGAATTTGATCATAATTCGACGCCCTATACATCTACAATTGTTTTTTTAGTTCGCCAGGGCAATCCAAAAAACATACAAGATTGGGATGATTTGATTCAAGATGATGTATCTGTCATTACACCTAATCCCAAAACATCTGGAGGTGCACGTTGGAACTACTTAGCTGCTTGGGCTTATGCCGGAAAGTTATATAACAATGATGAGACAAAAATAAAAGAATTTATGACATCACTTTACAGCAATGTAGAAGTACTTGATTCTGGCGCTCGTGGAGCTACAACAACATTCGTAGAACGTAAAATTGGAGATGTCTTAATTGCGTGGGAAAATGAAGCATATCTCTCTCTCAATGAATTAGGTAAGGATGAATTTGAAATCATCACGCCTTCATTAAGTATTTTAGCAGAGCCACCAGTTGCAGTTGTAGACAAAATCGTAGATAAAAAAGGGACACGTGAAGTCGCTGAAGCTTACTTACAGCATTTATATAGTGATACAGGGCAAGAAATTGCGGCGAAAAATTATTATCGCCCACGTAGTGAAACGATTCTAGCAAAATATAAAGATCAATTCCCTCAGCTTGAACTTGTTTCCATTGATGATTTTGGTGGTTGGTCACAAGCACAAGCAAACCATTTTAAAGACGGTGGTACCTTTGATGAAATATACGTACCACAATAAGGAGCGTTTTGATGAGCAGTTTAATCATTCCTAAAAAATCGCGTCGAATTATTCCAGGCTTTCATTTATCTCTTGGTTATACAATGCTTTACGTAAGTTTACTAGTGTTACTACCACTTTCAATGATTTTCATTCATACCATGTCCTTAAGCTGGTCAGCATTTATCGATATCATTACAGATCCCCGTGCTGTTGCTTCCTACAAAGTAAGCTTTAGCACTGCACTGATTGCAGGCTTACTAAATGTTTTTTTCGGTACGACTATAGCATGGGTTCTCGTTCGCTATCAATACCCCTTTAAACGAATCATTGATGGGCTTGTAGACTTACCTTTTGCATTACCTACTGCTGTTGCTGGAATTGCTTTAACATCTCTTTATGCGCCAAATGGTTGGATTGGTCAATTTTTTGATTTTAAAATTGCTTTTACACCTCTTGGCATCATTATTGCTTTAACCTTTATCGGGCTACCCTTTGTTGTACGAACGGTCCAGCCCGTCTTACAAAATATCAGTGCTGAGGTTGAGGAAGCTTCGGCAAGCCTTGGAGCCAATCGTTTACAAACCTTCCGTAAAGTCATCTTACCAGAGCTAGTACCAGCTATTTTAACTGGCTTTTCCTTGGCCTTTGCGCGCGCTTTAGGTGAATATGGCTCGGTTGTTTTTATTGCAGGAAATATGCCGATGAAAACGGAAATTACGCCGTTAATTATTATGACAAAGCTTGAGCAATATGATTATGCAGGGGCAACTGCCATAGCTGTTGTCATGCTTGTGACATCCTTTATTTTGTTGTTCACCATTAACTTGATACAATGGCTAGCCAATCGTCGGTTTGTACATTAGGAGGTACTATATGGAACAATCAACTTTTATTCAGCAGGCTAGTACAGAAAAAAGTAAAGCAGCTACTCAGTCTGCTGCCTTACAGGAACCTCGTATTATTCGCTATACGTTAATATTTATTGCCTTAGCTTTTTTAGCTTTCTTTATCGTACTACCTTTAGTATCTATTTTTATTACAGCCTTTCAAAAAGGAGCCGACGTTTACTTTGCTGCGATTACACATCCAGATGCATTAGCTGCTATTAAGCTTACTTTAATCGTCGTAGCCATTACTGTACCCCTCAATGCAATCTTTGGCGTAATGGCTGCCTGGGCACTCACAAAGTTTAATTTTAAGGGGAAAAATCTATTACTTACTATGGTAGATTTACCTTTTGCAGTTTCACCTGTTATCGCAGGTTTAGTGTTTATTTTATTGTTTGGCTCACAGGGACTATTTGGTGATTGGTTGTTTGCACATGATATTAAAATTGTGTTTGCACTACCAGGCATTGTCCTTGCCACAATTTTCGTCACATTGCCCTTTGTTGCACGTGAATTAATACCGCTGATGCAAACCCAAGGTACATCTGAGGAAGAAGCGTCCATTTCATTGGGGGCAAGTGGCTTTAAAACCTTTTGGTATGTCACATTACCCAATATTAAATGGGGACTATTCTATGGTTTGATTTTATGTAATGCACGAGCCATCGGAGAATTCGGGGCTGTGTCTGTTGTATCTGGTCATATTCGTGGCATGACAAATACGATGCCACTTCATATTGAAATTCTCTATAATGAATATCAATTTGCAGCAGCTTTTGCAGTTGCTTCCTTAATGAGCGTAATGGCCATCTTTACATTAATTGTGAAGGACATTATTGCTTGGAAATCAAGATCTAGTTAAAAGGAGATGGTCTGAATGAGTATACAAATTCAAAACGTATCCAAAAAATATGGGTCCTTTCAGGCACTAGAGGATATATCCGTACATATTCAGTCTGGGGAACTAGTTGCACTGCTTGGCCCTTCTGGATCAGGAAAAACCTCATTATTACGTGTGATTGCTGGGCTTGAAACAACGGATGTTGGCAATATTTTATTTGATGGTCAATCCATCACAGATCGCCATCCAAAGGAACGTAATGTGGGCTTTGTCTTTCAACATTATGCGCTTTTTCGCCATATGACGGTCTTTGACAATGTAGCTTATGGCTTGAAGGTACGTCCTCGAAAAAACAGACCTTCAAGACAACAAATCAAAAATAAAGTGATGGAATTATTACAACTTGTGAAGCTTGAAAATTTCTCAGATCGGTATCCAACACAGCTTTCGGGTGGGCAACGACAACGTGTTGCTCTGGCAAGAGCGCTTGCCGTAGAGCCAAAGGTACTGTTACTAGATGAACCATTTGGAGCTCTCGATGCAAAAGTACGCAAGGAGTTACGTCGTTGGCTTCGAAAGTTACATGATGAATTTCATATTACAAGTATTTTTGTGACACATGACCAGGAGGAAGCTCTCGATGTTGCAGATCGCATTGTGGTCATGAACAATGGCAAAATCGAGCAAATTGGTAGTCCAGACGAGGTCTATACAAATCCCAAAAGTCCATTTGTCTATGACTTCTTGGGCAATGTCAATTTATTTAAAGGTCGCTTATATAATGGTAAGCTCATGCAGGGCGAAGTTGTACTTGATGTACCTGATGCCCTAACACATTCAGAGGACAATGCGATAGGCTATGTACGTCCACATGATATTCAGATTGAGAAAACAAGTATTCCAGGTACGGTTCCTGTTAAAATCAGCCACATTCATTTGCTAGGCCCTATTGTCCAAATTGAGCTACGTCGTGAGGATCTTGATGAATTTTTAGAAGCGGAGTTATCAAAAGAACAATTTCATCTTCTTCAACTGAAGGTGGGCGATCAGGTATTTGTAAAGCCGAAACAATTAAAGGTGTTTATTCCTGAAGATTATTCTATATAAAAAAACCATGTAGCAAAGAAAAATTTGCTACATGGTTTTATTTTTAATGAAATTCTCTTCCATCATAAACAGCTGTGACATACCCTGCACGAATGACAAAGTCTCCAAAATGCTCGCCCTCTAAACGTTCCTTTGAAAAATGCAGAAGAATTGGGCGTAGCTCTGCTAAAATTTCCTCTTCACCAATATTTTCACGATAGATTTTATTTAAGCGATTGCCTGTAAAACTTGCACCAAGGTACATATTGTATTTACCTGGCCCTTTGCCAATAAAGCCGATTTCACCCATTGCTGCACGTGAACAGCCATTTGGACAACCAGACATGCGAATAACAATTTCTGTTTCATTTAAGCCAGCCTCATCAATAATGGCATCAATTTTTGTTATAAGAGAAGGTAAATAGCGTTCTGCTTCTGCCATGGCTAAGCCACATGTCGGTAATGAGACACAGGCAATAGAATTGCGGCGTAAGGCAGAATAATGCGCACCATCTGTTAGCTTGTATTGTTCAATAAGCGTATTTATTTGTTTCTTTTTCTGGGGGGTTACATTGCTAATCATTAAATTTTGGTTCGGTGTTAAACGAAAATCACCCGTGTGCACCTTAGCTATTTCACGTAAGCCAGTTAACAACTGATAATCCTCAAAGTCTTTTATACGGCCATTTTGAATAAATAACGTATAATGCCAATGACCATCTGCCCCTTTTACCCAGCCAAATTCATCACCTGTACGCTCAAAAGTATAAGGACGAGCCTGCTGAATTTCCCAGCCTAGACGACGCGTTAATTCTTCTTGGAACCATTCAAGTCCTCTCGCATCAATTGTGTATTTAAATCGTGCATTTTTACGGACAGAGCGATTCCCATAATCACGCTGTATCGTGATTATTTTTTCTGCTGTTTCTAGTAATTTATCTGGCGTTATAAAGCCAATTTCACGAGCAAGCTGTGGATAGGTTTCATGATCACCATGTGTCATGCCCATGCCTCCACCAACCGCTACATTAAAACCAACAAGCTGATTGTCTTCAACGATGGCAATCAGTCCGATATCTTGTGAAAAAACATCTACATCATTACTTGGTGGAATTGCAATACCAATTTTAAATTTACGGGGCAAATATTGAGCTCCGTAAATTGGTTCAATTTCTACATCCTGACTATCTACTACCTTTTCTCCATCTAACCATAATTCATGATAAGCGCGTGTTCGCGGCAGTAAATGCTCACTTAGTTTCGCAGACCAATTATAAACCTCTTCATGTAATGCAGATTGGTTTGGATTGACATTACACATCACATTACGGTTCACATCTCCACATGCCGCAAGAGAATCCAATAACACCTCATTGATTTCCTTCATATATTTTTTAACATTCCATTTTAAAATGCCATGTACTTGAAATGCTTGACGTGTTGTTAATTTTAAAGAGCCATTGCCATACTTTCTAGCCATTTCATCCATCACAAGCCATTGTGCTGGGGTGGCTGCTCCACCCGGTGTTCGTACACGTACCATAAATTGATAGGCAGGTTCCAGCTTTTGTTTCTGACGTTCATTCCGAAGATCTCGATCATCCTGTAAGTAACTGCCATGAAATTTCATAAGGCGATTATCGTCCTCTGGAATACCAGAGCTTAATGGATTGTTCATGGTACGTTCCAGTGTTCCACGTAGGTAATTGCTTTCGGTTTTAATACGCTCTACATCGCTTGGTTTCCCAGGCTGTGGAGGTAACACTATTTTTTCAGTCATTCTTTATCGCTCCTTTAATCCATTACACCTCAGCGTATTGGGCATACCTGAGGGTTTACTTGCTAACAAAGAGATCAACTCATTAATCAGGGAAGGATTTTTAGAAATTTGTGTTGAACTGCATTAATAAACGTCACGTTGGTAGCGTTTTTGCTGTTTTAATTCATTCACATAGGCTTTTGCTTCCTCTGGTGTTTTCTGTCCTCGCTGCTCAATGATTTGATGAATGGTTGCATCCACATCAGATGCCATTGATTTTTCGTCACCACATACATAAATGACAGCCCCCTGCTCCAGCCACTCAAAAAAACTTGCGGCATTTTCTTGCAATTTATGTTGAACATAGATTTTTTTGTCTGTATCACGTGAAAAGGCTACATGCATGTGACTTAATGTGCCAGTAGCTAGCCAACGTTGCCAATCCGTTTGATAGAGGAAATCCGTAACAAAATGCTGATCACCAAAGATGAGCCATGCTTTCCCCTCAATCCCTAACTCTTCTCGCTCCTCTAGAAAAGCTCGATATGGTGCAACACCTGTGCCTGCACCAATCATAATAATTGGCGTTTCATTATTCTCTGGCAATCTGAAATTCGGATTTTTATGAACATAGATTGGTAATGTATCACCTATTTGTATTCGTTCTGCCACACTTCCAGAGCAAACACCAAGGCGTTGTCTACCTGCTGTTTCATAGCTTACCTTGCCAATCGTTAAATGAACCTCTTCGCTATTGGCCTTTTGGCTACTAGCAATAGAATAAAGTCGAGCTGGAATTTTACGCAGTAACTCTACAAACTGCTGAGCATTCCAAGTAAATGGTGTAAATTCCTCTACTAGGTCGAGCAAGTCTCTTCCTTTTGCATAATCCTTCCATGCTTTTGGTTCTTCAAATAGCTTAGAAAATTCTTTATGCTCTGTATGAGCAGCAATTTTTTCGAGTAACGGCTTAGATAACACCGTAATTTCTAATTTTTTCTGTAGTGCATCTTTTATTGTTATTGTTTCATCAAAAACAGTCACTTCTGTCTCCGAATCAAATTGAAGTGCTGTCAGCAATGCATTGACTAATTGTTCATCGTTCTCTGGCAGAATGCCAATGCTATCGCCAGGTTCAAAATGAAAATTAGCTCCCTCAATCGATAATTCAAGATGACGTGTCTCTTTATTGGAGCCACGACCATTTAAATTTATATTTTCAAGTACTTCAGCGTAAAATGGATTTTTTCTTGAATATGTAGATTCTTCAAGTACTTGCGCCCCTTCGTTATGTGCTGAAGTAGACGTTGCTGAAGTTGTGTGCTGAAGAAATTCCTGTTGAACCGCAGAGAACCACTGTGCAGCTGCGTCATCATAATCTACATCGCAATCTATACGAGGAACAATTCTTGTTGCACCTAATTGCGCAAATCGCTCATCGAAGTCCTTACCTGTCTTACAGAAAAATTCATAGGAGCTATCCCCTAAAGCAAGGACCGAATACTGTAGGTGTTCCAGTTTAGGCGCCCGTTTGCTATGCAAAAATTCATAGAATTGTATTGCTTGATCTGGGGGATCTCCCTCTCCATGTGTACTCACAATAAGTAATAGATTGGTGATCTTTTTTAAATTACTAGCTTTAAATTTCCCTAATGATGAGACAGTTACATCTACCTGCTGTTCTTTTAAAGCTGCTGCATACTTCTCAGCTAATCCTTGACTATTGCCTGTTTGGGAACCATATAAAATTGCTATTGTTTTTGTAATCGGTTGGGCTGCTGGTGGTGCCTGTTCAGCAATTGCATCAAGAGTTGCTTGGGGAGCACTTAAGTAACCGTTTAGCCAAAATTTTTGTTCAATTGTTAATTTAGGGAGAAGCTCGTTTAATAACTTCACCTGCTCTTCATTAAATGGACTGTTTATTACTTGTAATTTCAATCTTTGCCACCTCACGAATCATCATCATTTCATATTTTTAAATTTATCGAAGCCTTATTTTTTCCTTTTTCTCAATCTGAACCACATAGGAATTTTGAACAATCAATGTAATGGATCCGTGGTTCACAGTATTTAACATTTGGCGGACATTATCTAATGCTAGATTTACATTTTCAGTTCTTTTATCTACCATTACGAAACACCTTCCTCTTTAAAATGTAGTAATTCATCAATACGTTCCACTAATACTTTTTTCACATTGTCGTCATAGCCTAAGCTTTCACATAACAAAATGTTTTGGCTGTCAAAGCCTTGTAATCGCTTGGCAATACTTTGTCTTAAAATGCCTGTAAATAATAAATAAGGGACAATAAAAATTTGCTGTTGCTTCCCTTTAACTTGCAGTAACCAGTCTTCAAAGGTTGGTCCCATTCCGTATAAGAAGCATGTATCAACGGCTTTATAGTGATATTTAGTACGTAGCCTTTTGGCAATTTTGGCTAAATCCCTCTTGACGGCTGGATCACTACTCCCGCGTCCTATGAGTAAAACACTCGCATTGCTGTTAGGTTTCAGTTTTTCTATTATCCTAGCCTGTAACGTGTCAATTAATCGTTCATGAATGCCAAGAGGCTCACCATATGTAAACTTTACATATGGATATAGTTTTTGAGCTTTTGCCATTTCTTTCGGAATATCATGCTTTGCGTGTTGAGCAGCTAGTAGGAGAATAGGCATTACGGCAATCGCTGTTGCTCCTTTACGAATACAGCTAGCAATGCCTTCTGCAATGGTTGGTGTTGCCAGCTCTAAAAAGCATATTTCCTGAATAGGTACTGTCACTTCTTGTTGAACGCCTTGAAGAAAGTTTACGGCCTGCTCTACACCCTCCTTTACACGACTGCCATGTGCAATATATAAAATAGCCTGCATAATCCCACAACCTTATCCCGTTATTTGGATTGGCTGTGCTGGGTTTTCCTCAAACCAATGAATGGTTTCTCTTAAGGTCACAACCTTCCCTACTAATATGATGCTAGGGTTTTGAATCTTTTCCACACACACGATTTCCTCAATTGTAGCTAAAGTACCCGTAACAGTTCTTTGCTTAGTAGAAACTGTTCCCCAGTGAATAACAGCCACAGGCGTTTTTTCATCACGGCCATATTTGAGTAATTGTTGACGGATATAAGGCAGATTACCAACACCCATATAAATGGCAATCGTATCAATCCCTTTTGCAAGACTTTCCCAACGGATAGCATCTTCTTTTCCATCCTGCATATGCCCAGTAACCATAGCAAAGCTTGAGCCTAAATCACGATGTGTGACAGGAATACCTGCATATGCTGGAGCTGCTATACCTGACGTAATACCAGGCACAATTTCAAAGGGAATTTGATGCTTCGCTAGCACACCTGCCTCCTCTGCCCCTCTACCAAAAACAAATGGGTCTCCTCCTTTTAATCTTGTGACAACATATCCTTGTTGGGCATAATCAACAAGCGTTTGGTTGATTTGCTCCTGAATCATGGCATGTTGCTGAGGCAACTTCCCGCAAAAGATTAATTTAGCGTCTTTCTTGGCATAGGCTAATAGCTCTTTATTAATGAGTCTGTCATATAAAATGACATCTGCACATTCAATGCAACGTAATCCTTTAATCGTAAGGAGGTCAACATCTCCAGGACCTGCACCGACAATATACACTTTCCCCATTTCATCTCACTCCTTCTGTTAATTAGCCTTGTTGTCATGGCATTTCAGATTGATTAAACTTACTAATAATGGTCCTCGATTTTCTAAACCTGACACTTTGCTTTCAGTACAAAAACCTTTACTAAATTAAGATAAAGAAAAAAGGCTAATATTACCCTTAGGCACAAAAATGCCTATGAATAATAAAAGCCTCTAGTTTGCTAGTCAGCCACATATTTAATTCTTAGTAATATAATAAGAATAATAAATAATTTAGTATATTCTGTCAACACAAATTTGATACTTCGTTAGGCACAATAAAAACCAGTTGTCGATATCAAGATCGACAACTGGCTGATCTAATTATGTGCTTACCATGGTCTACGATATCGCGGACCTGGTCGAAAATATGGACCTGGTGGATATGGTCGATAGTTTGGATAATATGGATTGTAAGGATATTGATTAAATTGAGAGCCAAGGAAACTGCCTAAAAAACCACCAAAAAACGGTGCGCCAAATGGCCAAATAAAGCCTCCAAATCCTCCGCCTGGATAACCTCCGAAATTGCGCATATGCTACCTCCCCTTTTTACTCTATCGTATGAAGGAAGATACATCTATCATATGTAGAATGCCTATTCTAACGGGATTAGTGCGTAAATTACAAAAAATCAGCGAGAATAAACTCCCGCTGATTGACACAGTTTATTATTTTTCTTCCCCTAAACGTTGGACAAAATTCGCGAGTGTACGGACCATAACACCAGTACCACCCTTAGGTCCTAAATCATGTACAGCTACTGCATCTGATGTGCCTGCTATATCCAGGTGAATCCATGGTGTATCACCAACAAATTCGCCCACAAAACCGCCGCCGAAAATCATATGACCATCACGACCAGGTGAGTTATTTAAATCAGCTACATCTGATTTTCGAATTCGTTTTTTATCATTTTCTGTTAAAGGCATACGCCAAACAAATTCATCTGTCTCTTTTGCAGCTTCCATAAATGCTTCAAAAAATGCATCATCATTTGCAAGTGCACCTGTTTTATCCATACCTAGTGCAGTAATAACGCCTCCAGTTAAAGTAGCAACATCGATCAGTGAAGTAACCCCTTGCTGTTTAGCATATGTAGTTGCATCTGCCAGAACTAAACGCCCTTCTGCATCCGTATTTAATACTTCTACCGTTTTTCCACTGTACGTCGTAATCACATCATCTGGTTTAAACGCTGTATCCGACACCATATTATCTGTAGAACCGATAACGGCTACAACATTTTTATTTGGACGTAATTCGCCGATAATTTTCATCGCACCAAGTACAGCAGCAGCACCGCCCATATCACCTTTCATACCAACCATAGAATCCTTTGGTTTTAAAGAATAGCCGCCTGTATCATACGTTACACCCTTACCAACAAGACCAATCGGATCTTCAAAATCTTCAGTCGCTTTATATTTTAAGGTAATTAATCGTGGTTCTTCATAAGAGCCTTGGTTAACACATAATATACCACCCATACCTAATTCCTCTAATTGTGCTTTATCTAATATCTCTACTTCAAAATCGTATTCCACAGCTAGAGATTGTGCATAGTTAGCTAAATCCGTAGCTGTAAGTAGATTTGGAGGTAAATTAATTAAGCTACGAGCTTCATTGACAGCATCTGCATAAATCACACCTACCTCAAAGCTTGCCACCACTTCATCTAAATCCTCTGCTGTAGTCACAAGGTGAACAGCATCAATACGTTTATCTACTTCGTTTGAAGTTGTTTTATAATGTGGAACAGCATAATAGCCAAGGCCAATTCCTTCACCCGCTAAAAATGCTACATCTGCTGTTGAAATTGACTCTGTTGTAAATGATTCAAGCCAGATGGAATACTCTTTTACTTTTAAAGCTCTTAATTCTTTTCCTACTAAACCAAATGCTGCGCGAATATCACCTTCTGTTAGGTTTTTACGCTCATCTAAACCTACAAATACAATACGTTTCAGGTTGTTATGGTTTTTCACAAATGGTAATTTCGTTAGTTTCTTTAATTCAGTTGAGACGTCTCCTGCACTAATCCATGTATCAAGGGTTTCACCGTAAAAAGATGAAAAGCTTGCCCAGTCCTGCATTTGTTCACGATGTTTTGTGACTCCTACCACTAATAGTTCTGTAGAAATCGTTTCAAATGTTTTTGCTTCTTTTACAATATGCATGTAAATTCCTCCATTCCATATACTATTATAACGAAGTTTCTGAAAAGCGCGTAATATTTGCCTATATCTTCTTTTAGAAAATAATGAATGTTATAATAAAAGCAATTATTTGCGAAGGTTGTGATGAAATTGAGTTTACTCCAAAATACCCCATTACTAATTGCCCTCTTTGCGGTTCTCTTTGCACAGTTTGTTAAAATCCCCATTCATTTTTTAATGACCAGACAAGTAAAATGGGGACTTTTTACGTCAACAGGTGGAATGCCTAGTTCTCACTCTGCTTCTGTCACTGGATTGGCAACCTCAATTGCCTATGAGACGGGTTTGGAATCCCCCATTTTTGCGGTAGCCGCCATGTTTTCCATTATTGTGATGTATGATGCTAGTGGTGTTCGTTACCAAGCAGGGCAGCATGCAGCCATTTTAAATCAACTACGTAAGGATTTCCAAACATTGCTTCATGATTTAAAAAAATGGCCACAGATGGACGGACAAGAAAAATTGGAGGAATTAAAAACACTATTAGGCCATAAACGAAGTGAAGTATTTTTTGGGGCTCTCACGGGTATTTTTATCGCCATCATAACCTACGAGTTTTTTATCTAACAGACATAAACACATCCTCTAGAGGGAGGCTGTGTTTTTTTGTATAAAAAAAGTATTCCCCCTTCAGTTGAAGAAAGAATACTAAGCACGTTAGAACATTCGATAGCCACTTTTACGTAAATAAATCATCACGATACCCGCCACAATAGAACCCGCAAAGCCACCTGATAAAATAGCAATATCCACAAACTGAAGTGCCTGTAATTTATCAATTAATGCTGGGAATGCAGAGCCTGGCTTAAAAATATAATCTAAGAAGCTTACTTCATCTACAATAAAGATGACAACAATTGGATACACAATTGCCATTAACCATGTCATCCGTAACAGCATATTTAACAAGAATCCGATACCAAAAAACATGACGAAAAATAACAAAATAGAAATGATTAACTGTACTAATGAAACTGGACCATCCATGTATGTATAACCTCCGTTTTCCTCTCATTAGTTTACATGATTACGACACCGCTTTCAATGAACATATCCTTGTTTTCGCTTGTTCGTCATATTTGGGAAAATCATTAATCGATCATCTATGGTTGATCTTTAAATTTAGGGGTATTTGCTTCTTCCTCGGGTATTTGCTTCTCCTTCACCGTAGATGCTTTTTCATCAAAAAACTATTGAAGACAAATGCTTATCTTCAATAGTTTCAATGATTTTATGAAGTTGATTGAGCTACTAAAAACTTTGGTGATTTCCAAAGCTGTGCCCATTTTTTAAATGCTGTCAGCACAATTAAGAAGCCAAGCATTAGCATGATAACTGATAAAATCCCATTTAACATATTAAAACCTGCAGCGGCTGGATTCCAGTATACATTTTTAATCATCCAATAGCCTGCAACGTTGACCGTAATGTATAAATAAGCCAATGGGATAAAGCATGTCAATGCATAGATGCGTTTATCTGCGACCTTCAATACCATCGTTACTCCACATACTAGACCAATGGCTGCCATGAGCTGATTGGATACACCGAATAATACCCAGATAGAGCTAATATCCCCTGAATACAATAAATAGCCCCACATAAAGCAGGCAAGTGCACTAGCAAAAATTGTACCTGGTACCCAATTGGTACGCTTCAGTGGTTTATATACATTGCCACCAAAGTCCTGTATTAAATAACGAGCTACCCTTGTTCCAGCATCAATGGCTGTAAGAATGAAAACTGCCTCAAACATAATGACAAATTGATAGAAGTACGAAGATAACTCTGCGAACCAAGGAATACCTGTAAAGATATCTGTCATGCCCACTGCTAGCGTTACAGCACCTCCTGTTCGTCCTTCCAAGTCCATGCCGATACTTTGAGACAATGCTTGTAGATGAACGGGCTCCATCCCTAATGTAGCAAACACAGCTGGTGCTGAGTTAATCGCAAAATAGTCGGCTGGATGAAGAGCAGTAGCTGCGATTAAAGCCATCACACCTACTAGTGACTCTACTAACATAGCGCCAAAGCCTACAATACGAATATCCTCCCAACGATCAATCATCTTAGGCGTTGTTCCTGAGCCTACAAAAGCATGGAAGCCAGAAATGGCACCACAGGCAATTGTAATAGAGACAAACGGCCACACAGGACCGGCAATTACTGGTCCACCACCATGAATAAACTCTGTCAATGGAGGGAATTGAATAGCAGGATTAACAAAGAAAACGCCAATAATTAGTGCAATAAATACCCCAATCTTCATGAAACTACTTAAATAATCACGAGGTGCTAATAATA
The DNA here is from genome assembly GCF_019731275.1 of Lysinibacillus sp. K60. Classification (NCBI taxonomy): domain Bacteria; kingdom Bacillati; phylum Bacillota; class Bacilli; order Caryophanales; family Bacillaceae; genus Lysinibacillus; species Lysinibacillus sp. K60. The sequence goes on along the minus strand of NZ_JAASJR010000005.1, from coordinate 265,134 downwards.
GCCACACAGGTAACGCAGCGGCGAAAAAGGCATAGATCGGTAAGATGATAGCTAATGTCTCCCGATCAAATGTTAAAAAGTCACCGAATGCTGTGCCTTGAATAAGCGGTCCGATAAATACCCCAATCATTAATAAAATAAAGCCTATAGTAGATGTAACAATTAAATTGCCTGTTTTACGATAGGCAATACCCACAAGCATGGCGATTGGTATCGTTATACCTACCGCAAACGTTCCCCATGGATTGCGCTCTAAAGCACCTAACACCACCATCGAAAGACCTGCCATTGTAATCGTAATAATGAATAGCATCGCAAGGCCTGTACAGAAACCTGCGATAGGGCCTAACTCCTCCTTCATCACTTCAGATAGGGATTTACCACCATGACGCATGGATGCAAATAAAACAACAGCATCATGAACTGCCCCACCAATTACTGCCCCGATTAATAGCCATAGAAGTCCAGGTAAATATCCAAACTGTGCGGCTAGGATTGGTCCAACTAAAGGTCCTGCTGCTGCAATCGCTGCAAAATGATGCCCAAAGGTTACCCATTTATTCGTCGGAACATAGTCTTTACCATCTTCCAAAGCGTGGGCTGGGGTGGGCGTATCATCTTTTATTTTGAGTACCTTCTTTGTAAAGAAAATGCCATACAAACGATAGCTGATCATCAAAATACAAATAGACCCTATCACTATTGTAATCGCATTCATGCAAACACCCCTTTTACTTTTTCCACATCATAGCAAAGGAATGTCCCTATTATTCTCAAAATAACTGAAATGTCAGAAATTAAAGTTGAAAGGTAGTATTTGTCCGTTGAAATGCAACTACCTCGATAGGTCAAAAATTTTCCGTACATCCTTCATATACAGCCTACTGACAGGAATGGCATGTCTGTTGTGCACGATTAAATTAAATTTCGAACTACTCCAAGGCTCAAGTTCCACAATATGCTCTAAATTGACAATATATGCACGATGGACACGTACAAAGCCTTTTAAGGTAAGTCTTTTTTCTAACGCAGCCAATGATTCGGAAGCAATAAAGCGCCCCTGCTCTGTCACAACAACCGTTTTACTATCCTCAGAGGTGCAATACAAAATATCCTGTATTTTCAGTAACAAAATTCGATCGTTTGCATAAACGGTTAATTTATCGAGCTTGTCCAGCTGCGACACCTTTAACTCCTCCAATGTTTTTGCCTGAGCAGCTCTTTTTTTAGCTAACAGTTTTTCCACGGCCGTTTGTACCCTTTGTGCCTCAAAGGGTTTCAATATATAATCGAATGCATTGACTTCAAATGCCTGCAAAGCATAGTCATCGTAAGCTGTAGCAAAAATAATTTCAGGTCTCTGCGCATTCAGTAATAATTGTTTAGCTAAGTCAAGTCCATTGTTCATGCCTAATTCAATATCTAAAAATATACAATCGACTTCTTCAAGCTGTGACGCTTTGCACAATTCCTCAAGATTTTCAGATTCACCACAAACATTCACTAATGCTGTTTGCTCTAATAAATAACGCAGTTCCGCGCGTGCTAAGGGTTCATCATCCACAATATATACATTCAAATTCTTCTACTCCCATCTAGTAGCCTTCAACGGCAGTTGAATCATAATTTTTGTGCCCACATCTAACGTACTTGTTATATAAAAATCAGCCTCCGAACCGTAAATTTCATGAATTCGCTGATAAATATTCCATAAAGCCGTGCCTGTCCCTTGTTCCGATTCCATAATACGTTTACCTAGTTGTTTCACCTGTTCTTTCCTCATGCCACACCCATTATCCTCGGTCAACAGCAGTAGCTTATCATTCACGCGTTGTACTTTGACATAAATTTTGCCTTCTTTACGATTTTTAAAGGCATGATAAATAGCATTCTCGACAAGAGGCTGTAAGGTAAATGGAGGAATTTGCACATCAAAGAGTGTTTCATCCATGATAAATTCAACTTCGTAACGATTTGGAAACCGTGTTTGCTCAATAGATAAATAAGCTTCAACATGATCAATTTCATTTTTTAATGGAATAAGCATTTGTCGTGCGCCCTGCAAATTGCTTCTAAAAAATGTACTAAGCTTGATTAATAACGCTCTTGCCTCATCTGCATCTGTCCGAATCAAGCTTGAAATAGTATTTAGACTATTAAAGAAGAAATGTGGATGAACTTGTGCTTGTAATGCCTTGATTTCAGCATCCTTTAATAATTTTCGCTGTTGCTCAATTTCAGCATATTCAAGCTGTGAGGAAAATAGTCTACTCAAACCCTCTGCTAGCTCCTTCTTCACCCCTGTCAAAGAATCTGCTTTAGTGAAATAAAGCTTTAAGCTTCCAACTGTTCGATGCTGTACCTTCAGGGGCAAGACAATGGCAGCACTTAATGGGCAGCTAGCGTGTGGACATTGAATTTCTTTTTCAGATGTAGCCATTAAAATTTTGCCTTCCTCTAATACTCGTTTTGTCAAAGCTGTCATAATTTCTCGATGAATTAAATGATGATCCTCACCAACGCCAACATGTGCAAGCACCCCATTTTTATCGGTAATAGCGACCGCATCTACTTTTATTTCTCTTTTAATAATTTCTGCAACCGTTTGGCATGATTCTTCATTCAAGCCCTTACGAAAATGCTCAATTGTTTGTTGGGCAATTGAAAAAGCTTGATGGGTTTGTAACGCCTTTGTTCGCTCCTCTTCATCAATAAACGTTTTAATAATCATGAAAAATAAAAATATCCCAAAGGCATTCATTAAAATCATCGGCATTGCAATTAATGAGACTAACTGCAAAGCCTGCTCAAATGGCTTCGCAACTACTAAAATCACCAGCATTTGAATTGTTTCCGCACAGATGCCGATGATGACTGCTTTCTTATAGGAAAAAGTTTGACGTATTTTAAAGCGTTTACTTAAACCACCTGTAATAAAGCCAGCTAGAATCGTTGAAATACCGCAGGCTATTGCTGTAAAACCACCAAGTGTAATTCGGTGAATACCTGCAATAATTCCTACACATACACCAACAAGTGGTCCACCAAAAATTCCTGCAATGGCGACACCAATTAATCTCGTATTAGCAATGGCCTCCTCCGCATTGATCGTACTATGTATCATCTGATTTAAAGGATGGATTGTCCCACTTTCAATTTTAATCCCTGTATAACTGCTGATAATACATAGGCTACTAAAGATAATGATGAGCCATATTTTCTCTTTCGTTCCTTGCTCCTGAAACAGCTTTTCTCGAAAGAGTCGCCATCTTGACATTAAAAAGGCAAACACAATGATCAGCCCAACTCGCTCTAACATAAATAAAAACAGCTCCATCAAAGGTCACCTCCTAAAGGTCATATTATTTTTTAAAGAATAAACGATAAGAGGTATAACCAAAAATATCACCTGGATTAATCCCTTCTATCGCCTCTAGTTGATGTCTTTCAAATTGATTGGAAGCCATTTCCTTTAACATAACAGATGTTGATTCATCTTGGGCTAGCTCATTAGGGTACAACCATTTAGCTTCTAAAATTTCATTTTCCTGAATACATACCTGCTGCTGCTCATCTAGCATTCGACAATAAAAAATGGCCATATTATCACTGATGTCATCACGGATAACACCTGTTCTAAATCCAATTAAGCCTGAGACTCTACAATCGATGCCTGTTTCTTCTTTGATTTCACGAATGACCGCCTCATCCACCGTTTCTCCTGCATTAACAAAACCTGCTGGCAATGACCAACGCCCCTTCAAACCACTATAAGCCTTCTTTACAACCAACCATTGCCCAAGCTCATTAACTGTAACACCTGATACACCTAACCATATTTTCCCTCGATCTTTTCTCATAACCCTCACCTCTATCTACCTATTATACCTGCTCACTTTCTATGGAATGAAGCATTTATTCTGAATTTTACGACCGATTTTATAATATGTATTTTGTAAATATGTTACACTTAAAATAACTATAAATTCTTATTTAGGAGGTGAATTTTATGTTAAATGCATTCTCACCACGAGCAAAGTACTTTATAGCAGCACTTATGTTAGCGATATTAACTCCTTTTCTAGGCTTTTTTATGCCCTTAACTATATCCCATACATTTTATTTTAATAAAGATAATGTCGTACTGATTACTCCTCCTAGCAACTTTATTATGCTTTTAATAGCCTTCGGATTGATAGTATTAGCTTTGATTGTCCTCGGATTAAAAAGAAATCCATATATTTACGTCATTTCGTCTGCAATCACCTTAAGCAGCTTCGTATTAGGTTATTATTCTTTTTCAAGCTATAGCGCGATACAAAAGGATCAAATCGTTTTTCAACAGTATCACCATCAAACTATTTACAAATGGCAAGATATACATGAGGTTATCTATGAATATGAAATAGGTACAGTGGGAACATATTACTTTCAAACAACAAACAATGAAAAATTTGTAATCATGGAAAACGGACAATTTGGCCTCGACGAAAAAAGAGCAATTTATCAGCTAGCAATGCTAAATGGGGCAAAATTTACTGAGCGTGAAAAGTCTATTTAGCTTAATGGAAAAACGCCTTTTCTTAGAACCTAATACACATTTATCCTCTTTCATCTCTCGAATAGCCGCTTCTTTAAACGTTTCTTCCTTTTCTACACACCCCCCTGGCAACTCCCAACCTCTAGTAGAATCTTTCTTTAAAAGTACTTTATTTTGATGATCTATTATACTGCACACAGTTGTATGATTCTCATCTTCTCAATTGTTTAGAAAAGTCATTTCCTCTGATAAATAATTACCATATTGCTCCCCTTATTCATTATAACCTGTTACAATTCAGAATAGATTTAATATTCTGTTCTTAAAATCTTATTCTCACTTTCTATAGGAAGGAGACTAAAATGATCATTAAAATATGAAAGACTTTAATAAATGCAACGAGGGTTTCAAGGTCTTTGGAAGAATTATACCGACCTATGAAAATAATGTTTGGACCTATACAGAAGAAATATTTTCTACACCATACTAAAAAAAATATGAAGATGATGAAATAACATTAGTTATGTTGAAGATAAGGGGAAAGCTGTATTTTTTATAACGTTGATCACAACTGTTTTGGAAAAATTAAGCTCCGCTCGAATTGGAATGGATATGGACTTATTGAAGACATTGCTGTTGGAACAGCTTATAGGAAAAATGGTGTTGGAACAGCATTAATCGACCGATGGAATGGGCAAAGGTGAATAACATGTGTGGCCTGATGCTTGAAACACAAGATATTAATGTATCAGCTTGTAATTTTTATGCAAAAAAAATTTTGTTATAGGCACAGTTGATACGATGCTCTATTCAAACTTCCCTTCAGCTAATGAAATAGCGATTTTTTGGTATTATAAATTTTAAATATTCTGTCGTCATGAACAAAGAGGCTCGATAGTTATGTTGTTCTTTTCAAGTATTATACAAACGTTTTTTTCTTCTATTTATCCCATAAAAAATAGCTCGAATGTAAACTAACCACCCTGGAATTTAAACAAATTTTATATTTTTCTTGAGAGAATTTTCTACCAAAGCATAGAGTAAACCTACAATTGGTGAAGAATTTTGGTGTCATTTAATTTAATGAGGTGATTTTTTTGAAACCACAAGATTCTCTTTTTTTAATTTTGATTGCAGTGATTATTTCAATACCTGTCGCTTTATTATTTATAGTTTTTCGAAAAAGAAAAAAGATTGCACGAACTATCGTTAGTATAATTGTCAGTAGTTATATTGTTTTTGTCGCAATCTATCCTACTATACTTTCAAACCTTCATGCAAATCGATATGATGAATTAGAGGAATATTTACAGAACACATATCCAAATGAAGAGTTTATTATTTATTCAAGAAACTACGACGATGCCATTCAATTAGGTGATTATGATGTAAGTAATAAGTCTACACCAAAAATAGGAGTGACTTATCGTGTAACAAAAGATGGAGAAATATTTCAACTTGATAGCAAATGGTATAGTAAATAATGTTTTAAGAAATAGTATCTTGTACTTTCTATACGACCACAATTGAATTACGTTCCCAAACCAAAGTTAGATAACAAAACTTTGGTTTGGGAGCATTTCTTGTTCAAACGGGGGCTTTACTTAAAGATTATTGAGTTGCATAAGCAGCTCTTTTTTTCTTATTGAGCTAACGTGGCAGTTTAGTTCAAGATAGATAATGATATGGTAGGTGGTGTTTCTATGAATCGATTTATTATTACATCAGGTGCGATAGTTCTTGATGAACATAAGAGGATTTTATTAAAAAAGGATCCTAATCGGGGTTGGGAGTTACCAGGTGGGATTGTAGAAGAAAATGAGAATATAAAGAGTGCAGTGATTAGAGAGGTTAAAGAAGAAACAGGAATAAACATTGATATTATTGGATTTTGTGGAGCCTCACAAGAGTTAGAAAGAAATATATGTAATATGTGGTGGTTAGGAACACCTATAAATGGACGTTTAAAAACAAGCAAAGAAAGTTTAGAGGTTGGTTTTTTTAGCATTGAAGAGGCACTAAAACTGATAAGAAATGATGACTTTAAAGAGGAACTTTTAATATGTTTAGATAAAAATAATCATCCATTTTTTATTACATTTAAATAGACTTTTTATTACGCTAACGAGGGGCTTTAGTTCAATAAGATTAGGACTGGTGTTTATGATTGATTTACATATATGCAAGTCCTTTTGTTATGCCCCTAGGCTTACTCCTGTAATGCTTCACAAATGGCATTGTAGCACCAATAAACTAACACTCTTCTACTCTACTATCAACCCCTATAGGCTGTTAAATGTAGATAGAATTATAATTACCAATTGACTAAACACTGAAATGGTGTAAAATTACACAAAAAGAGATACTTTAGTTGGTAAATTGAGCAAATGGTTTGTAGCTTCAATTTCACTCGGAATAATAGGGGGTATTTTCATTTTTCAATAAGCGAAACAAAGTCTATCACATATCAATCAAGGACTTGTGCGTAAATAATGATTATTCCGTTATTAAAGAGAAGGAAAAAAACAATTTTTAGGGGGATGTAAGATGAATAAAAAAAAGATATTAATTATAACTAGTACCCTAATCGCTGTTATTGTCTTTGCACTGCCAACAGGTTTTATTTATGTTCTAAACAACGGTAATCCATATACAAAATACATTGCTAATAAGTATGTTCCAGAATATTTAGAAGAGAAGGGATATATAGACGAAGAAATTGAAGAATCACATTTTGTTGAACCCAAGCACTTAATAAATAAAGATTTTTATCACGGACATTATATGGTTATTTTTAAAGATGAACCTAATACAACCTATTATTACGGAATAACTAAAAAGGGAAAACAAGTTCAGCAATTTTGCGAAAAAGACAGACTTTCATTAGATGGTGTTACTGAAATATTTGAGGGTGAGACAAAATATAGTGAAAAGGAATGTAAAAATTCTCTTGATAATAGAGATTAATTTGCTTTGGACTATTAAAAAAGCCTCCTTAATTCGTAATGTTTTGCAACATACAAATCAAAAAGGCTTGGTATTCACAACCCTAAATACGCTAATTTAGAGTTGTGTTTACATATAATCGGGATTGTGACACTCAGATTTTCACTGCAATTTACAATCCTTGTTCTACATTTATATTACGTTGAATTACTCACAAACCTCAGGTGTACCTTCACGTTTCGCCGTTTTGAAAGACGTGCCGCAGCCACATGATGCAATGGCATTTGGATTATCGATTGTGAAGCCACCGCCCATTAGCGATTGTTTATAGTCAATTTTTGTTCCCATCAAAATCGGCGCATCTTCACGGGAAACAAGAATTGTTAAACCATGCTGTACATCTTCAAAATCATCCTCTTTTTTCTCTTTATCAAAATGCATGCCATAGGATAGCCCGCTACAGCCGCCACCATTCACCACTACACGTAAAAAAGAACCTTGTTCTTCATTATGCTCCATCATTTCATTAATATGAAAGCCAGCAGCCTGTGTCACTTCTATAATTTGCTTTGTACTTGTCATCCCAATCACCTTCCTTCTTACGTATTATCATAACAATTTTGACCATTGTATGACAAACATTCAGCTTCATGTCGATTTTAAGTTATAATTCTCATATTTTTCACATTAATAGTATTTTTTATTCATGTTAATAAAAACATCATTGGTATAATAGTTACAACGAATTCTTGGCAGGGGGTAATATATATGGAGATTTCACCATATTACGAGAAAAAGATTCAATGTTTAAATTGCAAAAAAGAATTTCCCACATTAAAAGTGCGTTCAAAATTTATTAAAGTAGATCATACAGAAACAGATTTTCAACCTATTTATGCAGATGAAGTGAATGCTCTTTATTACAATGTTTTTGTATGTGAGCATTGTGGCTTTTCCTTTACAGAAGATTTTACAAAATATTTTGCACCAGGTATCCAAGATCATATACGTACACAAATTACAGAAAAATGGGTGCATCATGATTTCAAGGGTGAACGTACTGTATTTCAAGCCATTCAAGCCTATAAGTTAGCGTTTCTTTGTGGCACGATTAAAAAAGAAAAAAATGTAGCGATTGCTGGACTAACTTTACGTCTTGCATGGCTTTATCGTTCCTTAAACAATAGTGGACAAGAAGAGCGCTTTATGAAATTAGCACGTGATTATTATATGGAATCTTATTCAACCGAGGACTACAGCTCCACACAAATGTCAGCCGTCCGAATTATGTATATGATTGCTGAATTATCTAGACGTATTGGAGATATTGAAAATGCGACACGCTTCTTTTCTAGAGTCATTGAAAAACAAAGTGTCGGTGGTGAGGCAAAAATTATAGATATGGCGAAAGAACAGTGGACTATTATTCGTGAAGAAAAAGAACATGCGCGTCATATATAGGGAGATAAAAAAGTTCTAGCTTAACAGCTAGAACTTTTTAGAAAGGCTTAGAATACTTGCTCTACTTCTACAATACCTGGTACTTCTTCTAATAATGCTCGTTCAATACCAGCTTTTAATGTAATCGTAGAACTTGGGCAACTGCCACAAGCACCTAATAAACGTAATTTCACAACGCCATCCTCAACATCTACTAATTCACAGTCTCCACCGTCACGTAGTAAGAATGGACGTAATTTATCTAATACCTCTTGAACTTGGTCGTTAATTGTTGCTTCTGCCATTTATCTCGACTCCTTTCCTTATAATGATTATAATGTTAGCAACAGAAAAAATCCAATATTGAATCACAAGGAGAGAAAATACTATGCCATCAACAAAACCTATGATTGAAATTTATGGAACAGCTGTCATATGTGCTAGCTGTGTCAATGCCCCATCTTCCAAGGATACATATGAATGGCTACAAGCGGCCATCAATCGGAAATATCCAGATCAAGTATATGATATTCGCTATATCGATATTGAAGGGCCAATTGAGAATGAACGCGATCAAGAGTATGCATCACGTATTCAAGATGATGAATTTTTCTATCCCCTTGTCCTTATTAACAATGAGGTAGTTGGAGAGGGCTATGTCCAATTAAAGCCTGTATTTACAGCGCTTGAAAATTTAGGGTTTGTTCCAGACGAAACGGTTTAACAAAAATAAAGGGATTGTATCAAAATAATTTTTGAAACAATCCCTTTTAGCTAATTAATCATTTTGACGTTTGTAATACCATAATAATCCTGATTTCATTAAGCGAGCGATACGCCCCGTTACTGTTGTATCAGCTAAGTATACAAAGCCTTGTTTTTTACCAAGAGCCCCCATGAAGCCTTTTAATTTAATATCTGGCATCTTCTCTGGTAAATGTTCACCTTTCCAACGCATACGAAGTACTTTCACAATTTGCTCCGCTTGTTCCTCTGCTAATTGTGCTGTTGGGGCTAAATCTGATGAAGCACAATCTCCTACAACATAGACATGTTCATCATCCAGTAAATTAAAATACTGTGTGACAAGTGGACGGTCATGTTTATCTTTTTCAACATCCATATCACGAACAATTTTGACTGGCTGAACACCAGCAGTCCAAACCACTGCATCGAGTAAAATTTCATCATCATGGTTAAAAATTTTACCTGGCTCTACTCTTGTAATATTTGAATTGGCAACAACATCAACATTATGCTTAACAAACCAATCCTTTACATACTTACTTAGTTTTTCTGGAAAATCTTTCAATATACGTTGACCACGGTCAAATAGCTTGATTTTTAAATCTGAGCGACTTTCACGTAGCTCACTTGCAAGCTCGATTCCACTTAAGCCAGCCCCTATAATTCCAACTGTAGATCCAGCTGGTAACCCACAAAGTGCTTGGAATGTTGCACGTGATTTGCCCATTGTTTGAATGCTGTACGTATACTCTTCCGCACCTGGTACACCATGATATTTATCTTCACAGCCAAGCCCGATGACTAAATCATCATATTCTATACGTTGTCCGTCTTCAAGAATGACTACTTTTTCCGCACGATTAATTTCAACGACTTCTCCATATACGGCTGTTAAACGTTCATGCTCTGGGAAGCTTACACGAATTTCTTTATCTGTTGCTGTCCCTGCCGCCAATGCATAAAACTCTGTTTTTAAACTATGGAAAGGGGCTCTATCTACTATAACTACCTCTCTGTCTAATGGTAGGCTGTTTAATAGACGAAGCATGACACGCATATTGCCGTAGCCGCCACCTAAAAGTACTAATTTTCCCATAATAGTCTCCTTTTATATCTCTTTTAATAATTGTTCACAAAGTATCCACAAACGAGTATAACCGATTGTGAGAAGTTTCACAATATCAGAATGAAATTTTGTGAAAGATTTCACAAAATAAACGAAAACCTGTTCATTTCTATTGATTTTTAAGCCATTAATAACAAATTCCCTTTATCTTTTATTAAAAAACGTTTCTTTTCTCTTAAACATAAATAATTGACGAAAATCGCAAAACCGAGTAGCATTACTTTGGTGAGGTGACATGGATGAATCCAATGGTTGAATTTTGTATAAGTAATTTAGCAAATGGCTCTCAAGCAACTTATGAAGTACTCGAACGCGATCCAAACATCGACGTTTTGGAATATGGCTGCCTCAGTTATTGTACAAAGTGCTCAGAATCCTTTTATGCAATTGTAAACGGTGAATTAGTAGAAGCTGATTCTCCTGATGAATTAACGAAAGCCATTTATCAATTTATCGAAGAAAATCCTTTATGGTAGTTTTCTAAAATGCCTATATGAATAAATTTGAACAAATAAAAAGGATGTTATGCTGAAAATTAGCATAAACATCCTTTTATTACTTTAGTACGTCCACTACATATGTAGGTTGGCATTCTTTTTCGAGGACAGTCTTTGTAGGCGTCACCCCAGTATTCACATGAATGGTGTCACAGCCAAAACGAATACCACACATAATGTCCGTATCATAATTATCACCGATCATTACCATGTCTTCTTTCGCAATCCCATGCTCGGTAGCAATTACTTCCAGCATGGCTGGCGATGGCTTACCAATATAGATTGGTTCAACATCTGCAACTTCTCCTACCAAGCGTGCAAAAGAACCATTGCCTGGTAAGAACCCATATTCTGTTGGGAATTTAATATCCTGATTCGTGGCAATAAAGGTTGCTCCTTGCTGAACAAAAACCGTTGCCCTAGCTAGTGCCATATAATCAAGCGTACGATCAATCCCCATAACAAATACATCGGGCTCATCCTCAACAGGCACAATATTTTCATTGAGTAGTGCCTGACGAATACCATCTGTACCCATCATGGCTACTTTCTTGCTTGGAAAATGTAAGGCCACATACTTTGCTGTGACCAATGCACTTGAATAAATATGCTCTAATGGCGCGTTCACACCAATAGACAGTAAAGCTTCTTGCAGTTGTTCTCGCGTCTTCGAAGAATTATTCGTTACATAGAATGGCTCAATTCCTGCTTGCTGTAAACGATGAATAAAAGCTACCGCAGAAGGAATACCTTCCTTCCCACGGTAGACAGTTCCATCTAAATCAAAGCAATAGGCCTTATATTGTTTCATTGATGATCCTCTGGCAAAAATGCTGAAACAGGTCCTAATTCATTTGTTAAATAATTATGAACTGCTGGCGAGAACTGCTTTAAAGCTGTTAGATTAGCTGTTAGTACATGGATAACCTCTTGGATATCTACCTCTATAAACTCACGCACAAGCATTTTACGTAAGCCAACAACTGCTTTGTATGGTGCTTCCAAATCAGCAGCTACAACTTTTTCATCGACTAAAATATCAATAATATCCTCGTAGCTTCCTGGATCGCGCATAATGAAACCGTCAATCATTAAATTTCCTACATCCATCATTGACTCCATAATGTTGTGTCCAATTCGCTCGATAGCTAATTTCTTTATATCATTCTGAAGCCAGTTATCCTCTGTTTCCAAAATAGTTAATAGCCCATCTAAGTACTGTAAATTTTTTGTGATTTTATTACGATCTACAAAATACACAAGGAAAGCCTCCATTCAAATCTTTAAAAGTTGATAGTCTTTTCTCTTCTATAGTACCATAACTATAGGATTGGAAGGAGATTAAAAGATGGAACGTTTTTTTTTATATGATGATGTAGAAGATACGAAAACAAGATTTGTTAGTTTTGCTGGACAAAAGCTACGTTATGATTTAGCTATATTACAATCTGGCCGCTTCTTTGGAAAAGTGCTTGTCATGGATATCCAGTTCGGTCGCTTTGCTATTATTGGTCCTGATGATGTAGAAGAGCCTGGTTACTTAGAACATGTGTACAATCGCACAGAGGAAGAAACAATCGAATTACGGGAATACTTGCGTGAATTATTGAACTAACACCCAATTTATTGGGTGTTTTTTTATATTATATAAAAAAATTTCGCTAGCCATGGGCGATTGCGAAATCTTTTTACGTATTGTTATTTATTTAAAGTGGATGGATTATCTTTATTATGGGGCTTGTCTTTATTTTCATTATCATTTTGTTTTTTCGCTTGCTGATTTTGACCAATCACAGCTAAATCGTCTACACTAATATCAAAACCATACCCATATTCCTCTCGATCTAATGGCTTTTTATTGCGTTTTTCTTTTGCCAACATCATCACCTCCATTCATAAATTATCCCTTTTTTAATGATTTATACTTCCTTTTTCTCAATACGTTTAAGCTGTTGCATCCTTAATAATCCACTGGGCAGCGCTTATTAAATCTGGAAAGACAGCATCTGCTAATGAATCTTGTTCTCCTAAGAAAACACCCTTTGTTCCTGCCCGTTTTCCTGCAATAATATCCGTATCTGTATCGCCTACCATATAGGATTTTGATAAATCAATGTTATATTTCTTTCCTAAATCCACAATTAATTTACTATTGGGCTTTCGGCAGGCACAACCTGACTTAGGTTTGTGCGGACAATAAACGACTTCATGGATCGTTGCCCCTTTTTTCTTTAGCTCCTTCACCATATGTTCATGTATTTTCTGTAAGCCACTTTCCTTCATAAAGCCTAATCCAACCCCACCTTGATTTGTCACGACAAACACATAATCAAAATGCTTATTTAGCTTTCTGATTGCCTCAGGCACTTGCGGTAAAAAGTATAAATCCTTAGGCTTATTCACAAACCTCACACGATTTGTTAGTACTTCATTGATAACACCATCACGATCTAAAAATACGGCTCTTTTCATTTACAACACACCTTCGATAAGCTGTTTTGTGCTTTAGTTTTCCCTAATTACACAAAAGCTAACAATGATGAAAAAAAACCTGATGCCTATCACATCAGGTTTTTGTATAAGAATTTATTCTGCTAAAGGTTCATGGTCTGTTGGCTTTGTTACTTCACTCATATCCACTACTTCTGGCTGTTTCATAACTTTCCCCAGTTTACGTAATACGAAATAAGCACAACCAAAATTACAGTATTCGTATAGATAATCTTGAAGCGTACTTATTTTTGTATCAAAAGTGGATTTTTGATTTTTGTCATCAAAAAAGCCCTTTAAACGTAACTGGTTATAGCCCCAATCACCTACAATATAATCGTATCTGGCTAAGATATCTGAGTATCTTTCCTGAAAAACTTCCTCCTGAAAGGCCTCGCGATAATCCTCTATTAGTTCATATTCTAATCCTTCAACTATGATCAAAGTAACACCACCCTTTTCGTTCAGCCTTGACGTTTACACTTCCGCTTGTAATTGACGTTCTTTCGTTGCAGCATTTACTTGTTCGTCTGCATGATAACTACTACGTACAAGTGGGCCAGCCTCACAATGCTTAAAGCCTTTCTCCATGGCTATCTTACGCAGTTTACCAAATTCTATTGGTGAATAGTATTTTTTAACTGGTAAATGCTTTTTCGTTGGCTGTAAATATTGACCGATCGTCATAATATCAACATTATTTGCACGTAAATCGTCCATGACTTCTAAAATTTCTTCATGTGTCTCGCCTAATCCGATCATTAGTGATGATTTCGTTGGTATTTCAGGCTGCATCTCTTTAGCTAAACGCAGGAACTCTAAAGAGCGTTCGTATTTTGCACGAGCGCGCACTCTTGGTGTTAAACGGCGTACTGTTTCAATATTATGATTTAAAATGTCTGGTTTTGCATCCATTAACATTTGAAGGTTCTCCTTCATCCCACCTAAATCTGATGGCAATACCTCTACAGATGTGAAAGGACTTTTACGACGAATTGCACGTACTGTTTCTGCTAAAACTTGCGCTCCACCATCCTTTAAATCGTCACGTGCTACCATTGTAATAACTACGTGCTTTAAATTCATAATGGCTACTGAATCTGCAACGCGCTCTGGTTCTGCCAAATCTAGTTCATTTGGTAAACCTGTTTTCACTGCACAGAAACGACAAGCACGTGTACAAACGGAACCAAGAATCATCATGGTAGCAGTACGTCTCTCTCCCCAGCATTCATGGATGTTTGGACAACGAGCTTCTTCACATACTGTATGCAGATTTTTCTCACGCATCAGCTTTTTAAGCCCTTTATATTCATCATTCGTGTTTAGTTTTATTTTTAGCCAGTCTGGTTTTCTTACATGTTCTTCTTTACTTGTAGGTTTACAAGATGTCATACGAATATCGCCCCTATCAAAAATATACATTTTTTAATATTAACTATCTTCACTGTTGTCAATGTAACATATTAAAGGCACTCCAACAACTATCACAACAAACATTTCTATTTATAAGGGACAGGTATTTCTATGGACGGTTGGGGCGCGTCACTACTATTGGTATAAATGTTTGGAACTGGTCCCCTTGTTAGACCCATCGCTACAGGTATATCCTGCGCAACGGTAGAAGACTTACTAGCGAATGGAACAATAATCTGAACATTTACCTCTAAATGAATACCTACCTCCACATAAGCACTATTGATTCCAAATTCTTGAATAGAGGATGTCACATTACTATGAACATTCCCAATCACATGGAAGCGGATCGGGATCTTGGGCCCCAAATTTCCAAGCAAAGGAATATTGGCTGCTTGACCAAGCGGTACAAAAAAGACAATGCCATCACCATCTTGGATCCTGTTAATATCATATTCAACATTATCTAATTCAGGTAAATGGGATAGCTCTCCTTGTTCAGCTTGCTCCAAATACATTTTAACAAGCTCTAATGTCTCTGCTCGAACACGATTAATGATTTCTGTATTAAACTTAGTGGTCATCATTTCAGACGTACCTGGAGGAATATCTTCAATGATATCATTTACATCTAATACATTAGAGGTACGTGAATTAATGGCTTTACTCACAACATATGAGGCAATCTTCGTAGTTTGTACTTCTGCATATTGCAAATAGGTTGGCATGAGCCGTTCATTTAAATAATAAATAAATAATATAAGGCAAACAACCATACTAACAATTAAAATCGTTAATTTATTAAGACGCATTCCCCTTCTACCATATGAGCGTAATTTCATTCTTTTTCGAGGGAAAAACAAAAAAATCTCCTCCTGTTCCATAACGTATGAACAGGAGGAGTAATTTATTCTACTTTTGCGGGAACCACATAATCCGTCTCAACATTTTCAACTGTTACCTCAGGATAATCCACTAAATTAATTTCATATGTAGCTGCAAGCAATTGATCTTGTTCTTCAAAAATACGAATCCATGGTAATGCCGCATCCAACGTGTTTTGTCTAGATACAATCCCACGGCGTCCATCTGATAATTTTAAAATAACACCATTTGGATAATGAACGACAGCTCTTTTTAAAGCTTTTACAATTCGAGCATCATAAAGAGTACCCGAGCCAGCTTCAACAATAGCTAGTCCTTGTGAAGGAAGCATCTTTTCCCGGTATACACGATTCGTCGTCACCGCATCAAAAACATCTGCAACGCCAATTATCTTGGCAAATGGATGAATTTCAAAGTCAACAAGTCCTCTTGGATAGCCACTTCCATCAATACGTTCATGGTGTTGGAAAGCACAGTGCGCCACAAGCAGAGAGATTGAATGTAAATTCCGCAATAAATCAAAACCGTAACGAGCATGCATCTTCATCATTTCAAACTCATCATTCGTTAAACGTCCTGGCTTTGTTAAAATATCTTTCGGTACCATTAGTTTACCGACATCGTGTAATAATGCACCGATCCCGATCAAACGTAAATCCTCAGCAGAGTAACCAAGTTCTTTGGCAATGGCAATAGAATACAATGTCACTTGGAAAGAGTGTTGATATAAATATTCATCAAATAAATAAGCATCTGTTAAAATGGTTAGAATTTCATTATTTCCAGTAACTGCAGAAAGTAATTCATCTACAATCGAAACAATTGTCTTTGATTGCTGATCTAATATATAAGAAGCATTTACTGGATTCAAACCATCAATGGATTGGAACGAATCCTTTATAGTTTTGATGACTTTATTTCGCATAGCAGGTGGAACGGTCTCTTCTACTTCTATCCCCTCAGAAATCTCATCGTCAATATATAAATAATGTGTATTTAACTGTTGAAGTCTTTGAATAATACGGTCATTAATGACAACATCTTTCTTTAAAAGCGGATGACCTGCCTCATTCCAAATGGTTCTTCCTAATACCATTCCTTCTTTTAATACATCGATTGAAATTAATCGCATGACTTCTTCCCCATTCCATTCTTTAAACTCTCTCTATTGTTTAAAGAATCTTTGACCATAATCTATCATAATGTTTCGTAAAAATTCAGGTAAAATATATTGTTTTTTTGCATATTTAAAACTTGGATAAAAATAACCAAATGTAAACAGATCCAATGTGACCAGTTTATAAATGTGATTTTGATCGGCTAGCTTACCATTAATTAATAATTGTCGATTTTCATTCATGGAAAATCCATATGTCAATATTTTTCCAAAAATGACGCCTCTAAACCCTAATCCTTTTAGTTCGATATAGGGCCATTCTTCATTTTTGGATTGCATATAAATTTCTTTCATTTCAGCAACGGATAATTCAATTGTACATAAATTAATGGGATGTGGGAAAATTCGGTGCAAATCTAAGGCAGTCACTATTCCCTTAGGAAGACCATCTAAAAATATCCCTGCATTGAATAATGCACAGTCGGCACCACTTTTCTCCAAAATTGCATGTGCAAATAAATCAGATAGCTGTGAATAATGGAACCATTCCTTGTTGTAGGCTTTCTTTGTTGTAAAAACTGGAGTATCCAAAATTCTGTTACCCTCATCCTCCAAAAACTGCACCATGTTTTGTTCATTCTTAACAATTGGCAAATCCTTATTATGAATTAAAGTATCCTTTTTTTCAACAATTTTCCTCAATTTTTTATCATATTCTATGATAAGATGTCCAGTATATTGGCCAAACTTACCTCCACCTGTCAGTAAAACCCCATTAACCATTTTGCCCTCTGGTAGGACATGATGCGTATGAGAGCCGAATATAACATCAATTTCTGGACACTCATCCGCTAAGAGCTCATCCTCTGTAATGCCTAAATGGGATAAGCATACAACAATGTCTACTTCTTCACGTAGTTGATGCGCTAAACGTAGCAATGTACTACGAGCGTCGTCCATATGCCAATTTAATTCTTCATAATATACTTCAAACATGGCCGTGGCTGCAATGACACCCAGCTTCGTACCCGTTGCTGTTGTTAATATTACATAGGGTTTCATCCATGCTGGCCTCTTCCCATGTGAGGCATATACATTTGCCACAACGACATCAAAATTAGCATTGTCATACAAGTGAAAGAGCTCTTCATGAGATAATGTAATGCCTTCATTGTTGCCGATTGTCACCACATCGTAACCTGCTTCATTGAGCAATCGCACATTGCCTTTCCCAACTGTTGCTTCTGTATAAATGTTGGACCGATCTAAATGATCTCCAACATCAAACAAATAGCTTGTTTCCCCGATATTCGCCAGATTATTTCTTTTCTCTTTCACATAGCTTTGCATTCGTGGCCAATACTTAAAATGACTATGCAAATCATTTGTGTGAAAAATATGGATCTTTTCAAGCATTAAAGCCACCTCACTTCAAATTAAGCTAATATGCCTTCTATAATAGATCGAATTCCTAATAATAATAGAATAATCCTTAAAGCTAGTACAAGTGTATCGGATTTAATCTTTTTATTTAACGCAGCACCTAGCTTTGCACCCAAGTAAGCACCCGGGATCACTGGGATTGTATAGAGCCAAGGGACATGTCCTAACGCAATATGGCTTGTGGAATTAACGATGGAGGTTAAAAATACCATAAACATCGATGTTGCCACCGCGACATGTGGTGGGAATAAGAATAAAATAATCATTGCTGGCACAATCATGGAGCCGCCACCTATTCCAAATAACCCGGAAGCAAAGCCAATACCAAATGTTAATGTAATGGCAAACCATATGGGATAGCCATATACATAGGTTTTTCCCTCAGAGTCAGTAAATTCTTGCTGCATACCATTTTTTACAAACCATTTTACAGGCTTCAGTTTGTCACGCACAAGCAAAATAATCGATAAAATAATAAGTAAAATACCAAAATATAAATTGAAGGATGGTAAATCTAACCCTTTATTGACCCATGCGCCAAGAATCGTTCCAGGGATACTTCCAATAAAGAATATAAAACCACTTTTATAATCCACCGTTTTCGACTTCATATAGCTTAGTGTGGAGGCAAGTCCCGTGAAAATCATCATCACAACTGATAAACCGACTACTTTTTGTGGTGTAATATCTGGGATCATTCCTAAATTTAAGCCGATGTATAATGTTGCTGGTACTAATACTACACCACCACCTAGCCCAACTAATGAGCCAATTAGACCAGCTAGCAATGCAATGATGACTAATAAAATAAACTCCATTATAGTTCCCCTTCAAACATGTTTAATTGTTTAGGTGCCAACCCGACATCGTTAATATTCAACATACCTTGTAGCTCCTTTGCGTTTTTCGCTGCATGATTACCTGAATTATTATTAAATAAAACGAAGAGTTCATTGACCTCTGTTTCAAGCTTTTTCATGCTATCCCCAAGCTGCTGTAATTCTTCTTTATTATAATCATATAAGAAGCGAACTTTACGCCAATTTTCTGCATTTCCTGTGTTCCGCCATCCATGTATATTGCGACCATGGAGACGAATCAACGCTTTATTTGTAGTCACTACAGGATAGAAAGGAACAGATCCTACACCAGCCTGTGGTTCATCACAAATCGTATGGATAAATTGTTGTTCTCGTAAGAAATCTATCGTTTGCTTGACAACATTTTCCGCATACCATGTTTGATTTCGAAACTCAATCGCTACTTCAAAATCCTTTAACTGTTGTCGGATATACAATAAATATTGCACATTTTTTCCTTGGCAATCAAACCATGGTGGAAATTGTGCTAATACCATGGCTAGCTTTCCATAACGTTTAAATTCATTGGCACTTTCAATAAATGCATTGAACATATCATTTTTGGATTCAAAGGGAATCTCTCCACGTAAATGCCCCGTCATGCCTTGGTAAGCTTTCACAACAAAACGGAAGTTTTCAGGTGTATCCTCACACCATTTGCGAACATGCTCTTTGGCTGGTATAGCATAAAAAGAAGTATCTACTTCAACCGTTAAAAAATGACCTGTGTAATCAAATAATTTATCCTTTGAAGTAGTCACTCCACTATAAAGTGAAGGGTGATCGCCCCAACCAGTTAATCCTACTACAATCATGTGACATCCTCCTCTATGTACATAATCATAGCACACAGTATGTCACTACAAATAAACATCATGTAAAAAATATACCTTCTTTTGTCTAAACTAATAGCAGATTGAGCATCTACTTAATTTTGCAAAAGAAAAAGCATGAGTCCATCTTCCATTGAACTCATGCTACTTTAACAGGCGACGTTTATTTCACAAGATTTTGCTGAATCGCCTCTAAAAACTTAATCCGGCTGTATGCAGGGCCGCCTTCCATTAATGGATCTAATACATTAACAAATACTTGGTCATTTTTAAATGCATTAATGTTTTGGATGATTGGATTCTTTTTAAAGTCTTCTAAAGCATTCGGCGCATCCGCATTTTCTTCTGTTGAAAACTGCACAAATAAATAATCAGGATTCATATCTGCAAGTTGCTCAACAGAAATGGCCTCTTGAGATTTAGCTTTAGCAACTTCATCAGGTACTGCTAAACCAAGCTCTCCATAAAGAACAGCATTTAAAAATACTTCTTTTGGATAAACATACGCTTGTCCTCCACGAATACGAATAGCCGCCACTTTTTGGTCTTGTAGTTTTTCAGTTAACGTGGATTTAGCAGCTTCAATATCAGCCTTATATCTAGATAATATCTTCTCAGCAGCTGCTTGCTTACCAGTTAGTTCAGCTAGTAAATTCAAATTAGATTCCCAGTTCGTCGAAATATGTGAAACCAAAATTGTAGGGGCAATTTTCTCTAATTTACTTTGCACCTCTTCTGGGAACTTTGTCGACCCTAAAATGACATCTGGATTTAATTCTAATATTTTTTCAAAGTTTGGTTTAATCTTCTCACCAATAGATTCTGCTTTGTCTGTTACAGAAGCATATAACTCAGGGAACTTGCCACCAATAGCAATAGCTCCAGCTGGGTGAACATCCAGCACAACCATATCCTCCATCGCTTCCATAGCTCCTGTTACAACAATTTTTTCCACTTTTTCTGGCACTTCATAGCTTTCACCAAGATATTCAATCGTTCTCGTGCCATTTTCATTTGTTGATTCTTCTTTTGTTTGTGTCACTTCTTCTTTTGATGTATCAGTGGAAGATTCCTCTACTACTGCCTTCTTCTCTCCACATGCGGCGAGAATGAGGGTAAATAATGCTATGTAGCTAATAAATAAAAACTTTTTTTCATTTACATATTCTCCTTTGAATGATGATTGTTATGATCATTAACTATCTCATCTGGTTTTATTGAAATACCGAACATCTTCTAGATTTATCAACCCCTTTTTTAATTGATATTGATTTTCGTTATCATTTTAGTATGTAATCTTAAAAAAATCCAGTACTATTTCGATATATTATAAATATCCACTTTCATTCTCAAGTAAAAACACAAAACAAAAAACCCCTAGTCACAATGTATGTTGTGACTAGGGGTGGCTAATAAATTAACCGATAGAACCTTCCATCTCAAATTTAATCAGACGGTTCATTTCTACTGCGTATTCCATTGGTAGTTCTTTTGTGAATGGCTCGATGAAGCCCATTACGATCATTTCTGTTGCTTCTTCTTCGGAAATTCCGCGAGACATTAAATAGAATAATTGTTCTTCAGATACTTTTGAAACTTTTGCTTCGTGCTCTAAAGATACATTATCATTAAAGATCTCGTTATAAGGGATTGTATCAGAAGTCGATTGATTATCCATAATCAGCGTATCACATTCGATGTTAGCACGTGCACCACTTGCTTTAGGACCGAAACGAACTTGTCCCATATACGTTACCTTACCACCTTGTTTAGCAATCGATTTAGAAACGATTGTTGAAGATGTGTTCGGTGCCATATGGATCATTTTTGCGCCAGCATGTTGGTGTTGTCCTTTACCTGCTAATGCAATCGATAATGTCATACCACGAGCACCTTCACCTTTTAGGATACATGCTGGATATTTCATTGTTAATTTAGAACCGATGTTACCATCAATCCATTCCATTGTACCGTTTTCTTCTACAACTGTACGTTTCGTTACAAGATTGTAAACATTGTTCGCCCAGTTTTGAATTGTTGTATAACGGCAATATGCATCTTTACGTACAACGATTTCTACAACTGCTGAGTGTAAAGAGTTTGTTGTGTAAACAGGAGCTGTACAACCTTCAACATAGTGTACGTGAGCGCCTTCATCTACAATAATAAGTGTACGTTCGAATTGACCCATATTTTCTGAGTTAATACGGAAGTAAGCTTGTAACGGTGTTTCTACTTTAACTCCTGGTGGCACATAAATAAATGATCCACCTGACCATACTGCTGAGTTTAAAGCAGCAAATTTATTGTCTGTGTAAGGAATCACTTTGCCCCAATATTGTTTAAAAATATCTTCGTTTTCACGTAGAGCAGAGTCAGTATCTTTGAACACAATACCAAGATCTTCAAGGTCTTTTTTCATGTTGTGATAAACTACCTCAGACTCATATTGTGCAGATACACCTGCAAGATATTTTTGTTCTGCTTCTGGGATACCTAATTTATCAAAAGTTGCTTTGATTTCATCAGGTACTTCATCCCATGATTTTTGAGTAGCTTCTGATGGTTTTACATAGTACGTAATTTCATCAAAATCTAAATCTCCAAGATCGCCACCCCATTGTGGCATCGGTTTTGTATAAAATGTTTCAAGAGCTTTTAAACGGTATTCTAGCATCCATTCTGGCTCTTGTTTCATATTTGAAATTTCACGGACGATTTCTTCAGTTAAACCGCGTTTTGAACGGAAAATTGATACGTCCTTGTCATGGAAACCGTATTTGTAATCGCCGATATCAGGCATTTTTTTAGCCATAGTTTCTCCTCCGTTCATTGAGATGTATTTTTCTAGATAATCATCCCTTGCTTTGAGTGAAGCCATAGTAGCTTTCACTC
The DNA here is from genome assembly GCF_019731275.1 of Lysinibacillus sp. K60. NCBI lineage: Bacteria > Bacillati > Bacillota > Bacilli > Caryophanales > Bacillaceae > Lysinibacillus > Lysinibacillus sp. K60. Next base: position 241,899 of record NZ_JAASJR010000005.1, on the reverse strand, counting down.
AAGAACAAGGAAGTAAGATTTATTTCACACCTTTTTCCATTGCTTTCCAAGCCAATGTTGCACATTTAATTCGTGCTGGGAATTGTGAAACACCTTGCAGTGCCTCAACATCCTCAAGGTCATATTTATCACTGTACTCTTCACCCATCATCATTTTAGAAAAAATATCAGAAAGCTCAATAGCTTCTTCTACTTTCTTTCCTTTGATGAGCTGTGTCATCATTGATGCAGAGGACATAGAAATAGAACAGCCTTCACCATCAAATTTTGCATCCTCTACAACACCGTCTGTCACTTTCAATGTTAAGTGAATACGGTCGCCACAAGTCGGATTGTTCATATCGATCGTTACAGCATTCTCTTCTAAAGATCCTTTATTACGAGGATTCTTATAGTGATCCATAATGACTGAACGATATAGTTGATCTAAATTATTAAAAGACATCGCCAAAATACTCCTTCGCAGAACGTAACCCTGCAACTAAACGGTCAATATCCTCCTCTGTATTGTACAGATAGAAGCTTGCTCGTGCTGTCGCTACTTGCTGAAGACATTTCATTAGTGGCTGTGCACAATGGTGTCCAGCACGAACAGCAATACCGTTCATATCAAGCACCGTTGCCACATCATGTGGATGTACATCATCTAGATTAAATGTCACTAATCCACAACGCTTCATAGGGTCACGTGGGCCGAAAATTTTCAAACCGTCAATTGTTTCAAGTTGATCCATTGCGTAGCCTGCAAGCTTATGCTCATGCTCTAGAATGTTATCTAACCCGATATCAGTTAAGAAATCTATAGCGGCTCCTAAACCTATTGCACCTGCAATAATAGGCGTTCCACCTTCAAATTTCCACGGTAATTCCTTCCACGTTGACTCATAAAGCCCAACAAAATCAATCATTTCGCCACCAAATTCAATTGGCTCCATCTTTTCAAGGTGTTCCTTTTTACCATATAGTACACCTATTCCAGTTGGTCCGCACATTTTATGCCCTGAGAAACCTAAGAAATCTACATCCAAATCTTGCACATCAATTTTCATATGTGGCGCAGCTTGTGCACCATCGGCTACCATGACAGCACCATTAGCATGTGCAATTTGAGCAATTTCTTTAATTGGATTTATTGTTCCAAGTACGTTTGATGCCATAGACACCGCAACAATTTTAGTTTTAGGTGTGACTGTCGCACGTACTTTCTCTAGGCTAAGAGTGCCGTCAGCTTCAAGCTCAATGTATTTTAAAGTTGCATTTTTTTCTTTGGCTAATTGTTGCCAAGGAATAATATTGGAATGATGCTCCATATGAGTAATGACTATTTCATCACCCTCGACAACATTTGCACGTCCATAACTTGTCGCAACTGTATTTAAAGCGGTTGTTGTACCACGCGTAAAAATAATTTCCTGTGTTGATTGTGCATTAATAAACTTACGAACCTTTTCACGAGCACCTTCATATTTATCTGTTGCACGGTTTCCTAGTGTATGCACCCCACGGTGAACATTGGAATTATCAAATTCATAATAAGCTTTAATGGCTTCAATCACTTGAACAGGCTTCTGAGACGTCGCTGCACTATCAAGATATACAAGTCTATGACCATTTACATCCTGATTTAAAATTGGGAAATAGCTTTTAATGTCTTTATTCATCATTAGCGAACTTTCCTTTCAATAACCTCCGTCAGTTGCTTTTGAACGCCTTCAATTGGTAATTGCGTAACAACTGGCGCAAGGAATCCATGGATAACAAGGCGCTCTGCTTCTGTTTTCGAGATACCACGGCTCATTAAATAGTAAAGCTGTAATGGATCTACTCGACCAACAGATGCTGCGTGTCCTGCTGTTACATCATCTTCGTCAATTAATAAAATTGGGTTTGCATCCCCACGAGCTTTTTCTGACAGCATTAGTACACGTGATTCTTGCTGTGCATCTGCTTTTGTTGCACCATGCTCGATATAGCCAATACCATTAAAGATAGATTGAGCTGCATCTTTCATGACACCATGTTTTAAGATATGCCCGTTTGAGTTTTTACCCCAGTGACGAACCTCTGTAGTGAAGTTAAGTTTTTGTTCTCCACGACCAACAACTACTGTTTTTGTATCTGCATGAGAACCGTCACCAATTAGATGAGTAATATTTTCTGAGATTGTATCTGAGTCATTCATTAAACCAAGAGCCCAATCTACTTTTGCGTCACGTGCTAAACGTGCACGACGATTTACATAAGTCGTAAAGCCTTTTGCAAGGACATCTACTGCACCATATGTCACCTGTGCATTATCTTGAACAACGACTTCCGCAATAATATTTGCTTGACCTTTTGCCTCTTCAACTGTTGAAACATAAGTTTCCACATATGTTACTGCTGAATTCGCTTCTGCTACTACTAAAACATGGTTATATAATGAAGCTTCCGCATTGTCATTAAGGAAAACAACTTGAAGTGGTTGCTCAATGATCACGTTTTTTGGTACGTATACAAACACTCCACCATTAACAAGTGCTGTATGAAGTGCTGTTAACTTATGCTCATCTACTTTAACAGCTTCTGTCATAAAGTATTTTTGTACAAGTTCGCCATGTTCACGAACTGCTGTGAAAATATCAGTAAAAATAACACCTTTATCAGCAAGTTCTTGTGATGCCTTAATATATGCTGGTGTATTATTACGTTGAATATATAGGTTTTCTTGTGCTTCAAGGTCAATTAAACCTTTTGCTTCTTCAGGTAGAGCATCCAATGAAGGGAATGCCTCACTATGAACTGCCAACGCTGGGAAGTTCATGAAATCCCATTTTGTAATATTCGTTCTATCTGGTTTTGGCAAATCTAAACCAGTTACTTTGTCTAGTGCTGCCGCGCGAAGTTCTGTAAACCAAGTAGGTTCACCATTTGCTTCTGAGAACGAGCGCACGTCCTGTACTGTTACAGGCAAGTTAAGTTCCACTGTCATGCTAGTTCGTCCTCCTTCTTATGCTTCTTGTTCTTCTGTTTCTTCTTCGATTCCTAATTCTTTTTTAATCCAGTCATAACCTTCTGCTTCTAAGCGTTGTGCAAGCTCTGCACCACCTGATTTCACAACACGTCCTTGCATCATTACGTGTACATGGTCTGGTGTAATGTAGTTAAGAAGACGTTGATAGTGTGTAATCATTAAGCAGCCAAAGCCTTCACCGCGCATTGCGTTGATTCCTTTAGATACTACTTTAAGAGCATCAATATCAAGACCCGAGTCAATTTCGTCTAAAATAGCGATCGTTGGTTTAATCATCATTAATTGAAGAATTTCATTACGTTTTTTCTCACCGCCAGAGAAACCTTCATTTAAATAACGTTGTGCCATATCTTCGTTCATTTCAAGGAATTCCATGTTTTTATCTAATTCGCGGATAAATTTCATTAATGAAATTTCATCGCCTTCTTCACGACGCGCGTTAATTGCTGAACGTAGGAAATCAGCATTTGTAACACCAGCAATTTCAGAAGGATACTGCATAGCTAGGAATAAACCAGCTTGAGCACGCTCGTCTACTTCCATCTCAAGCACATCTTCGCCATCAAGCTCAACAGTACCTGAAGTTACTTCATATTTTGGATGACCCATAATAGCAGAAGCTAGTGTTGATTTACCAGTTCCGTTTGGTCCCATAATTGCGTGAATTTCGTTTGTATTAATTGTTAGATTTACGCCTTTTAAAATCTCTTTTCCGTCGATAGCAACGTGAAGATCTTTAATAACTAAAGTTGACATGAAAATACCTCCATAGTGTTCAGTGAATGGGTCAACCATTCCTTAATTATCATCATTCTAATCTTAACTGAAAATCGTTCTCTATGCAAACCATTTCAATTACTTTCCTATTCCTTAAATAAAATCTTTAAAAATAAAGACTTTGTAAGCATTTTCAGATTATTACTACTTCACCTAAACAATGAGAATAGACTTTCTTCATTTTCAATAAAATATCCCTAATTGAGAATTGATTTCATCTAGCTACATAGTGAAAACCTCGAGAAAAGTGCTAATTGTAGCGGTTTTGTGACAAATTAGCATAAACAACATATCTATACTATAACCTATTTCATTAAGATGGAATCAATTTAAGTTCATATTGGAAGAAAGAAATTTTGCTATAAAAATTAATGGATTGTATCCTCAAAAAAGTAAATTTAGGTAAATGAAAAGACAGAAACGTAGATTGTATCCAACATTTCTGCCATTTCTCCATTAATTTAGATGATATGCCCATAAATATCCTTTTGATTCCAGTAAAAAAGCATCTGACTCTGAGGTAGAAGTGATAACAATTGCATCATTTGTCTTCAGCTCATAGCCCTCATTCACGCGTTCTATTTGAATAGGTAAACCTAGCTCTATAAAAAGCTGACGTAGACGGTAAATCGTATTATAAAGATTAGCTAACGCTTTTTTCTCATCTATATTAGGCCAAATATCATCTAAAATACGATACTTCGATACTACGATGCCTTCATGGACTAATAAATAATAAAATAGCTCCTCCATAACCTTTGTTCGCCATTTAATAGCTTTGTCATGTATCCTTGTTCCAACCTCACCTTTTAAACTAACTACCAACTTCGTAGTGTTTCGCTGTGTTTGACGCCCATAATATTTTGTAAGTCTTTCATTTACTTGTAGTACAATACTTGGTGTCATGGGCTTTAATACATAATCTAATGCTTGTACTCGAAAAGCATCAACAGCATATTTTGCATAGGCTGTTGAAAAAATAATAGGGACATCAATGCCTTCTTCTACTAAAATAGCCGCAAGCTCTAATCCATTCATCTTAGGCATTTCTATATCTAAAATTAGCGCATCATATTCACCCTTAATGGACAAAATTTGAGTTATTGCTTCTAAAGGTGATGTAAAGGTGGCAATAACTTGAAAAAGTCCCTCTTTTTCAAGTAATAGCTTGTGCAAATCTAAAATTGGCTGTTCATCCTCTACCATAATAATTTTCCACATGTTGAAGCTCCTTTAAAGGTTGTATAAATATCATTGTTGTACCTTCATCTTTTTTAGAAGTAATAGAAAGAGTAGCACTCGGCATTTCTTTTACTCGACGTAGAACATTAGTAAATCCGATGCCATTTGAAAATATATTTTCTCCATTGTTTAAAGCTTTTACCTGTTCCTCAGTCATACCAACGCCATCATCTCTCACTTGAATGCTAAGATTATTTTGCTGCCTTTTAATTTCAATAAAGACTGTCCCATTTCCATCCTTTTCAAAAATCCCATGACGAATTGCATTTTCAACCAAAGGCTGTATCAGTAAACTTGGAATTTCTACCTTGGCAGCATCTAATGTCTCTTCTACTGTCAAAATAACCGTTAACTTATCACCAAAGCGTGCTTGTTCAATCTCTACATAGGCATGTATAATTTCAAGCTCTTTCTCTAACGTTGCGCGTTGTCCATCCTTACCTGATTCTAATATATAACGTAAATAGGTAGAAAGCATCGTTAATAAATGCCCTGCTCGCTCCCCGTCTGTATAACAAAACGAAATAATACTGCTGAGTGCATTGTATAAAAAATGAGGATTGATTTGTGCCTGTAGAAAAGCCATTTCATGCTGTATCGCTTTGCCCATAGCCTCTTTCGTTAATGCTATAGCCGATAAACGCGAAAGTAACATTTCTTTTGTAGCTGGCTTACGGATATAATCATTGGCCCCTGATTCCAGGATAAGTGAAATATTCGTTGGATATTCATTGGCTACTAACATAATAATCGGTAAATCTATATAGCTATAATACTGACGTATATATTTGGTTAGGGCAATGCCCCCCATTCCAGGCATCACTTCATCTATTAATAAAAAATCAGGTCTTTTTTGCTGAATAATGCTGAGTGCCTCCTCAGGACAATGCACTACCTCTATCGCATATTGGCCTTGTAGTAATGTTTGTAAAACCTCTGCATGAATGACATCATCCTCAACTATGAGTAATCTTGGCAAATTTTCATTGAACAGTGGCTGATCATTCGTAATGATAAACTTCTCATTGTCTTTTAGCACTTGCTCGTAGCCCCCAAATGGCAAGGTGATGATAAATCGAATGCCATTTTGTAATAAATCTATCGAATATGTACCACCCATCTGCTCAATGATGGCTTTCCCTATCGACTGTCCTGTCTCATCTGCTGCTTTTTGCTGTATAGGCTCAGGGCCAGCTCCTTCTACCAAGAGCCTTACGTCTGTATCAAGATGTAAAACAGTTAGGATCACATCCCCATTCCCAGCGTGAGCAATAGCTGTTTCAAGTACCCTGTATAAGATTTGTCCTACACGCTGCTCATCAGCTTGAACTAATAATTTCGGATTCATGTGCTTGTATAAACGAATATGCGTTTTTTTTATTTTCTTTTCGTGCATAGTTAGTACATGCTGAATAATCATTTGCATATTAACTGGATGTACATCTATTTTGAAATCCTGAAATCTTATTCTAGTAAAATCTTTTAAGTCATTTACTAGATATAATAAGCGTTCTAATTGTTGTTCTAGTAGTTGTTGCTTATCCGTCATAGATTGATTGGATAAGGATTTTATTATATTTAATGCATGATAAAGAGGTTGTTCTAATTCATTTGTTGTCACTTCTAAAAAGGAATCCTTACCGATTGTCGCCTTTTCTAGACGTTGACTATATAATTCAGCGTCTCTTGTTCGATTAATTAGTCGCATTGCCAAATAAATATTCATACATACTACAAAGAATAGCAGACCAATACGATTAAAAACATTTCGTCCAGAGAAAAAAAGCTGATCAAAGGTTCCACTTATGCTAAAAATTAATAGAGATATAATTGTGGCACTTAATATTATCAGTTCATTTTTCGGAACATGAGCACTTTTCGTCATGATCAAATACAATAATCGTCCTATTATAAAAAATGCTAGGAAATTTATATAGGTAAAAAATATATATTGTAGCTCTGATAAGGATCTTGCTGGTAAAAGCAGTGTTCCAACACCATATAATAGTAGTGGTGACACAAATAATAAAGCTGTCCTACGCTTCATCATAGCTGTTACCGTATAGGCAAAGAACAGGAATAGCATCACTGCATTTATATACGTTATAAAATCTTGCAAACGAAAATAAAATTCAAATTCTATAGTAGGAAACTCTCTATAAAGAGTTCGTTCGCCTCTTGTACATACCAAAATTGCCAACGTAAAAAAATACATTGCACTATAAAAAAACGCTTTGTCTCTTATTCTTAATAAATACAAACTAAAATGAAAGATTGAAAATATTAATAACATGATAATCGTTGTTTTTTCTAAGTACACATCTTGAATGACATCTTTTGCTAGAGCATCCGCATCTCCAATATCTATAGGAAATATAATGCCATGCCTTGCATTATAAAAATCTGCAACTTGTATTGTTAGGATCACCGAATCTGAAGAAGGTGAAAAATACACTTCATAAACAGGATTACTTGGTTCTGATGCTTCTCGAGCAGTAGCAAGTTTACCATAGGAGGCAGCGATCTCATTATTTATAAAAAGTCGATGAGATGACCAAATATTTCGTACCCGAATACCTATTTTTTTGAAATGAGGTGGTAGCTTAATTTTAAGTTGATAAGTACCATACTCTGCATCGGCCTGCCATGGTCCAGGAACCTTTTCAATGGGAGCATGATCAGGAAAATTAGCAGGTTCAAGAAATTTATTGCCTATAAAACGCCATTCTCCAGACAATGCTACAATCTCTTCCTCTTTTGTTATTTCCGATAAATCTAATTGACCATCCACTGCCTGTAACTTAGTATTGCTTGTATCTTGATCGTTAAAAATTAAATAAGTTAGCATCGTGATGGCTACTAAAATAAATAACCAACTTAAACTTTTTTTTATCATGAATCCCACCTCCTCCTCATCTTACAATAGCAAACTCTCAAATATCTAACAGCTTATAATTTTTATTTTGACATGAACAGTCATTTTTCATCTTAAATAATATATAATTAAGGTATAATCAATCTTATTTTTAGATTAATAGAGGTGAAATGTTAGTGGAGTTACGTCAATTACGCTATTTTGTAGAGGTTGCTGAACGTGAGCATATTTCAGAGGCAGCTGAGCATCTTCATGTAGCCCAATCTGCCATTAGTCGGCAAATCGCAAATCTTGAAGATGAGTTAGGCACCCCGTTATTTGAACGAGTGGGACGAAATGTCAAATTAACACCAATAGGGAAGACATTTCTTGAACATACCATTACGGCATTAAAGGCCATCGATTTTGCAGCAAAGCAAATAGAAGAATATCTTGATCCTGCAAAGGGCTCAATTAAAATCGGCTTTCCAACAAGTTTAGCTAGCTATGTTCTGCCAACCGTTATTTCTGCCTTTAAACGCGAATATCCTGATTTACAATTTCAACTACGTCAAGGGTCTTATCGATTTTTGATTGATGCAGTCAAAAATCGGGAGTTGAACCTCGCCTTTTTGGGACCCCTGCCCCCGAAGGACGAATCCATCCAATCAACCATTCTGTTTACTGAAAATATTGCTGCTCTTTTACCAGCCAATCATCCATTAGCTAAAAGAGAAAGCATACAGCTTGCAGAGTTGAGAAATGATCTATTTGTATTATTTCCAGATGGTTACATTTTGCATAAGGTAGCAATGGATGCTTGTCGAGCTGCAGGCTTTTTACCAAATGTCATTTCAGAGGGAGAAGATTTGGATGCACTAAAGGGCTTAGTCGCAGCTGGCATAGGTGTTAGTCTATTACCAGAGAGCTCTCTTTATGATTCAGCAGCTCGCTTTACCATTAAGGTCCCTATCGAATCTCCAACAATACCTAGAACAGTTGGTATTATTTCACCAGTTAATCGAGAAATCGCACCTTCAGAAGCTATATTTTTAGACTTTGTGAAAAACTTCTTTTCTCGTCTTTCTCAATTCCAATAAAAAATCGCCTTTTTGGCGATTTTTTTTGACTTCACATTATTTAGTTGAATGCTCACCAATCCATTGTAATGTTTTTGCGCCTAAGCCTCCTGCACGCCATAACACCACGTCATGATAGTTTCTCCTCTGTACATAGTTCACCCATTTTTCAAGCGTTACTTGATCAGCATACCAAACTTCATGGCTGATTCCGCTATCATCTATATACGTAAAATAAACCGCACCACTTGCCTTATCACGTCTCTTTTCTGCTTTCGTATCAGCTAATATTTGCTCAGCCTCCAGTTCCGTTAAAGCAAACGTTTTATCTTCTGCTACCCATTCAAAACCACCTGTAGCAAAGGCAATGGCTAAATCTTGATTTGACTTCTTGATTTTTTTCACTAAATCATTAAGAAAAGAAAAAGTGGCTTTTGCACCTGGTCCACTATGATAGCCATGAACATTATAGGCCATTACAGTATAGATAGGTCCATCAGGTAATTTCACATCAAATGGAAAGCTTGGCTCTAGGACGACATGTAATGTCTTATTCTTTTTGGAAAGCGCTTGGTACAGCTCTTTTAAAAAGAGGGTATATTTTTTTAGGTCTTCTTGTGCTACCTTTTCATAATCAATTTCAATCCCAGCCAATTGGTACTGTTCTACTACCTCTAAAATATTGCTGATATGCCTTTTTCTAGCAGCAGAATCATAGACCAGTCTGTGCAAAAGCTTACTATCCTTTTGAACTGATGGAGCGTTATCTGTAACATAATCATTAATAAGCGTTAGGATTACATGATGTGATTTAGTAAATTGCTGCTGTGTTTGTTGCAACATATCAATTGCATTTTCTGTTAAAAGCAATTCATCATTACTATTAAAATAAGCACCGAAAACCCTTATATCGTGTAGTCCTTTTTGAGAATTTTTCAAATCCTCCATAGCAAAATAATTTTGCCATTCAGGTAACCAGATAGACAAACGAAGCTTCTCTTTATTTTTTTCATCAATTTTTGCTACAGCTGATGGTTCTTTACTAGGACTACAAGCCGTAATAAATAGGAGCGCTATACAGATAAACAATACAAAATTCTTCACTTGAATTAAATTTCACCTCAGTTTAGAAGGTTTCAATAAAGAAATCCACTACATCGTTTATCATAGCTATAGTTTTTTTCTTTACCTTCTCAAAATTCGTATATTGGTTTGTATAAATGATTTGCTTTTTACTATCTGTAATCAAAATATCCTCTACGAATGTATCGTAAATATCATCTGCATACTGTTCATGTGAAGTATCCTTTTTACTGTATAACGCACCAAACCCAATCTGTGACCCTTGTAATGCTGGATTTATTTGAACGGTCTCGGATAATACATTATCTACATTTATTTCTATTTTATCCTGATTGACGTTAATGTGAAATACTCTTTTTTTCGCTAGGTTTCTTGGGTACTCTTTGTCGTCAATGCGAGAACCCTTTTGAGTATCACGATAGGTGTAAACGGTCGCTTTGTTAAATGCATATTCCTCTTCATTCCATTTTATTTTATTTAACTGAAAGCGCTCCTTCTCAACAATACCTGCCTCTGGTAATTTTTCACTTACTACAATCTCATTATCTACTAATGCAATTCGTAAATAGCTGTTTGTTTTTTCATCGTAATTGGTGTAGAAAGCTTGCTGACCTACAACATTTCCTTTAAAAGTAAAGTGTGCTTGAAAGCTTTCGGCTAAAGCATCCTTTAAGAGAATTCTGCCTTCACTAGATGGAGGAGAGGTTAAGGTAATTTCATTATTTTCAAATTCAGCTGCTCCATTTACCACATGCCAATTTTGTGCTATTTGAGGATCGCCTATCTTAAATTCAATGTTTTGTTTACTAGTTTGAAAAATTTTCATCATGACATGATTGGTTGACCAATACGGTGATACTTGTAAGCGATTTAAGTTATAAAGATCTGCCTCTCGATCATTATAGGCACTCCTCTCTAAATTAAAATGCAGGCGAAACTTGTCTTTAATTTCCTTGTCATTCATTTTTTGGACTAACAGGTCCATATTGTTATAAAGGGAATTAGCATGCATAATCGCATAAGCTTTTGGCACTTCGCCAAACTCTTGTTGATAAATATCCTCCATCAACGTGTAATCCTTCTTAATGCGTTCTTCCATCTCTTGTCGTGTTTCACTTGGAATCATATATGGATTCCGAATAAAGTCCATTAAATAATGGTTGTAGTATTCTATCGTTGTTTTATTAGGTACATCATTTTCATCGATAACACCAAGTGATTGTCCTTTATCGTTAAAAACATTAATATAGGTTAATCTATACCCATTAGATCCTAATTCCCAATATCCGCTTCTTTTCATCAACTTTAAATCTTTAGGCTTTAAGAATTTACTATCCCTCGTAGCCATTTTATTGGCATACGTAAACATTGTCGCCTTATAATTTAATTTTTCTATAATATTTTGAGCAAAAATACTAGAATCTGTGCGACCATCCTCAAATGATAAATACAATGCTTTTTTAGGCAATGGTTTGTCTTTTTTATAGAAATCTAATATATCCTTTTGTGTAATTGTTTGAAAACCTTGCTTTTTCAATAATGTTAATTGTTCTTCCAAATTCTTTTTTGATACATATTTAGGAGAATCATTTCTACTTACCCCGAAATAAGAAAGGGCTATAAACCCGTCTTTATTGTTTAATGGCACTGCTTCAGCAGTTCGCTTCTCTGTCAAAAATATAGCTTTTATTAATATCACAGCTAAGAAAAACACAATGATGAATTGTACGATCGAACGAATGATTTTCCAACGATTTTTTTTAGCTGGCTGAAGTTCTATGCTTTTTCCTTTCATTCCTTCTCACCCATTTTTCTTTTTTTAAATAACTGAAATAGGGATCTTCGTAATTTCTGTTTCTCCATTTTCTTTTCTTTCTCTAAAACGTCTTGAGGTGTTTCTCTTGTTCCCCATGTAGATTTCCAAAAAGTAACCCATGCTACTGGCATCTGCCAGAGCAAAATAAATTCATAGTATAGAACAAAGATAAAACCAAACCCCCACAGTGTGCTCTTTCTAAAGAATAAATGTGCCAAGCTCATTAACATAGCCATTAATAGTAAGCCTAGTAGAAACGTTGTTGGAAAAATGCCATAGATCAATGGTACATAAATTAAGTTATATACAACAATAATCGGGGCAGCGATTGGCACAATTAAACCAATGATAAAGAAAAGAAACATAAAAGGTTCTTTTTTCCACATAAATAAAAATGCACGTAATGATTCTCGAAGCCAAGAACGTTTCCATCTCATTTGTTGTGATAAAAAAACTTTCGTATCAGAAGGAACAATCGTAGAACAAATTGCATTATCCTGATAGCCTGTTCGATGTGTTTTTAAGATATAATTGGTCATACTGCGGTCATCCCCAAATGTAGCTGGCTGACCAAGAAACTTTTGATTGAGCCAGGCTGTTTCATTTTTTAAAATAAGCTCTTTCCGATAGCAGGCTAATGGCCCCGATAAACAAGTAACCGTATCAAACCATGATTCAGCTGCTTTCATAATTCGAAAAGCTATATAATAACGGACTGCTTGTAATTTTGTAAGCGAGTTGGTAAATTTATTTTCAACCTCCGTTCGACCAGCCACACCGCCCATTTTAGGATCTTGGAAAGGCTGAACTAAATTGCGGATGGCATGTGGCTCTAAAAAACTATCTGAATCCACAAACACAACTAATTCATGTTTTGCTTGATGAACCCCTGCAACTAAGGCTTCACGTTTTCCTCCGTTCTGTGGGAGCTTAAAAAACTTTAAGCGATCATTCGTCCTAAAACGTTCACCCTCACCATGTATAAGGTTAATCATATCCTTTGCCTTTTCTTCTGTGCGATCTGTTGAACAATCATCAACAACGATTACTTCTAACTTATCCACTGGATAATACTGATTGATACAACTTGATACCGTGCGATGAATCCATTCCTCTTCGTTAAACACAGGGATAATAATGGATACACCTGGTTCAAACTTCGGATTAATTGGTACATTTTTATAGAGAATACCAAACATATATCTACTTAACAGAAACGTTGCGGCAATAATACTATAAAGATATAAAAATTTATTAAATCTGAAATAAATCAAACTTTCTGCTCTCATTAATATGACACAAAGGGACACAATCAAGAAAAACAAACTAGCTACAAAAATAGAAACGCCCCAACGGTTTTTTATCATATATTCATTTAATGGATGCAAAAATTCACAAGCAATGTAATAACGGATTTGTTCATCTACTTCTTTCGTAAAATAACGTACAACCCGAGCCTTTAACTTGACTTTGGACTCATAGCCCTCTGGCATTGCCCCTCCTGGTATTGTGAATCCCATTGTTAGTATTTCATCGATTAATAACTGTTGGGGCTGATGGGAGTAAACAAGGATACCCGTTACTGAAATATCCTCTGCATAATATTTATTTGAACTCACTGGACGTCTAGGTCTTTTAAGCTGAACTTCAAAATTTGTTTCATAGCGTAAACTCATTCGTTGGAGACGATAAACTTCGTTCACATCTGTAGGATCAATCTCCTCTTTCTGGTAGGATGCTCCACGTCGATCCACTAGGTTTCGTACATTTTCAGGATCGGGAATATTTGATAGAATTCGGCGGTCAGAGCGTGGTGTCGTTAAAATCTCTTTTTTCGTTGTCATCACTCATTCACATCCCTACTTATATCTTCCTCAATCCAAGTCGACATTTTACTAAAGCTATAGCCATCTTGTTGTAGTTTTTCAATAATTAGTGGTAATGCTTCTACTGTATTCGTTCCATCTAAAATATGCATGACAATGACTTTCCCTGGTGCAGCCCTTTCGATTACTCGTTCATAAATGTCCTGTGCTTTAAAATCTAAATTCCAATCAAAAGAAGCAATATCGTACATTGCAATGGTTTTTATCCCCGCAGCAGTAATAATTTTGGCTGTTCGCTCATCCATTATGCCTTGCGCTGGTCTGAAATATAAAAGCGGTGGCTCTTGTAACGCATAGGTCAGCGCTCGATGAGCCTTCACTAAATCATCCTGCAATTCTTCAGGTGTCATTTTCGTAACATCTAAATGATAATAGGAGTGACTTGCTACCTCATGACCTTCCTCTACAATCATTTTTGCTAACTGTGGATTTTTCTCGACTCCACTACCAATTAAGAAAAATGTACTTTTGATATTATATTTTCGTAAAACGTCCAGTACTTCTTTTACGCGCTTTTCATGAGCCCAATCATCAAAAGTAATAGCTATTTCTTTTTTGGAGGTCTCTTTTCGATAATATATATTTGGCTTGGCATGCTCATAGTTTAAATTGGGGCTAACAGCGTCATACCCTTTTATTTCTTCTACAGACTTTGTTAAATATCGTTCGTCTAACACATCGCTTAACGTAGTAATCGTGTACTCACGTTCTTTAGCTAATTGCGCTATTAAGGGAATGGTATCAATAATGGCAGGATTAATGTATGTGTTGAGATGGATGATAGAGCCCCTATCAATATATTGGCTGATATAGTCAATCAGCTCTTGAGCACTTTGCATTTTTCTATCAAGTGGATTAATAGATAATCCAATAACAGCCTTCATATCTAGTGTGGCTGCTACTAAACGCATATTGTCGGTTACATCACCTGAGCGACTTCGCACATATTTCGGTGTATAGCCTAAATGCTCTTCAAAAATTTGATTAGTTAAAAAAATTTCTTCATACGTCTGGTCATAATCTAACGTCGCTACATTTGGAAACGTCAATGTACCGTTTTGTACCTCATGACCCCTCTTTAAGATATCCTTCACAAGCTCTGGCTCTTGAGCAACACGCATGCCCTCCAAGAAAAAAGTCGCTTTCATATTCGATTCATCTAATTTTCTTAGTAATTGCTCCATTGTTTCGTTATCTGCAAAGCCATTAAATGTTAAGGCAACTTTCGATACGACAATATTGGCATGACTAATTAAATCACTCATTGACCCATCAGATTTTTTGATTTTAATAGATGAATCAACAGGATGATTCGTTTCTTCGGTAGCGGAGTGACATCCCGTTAGAATCAATAAAATAAGCAGACTACAGATTTTAAGTAGTTTCATTTCCAATGAATTCCCCTTATAACTTGTGATAATTTTTATTTTCGAACGCAAAATTGGTATTACGTGTATCAAAAATTAAGGAAGCCTGTTGATCAATTAAAGAGTAATCAATATTTGCATGATTCGTTAAAATTAATACGGCATCTGCCTGTCTGATTATTTCTGCCGTTAATGGAACTGTGTTTAAAAGGGATTGTTGTACAGAGAATGTTTGAATAAACGGATCGATAATCTTTAGTTCACACTGACTATCTAATAGCTGTTGGATAACACGAAGTGCTGGAGATTCACGTGGATCATTTATATTAGGTTTATAGGTAACACCAATGACAACGATACTGGCCTTACATAGTTCTTTATTTAGTTTACGTAAGTAAATTTCTAATCTATTCACAACAAAGTTCGGCATTGATTCATTGACTTTATCTGCAGCCTCAATCAATGTTGCAGAGATGCCATGCTGTTGCCCAGCCCATAATAAATATTTAGGATCTACGGGGATACAATGTCCCCCAACTCCAGGTCCGGGTTTAAACGGCATAAAACCATATGGCTTTGTAGTAGCTGCTTGAATAACCTCCCAAACATCAATATCCATTTTATAACAAATTTGACTTAACTCATTGACAAGGGCAATATTGATTTGCCGAAATGTATTTTCCAGTAATTTCTCCATTTCAGCTACTCTCGGACTCGTCACAGTATATATAGTGGTATGAATGACTGTTTCATAAAAAACCTTTGATACTTCTAGACATGCTGCTGTTATACCCCCAACCACTTTCGGCGTATTCGAAACGGAAAACCTATTATTGCCTGGATCTATACGTTCTGGTGAATAAGCTAAAAACAAATCATTACCTATAACAAAACCATTTTTTTGAAAAATGGGCTGAACAATATCTTCTGTTGTCCCAGGGTAAGTTGTACTTTCAAGAATAACGAGTGCACCAGACTTAATATTTCTTGCAATGCTATACGTTGCCTCTTCTATAAATGAAATATTAGGCGTTCCATCTATTGTTGTAGGTGTTGGTACACAAATTACTACTACGTCAACATGCGAAAGTTTAGCAAAATCATTAGTGACTTCAAATTGTTTATTTTTAATGATTTGCCGTATATTTTCTTTAGATAAATCAGCTATATAACTATCACCTGCCTGTAACAGTCTGATTTTATCTTGATTTTTATCAAAACCTATAACACGAAAACCACTTTGCGCAATCTCAACAGCAAATGGTAACCCCACATAACCAAGTCCAATAACCCCAATAGTCGCAGTTTTAGATTTAATTTTCTTTGATAGCACTGAGCTTAATGATTGCGTTTTTATTTTCATAAAAATTTACTCCTCTATCTAAACAATATTCAACTTCTAACAGATTTAACGTTAAAGAATTTAGCTTTAAACAAACTCCTTTCACTGCTAATTACCACTGCATGATTTTTCAGTGAAAAACGATTAATCAAAAACATTCAACAATTTGTTAACGTTTATATAGTACTAATTGAAACTAAACAATTTCTAAACATTTCGAAAAACGTTATAAAATACCTATTTCCATCAAATCCTGACAATAATAGTGCAATAAACTACATTATATTTATCAATAATTTCAAAACTTCTATTTCAGGCTAAATAATTAATAAATGCAAAAAATCCTTTAAGTATGACAAATACTTAAGGGATTTATAAAAAAGGTATATGAGTTATATGACTCACATACCTTTCGAATATTATTTAACTGGTACTACTGCTCCTTTCCACTCTTCTAAAATGAAGTCTTGGATTTCTTTAGATGTTAATACTTCTAATAATTTTTTAATTTCAGGTTTTGTTTCATCACCTGCACGTACAGCGATGATGTTAACATATGGAGATTCTTTATCTTCAAGAGAAATAGCATCTTCAATTGGGTTTAAACCGTTATCGATGGCAAAGTTAGAATTGATAAGTACTGCATCGCCTTCATCATTTTCGTACATTTGTACAAGCATCTCTGGTGCAGTATTTGCATCGAATTTAAAGTTTTTAGGATTTTCTTCAATATCCTTTAATTCTGCTGCTGTTTTATCAATGCCTTCTTTTAATTTGATTAAGCCTTTAGCCTCTAATAATGACAGCATACGACCATGGTCAGATACTGAGTTAGAAAGTAAGATTGTTGCGCCTTCAGGCAGGTCTTCTAACGTTTTATATTTTTTTGAGTAAATACCAATTGGTTCAATGTGAACGCCACCTGCATTGACGAAATCATAGCCATTGTCTTTAATTTGTAGCTCTAAATAAGGAATGTGCTGGAAATAGTTGGCATCAATATCTTTTGACTCTAAATTTTGGTTTGGTAGAACATAATCTGTATACGTTTCAATTTCAAGGTCTATGCCTTCTTTAGCTAAGATCGGTTTTGCTTTGTCTAAAATGACTGCGTGTGGTGTATTAGAAGCACCTACTTTTAATGTTACGTTTTCTTTGCTATCTGTTTGATCACCTGATGCTGATTTTTCATCTTCTTTTTTATCTGTACCGCAAGCTGCTAATGCTAGTACAAGTATTGATAAAAATAATCCTGCTAATAACTTTTTCATTTATGACACTCCCTTTTATTTGTTTAAAATATGTTAGCGGTAAGAACCGAAATAACCTCTTTTACTTGCTAGCGTTTATCAATTTTCTCGGTAATTAAATCACCAATCCATTGAATAATAAATACGACTACTAAGATCAAAATAGTTGCCATTAATGTCACATCTTGGCGATTTCGCTGGAAGCCGTCTAAGAAAGCTAAGTTACCAAGACCCCCTGCACCAATAATTCCTGCCATCGCAGTATAACCTACAAGAGCAACAGCCGTTACAGTGATACCAGAAATCAAGGCTGGCAATGATTCAGGAACCAATACTTTCCAAATAATTGTAGAAGTTTTCGCCCCCATTGAACGAGCTGCTTCAATCACACCTTTATCAATTTCACGTAACGCAATTAATACCATACGAGCATAAAACGGTGCTGCACCGATAATTAATGCAGGTAACGCCGCATTAGCTCCTCGAATTGTACCTAGTAAAAACTTCGTAAATGGAATTAATAAAATAATTAATACGATAAATGGAATGGAACGGAAAATATTTACGAGTGATCCTGTTAAAAAGTTAACGATTTTATTTGCCCATAACTGATTGGGACTAGTTAAAAATAGAACAATACCAATGACTAACCCAAGAATAAATGTCACAACCGTTGATATAGCTGTCATGTATAATGTTTCATACGTAGCTTGCCACATATTTTCCCAGTCTACATTCGGAAAGAGATTAGTTAGCATTTTCAATCACCTCCGTCTGTACTTCCACTGTATTTAAATAACGAAGGGCTTCAGTGACGTTTGTCTGAGAGCCATCAATTTGCACAATCAATGTACCATATGCACCATTTTTTGTTTGCGAAATATTTCCGTGAACAATACTTACTTCTACATCAAATTGTTTCACAAGATGTGAGATGACAGGCTGTTCTGTTTTTTCACCAACAAAAATAAGTTTGACAAGTTGTCCAGTTGGATAGTTTGTTTTAATTTGTGCTACCGTATCTTGTGTTTCCTTAGTGTCTGTAATTTGAGATACAAACTTCTTAGTAATAGCTGCCTGTGGGGCTTGGAAGACTTGCAATACCTCACCACGTTCCACAATTTCGCCTGCCTCCATCACCGCTACACGATGACAAATTTTGCGAATGACATGCATTTCGTGGGTAATCAGGACGATTGTTAAGCCTAAGCGTTCATTTATATCTACGAGTAAATCAAGAATAGCATCCGTTGTTTCAGGATCGAGTGCGGAAGTCGCCTCATCACATAGTAAAACCTCTGGATTATTCGCTAATGCACGTGCAATTCCTACACGCTGCTTTTGTCCACCAGAAAGCTGGGATGGATAGGCCTTATCGCGCCCTTCTAAGCCTACAAGGGCAATCAATTCCTTCACACGTGCTTCACGTTGAGCCTTTGGGAAGCCTGCGATTTCTAAAGGGAATGCAATATTTTCGGCAACTGTTCTCGACCAAAGTAAATTGAAATGCTGGAAAATCATACTTACCTTTTGTCTAGCCGCTCTAAGCTTTTGCCCTTTTATCGATGAAAATTCTTGATTGTTCACCGTTACTGTTCCTGCTGTCGGTTTCTCTAAACCGTTTAATAAACGAATCATGGTACTTTTACCAGCACCACTATAGCCGATAATGCCAAAAATTTCACCTTTATTAATAGTAAGGTTGACGTCTTTGACTGCCGTTAATTCGCCATTTGCTGTTTTGTATTTCTTTGTAATATTTTGAAGCTGGATCATAGCGAATACTCCTTTTCTCATATAGAAAACCCCTTCACTCACAGACAAGTAGAAGGGGTCACGTATGATACGTTAAACCGTTCTCTCATCTTTCAAAGAAAAATCTTTGAGTGATTTGGCACCTTTTCACATTGTGATGGTTGCCGGGCTTCATAGGGCACTTCCCTCCGCCACTCTTCATAAGAGTTCGATATATTTAATGTTTTAGTAATATATTTGATACTTTACCACGCTAGTAAAGTTCAGTCAATTGATTTTTTTAACAATTCATATAAAAATGGTACGGATTGAAAGGCATAAATTTTTTCTGTCACTTTTCCGCCATCACTGATGAGTAGACAGGGAACACTTTCAATTTGATGCTCATAGGCAATGTGTTCCAAAAAGTTGATATTTGCTTTACCAATTTGTAGCTGTGGCAGTAATTGTTCAATAACGGACATCATTTTAGATGCCACTGCACATGTTCCACACATCGGAGTATATAAATAAAATGCAGTTTTCTCTCCCGACTGTTTAGCCGTTTCCCACTGCTCTGTTGACCATTCTTCCATTTACTCACGCAACCTTACAAAATATATTCATTATGGATTGAAAAATGTGCACGCAGTAAAATCATCGCTAGGACTTTTCTTGGTGTCGTTTCTACTTCCTTGTATGTTGGCATTGTGCGCAGATGCTCAGCTTCTGGATAATGTCTGTCCATTAATGCACGTAGCTTATCCCCAGAAGTATCTGCATCAAAAAAAGTAAATAGCTCACAGCCCTCATAGGGATCCAGTAGTTCTTCTAGTTGATGCACACCAATTGTACCATTCGTACATAGTATTGTAACATTCTCATTCAAAATAGGCTCAATTTGTAGCTTATCTGAACGCCCTTCTACTATCAAGCATTTTCCCTCGAACATTACGCCACCTCCATTTAGAGATCCCCACTTATAAGTCATTATATAACAAAAAACGCCGGTAGTTGCCGACGTTTTTCGATTATGGCTTGTCTTATTCAGCGATCATTTCTTCGTATTGCTCTGCTGTCATTAGTTTCTCAACTTCTGATGCATCAGCAGGCTCAACAACGATCATCCATGCTTTTTCATATGGTGATTCATTAACGAATTCTGGGCTATCTTCTAAATCTGCATTTACTTCCACTACAGTACCTGAGATTGGTGCATATAATTCAGAAACAGTTTTTACTGATTCTACGCTACCGAATGGATCATCTGTTTTGATTTCGTCGCCAACTTGTGGAAGCTCAACGAATACGATATCTCCTAATTCAGATTGTGCGAAGTGAGTAATACCAATACGTACTTTTCCATCTTCTACTTTTACCCATTCATGTTCTTCAGAGTATCGTAAGTCTTTAGGTGTGCTCATGCAAAAAACCCCTCCATAAATATGTAATATATTCACTTTCAGTGTGCCATACTTCTCCTCTAAATACAAGGTTTAATACGGTTATTTCCAAGCTTGCTCAAAATCTACTTCTTTAAAACCTAAAGTAACTTTTTTTCCATCTGTGACGATGGGACGTTTAATTAACATACCATCTGAAGCTAATAACTCAAGCTGCTCATCCTCCGTCATTTCGGCTAACTTGTCCTTTAAGCCAAGCTCACGATATTTCATACCTGAGGTATTAAAAAATTTCTTCAAAGGCTGTCCGCTAGCCTGCCAAATAGCTGTTAATTCTTCTTTAGTGGGAGGTTGCTCTGCGATATGTACCTCTTCATAGGAAACCTCATGCTCATTTAACCACTTCTGTGCCTTTTTACATGTTGTACATTTCGGATAATGGAAAAATTGAATCGTCATTACAATGCTCCTCTTCTGTCTTTTTCTGTAGTATACCATCATAGTTGTTTTCAATGGTGAACTTCACTCTTTTTTGTAAGTTTATCCACTAGTTTTGCATTTTTATCCGTCCTCTTACGATATTAGTCATTTTTCTTATATAAAAAAACCTAGCTATCTTTTGCAGATAGCTAGGTTAGGTGTGCGCTTTAAACAATATATTTTTCAGCATCAATTAATTTAACTGAAGCCTCACGCTTCTTCACAATTAGATTGTATGGATTATTACGCGTTAGCTTACGCAGTGCAGATAATGTCATACGGGCTGCATCGCCATCTGCTGAAGCAAGAATTGTGTCTTTTGCTTCCTTTTCGATTTCTGCGAATGCTTCCTGGCAGAAAATTTGTGTGTATAGCAATTTTTGATGTGCTTTTTCAACACCGTCACAAGCAATTGCCTTTTCTGTACGTAAGACAGCTGATTCCATTGCAAATAATTGGTTAGCTATATTCGCAATGTTTACCAATACTTCTTGCTCTTGATCAAGCTTTGCACCAAAGCGTTGGGCTGCTAAGCCTGCAGCTAAGACAGCAATTTTCTTGGCATTTTTCACTAAATATTTTTCTTGTGCTAACGGCTCTGTACCGATTTCCTCTGGCATTAGCATAAGCAGCTCTTGCTGTAAATTTTGAGCCACTTGTAATAATGGCAGCTCACCTTTTAGCGCCTTTTTCATAAATGTACCAGGTACAATCATGCGGTTAATTTCGTTTGTTCCTTCAAAAATTCGATTAATACGAGAATCACGGTAAATACGCTCTACCTCATACTCAGCCATAAAGCCATAACCGCCATGAAGTTGGACAGCTTCGTCAGCAATATAGTCTAATGTTTCTGAACCGAATACTTTGGCAATAGAACATTCAATCGCATATTCGGCGATCGCACCTGCAATTACTTTTCCTTGCTTTTGCTCTTCCAGGCTTAACTGGCTTAAGCGATCCTCAAATAGTCCAACAGTACGATAGTTTAATGATTCAGAAGCATACAATTGAGAAGCCATTGTTGATAATTTTTCTTTTGTCAGATTGAAATCAGAAAGCTTTGTCTTAAACTGCTGACGTTGGTTTGTATACTGAATAGCTAACTCCAATGCACGTTTCGATCCGCCAATTGTGCCCACGCCTAGTTTATAACGACCAATGTTTAAAATATTGAACGCAATGATATGCCCACGCCCAATTTCGCCTAATAGATTTTCTACAGGTACTTCCGCATCTTCCAATACTAATGTACGAGTTGATGATGATTTAATCCCCATTTTCTTTTCTTCAGGACCAACTGAAACACCATTGTAGGCACGTTCTACGATAAAGGCAGAGAATTTATCGCCATCAATTTTTGCGTAGACCACAAATACATCAGCAAAGCCTGCATTCGTAATCCATTGTTTTTCACCATTTAAAATATAATGTGTGCCAGCTTCATTTAATTTTGCAGTCGTTTTTGCACCTAGAGCATCTGAACCTGAACCTGGCTCTGTTAATGCATAGGCAGCGATTAATTCACCTGAAGCAAGCTTAGGTAAATATTTTTTCTTTTGATCTTCATTACCGAATAGAACAATTGGTAATGACCCAATTCCAACATGAGCACCATGTGTGATAGAGAAACCACCTGCAACAGACATTTTTTCAGCGATTAAAGCGGAAGAAACTTTGTCTAATCCAAGCCCTTCGTATTCTTCAGGCACATCTGCTCCAAGTAAGCCTAATTCGCCTGCACTTTTTAGGAGACGCACTGAATGTTCAAATTCATGGTGCTCTAAATTTTCCATTACTGGTAAAACTTCATTTGTAACGTATTCCTCTGTTGTTTTAGCAATCATTTTATGTTCGTCAGTGAAATCTTCCGGTGTAAATACACGATCTAATTCCACATCTTCAATAAGAAATCCGCCGCCTTTAATGAAATCAGTTGTTTTTTCAGTCATGATTAATTCCTCCCAATATATCTTTTTGTTAGTTGATTCCCCTAATGATCATATATAGAAAAGCTTGACGTATACAATGTTCGGAGGCAACCGTAAACTGTACACCTCAAGCTGATCTAGCAAAAATTATAGAACTTCAAATACGCCAGCAGCACCCATGCCGCCACCAATACACATTGTCACTACGCCATATTTCTTCCCTTGACGCTTCAATTCATGAATTAGCTTTAATGTTAAAATAGCTCCCGTTGCGCCTAGTGGGTGACCTAATGCAATCGCTCCACCATTGACATTGACTTTCTCTTGGTCGATGCCTAAATGACGTACCACTTGTAATGACTGTGAAGCAAACGCTTCATTGATTTCCCATAAATCAATATCCTCGATGGATAAACCTGCAATTTCCAACGCTTTTGGCACTGCCACGATAGGCCCGATCCCCATTACTTCAGGAGGTACACCGCCAACTGCAAAGCCTAGGAATTTTGCCATTGGTGTCAGTCCTTGCTTGTCAGCTTCTTCACGATCCATTACTAGTACAGCTGCTGCACCATCAGAAGTTTGAGAGGCATTCCCCGCCGTTACACTGCCTTTTACGTGGAAAGCTGGACGCAATTTTGCCAAACCTTCAACTGATGTACCTGGACGTACACCTTCATCCATACTAAATGTGAATTTTTTCACCTGTGGTTTATTGTTATCGTCTACGTAATGCTGTTCCACTTCGATTGGTACAATTTCATCATTGAATTTACCTTCTTTAATTGCCTTTTCAGCAAGCTCGTGCGAGCGAACAGCAAAAGCATCTTGGTCTTCACGACTAACATTATATTGACGAGCTACTTCCTCAGCTGTATGCCCCATGCCCATATAATATTGTGGAGCCGTTTCTGCTAAAGTCGGATTTAAACGTGGTGTATTCCCTACCATCGGCACCATACTCATGGATTCTACACCACCAGCAAGAATTGCCTTTGAGTGTCCTAACATAATTCGCTCTGCTGCATAGGCAATTGCCTGTAAACCTGATGAGCAAAATCTGTTAATTGTCAGAGCAGGCGTTGTATCTGGTAATCCAGCAAGTGCCCCAATACTACGTGCTACATTCATTCCTTGCTCTGCTTCAGGCATTGCACAGCCTAAAATTAAATCATCAATTGGCCCTTCATAGCCTGCTCTTTTCAATGTTTCCTTGACTACAACAGCACCAAAATCATCTGGTCTTACTGTTGCTAAAGAACCTTTTTTTGCTTTTCCAATTGGAGTTCGTGCTCCTGCTACAATAACGGCTTCACGCATCGTATTAATCCCCCTTTGTTTCATGTGCAAGATTGATCTATTTCGTCAATTAGTTACGAAGTGGTTTACCTTTTAACAGCATGTGTTGCATTCTTTGCTGTGATAGCGGATCAGCAACAAGACTAAGGAATGCCTCACGCTCTAAGTTCAATAAATATTGCTCATCGACTAATGTGCCGTACGGAACCTTTCCACCTGCAATAACATAAGCTAATTTTTTAGCAATTTTTAAATCATGTTCGCTAATAAAGCCTGACTCAAACATCCCTTGCGCACCGATGAGTAATGTACCATAGCCTGATGCACCGACCACTGGCACTTTAGTTGGTACAGGTGGTTGATAGCCCGCTTCGTAAAGTGCTAATGCCGCCTGCTTCGCATCATACAATTGATGATCTGGATTAACTGAAATACCATCCGCAAAGTTTAGGAAATTATTTTCACGTGCTTCCTCACCAGATGTTGAAACCTTCGCCATCGCAATTGTTTCAAATACTTTATTAGCAATATGTTGATAGTCTACCTCTACGCCGTTTGGTAAGCCCTTGAGGAATTTTTGATAGAGCGCTTTATTTCCGCCACCACCTGGGATTAATCCAACCCCTACTTCCACTAAGCCCATATATGTTTCCATTGTTGCTTGAATATGTGCAGCTGGTAAGCAAACCTCTGCTCCCCCGCCTAATGTCATGGCAAACGGTGCTGCTACAACAGGCTTACGTGAATATTTAATTTTCTGCATAGCATCTTGGAATGCCTTAATGACGAAATCTAGCTCAAATATATTATCATCCTGTGCTTCTACTAAAATCATTCCTAGATTAGCCCCAACACAGAAGTTTTTCCCCTGATTACCAATGACTAAGCCTTTATAGTTAGCCTCTACTTCATCTACCGCAAAGTTAATCATTTGGATAATATCCAAACCGATTGCATTGGATTGCGAATGGAACTCAAGTAATGCAATTCCATCCCCTAAATCTATTAAACTAGCACCTGTGTTTGATTTAATCACACCATGCTTTTTCTTATAACGTTTTAAATTAATCTCTTTTTCATTGACTGGCACTTTCACATATTGTGAACCATTATAGTAAGCTAAATCTCCGTCTAATTCTGTATAGAATGTCTCCACGCCATTTGCTAACATCTCTTTGACAAATACAGGTACCTCTCGGCCCTCAGCCTCCATTTTCGCCACAGAATCTTTTACGCCTATAGCATCCCAAATCTCAAATGGCCCTTGTTGCCAACCGAAGCCCCATTTCATCGCGTTATCAATGGCTACGATATCATCTGCAATCTCCCCATGTAGCTGTGCAGAATAAAGGAGCGTTGGTGCAAAAATCCCCCATAATAGCTCGCCTGTACGATCCTTTGCATAGGTTAACGCCTTCACTTTATTGGCCAATCCACGAGTTTGTTTTGCCATTTCAATAGAAGGTGTTTTTAATTTTTTGGCTGGACTATACGTTAAGGTTGCTGGATCAATCTCATGTATCTCTTTTCCTTGTTTTAAGAAGAAACCTTGACCCGATTTTGCACCTAACCAACCGTTCGTGACCATTTTTTGTAAAAATTCAGGTACTGCAAATACTTGCTGCTCCTCACCTGTTGTTTGATCGTAAACATTTTTCGCTACATGAATGAATGTATCTAAACCAACTACATCTAGCGTACGGAAAGTTGCAGACTTTGGACGGCCGATAAGCGGACCTGTTACAGAGTCTACCTCACCAACAGAGTAACCACCTTTTAACATTTCCTGTAAAGTGATAAGTAAACCATATGTTCCAATGCGGTTGGCAATAAAGTTTGGTGTATCTTTTGCAAGTACAACACCTTTACCAAGCACATCTTCCCCAAACGTTTTCATGAAGCTAACTACTTCAGGAGCAGTTGTATTGGCAGGAATCACTTCTAATAATTTTAAATAGCGAGGTGGGTTGAAAAAGTGTGTGCCAAGAAAATGCTTTTGAAAATCATCTGAACGTCCCTCTGCCATCGCATTAATGCTAATACCAGATGTGTTTGAACTAATGATTGTTCCTGGTGAACGAACTGCATCAATTTTTTCGTACAGACTTTGTTTAATTGATAAGTTTTCTACAACAACTTCAATAATCCAATCTACATCTTTTAGTTTCCCTAAATCATCCTCGAAGTTGCCAACTGATAGTAGTGATAAATTTTTCTTAGAAGTAAGTGGTGCTGGCTTTTGCTTTAATAACTTTTGCAAAGCTCCGTTTACAATACGATTTCTAACAGCTGGATGCTCTAAAGAAAGGCCCTTTACTTCTTCCTCTTGCGTTAGTTCCTTTGGTGCAATATCCAATAGTAATGTTGGTATACCGATATTTGCTAAATGTGCTGCAATTCCAGAGCCCATCACCCCAGAACCTAGAACAGCTGCTTTTTTAATGTTGTAAGTCACAAGCAATTCCCCCTTATTCTCCCATTGAATGAATAGCCATTCATTTTTTGGCCAAAAAAATATCAAGTGTACCTTAGTAAATTTTTTGTCCTTTTGTTGAATGAGATTCCCTCCATTCAACCAAGCACGACTAAGGTTTATCTTCGTTCCAAAACGACACTTCTCAATGAATGAAGATAAAACTACTTTTCTGTTTTTAGTGTAGATTATTTTGTCTAATTTAGCAATCTTTTTTCAACAATTATTTTTGCAGTATACATCTTTTTTTGTTTTTAACGAGCTAAAAGAGGACAAGAAGTAGCGATTGAAACGGCCAAACAGAAAACTTTCAGATTGCGAGAAAAATGTGTAGAATGGAAAGCAAGGAGAGTGAATACTTAATGAAAACTATTACTACTGCAGAACAATTTAACGAATTAATCGCTGGCGACCAAAAAGTTTTAGTGAAATTTTATGCTGGCTGGTGCCCTGATTGCACACGTATGAATATGTTCATCGATCCAATCATTGAAGAGTACAACCAATATGACTGGTATGAGCTAAACCGTGACGAACTTCCAGAAATCGCTGATAAGTACGATGTTATGGGAATTCCAAGCCTATTGATTTTCCAAAATGGTGAAAAACTTGCACACTTACATAGTGCAAATGCAAAAACACCTCAGCAAGTAACAGAATTTTTATCTGCTCAACAATAATGGCGAGAGAGCTGCATTTCTTCTTGAAATGCAGCTCTTTTTGAAAGGAGTTTATTATGCGTCACCAATTGGCACTACGAGGGGCTTCACAATATGAGATTTCCATTGCACCAAGCTATCGCAATTCTGCCTGTGGACCTACTACCATTCATGTCATCTTAAATTTTTTAAATGAGTCAACTCCTTCCATTAATGAGCTATATAAACTGCTTGGTAGTACAAAAATAGGCTTATTCAAATGGAGACTGATACACCATCTTCGTCAACTGCTTCCAACGTGGGATATTCGAACTTGTTCATTAAAGGAAGCTCTACAGGAAATTGATGCAGGTCGACCAGTTGCTATGCGTTTTGATCGCTATTTTAGCCTTCAGTGGCGAGATAAAAAATCAACCTTTGCTTATCATTGGGTACCGCTTATTGGCTATGAGATAAAAAATGATAAGCTATGGCTAATATTCCATGATAATGGTGGTCCACATCGTGATAGCCAAATACGACAGGCTCTCTATAAAGACAACGAAAAGGTATTATCCTTCGTGAAAATGGTTCCTTACTAGAGCAAATATCGATTAACCTTCTATTTGCTCTCTATTCTTTTCCTTACAATAAAAAAAGCAGAGCATATGACTATACTCTGCGATGATTGATTAAATAAGCGAATACAAAGAACGGGCATGCTTGGCAATTAGCGTGTAGCCACGCTCTTCTATTGCTTTAAAAATATGTGGTTCGTAAGTTGGTAACACAAGGCTTGTAAAATCAGCGTCAATTGGTACATTGGTTTGAATCGTTGCAAGCTCATGTGATAGCTGCAACATATCTAAATTATCTTGAATTTTTGTTCTTTGACCTGGCTTCAATTCACCGAGAGATACCAGGATTTTGTCTATTGAGCCATATGTTTGAATAAGCGTTAATGCTTGTTTAGGACCAATCCCTTTCACACCTGGGTAGCCATCACTTGAATCACCCATAAAAGCTTTCACCTGTGCAAACTGTGATGGTTCAATACAATATTCTTCTTTAAAGCGAGCGTGTGTATAAATATCATATTCTGTATAGCCCTTTTTCATAAACGCAATTTCTGTAGATGGTCTTAAAAGCTGAAGTAAATCCTTATCACCACTAATGACCGTAATGTCTGCCTCGTCCTGCCATTTCGTTATCATGGAGCCAATTAAATCATCTGCCTCCATGCCCTTCACGCCGAAATTTTGCCAGCCCATTTGCTGCGATAAATTTTTCGCCATATCAAATTGTGGTAGCATTTCCTCTGGAGGTGCTGGGCGATTCGCTTTATAGCCATCAAATAAATCATTGCGGAATGTGTGTGCGCCCATATCCCAGCAAACAGCCATATGTGTTGGCTTCATAATAGTTTGTGCTGTTAGAACATGTCGCACAAACCCTTGGGCTCCATTCGTTGGTGTTCCATCTGCCAAGCGAATAAAATGCCCCATAGCAGCCGAAGCGAAAAAAGAACGGAATAACAGAGCCATACCGTCGACAATCAATAATTTTGGTTTTGTTGTCATAATAATTTCCTCTCTATTACAATACAAAGTTTGTATTTATTTATTGTTTTCTACTTAAACATTATAGCAAACTTTTAAAAATCAGCATTGTTAATACTCGGAAATACTCTTGCTTTACAACATAACCTTTCCTTTTTTCGAGATACGATTACGATGATCTAGCTGAATGCCTGTTAACCATTGTAAAAATGCAGTTACACCGATTTTAACAGTTTCTGGACGTAGTATACCTTCTTTAGGATCAGCATAAACAAAATCAATATGACGAACACCCTCATTTTCACCAATAAGCTTGAGGATATCAAATAACTCATAAGCCGTTAAACCACCAGGTGAGGCTGCAGGAACATCACAGGCAAATACAATATCAAGTGCATCTAAATCCACTGACACATAAATGCGATCTACTTCATACATAAGCTGACGCAGCATTTCACGTATTGTGAGTTGAATACCATCACGTCGCATTTGTTTTAACGTAATCATATGAATGCCTTGTTCTTTAGCATAATGAATCATTTCGGGTGAATTGAAAAAGCCATGCAAACCGACATTATAGACATGTCTCCCCTCCACAATCCCTGCTGCAATTAACTGATGAATTGGAGAATCTTGCGCTAAACCAATTTCCTCTTGGTTTCTTGCATCTAAATGCGTATCAATCTGAATGATGCCAATGCGATCTTGTGGAAAGGCATTTTTTATACCTTTTATGGAGTGTGCGGTAATAGTATGATCTCCCCCTATCAAACAAGTAAAACTTCTTTGAAAGGCTATACTTAAATTTTCCGCAGCAGCCTCGATGGCAGATTCCGAAAGCATTCTATCATTTTCTAGAATCGCGACATCCCCGATATCCACAACTGAAAGGGCACGTAAATTCACCTGCTCATCTAAATTATACGATTGAAACCCTGGCCAAGCCTTACGAAAGGCTGTTGGGTATTGCGCTTTTGATGACGCACCATTGGCATATGATAAAAGAGCGCCATATACGACAATATCCACCTCATTCGGATTCGGATTTGTTTGTTGCTTTATCCACTGATGCATAGCTGATCCATTTTCCTGCCTCCATTGGCATTCTGACTGTGTAAACATATTCATCTACCACCTTCTTCTCTTTTCCTTTCAAGTTCAATTGACCTAAATCAATTGGTGCTCCTCTGTAAATGTCCTAACATATTTTCTTTATAGTAATAGTACCATTCGTCCAATGATTTTCGTCAAAGTTTTTCTTTTTTTCTCTTTTATTGAAAATATTCTTTTGAGCAAATAAAAAAAGCAAACTTGAAATCAGTTTGCTCAGAAATTGCATGTTTCTTTTGTTAGGAGATTGTGGCTTTTCTCAACTTTTTGAGTGTTGTTCACCGACCTTGAGCGCTTTGACACTTTTAATGAGCGGGTACCACTCTTTTGTGATTCCTTTGAGACTCTTTATGAGTGGCTTTCTCTCTTGTGCGAGCACTGTCAATACTCTTCAGAGAGCGAACCTCTTTTTTACCAACTCTTCGTCCAGAAATCTCTCTTACTCAAGCAGAGAACTCTTCCATTTCGTCTACTTCTGCTGTTTCGAAAGGCTATCGCAAAGTTCCGCTACCTCATACATGGAATAGCTTTGAAAATTATATTGACTACGCAGTTCTTGATGATAACTTAATAGTTCTTCTAGCATCGCCAAATTCTTATCAATATGCTTGCCAAAATTATGAGGATGCCACCATAAATGATAAAAGGCTTGTGCCTGTGCAGCCTTGAGCATGCCTTCCTTTATTCGCTTTACTTTTAAATTTTCGAATATACGCAATGGACTACAGTATGGTCTTAAAAAAGCACTTGATCGAATATTAATCAGTTGCTCCTCTTGCATTTCTTCCAGGGTGGCTATATGATGACCAGTTATATTCCAATAGCTATCTAACCACTTCTTAGCACCTAAAAGTCTTCCCTTTTTCGTAAACGTTTGCGCGTCATATAGCATATGATTTTCAGTGCCTCTATAACAAACATACCCCGCTTCTAAACATGCTGTAAAATAGTCTTTGTTTACTTGATTACGAGGAAAGACAATGGATTTCATGGGCGCAGTATAACCGTCACTAATTGTTTTGGTTGCATGTAAATCTGCACAAAAGGCAGCTTCTGTTTGGCCCTTCTCCAAGCAATAAAAATGAGAAAAGGTATGACTTCCTATTTCCTGATGTGGTGTACGTTTAATTTCCTCTAGTAAGGATTTACCAAAATGCAGTAGATCTTCTTGTTCATTTTCGCCAACTTTTGCTAGCTGTGTATGTGCTGCAAAGCGCATATTTTCATATTTCACAGGGATACCTCGCAAATAATGAGCCATTTCTGCCTTTGATTCAGCAAACAATAATCCAACTGTAGCCCAAGTTGCATGGATGTCATATTGCTCAAATAACGCTAGTATCCTGGGCAAGGCTTTACGTACACCATATAGGTTTTTATTGTATTGGCCATAACGAAATACGTCATGGACACCCCAATTCAGCTCAAAATCTAATGAAATAACGAGACCCCCACCATTCATGTTGCTACTTCCTCCATTTTTGCACACCTAGTAGTAGTGCACGTATTTTTGATTGGATAATGTAGCCTGAGTAAACATGAACAACCTGGCCACCAAAGCTTAATTTAAAGGCTCGTACATTTCGATTGTCCGTTAATTCTCCCATATCATATAAGACAAAACCTTGCTCCTTTAGGTGTAGCAGATTATGCCAAATTAAAAACCGATTTGCATAACGGAAAGGACGTTTTAGTTGTGCAGGCAATGCCGTTCCATGACATGTTGCCTCGAAATAAGACATCGCTTTTTTCTCATGCACAATATCTAATCGATAACATAATGTCTGTCCACAAAAACTCTGGATCTCTGATAATAATAATGCACCCTGTTCATTGAGGAGCAGAATCGTTTCCATTTGCGACTTGCTGATTGCTTCAATTTTTTTTCTTTTGGCAAATTGATTGTAAAATTGCTGAAAGGCTTTCAAATTTTCTATGGATGGCTCTTTATACAAAATGACTTGATAGGATTCTTTTTGGGCACGTCGTAAGATTTTACGATTCCCTTCAGACAGTGCTAAATACAATGAAAGCTCATGCTCTTGCAAAGAAATGTGAATCGTTTCGTTTTTTACAAGCTTCCGACTTGGTACTAATGAATGCGTATAGCCTACAACTTTCATAGACTTTCGAAAATTGGCTGGCTTTTCTAGAAAATAAAAATGCTGCATTGCGATATTCCATCGCTTACTTTTAATGGACAGAATGTACATCGCCCCCACTCTCTGTATATTTTTCTACACGGTGTCGCTCAAAACGAGCAATTTTATAATGTTTCATTCGAGAAATAGGTTTATAGCCTAGCTGTACTAAGCGCTTGCGCTTGCGCCATTGCCAAAAACTTACCGTTATCCACAATGTTTGTGCTGGTTTTATTTTCCGTAAAAAAGCTGTAATAATATCGATTTGTTTGAAAACATCATAGGCTAAAAAATAGGTTTGTTTCGGTAAGGCTTCTACAATTTGCATTGAATCCACTCGCCAGTTTGTGGCATGTAATGCAAACGCCAGCTTATTCGTTTCCGCAAAGGAGTCTTTATAAATCGTATAGCCCTTATAAAGGAGGGCCATGACTTTTTCCTGATCAAGCTGCATCGCTTCCTGAATCGACATTTCTTCAAATAAGTTTCCGACAGGTTGCTGTGGTGATACGTCCTCTGATGGGGATAATTCATACAGCTCCACTTGTTTCAAACGAATAAATTTTTCTACGAATTGTTGTCCATATTCTAGCCAATCTTTTACCTTTCCATACTTTACTAAGTATCGTAAATGGCCCAGTGTGTTACGCTTCCAATCTACGACTCGTTGGTTCCCTTTCATAAATTCTTTGAGCCTTTGCTTTAACGATAAAAAACCTGCCAGTAGATTTGTACGTTTCGTACCGCTGCTAGCAAGCATCTGTCTGGTAAAATCAATGTCGGAGCGCCAGTCAAATTTATAAGACTCATAGCCTATGCTCATATCATATAAGCGATAGTTAGCAGTAAACGTTCGCTGGATGGTTTCCTGAGTGACTATACGACCAGCACCAAATAAATTAAAAGTTGGCTCATGCGCAAGAGCATATGTTACATAGCGGCCACGACAGCATAATCCATAGGTAAAAGCAATCCACTGGTTTTCAAAGACAAGTGCATCGACCTCTACCTGTAACGCCTCACCTTTAAGCATCGTTAAACGCTCAAAAAAATCTCTTTTCTTGCCTTTTGTAAAGCCACTTGTATCTAGTTTTTTTGCCCATCGTCGATCAAATAACCGAAACATTTGCCAAAGCTCGTCCTGTGAAGGCTCACGTCGTTCTAAGGAGCCTAAATTTCTAAGTTTTCGTTCTCGTCGATTAACGCCATGCATTTTTCGACGTTGATTGAAATGCCGCTGAAAATCAATTTCTGAAAAAGCAAGATAGGGTGTCACAACTCGGAACAGGCTTGTACGTAATTGTCTTTCTACAAAGTATTGCTCTAAGATCTTAGTAGACACCTTGCTTTCTAATAACCCATGCAAGGAAAAAAGAATATGCCGATGCTTTTTAATCAGCTCATCAAATACAAAGGTTGTAACTTGCTGTAACCATTCCTTTTTAGCCACAACCCCTGTATAATTGGCGATGTTTTCTCCCGCAAAAGCATACACCCTTATCCCCCAACGAATAGACACTGTAAAAGGAAAAAAGGCCCTAATCGTCCCGTCATGTTCAATGGCGTAAAGCTCTACACGCTCTTTCCGTCCTACAATTTGCCACCAATTATAAAACCACGCAAATTCTATAAATGGATTATCATTGTTCTCTTCTTCTAAAATGGCATCCCAAATTTCCTTGTACCACATAAGCTCATCATCAGTTCTAATGCGAATTAATTGCAATTTAATCCCCTTTCTTCACTAGTTCTGAAACAGCCTGTTGATAAACCAGTAATGTTTTTTGATACATGGGGGTGAAGGTGAAGTACTGTAAATAACGCTGCTCACTGGCCGTCCCCATTTCCCCTCTTAAAGGAGCATCCATTAATAATTGATGCAGCCTCTTCTTCAATAATTCATTATTCTCTCGCTCCACTAAAAACCCATTGTCATGATCATTAATAAGCTCTTTCACACCACCTACATTTGTTGCAATAATAGGAAGACCTACGCGCATCGCTTCAATAATCGAAATCGGCAAGCCTTCCCAATCTGATAACAGAACAAATAGGTGGCATTTCTCCAGATAAGAATGAACGTCTAATTGATTACCTAAAAATGTTACACGATTTGATAAACCATTTTGTTCAACGAAATGTTCTAAAGCTGGACGCAGAGAACCATCCCCAATCAATTGAAGGTGCCAAGGGATATCCGTCAGTTCCGCTAAAGTCTTTAACAAGACATCTTGTCTTTTAGGCACTTCAAAACGAGCAACCATGACAATGACTGGCTGCTCCATGCATATCTTTTCAGTTGTCTCATTTCTCTCTATAGGGTCAATGCCGTTGTGAATAGTCAGCAATTTATGAGCAGGAGCGACCTTTTTCATTAGTGCTAGTTCCCGATCATATTCAGACACCGTAATAATTTTTGTCGTAAATGGCTGAATAGATCTTTCCATCCGTTGATAGAATAGCTTTTTCTTGTAAGGAACACCTTCTGTAAAGCTCCAGCTATGCGCTGTAAAAATAGTTGGAATTTTTAACAACCTACCAACTACGCGACCGATCACACCAGCCTTAGAGGAGTGGGTGGCTATAACGTCTGGTTGTAGATGTTTGAAAACGGCTCTTAATTGCCAAAATGCTTGAAAATCTTTCGCTAGATGAATAGCCCGTTGAAGAGCAGATATACTGATAACAGGAATTTTATGCTCTTGTAAGCGCCACAGTGATGGTTGATAGGAGCCCGTCACTACTGTGACATCATGCCCATCCTGTTTTAAGTGGATAGCAAGTGCCTCCACATGTTTTTGCGCACCTCCAACTTTATCCATTCGTGTAATAAGCTGAACGATCTTCAGTATGGCCACTCCTTATTTTTTAATAAGCACCTGTGCGTGTAACTACAACATAAATTGTCTTCAACAAAATTTGGACATCCAACCAAAAGGAATAATGATCAACGTATTCAATGTCATATGATATTTTTTGTCCATGTGAAATATTCGACCTACCATTAATTTGAGCGAGGCCTGTTAATCCTGGCTTTACCTCCAAACGCCGAGCCTGTAAGGAATTATATGCATTCGTGATCGTTGGTACCTCAGGACGTGGACCTACAATGCTCATATCACCCTTTAACACATTTAAAAGTTGTGGAATTTCATCAATACTGAGTTTTCGAAGAATAGCGCCCACTTTTGTGATGCGTGTATCTTGCTCTGTTTTAAAATAATAATCATCAGGGATTCCATCAGCACAAATAGTCGGCATATTGACTGGAACTGCCTGAATACACATTGTTCGTAGCTTCCAAATCACAAAGCGGTGATGATCGAGGCCAGTTCGGATTTGTTTAAAAAAAATGGGGCGACCTGTCGTTATGAGTAAAATGAGGAATATAGCTAGCATTAGAGGTATCGTTATAAAAAGCAAAAATAATGCCCCAATAATATCAAATATTCTTTTGCCGTACTGACCATAGAATGTGAGATTCTGAGCTGTCTGAACGTGCAATACATCATCCTTTGCATTTTTTTAGCACTTAACTCTATATATTCATTTTGAACATTTCTAGAACTCTTTTAGAAAAAGTGCTTATTTTATGAAAAAAAGAGTTATATCAGCGTTACTTGCTGAATAACTCTTGCTGTCTTATTATATGCTTGCTTCAAAAATTTGAACATCACATTCAATCACAACATTACCTTTTAATGCTTTACTGATCATACATGTTTGTTCTGCCTTATGTGTTAAGCGTAGAAGTCTTTTTTCAAGATGTTCTGTTAGCTCTTGCACAATAATAGTCGGTTTATGCACAATTTTTTCATACGTAAAAATGCCATTTTCTACACTAACAAATCCGTGTGCCTGCATGGATAATTCCAGCACAGCTATTTCTGACCTTTCGAATAAAGCAGCTAGTGTAATTAAATAACAGGTTGCAGCTGCCCCTAACAGCATTTCATCTGGATTTGTACCAATGCCAGGTCCATTCATTTCCCGAGGAATAGAAATTTGTGTTTGCAAATTACTAGCTTTGATATTTCCTGTACCGTTTCTTCCTTCTGACCAAGTTAAGTCCATTGTAAATTTATGCTGAACCATTCTAGATCCTCCTTTATTTGTGAAGCGAAGAAAAATGCCCGCTTACAAACGTAAGACGAGCATTCCTTTTATTCAACTGTTACTGTATTTTTTTCTGTGTCAATATGACGACCTTTCTTAGTCACGGTTTGGTACTCTGCAAGACGAGCGGTCGTACGCCAATAGTGATAGACAAGTCGATCAATCCACAGCAAAGTCTCCACTTTCGATACGGCTGTCTCTAACTCTACCACATTTTCAACAGTATGCTCAAAATATGCGTTTCGTTTATCACGACGCACCGCAGCCATTTCAGAGGAAGTAACCTCAAGCAAGTTAGCAATCTCAGGTAGACGTTCATCCTCATCAATGATTAGTAGTACTTTTTCCAATACCTCTAACCACTTTTGGGTTAATGTCTCCTGTAATTGAAAGGCATTTGGATGTTGCTCACGTAATGCCTTTGACAAACGATATAAGTGGTCTAAAGCATGTAAAAGGGCAATATGCTTATACCGTTCTTTTTGAGAGGAAGATTGGATAGCATCCATAAATAAACGTGTTTTTTCGATTGCCTCATCTATTTGAGCCAATCTACTGTCTGTTTCAGCTGTGCGTTTTTTTCCTTGAATAAGAGAAACGAGTACTTTAGTCATTTCCTTAGTAATATCTTGTAATGTATTAAAGGATACCTCTACAGCAACCCCAGGTAGTTTGGCAACACTACTATCTAAATTACGAGTTAAATAACTTCCTTTTTCAGGTATCATTTTTTCAATGGCCTTTGCAAAAGGACGAACAAATGGCACAAAGAGTATCGCGCCAATCACACTAAATAATGTATGGAAAACAGCAATGCCCAGTGTTTCATCAAAGCTACCATTGATGGATTTCGTGACGAACTCTGTAAGTGCAAACATAAACCTTGCACCGAATGTCACTAGTATAGCAGTGACTACATTGAACATTACATGTGTCACAGCTGTTCGTTTTGCAGCTGTTGATGCACCAATCGCAGCAAATAACGCTGTAGCTGTCGTCCCGATATTTTGACCAATGACTAAATAAGCAGCCTGTTCAAAATCAATGGCACCTGCATATAAAGCTGTTAAAGTGGCTGCTATTGCAGCACTAGAAGCCTGCATAATAACCGTCATGATAAGACCCAAAACAATTAAAATTAGCTTGCCACTAATAGAATTTGCACTAAATGCATCGAATGGAATTTTATCTTGTACCGCAGCCATTCCTCCCTGAAGAACATCAATGCCTAAAAATAATAAGCCAAAACCAGTCACTAGCCCTCCAATTGCTTTGTAATCACGTGGTGCGAGCAATTGAACAAATACACCAAGCGCAATAAAAGGCAAGGACATTGTCTGCATATTGATCTTAAAGCCGATTAATGAAATAATCCAACCAGTACTCGTACTCCCGATATTGGCGCCAATAATAACGCCAATCGATTGGACAAATGTGAGAAGTCCAGCACTGACAAAACCTATCGTAATCAAGGTCGTGGCCGTGGAGGATTGTACAAGCATTGTCATAAATGTACCAGATAATACCGAGCTAATGGTCCCACCTGTAAAACGATTGAGCCATTTTTTCAAGGCATCTCCTGCCAATTCCTTTAAACCGTTTGTTAGCATCGTCATTCCAAGTAAAAATAAACCGATGCCCCCAAGCACATTGATCAACCTATCAACACTCCCTACTAAAATTGTATCTCTATTATGAAAGACTCCTTTTTAAAGGAGCTTTATTCCCCAAACATTCTTAATAGTACCATTATTAAATTTGAGAAAATAGGGATATTTCCCTGCATTGTACAAAATCAACCATTATTTTACGAAAAACAATGTGATAATTTTTATGGTAGAATAGAATAAATAATTCTTTAGGAGATTTTCAAAATGATTTTAACAAAGCAAGAAGCAATACAGGCACTTAAAAAGAACAAATTCATCGGTTTTACTATTACAACGGGTAATATTATTATGAAAAAGATTAATAAAACCGAGTATAATATTTTTGTTTTTGAAGAAGGAAGAGAAAAACCATTACGCTATGTAGGCTCTATCATGAACGTGATGGCGACAATGAGCGATAAAGCTTCTAAGAAAGATTTTGTGATTGTTGAACAACTACCAGCAGGAAACAGTGCTAAAGAAACTCAATCTTCTGAACAGGAAGCAACAACAGAGGAAAAAATAGCACCATATGAAGAAAAGCCTTTAGTTGAAGGACAGGAAGAAAGCCGTGCGATTGCTGGCTATGAGGGCTTATATGAAATGACGACAAGCGGTCGAATTATTACAGTAAGAGAAAACCGCCCATTGGCTCGCTGTAATGATGAATATGGCTTCCATATTGCGCGACTAACAAAGGACGGCAAAGCATCGAGCCATAATGTCTTTGAACTTTGGAAACAGACATTCCCAGAGCTGGAACACACTCTTTTCAAAGGTGCCTTAAAAGCCAAGTATGGTACAGGCTGCAAGCTAATTGATAAACCTGGTATTCATTTTTAATGAAACACCCTCAGCATATTTTGCTGAGGGTGTTGTTATTTAGATATGGTATATTTTTTGCCACTTGAAAATCTTTATTATATTGATTTTAGCTACTTTATGGAAGCCTGCCTGCATGAGCTTTCTTCGTCTGTATCTCTTATACCACGGGGCTATTGTACAGACTGCTCTCCCGTCCCGCTGCACATCTGCAACAATCTCCTCTAGTCGCAGGCTATCATATTCTTTTATAAACGACATATTGTCTGACAGCTCATAGGTATAGTTAACCGTTTCTTCCGCTACCGTTTTATCGTGTCGCTTATAGATGACATGATCGCTATCTGCAAAGAGTCGATAGCCCTTATAGAAATCTGTAACATTTGTCGCTCGATCCTTCATTGTCATGATGTCCTTCATTGATAATTCTTGAAATCTCACATTTCCGTTATTCTGTTGTTGCTCTGCAATATAAACGTCTAAAATATGAATGGCTAGCATTCGTTGGAACATTTTTGTAACCGCTCTTAGCCAATCTTTCATGCTTGCATGCTTCAGAAAATAACGTAGTTCTCCTAATCGGTCTCGCTTCAATTTTACTAGCTGATGATTATTCGTTAATAGCCCTTTTAGGCGATCACGTATGACCATCCATAATCGAATACTACGCTCTTTAACTCCTTTTGTACTCATCACAAATTTCCTAGTAAAATCAATATGTGTATACCATTCAAACTTATATGGCTCATAGCCACTTCCTAAGTCATAATAACGATAGCCAGCTTGATGTGCTTTTAGCATATTTTCTTTTTCAATGAGGCGTCCTGGACCAAATAGATTAAAATCTGGCTCATGGCCCATTGCCTGACAAAAATTGCGCTCTCTACAGCATAGGTCAATTGTAAAAGCAATCCACTGACCTTCAAATTGTAAGCTATCAACTTCTACGCGAAGCTCCTTGCTGTTGGTTTTAGCTAGTTGCTCATAAAATAGACGAGTTTGCTTTTCGGTAAAGCCACTTTTATCAATTTTCTTTTGCCATCTTCTCTGGAATAACGTAAACATGTCTTGTAGATGCTTGTGATTTACTTCCTGAAAGACGACATGACCAAGTGAATTTAATTTGTTTTCACGCCGTTTAAGGCTTTTGAATTTCTTGCGATGCCTCTTTAGAAATGTTTCCATAGGAATGGTTTGAAAATCAATATAAGATGTGACAGTTCGAAAAATCGAATGAGGCATCTGATATTCAATCGCATATTTTTCTAATTCTTGAGAGGTATTTTTACTTTCTAATAATCCATGTAACACGATTAAATAACGCTTATATTTTCGTGAAAACTCCTT
Organism: Lysinibacillus sp. K60; assembly: GCF_019731275.1. Classification (NCBI taxonomy): domain Bacteria; kingdom Bacillati; phylum Bacillota; class Bacilli; order Caryophanales; family Bacillaceae; genus Lysinibacillus; species Lysinibacillus sp. K60. The sequence continues at coordinate 201,488 of NZ_JAASJR010000005.1, read as the reverse complement.
CAAAAGAAACGTAATGGAAGGTTCTAACCACTCCTTGTCAGCGATCACTTCCATATAGGTCGCAAAACCTTGTCCTAAAAAGCTGAAATAATGGATTGTACCAAAACGTACAGAATGCACTAACGGAAAAAAGGCAACTGCTCTACCTTGATGTTCCACTATGTAAATCTTGACATTGTCATGAATCCCGAGCGTTGTCCACCAAGTTGAAATCCATTCGTACTCAATAAAAGGGTTATTATTATACTCTCTTTCCAGAATCTCTGACCAAGTGCTCCGATAGGGCTCTAACTCTTCGATAGTCGTGATGAGTTTATAAGCTAGCAATGAACTAAATCGCTCCTTTTCACATGATCATCGCCATACATTTAGTAGCCACTATATTCCTAGCAAGAAAGTATTAGAACATTACACCAACGTAAAAACCCCTCCTTATTAGAAAGGAAGGGCTTCGTTTCATTTACACGTTTACAAGTGATGCCTCATCTTTTGTCACTGCATTGGCCATATGTGCTGTCGCCACAAAGCTTAGTGTCATCCCAGGCCCAATGGTTGCGCCTGGGCCAGGATACGTTTCCCCCATGATAGATGCTGAACAATTGCCAGAAGCGTACAACCCTTCAATGGGTTCGCCATTCTCCTTTATTACACGAGCATATTTGTCCACTACGAGGCCACCTTTTGTGCCGATGTCTCCAGGATAAAGACGCAATGCATAGAATGGTGCTTTCTTGATTTCTGCTAAATTTGGGTTTGGTAGTGTCGGGTCCCCGTAGTAATTATCATAGGCACTATCTCCTCGATAAAAATCATCATCGTGTCCGTGCCGCGCAAAGTCATTAAAACGATTCACCGTTGCTACTAGGCTCTCCGCTGGCACATCCATTTGTTTGGCAAGCTCTTCAATCGTATCCGCACTTTTGGCAACTCCATGCTCAAACCAACTTTTCGGGAATGCCTGTCCTGGGAACAATCCTGTAAAAATATAGCGACTTTTGGCTGAGGCATCAATTAATATCCAAGAAGGAATAGCCTGCTTTGTGACCTCTTGATGCTTATACATCGTATCCACGAATTCATGGTATGGAGCTGCTTCATTGACAAATCGGTGCCCTGCACTATCCACTACAATCATATTGGGCACGCCACGATCTGCCACAAGAAAGAATGGATGTCCTTGTGGATCAATAACAGAAGGTGCTCCCCATACTTTGTCCATTAAATCCAACGTTGCACCAATTTTTACGCTAGGTTCAAGGATGTCACCTGTTTGACCTTCTGGAGAAGAAGTCCATGCAGCATTCGTAGGACTTGGTAAATACTTTTCCCGAAGTGTCTGATTATGTGAGAAGCCACCTGATGACAGAACAACACCTTTCTTTGCCTCAATTTTAAGTTCTTGTCCATCTCGTTCCACAATAATTCCAATTACTCTTCCTTTGCCCATAATGAAATCTTTAAAGGCCGTAGATAGCCAAAGCTCACCATTTGCTTCTGCAAGGGAGAGGCGTAAACGTGCAATTAAAGCTTCTCCTAATGCTACTGGATCGCTCTTAGTCACTTTTGACTTGACTAAACGCGCCCCTAATTTCAGTGCAGTAGTTTTACCTTTTAGCGTCCGTGTCATCATATTCACTTTATGAAACTCGTAGCTATTCATCGTGAAGCCTTTTGTTGATAGAGATGCACGACGCATAGAATTTGCTAAAGAGCCCATTTTTGTTAAATCGAAAATAAGTGGTTCAATGGAGCGTCCCTGTGACAAGCCACCTGGTTTTTCTGGATAATAATCCGAGTAGCCTTTTGCATATTGGAAGCGCATATGCTTTGTTTTATTGTATAAAAAACGTAACATTTCAGGCCCTCTCGTAATATAAGCTTCCTTTAGCTCTTCTGGCACACGATCACCGATTGTTGAATCAAGATATTGGCGTGCAAGTTCATGTGTATCTGGGACACCTGCACCTTTAATGATATGATTATTAGGAACCCATAAGGCACCGCCTGAAATAGCAGAAGCACCACCATAGCGATCTGTTTTTTCTATCACTAATGATTTCATTCCTTGTAACTTTGCTGTTAAACCTGCTGTCAATCCCGCTGCACCAGAGCCTACTACTACTACATCATAACTTGCATCCCATTTCATTCAACCATTCCTCCCTATATGAGCATAATCGATGAATCTGTCCTTTCTATTAAAAAGTATAGAATTAAACCAATATTCAGTCAATTTAAACCATTCCCTATTTTTCCACAAAAAAAGGCGCATACTTACTCTCCATTTAAGGTTTTAGAATCACCTTTATACAGTTATCTTCCCATCCACCAAATATTTCATAGGCCTTATTTGCTTCTTCTAATGGCAATTGATGTGTAATGATTTCTGTCGATCCCATTATTACAATCTCTACACGATACATTAAATGGCAAGATGGCACTGTCTCCCTTTTTCACTTTTGTCACAGCTACTCCTACCTATTACATAATCCTTATGTGGGGGAATATCCTTGGTAAATGTGCAAATCGGACTTACAAATAGCAGTAGAAGTAATTTTCACAATAATATCGTCCTTCTTTTTAATAGTTGGGGCCTCTATATCTTTAATTCCCTGATATGTTACAGCTTTCACGACAAAACTCCCTTTGCATGTATCATCACAAAAAGCATAGATTTTCGACTCTATTCTTTCCTTCGCTAACCTGCAGTATGCACATCTTTATCATTATCGTTTTTATGCAGGCAAATCAATGTCAAGCATATTCATTTCTACTTAGCATATAGTTTGATAAAGACATTAAGTTGATGATAGGGCGGAGGAATTTTACAGGTGAGTGCAATGATACTTGGCGGTTTTCTATTTTTCAGTGTGAGCATTGGGGGCGCGATTGCCTGGATTTTCTCTAAGCTATTTCAGCATACAACACAGGGATTATCATTATTGTGCGGAGGTTTTTTAGTAGGCCTGCTTGTGCTAGATATCATCCCCTCTTCCTTTCAAATCTATCAATCATTTGGGATTATATTAGGTATTTTTATTGGTTATTTTATCTTTCAACTACTAGATACCTTATTTCATGCTTCTCATACACAAAATCCCTCTGTCTCTCTATTAACACTAGCTATGATTATCCATACAATCCCTATTAGTCTCACTGTTGGAAATTTACTTGGAAATGCTGCATTAAGTATTTCTCTCACAGCCTCCATTATTCTTCACCATGTTCCAGAGGGATTTGCACTATCTACTGCGCTCATCTCTCAAGGGGAAAGGCTTTGGAGACTTTTCATTTATTTCTTTATCTTCTCCATTTTCTTTAGTATTTTCATCTGGTTTGGTCAGTATTGGGCTTTACCAGACAAAGTACAAGGGATCTTAATGGGCATTTCGATAGGATTGATTGCTACAGCTAGTATTTCTGAATTCATTTTGCATCAGCTACAGAAAGTCTCAATTAAAGCATTTTTTATGTATCTATTTCTAGGTTATTTCCTAAGCTATATGTTCCATATACTTGTTGAATAACAAAGGGATGTCTCCGCACAAGAGACATCCCTTTCCTTTTTTATTCTTCTTCACTAACTAGCATTAAAGTAAGCGTTAAAATTTTAGAAACCTCTGCCCGAGTAAGATTACCTTTTGGATTAAATTTACCATTCGTACCATTTAAAATACCTAGATGTTGCAATAGACCAATAGCCTCTACTGTTTCTTGACGCATTTGATTTTTATCTGTGAATGAATTGTTTTTGCTCACTTGCGCAACATCCACTTCCATACCTTCTAAATACCTAGCAGTAATATAGGCCATTTCCTCTCGCGTAACGGGCTTTTTCGGCTCAAATTTTTCACCATTGAAAATATCGATTAAGCCATACTCTTCAAGAATCGCTACTTCCTTAGCACCCCAGAAACCATTAAGATCAGTATAAGATGCAGGACCCTCATAATCTTCATTCACATTTAAGCCAGATGCACGGAAAATAATAGCCGCAAGTTCTCCACGCGTCACTTGTCCATTTGGATTAAACGTAGTAGCTGTTGTCCCATTAATGATATCTGTTTGATATAGTAACTGAATATAGCTTTCAGCCCAATGACCAATACCATCCTTGAAATATCCACCTGCTTTTAACTCAACGTCGGCACGGGCAAATACCTGTACCATATCATTTAAATCTTCTGCACTAACTGCTTCCCATTTGCCAGCTGTATATACTTCACTCTTATAGCCATTACTAGTTTGTGTAATTTTTATTTGAATTGCCTGCCCAAATAACTTCTTCAGTTCTTCATAGTTTTCCTTAAACTCTTTTTCTCCCTCTGGATAGAGGTTTGTACCATCTTTGTACGATTGAAGAATCGCCTCTAATGAAATTTTTACTGTAATACTATTTTTTGTTGTAACAATCGTGACTTCATTATTTTCAAAGCCAATTTTAGATAACAAAAGCATTTTATAAATATCTTGATAGGACATGGCTTGTAACTGATTAGTGGCTGCAACATTCTGCTTTGGATGAATTATATTTGCCACATTTACTACATCCTGTGCATACGCCTGTCCACCAAACCCTCCTGTAAAACATGCAATACTCAGTGCACCAGCTAACATTATTTTCTTCACTGTTTTTCCCCCTTCGATTCATAGATTCAGTGTACTAAAACAACGGTTTGTAAATCTATAAAAATATGGGAATTGTACAATAATTATATAAAAGTCCTATTTTAATATGTTATAATTTCCCTATTTCTATTTTTGAATGGTGAAGAATCCAATAAAGAAACAGATTAAATTTTTATAGAGTAATTCCCTCATTTATAACAAAATATGTAAATATACATCATACAAATGTTCTCACATTGTATGATTAGTTCTAAAATATTTTTTTGTCTTTATATTAATAGGTGCTTAGAATGCTTACCGTTCCTTAAATAAGATCTACCCATCTAATTCAATTTAATGATCGTGTATGCAGTTGGGTATCAAATTAATCAGCTGGCTATTAGGTTCTACCCTATTGGTGATTATATGTATTCATGCATTAATCGGTTCACTGAAAAAAGTGAACACTTTATCTGAATTGATTCCGAATGCTTACCTATTGATATATTGTCCTTCATAAGCTAGTAGCTGGCTATTCCATGTCATGGCCTAACCTCATAATATTACATGCAATGAGATTTCCTAATGGTAATGGTTGTTACTATGTGGATTTACTGTTAAAACACCGCCATTTATTTGGCGGTATTTTAACTACTTGGCACGTCGTTGTTGAATGGTAATAAAAAGACCTAGTAAGTGATCAGTTGTCATCACACCGTTCCTTAAATCTTTTAAATGTGATTCTTGAATAACCCCTTCTTTGATTGCTTGTGCTATAAAGCTCTCCGTTGCTGTACGTATTGCTGTTGAATGTGGGTTCCATGCTTGAGGCAATTTTGTCTCCTCCTTCCTTTCTCCAATAATTAATTGGACTTTCTTTGTACTGCTACTAGGTATAATGACTTGTCCCTCAAATTTATAATTAGCTGGCATTTTCCAAGATATTGGTACCTCGAAATGAGGTCGATCTATACTACCTGTCCAATCTCCACCCCATATAATACTTAGCTTACGAGCAATAACTCCTACTCGTTTTAAAGTAGCTTCATCATACAAAGATTGTGGTGGACCAATTGCAATATCCCAAGCAAGTCGTGATGTATGATTACTATTTAATGTCCAAGTTACAATTTGTCCTGGTCTAGTTCGACCTTGTGCATACAGGTAATTTTGTCTTTCCTGAGAACGATATGTTTCAGTAATAAAAATATTTTTAATCCCTTCTTTATAGCATTCTTGAAATAATAATCGACATGCTATTTGTGCTACTGAAAGCAACTGATCTAAATCTCTACAAGCCTTTGTAATATTTATGCTCATTTGCTGTCCTCCTCTCCAGCATGATCTTTTACAATTGCTAAAATATTTTTGATGAAATTTGGTGTTGGCAACCCCATCTTTGTTCCATTTTCCGTAATTGAAATAAATTCAAGGACGCAAAAGGCAATAGCTGCTCCGTCACCTGCATACTCAATCCCTGGAATCACAAAAGCTAATAAGTAAATAGAGCCTACCAACATCAAATAATAGATTTTTCGAATGATACCATTAACACCAATCCGACTATTTAAATTATGATTGACTATCCCTGATAGTATCCCAGTAATATAATCTATAGCCATAAATCCGATCAAAACAGTTACTGCGATTCCTAAACCATTTACTGAATATGAGATAAGAGTTCCAATAAAGCCACCCCATGTTGCTATCCATTTTTCCACTACACCACTTCCTTTTTGTAGAAAAAGCCTTCCATACACAAAAGTATGGAAGGCCTTAAGATAAGTACTAAAATAGTTATTCATATCAGTTATTTTCTTATCTCTCCACTTATTTGAGTAAACTCTTGCTTAATTTTTTGTATAAGTGTAGGTCTGTTGTTTCCAAAAGTTGCTTCAATGCTAAATCCTGAGGTCTCATAAATCTCTTTTATATCTGTTATTTGTGCATCCATTGAAATATTCCATTCAGAATTTTGAATTGTTATAACATCCCCTAAGTCATAATCCTTTTGATATTTAAATGGACTATTAGTTAGTATTTGTCCCTCCAAATACTCTTCTTGCATGAATTCTTTTAACTGTTGCTTTCCACGAGCAACTAAAGCTTCAGTAATTTTCTCATGTGATATTAATTGCTGATTATCATCAACTTCTGCAATATCTCTGGCATCAATAAAAACTTCATGACGTTTTGTTGATGAATAGTCACCTACCTCGATAATTCGCCTATCCACACCTTCACCTTGTCCAGCAACTATTGCTAGATTTTTGTAATTTAATTCACTTTCTGTGTAATGCAATGATTTTAAACTTTCAAATTGAGGTGAAAAAATGACCGGTGGATTTATTGATTGCCCTACTGTTAAATTCCTACCTTCCATCACATCGAATATCCATTTTTTATCTTTTAAATCCAGTATTATATCCCAACCTAACTTACTCGATAGAGAAAGAATGCTTATCTCTTCTGCTAAATTTTTAAATCTAGTTGAATAACTTAAATACACACCCCGTTGCTGATCCGTTTTTATGAACAAATGGGGTATTTTTCTTTTACTATTAGATGGATTCACAAGGTTTTGAGACACATAATGTTTCATTACAGTTTCAGCTGTACCTGTCTTACTATCATATGCATTATTTGTAGGTGGAATGGTAATACGCTGAGCAACAATCGATTTTAGAGAGTAACCTTTAATTAACCAGTTCTCTGTAATTTTACCACTTGCATCTAACTCAATTTCACGATGTTTAATAATAAAAACCTTATTCAAATCTGTTCCGATGAGAATAAGGTTATCTTTTAATAAAGTGTTAGCGTATTTTATATGGCGATTTATTCGCAATTCTATTGTTCCTACATCATACCATGAACGATTGAAAAACATGGACTCATAGTTGTCAATTTCAGCTAAGATGTCCATGTTTAGGGATAATATTCGAATGCTCTTTTTTATAGTTACTCACCTCTACTTCTTATACAAAAATATACAATAGTGTTACTCTAAAAATTATCTTGCTAAAATTTTTTTTTGCTTTTGCAAGCATTAATTCTAAATCTAATATACGTTGTTGATCTTGTTCTCTCTCATCTTTAATCCTTTTAAATGTTCGATTGGCTTTTCAAATAAATCTGGTTTTGATAGGCAAACTCAATTTTTGGGGTTTGGGGGATTTACTCTAAACGAGAGACAAGTTGTAAATTCTTCTCTAAACTCACCAAAAGATAAATCTATATGTTCTATTTCATTAAAAACATATGATCATATCCAGCATATTCTCCTGTATCCAATATAAGCGTACAATTTGATACTGAATACTATATTCTTCAACCTAACTGTTTAAAACTCATTATTAAAACCCCCAAGCTATAGCTTCTAATGAAATTGTTTGTCCACTTGTTATCCCAGAGTAGTTTGCATTAACAGTAATAGAACCGTTTAATGTGGTTCCAGAAATCGAACTTCCATTGCTAACGTATAGCCAATTTTGATTGTTATATCCCATCCCACCTAATTGTAGTGTCCCACTTTTTACTCCGTCTACCAAAACTCCGATTCCACTAAGAGTATAAGGTCCGAAATATATGGAATTAATAACGATTATATATGCCTTTATTGTAAAGCCTGCGTTTAGTGTTATAGTAAATGTTTGCATAGTGGGGTTGCCAGATGACACAGTTCTATTTGCTGAAGTATACGCAATTTTAGTTTCAGAAGTTCCAGCTATACCAAAAAGATTAACACCTTTTTTTATGTTGCTCGCAATCAAGTTCGCATCTCCTAAAACGTTAAAAGCGTTATAGTAACCTGCAGCCATGCTTTGATTGAAAGTACCAGGTATAATAGTTCCTTTTGAACCATGATTAATCATAGACCCTGTAACTTCACCATTATCATTGGTAAATGTTTTTCCCGCTAGTACATCTGTTGAGGTTGCAGTTCCTCCCCCCCCTTCACCCTGTAATATAAAAGCCGTCCCATTATATCTTAATGTGTAAACACTATTTGTTCTTAGATTACCACCTGAAAGAAGGCTCCCATTTGCTTTTATTATATTTTTGGCACCTAATCCGTTAACATTTATAGTTGATGCCCCTGTATTTTGAATGTTAATCTTTACAGACATCGCCATACCTTCTGTGTATTGATTAACGTTAGGAATTAGTACTGTATAGGTATTTGTTAAGCCACTTGTAATGGCATAAGGTATATGCAACGTACCATCATTAATATGCATATTCAAAGCATTGTCATTAAAGCTTGGTAAAATGTTAGACCCTGCCCATGGACAAAGTGTATCTCTACCACGCTCATCCGTCACATCACTAGCATTTATATAAGTTTGCCCACCTATCACTTTAACTTGTGCTAATGAAATCTCGTAAAAATTGGCCGTTTGGGTTAATGCTGGTGCAACTGGTTTTGCGGAAGCTACTCCCTTTTTAATAAACGCTTTTACATATCTTGCCTCTGTACTTAAATCCATTCTAATAACTATTCTGTCGATACGACTATTACCGAGTGATTCTGTATCATGAAGTAATTCTTTTAAACTATCATTTTCATAATAGCGTCCTAATATAAATGCCACCCCTGTGTCAATGGTTGTCATCATATTAGATCCATTTGCTGCAACATGTAATTGATTACCAGCTGCCTTTAGAATGCCTGTATTTATTAATGTTTTAAAATAATCGGTAAATTCTTGTGCGCTGTATTCCCTATCGTAAGTACCATCTTCTCTTTGTACTGGATCAAAAAATTTATATTTTTCAGCCATTTCATCACATCCTTATACACTTAAATATCTTTGTTTAAACTTTACGTAAACCTCTGGATTTCCACTATCCGTTATAAAAGCAACCCTATTTTCACCAACATTTAAATGAAAGAAGGTAGATTGTAAATCAATATAGTGAAATGCATTTTCTTTAACTCCATTGGGACTCTCTATTTCAACTTGTTTATTCCCAAATGATGTATCAAGAAAAAGTTTGTAACCTGTAGGTATTTCTCGATTTACACGAATAAATTCACCTGTTGTTATATTGGTGATTTGGGGATTTTCAACAGGTCCTCTGAACTCAACTACGATTGGTGTCGGCACATCACCATTATTAATTAGCACTTTCGAGTCACCTCTTGTTGCAAAACGTACTGGGAAATAAAAAGGAAATCTAAAGTTGCTAACAAAGTCTTCCAATTTATAACTTTCAGTAGAAAATTCCTGCCAAAAAGGTGACGGGCACAGAAAATTTATAATAGTACGTTGGAATCTTATTCCATTATTCTCTCTCCCAACACCAAAAACGGGTACATTTTCAACTACAGCTTGAATTTCGCGTTTTGTATTTCCTTTAATGTAAGTGAGCTTTCCAAGACCAAATTTAGGGTTGCATACAGAAACAAGTAACTGCCGTTGTTTTATCATAGATAAATTATTTTCTGCTAATATTGACACATTTAAAGCTACTGAACGCTGTTGTAGGTAGCTGTCTATATAAGTACTACCGTCTTGAAAAGGTGCTGATTGTGTTTGAATATCAGCACTAACATCAGCTTTCCCCTCTATGGACTGTAACAAGAAGGGCTTCTGGTTGGAGAATTTAATAGATTGCCCCCGAGCATTTGTAAAAATAACTTCTTCAATCATCAAATCATCCCCCATTCCATTGCTAATTGACGTTGTACTTGTTTATTTTTTCGAGCAATTTCCGAAGGAGAAGGGTGACTATCGTATATATAAATATTTGTATCTCCACTCGTATAAGAGCGAGATCTATCAATCGACGTTGCGTGGGAAGAACTTATCCCTTGCTGACCATCCATATTGAATGCTAAACGCTGTGCTGCATTTGCAACCCTACCTGCCATGTCATCAATTCCTAAAATTAACCCTTGGCCTATATGACTACCAAAATTACTCATAATGGGTGAAAGACTATGAATATCAAGGTTTTTTCGAACTGTATTTTCAACACTATCTGTTAAGTCATTCATTACTCCTTTTAGATTATTTTTTCTCTCGGCCATACCAATTTCCCAGCCTTCAATTGTATTTCTTCCAATAGCCATAAATACTCGCGAAGGAGATTTAATACCTAGGATTTCCATTGCCCAGTTTGGAATAAGTCCTGCTAATTCTTCAATTTTCCTACGGACATTACCGAACATATCACCTATTCCAGAAATCAAACCTAAGACAATGTTTTTACCTATACTTGAGAGCTCAATATTTTTCAAAAATGACTGTGCCTCATTCCACTTTGTTTCGATTTTATTTTTGACGTCGTTCATTTTGTCTTCGACTGTGGATTTCATCTCTTCTATTTTCCTACCAGGCCAAGCCTTTATCTCTTCCCATATCCGAATAGTGTCTGCTTTCATTTCTTCCCATTTATTTGAAGCACCTACTTTAATATCATCCCATTTTTTTGAAGCATTATTTTTAAAAACTTCCCACTTAGAAAGTACTTCTCCAGTTTCCCAATTTACTTTATTCACATGTTCTTCAGCTTGGAGTTTTGCTTCATTAACAACCTTCTGATGCATAGACTCGGCATTTTTAATGGTTTCATCTCGTTTACGACCAGCTTCATCAATTACAGCTTGGGCCTCTTCTGCAGACATCGCACCTGTTTCATCTCGTTGTCTAACTGCCCACTTGTATGTTTCGTTGTATTGATCCTCAGCATCTCGAATAACATCTTCTTTTTGTTTCAAGGAGTTTTGGACAACTTCAGCAGCTTGTTCTGCTGAAATTTTTGAGGCTTCATTTTTCAAGCTTTCTAAAATAATCTTTTGCTCTACTTCACTATCTGAAAGATGCTTTATTGCATTCTCCTTCATCGTTTGTTGAATCAGATTAATTTCCTGTTGTTCTGCTTCAGTTATGGTTCTATTATTAGCAGCAGCATTTTGATAAATTTCTGTAATTCGAGCCTTTCCATCTGTAATAGCTTGTTGTTGCTCTGTTTGACTTTGTGCTACTCGAGCTAAAATATTTGCTTCCTGTTCTTCAGTTAGAGCATTACTTGAAGCAAAATGGTTCTGCATGGTCTCTAGTTCTTGAGCATGATCAGCTTGCATTTCGGCTAACACTTGATCACCCATCTCACTATAAATGGTTATCATATTTGTTGCCATTTCTTGTGTGACTGCTTGACCAGACCACGCTAGTTGATTAAGTGCCACTGTCGCTTGATCTGATAACTCCAAAAAGCTTCCTACTGACTCGGCAGTGGCTTCAGATACTTTATCTTTCCAATCTTCTACTTGGATAGATGATTCATTAAGATTCTTAGTTACTGCATATGCTGCGATTCCTAAACCTGCAAACGCAGCAACAGCTATGCCTACAGGATTCATTATTAATGCTAATGTAGCACCTAACGCCGTTGTAGCCCCACCTGCTGCTCCAATTGCCATTGAAAACCCACCGATTGCAGTCACGATTGATCCAATACTTGAAATTAATGTTCCCCCAACTACTAATAAAGGGCCAATAGCGGCTGCTAAACCACCAATAATAACAATTGTATTTTGTGTTTCAGAAGATAAACTGCTGAACTTCTCGATCCAGGGCACAAAAATATCAAGAACTTTTTGTACAAGGGGAATTAATACATTTCCGATGCTTATACCTACATCTACAAGCTGATTTTTCATTATAGCCATTTGAGACTCTGTCGTTTGATAACGCTCGGCTGCTTTATCAGATAATGCCGTATTTTCCTTCCAGGCATCAGTAGAAGAATTAACAGCTGATGTAAGTAAATCCGAAGCACCAGCCATACTCAAAAGTACATCAGTTTCATCACCATTAACCCCTAAATCAGCAAGCACATCTTTTAAGTTAGCTCCACCTTCAGATGATTCTGCTAACCCTTTAACCAATGCATCTAAAGCAGAGGCCGCGTCTGTTTCAAATGCCTTTTTAAAATCGGCACTAGTCATGTTAGCTACCTGAGCAAAACCAGATAAGCTTTCACCGCCATCTCCTACAGCTTTTTGAATCTTTTGCAAAACTGAAGTCATAGCCGCTCCACCAGTTTCAGCGTTAATCCCTAGGCTCGACATAGTAGCAGCTAGTCCCATTATTTGAGATTCGGTTAAACCAATTTTAGAAGCTTGCTCAGCAAATCCCATTCCCATCTTCATAATGTCAGATGCAGCAACACCCATAGTAGTACTCAAATCAACAATAGAGGAACCTAATCGATCAAAGTCTCCTTGCCCCATTCCTACAATATTTGCAAACTCAGCGAACTCTTTTGCTGCCTGTTCACGTGTCATCCCCGTTGAATTGCCCATATCAATAACAGCACGGGAGAATGAAATAAGATGCTCTTCTGCGATTCCTAGCTGCCCAGCAGATTCAACAACTCCAGCAATTTCAGTAGCACTTACTGGAAGCTCCTTAGCCATACTACGGATTCCACTTTCAAGCTTCTTAAAATTTTCCTCACTAGTGTTCACAGTTTGACGTACACCGGCAAAAGCACTTTCAAAATCTACAGCAGCATTAAGGGCATACACACCAAAAGCTTTGATAGGAGCTGTAATAGTAGACATACTTTCCCCAACAGTCTTTAACTTTCCACCAAGCTCCTGAAATTTATTCCATTTTGATGATTGCTCACTTAATTGCTGATCGACTTCTGTTAGCTGTGTATTTAAACGATTGTATTCAACAAGAGCTTCATTCACAGCAATTGCCTGTTTTTCTATTTCCTCGGTATTTGCTGAACCTGAGGCTATTAATTCATCATACTTTCTACGTTGCTCCGTAAAATTTAGATTTGCAGCTTCAACTGATCGCCTAAGAATATTTTGTTTATTTGCTAAACCTTCCACCGAACTTTCATATTCATTACCTAGTGCTTGTAATGCCCTTAATTCAGCTCCCATTGCTGTCAAATTACGAGTTAATTGTTCTATAGAGCCATTAAAATTCGATGTATTTAAATTAAGCTCAACAGCACTGATTTCTGCCATATTTCATCACCGCCTTTGTTTCATCACAACCAGGAAATTTCATCAGCTGTGACTTCCTCTATTTCATCATCATCAACTAACAATTCAAACCAAAAATGAATATCCATTTCGTCAATCTCATGTAGTTTATAACCCTCTTTTATCAATTTTCTATAAAATAATTTAATATGTTGATAAGGAGTTATTTCACTTACTTTCCCTCTTCATCATTTACGATGGTTTTTGTTTCTAGTCCTCCAATGTTTAGAACACTATTAAAAACTCGCATAATTTCATCTTGCAATCTTCCTGCCTCTAACCCATCCCAAACATCATCCATTGTGAATTGATTCTCAAACACATTGACAACAAAGGCAATCATTTCATCAAAAGTTTCAACAGAAATTTCATTCCCTTCTTGTCTCATTTTCTCATTCATTTTTAGCGCATTGCGAAACACTCGGGCTTTCACAAAGTCATTTGAAAATTGTTTTTCTTGACCATCAATTTTTAAAGTAATTTGCATTTTATTATTCATCCTTTCTAGTAACTTTCTATATTAGGGAAGAGAGGCTTGGGACTAAAGTGTTTTAACCTACAAAATTACCGAACTATCCTTTGAAACGCTCACGAAGTGTTTCGAATAGTTCGGTTTTTAATTACTATTTTTTGTTAATCTAGAGATTATTCAGCTTTATGAAGGTCTCAATTAGTTATGTCCTAGCCTATTCATTTAAGGAGTTACAACAGTTTCACTTGGTTTTGCGACAGAGTCAAAGAATGATTCAGCTGTCACCGTTACCCCTGCATCTCGTGTATCTACTGTATGTTTAATTACGCCATCGATTAATGGTAATGCTTCACCACCGAATGGATATACTTTGTAACCTGTTTCACCTTTCTTACGAGTCGAATTTGTTTCTTCACCTAATTTCAATTTCGCTTTTAATAGCCAAACAAGCTTAGTACCCGATTCAAAACCAATTGCAATTGGATTAGGTGTATCATTTGCATTTGTAATGATACCACCTTCTGCTGACTTCTTATGCCCATACCAATCTACTAGGACGTCAGTTGGTAAATCAGCTGTTTCCCCTGCAATTGTAATAGAATCCAATTGTGCTTCCTGATCTACTACACGGTCTCCTGCATCTAAATGTGCTTCTGAAAAGTTAGGTGTAAGTGTCATGGAAATAGGCATTGTTAATGTTTTAACTTCACCCCATGTTTCTGTTTGTTCATTTGTCATTAGTGCATAATGAATTCGTTTTAAGCTCAGTTTTTGTGGTTTTTCATTTAAAATTGTCATTTACATGACCTCCATATTTTTATTATTATTCTTCACACAAGACGAATTGAAGTACCCTGTTATTATGAGATTCGCCTACAATATAAGGCTCATCATATTCTAGAATCCGTTCAAATCCTGCATTTCCCATCAAATGTTTGATACTCTCTGCTAGCTGGTGATAGTTCAGGTTGGACCATACATTAACTTGGACAATCCGTTCAGTTTCAATTTCGTTTCCACCAGCTACAAAGATAGGCTTTGCACTTATTTCTAAAAAAGTGATGAATTGATTTGGTTTTTCGGATTCTTTAGGAAATCCATTAAAGATGATAGGCAAACCTAATGGCTCTAAAATAATAGGAATATGATTCATTAAATCCCTCATATTTATTTCTCCTAACTCTTTGAAATATGATAAAACTCAGTCCATGCTAGATTTTGAACATATTCCCCTTAAGTGAATGAAATATTGAACTCCTAAAATAAAGAATCATTTCAACTACAGTCATTCTGCAATTGTGGATTTTTTTCAAGCTAAAAACGCCTACTGACAATAACTCAGTAGACGTTTTCATTCGTTCTCTCTTAATCACTATTTTTCACCTCCTTTCAAAATATTTATTTTTACTAGCTATCTTTCAACCATATTTTTAATATCCGTCATACTGTTAAAAATACTTTGTTTCAAAGCAGACTCTATTTTCTTTAACTTCCTATACTGAAAACCATTAACCCTTCTCATTTCAAGATATAGTTTCCTTAATTCT
Organism: Lysinibacillus sp. K60; assembly: GCF_019731275.1. NCBI lineage: Bacteria > Bacillati > Bacillota > Bacilli > Caryophanales > Bacillaceae > Lysinibacillus > Lysinibacillus sp. K60. The sequence goes on along the minus strand of NZ_JAASJR010000005.1, from coordinate 185,842 downwards.
GCTTGAAGTTTTCGTACATTATCATCAGTGTAAAAACAAACATACTCCCGACCACAGTTAGGGCAAGTAAAATAGTTTTTTTCAATCGTATGGCTCAGCCTCACGTTCTTAAAAGACTGAACATAGAATTTATAACCACATGATTTATTGCATTTTGCATAAATTACTTCCATCCAATCATCCCCTTATTATGAGTATTTGAAAAGACCACTCAATTTTGAGTGGCCTTCACCTAACACAATTCATGTAAAGTTAAAATTTCATATAACAAACTTCTACATTAACATCATATTACGGAATTTCTATACCTTCTATTCAATCATCTGAGTGTCAGTAAAAGGAAAGATACTAAAAAAATCCTCTGCTAATATAGCACTTCAATTAACCGAATTTTTATATTACCATCATATTATGGATTATCAATCATTTCTATACAATCTAGTTGGTGTCAATTAAGTGAAAGCTTAAATTGAAGCAATAGAAAAGACCACCTTTAATAAAAAGTGGTCACCACATTGTTTATATATTAATAAGAAAAACTAAATCAATTTGTTAGTTTAATTTCATGTGCAAATTTAATCATCTTTGCAATTTCTGCATGCTTTTTGTAAATATAACTAGCACTATAATTTAATACCTCAGCTATTTCTTCTAATGTCATTCCATCCACATATTTTAATTTTAATATTTTATGATTCAACCCACTAAATTTTCCAATAAGATCCAAGATTTTTTTTTGTTCCACAAGTTTAACTTGCAACTCTCGTTCAATTCTTTCAATTCGCTCTTCTAGTTTTGCTCCATCCGATTCAGCAGTGAGTTTTACCCTAGCCAAATCTCCAGTAACCCATCGTTTTAATTCTTTCTGTGATCGCTCAAGGTTATATTCCAAATAAGCAATTTCATCCTCAATTTGCTGATAATCTAGTAACCATTCGTACATATTTAACAACCACCCTTTTAGCTTTCTGAATTTTTACCTCTAATTTTCACATCTCCTAAAACACTTTTAAACAGTATTACACAGTAACAACTTATGTCTTCCCATTTCTTTTTTTACAATGATATTTATTAAAATTGCACATCTAACTCCCCCTATTACTTTTAATAATCTATTACCCATTTAACAAGTTATTTCCAATATAGTACCTTTAAACGGTACAGTCAAGAGAAAATACTTTTAAAAGGTATTAAAATATTTACAAAAATACTTTTTATCGGTATTATCATAATAAGGAGGTGATGAAATATGGATAACTCGGATAAATTAAAGAGGGTTTTCTCAAAAAACTTAAAACTTCAATTAGAGAAGAAGGGTTTAAATCAAACAGATATGGCAAGGGAACTAAATATACCTGAAACAACCGTATCTAATTGGATGAAAGCTAGTACATACCCTAGACATGATAAAATACAATTAATGGCAGACTATTTTAATATAAGACGTTCCGATTTAACAGAGGAGCAACCAACAAACTTAATAGAAGTACAACCTAACTTTGTAAAAATTCCAATTTTAGGTGTGATCGCTTGTGGAGAGCCAATCATTGCACAACAAAATGTAGAAGGGTATATGTATGAGTTTTCAGAATTACTGCCAACAGGTAATATTTTCGCTCTTGTGGCTAAAGGTGATTCAATGGAACCAACTATACCAAACGGCTCTAAAGTTCTTATAAGAGAGCAGAATGAAGTTGAATACGGTGAAATAGCTGCTGTACTTGTAAACGGTGATACTGAAGCGACTCTTAAACGCGTAAAAAAACAAGGTGACATGATTTTACTTATGCCAGATAACCCCAAACACGAACCTTATATAGTGGATGAGAATAATCCTGCAAAAATTATCGGAAAAGCTATTAGTTTTAAGGTTACATTATAATTTCGAATTCATTAAATATGAATAATTAACGAAAAAAGTAAAAATTTTTATAGACTAAGCTTGTCACTCAATTGGGTGACAATTTTTTATGGACTTATTTTTAATGTAAATTCGCACATACTTCAATAAGAGAGTTTTAACTTGCTATCACATTTTTATACTCATATAACATTAGAGGCTTTCATTTGATTTTTATTCAATTGTAGAAGTAGTATGGAATTGTAACGAAGGATTCTCTACATATCCATACTATTATATTAATGTAACAATTCCAAAGGAGGAATTTCGATGAATTATCAAAACATTACGGTTGCAGGCAGTGGTGTATTAGGAAGCCAAATTGCTTATCAATCTGCTTTCAAAGGTTTTAATGTAACAGTGTATGACATTAACGATGAGGCGTTAAAAAATGCACAGGATCGTATTACCAAATTAAAACCACTTTATCAACAAGATTTAGGTGCTACACAAGAAGAAGTGGATGCAGCCTATGCACGTCTTACATTTAATAGTGACTTGGCTCAAGCCGTTGCCAATGCTGACCTTATTATAGAAGCAATCCCTGAAGTTGTGAGCATCAAAACAGAATTTTACACGAATCTTGGAAAAGTAGCACCAGCAAATACAATTTTTGCAACAAACTCGTCTACTTTACTACCAAGCCAATTTGCTGAAGCAACTGGCCGTCCAGAGAAGTTTTTAGCACTTCACTTTGCTAATACGATTTGGAAAAACAATACTGCAGAAATTATGAAACACCCAGGTACAGATATGAAAGTATTTGATGAAGTGATTGAATTTGCACGCGCCATCGGCATGGTACCACTACCATTGCATAAAGAGCAACCTGGCTATATTTTAAACTCATTACTAGTTCCGTTTTTAGATGCAGCTGAATCTTTACTTGTAAAAGAAGTGGCTGATCCAGAAACAATCGATAAAACATGGATGATTGGTACAGGCGCTCCACTTGGACCATTTGCTATTCTAGACATCGTTGGCATTAATACTGCTTATAACATTGTGGAAGCGAAAGCAAATGCCACTGGTGATGAAAACATGAAAAAATTAGCTAACCTCTTAAAAACAGAGTACATCGAAAAAGGTAAATTAGGTCGCGCAGCAGGCGAGGGCTTCTACACATATCCAAACCCAAGCTTTGCAAAATCAGATTTCTTAAAGGGTTAATGATTAGAAAGAGCAATGGTCCTTCTTAAAAGGGCATTGCTCTTTTTTATTCATACAAAAAAATCCCAAAAACTAGGTGTGTTTTGAAATTCCTTCGTTGTCAGCTTTTCAATAATTTTCAATTTAATCTCCTGTTCTAAGTCTTCTCTATCCTGGTAACTTGTTTGGTGGAGACACTGCTTAATTTTTGGAGTAAAATTTTGGATAATTATTAGCATCTCCTCATTCATATTGTTCTGCATTTACTAAATCTCCTCCTTTCTAATAATATGATGAAGCTTCTTTAAAGCCTTTTGATGAACATTGGATATATTCTGTGATGTTGTTTGTAATGTTTCAGCGATTACTTTTATAGAATAGTCTTTGACATAAATCATTTCTAAAATTTGAAGTTGCTTGTCTGTTAATTTTTGCAAACCTTTAAAGAGCTGTTCATTTTCAATTTTTTCTAATAACCCTTCTTCTCCGCTCTCTTCTTCTCTTATACCGTCGTCCATTAGACCACTATCTGCGACTAATAAAAAGCGATTTTGCAATCTTCTCTTTTTTTTATCGAAATCCAGGCTAAAGAAATAAATTAAATTGCTGATATATTTTATTTTCTGTACCCTTTGATAATGAGCTTGAAATGTTTCATCAACCATTTTCAAATTACAATCATTGGGATATAAGACTGCATGTTGTACCAAATAAAGATTTTGTGCATCTGCCAAAAAACTTCTGATAATTGGATTTTTAACCTGTTCTCTATTTCTGTAAAAAAACTCTTCTATAATTTTGTACTCATTACACATTCGCATCACTCCTATATATTCGCCTTCTTGTTCATTAAAGTGAATATCATATATCTATTATAAACCAAAAACAGAACAAATGTTCTATATTTTATTCATTCATATTGATTTTATTAATCGTACGTTCACTTTTAAGAACTGTAAGCATCACAATAATGAGGGAGGAAGATGTTATGATACCAGTTGAAACTATACAAATGTGGGTTCACCTAATAGGTAATTCAGGTTTCCCTATTGCCATTACCATCTATCTCTTTATGCGTTTTGAGAAGAAAATAGAAAATTTGGAAGCGATCATCCTGAAGTTGTTAGATAAAAGGGAAAATTAATAAGCCTATAAAAAAATTTACGGCAGCATCCTTTTTAAAGGATGCTGCCGTGTGACTTAAAGATGCTTCTGCATACCATATATGTAAGAACAAATATGTAGATGGGGGGATTTTATGGATCTTCTGTTGACCACTTTTCTTAGGCTAGATATTCCGTATAATTACTTTCACGATTCATTCCCCATTATGATTGAATACTTGGGGATTCTTGGATTTTGGCTCGCATCCACATTTTCGGTCATTATTATCATGCTAAGTATATGGTTTCTTATAAAGAAAGCGGGCATTGTTAGTGCTTTACTTATTCTTTTTATCACGGGGATTCTTTTATTCCTTGCTTTCTTTTCATTGTTCCATTGCTACTCACCATAATAAATTGAAGCCTTTGAAGATGAATACTTCAAAGGCTTTTTAGCATTTTTAGAAATACAGCACCATATAATCCTCATCAAAATATTGCTGTCCTATTTTTAAGGCGTTTCGTTCTGTTCCAAAAACGTGAAAACCTAACGATGTGTATAATCCTTTTGCTGATTCATTGGAAGAAACAACTGTTAAATTAATTTGCTCGACGTCTACTATTGACTTTGCTTGATTGATGATCCCTACCATTAGTTGTTTTCCTATGCCCAATCCCCGCTTTTTTGAAGAAACATAAACGGCAAAAATACTCGCTTTATGCTTTAGCTTCATTTTATTTGCTTGCACCAATGTCGCCACACCAAGTAAATCCTCCTGGTCAAATGCCCCAAATGTAAATGTTCCCTGTCCCTCGAGCCTACTTGCAAACGACTCAAGTGACAAATCCTTTTCTTCCTCGAAGCTAGCGCCAAAAGCTTCTGGATTTGTTTGTAATCCCTCTAATCTTAAATCTCTATATACCTCAGCATCTGCTGCTGTTAATTGTCTAATTTCCATGACCTTCCCTCCTATCATACTTTTCCTATTTATCGGCCATAACGATTGGCATTTGATGTACTTTTACAACAGTAATCCTTAAAATGGAAATAAGGGAGCTGAAAATCTATGGAATCTACTAAGATGTCAAAACACTTTCTTACATTACAGGCACAACGAGCACACTATCTACCAGCTATTCATTCACTTTCACAGGAAGAACTATGGCGAGTAACACGTGAGGGAAAATGGTCCATTGGTGAACACTTTTATCACCTTTATTTGATTCTCAAAATGCTCCACACAGCAACCAAATATTCTTTATTCCTCATGCCTATCGCTAAAAGGCGAAGAAACAAGCCATACTCTACTGAAATACATGATATTTATGAAGAATATCAATCCAAAAAAGGACAAGGAATGCGAGCACCAGGTATTTTAGTTCCACCTAAGAAAGTACGCTTTGTATTAAACAGTTATGATATCGAGCAATTACTTATCAACGAGACACTTGCTTTGCAAAAGTTAGTACAAAATATAGACGAGGATGTTGCAGGGCATATTGTTTTTCCTGATCCCATTGCGCATTATCCTAATCTCATTCAAGCTATTCAGTTGCTGGCTATTCATGAGAGGCATCACTTTAATAGGATGGAAGGGCTTTTAGGAGGAAAGAATTTGAAAGGTACAATTAAAGAAATCACATAGAGCCAATTTGATTTTATGCCCATCAAAACTGGCTCCGGATTTTTCAGTATAGCAACTTTGTCATGGAAAAATTTCATTAGGAAACGCTACGAGCTTTTTGTTCTAGAATTACACTTAAAATTCCAAACAATAACAGACACCCATTAACGTAATATTTGACCATTGTAGCCTTGTATCGAATAGCTGAAAAAAGAAGGTGAATACAGGAATAAAGCACAATGACATCATGACTAAAAATACTTCACAATATTGAATACCCTTCTGTAATAAATACATTGGTATCAAAACACCGATGACGGTCATCAATAAAATCCAACCAATGTTTTCAAGCAAATAAGTAAACATGACATCATATGTAGCGATAAATGAAAGCAAAATGATACCATAAAATCTTTTTGATAATATCATCGAGCTTGTCCATCCTAATTGACTGAGTTGCTTAGAATAGACTGTACATAATACCGCACCAAGTCCACACAATATGCTCGCACCGACTCCTAAAATACTTGATTGGTCCCATGTTTGTATAGCCGATTTCCCTGTAAAAATAGCACTAATCAGTAATAAACTAGCTGCAAATATGCCAATTGCAATACCCCACTGTGCATGTATCACTCGTTTTTTCTGCTGTATTGCAAGTAGCAATGCAAACAAGGGGCCTAGTCCCATTTCAAGAGAGCTCACTATCGCTGGTTCAATATATTTTAATGCAAAGTAAAACCCCATAAAGGCTAATATGGAAGCACCGTTTAACTTCCATAATGATGAACGTGCCTCTTTCCAGCAGGGCTCTACCTTTTGCTTACTTGTGATTAATTGAAAGAAGACAGTCGTGAGAAAAAAACTAATACCGGTGAAAAGAAATGGATGCACGGCTTGTACACGGTTCGAGTAATACACTTGACTAATAGATGTTAAAATGGCTGACAATAGTAAACTTATTACCCCTATTGCATATAGATTACGTTTATTTTCAACTATAACTCCCATAGATTCCTCCTGATAGGATGTCTATTCATATTATTGATTTGCTAGAGTAAACTTCTTTACTAGTTTCTCCAAACTTTTCTCTACATGATGACAGTCGACGAAAAACACCCTCACTTCTGCACTTTGATCCCCTTCATTTGTGTTAAAATGTATTTCTTTCATTTGTTCAACTTCCGTATTCAATGGATAAAGGAGCCATATTTCTTTAGCGTGATATTTTTTAGCATAAGCATACATTTGATACATATCTGCCTGTGAAATGCCATAGTTATTGTGTGGCGTGTTACTTAGCATTTTCCACTTTGTATCTAAAATAATTTTACGAGCGTCATTAGTTAACACAATATCTGGTCGCAATGCAAATTTCCCTTGAAATAAATGATAGCCTTTATCCTGTAGTTGTACCTGCCATGCTGAATCACTTAGTAGCTTTTTCAGATGAAAGCCAATATAAGACTCGAAAACTTTTTCCATTGGAAATAATAAGGCTTTAGCAAATGAATGTCCTGAAAAAGTTGTAAAGCTTTGATTATTTAAAAAAATTTTAGACCATTGCATAATCGTTTCATAATCTTTTGAGTTACGATCAATCTTTACCTGAGAAAAATCCTTACTGTAGTTTTTTGATTGCTCAATGAGTTCAAAGTGTATGAGTTGCTTACGAATTTCATTTATATTGTCATTGCTAGTAGAATGTTTTAATAAATAAAGCAATGTAGCCTTGATTAACCGATTTTCTGCTCGATTCATTCCAAACTCATCATAGCGTGTATAGAATCGTTGTCGATGAATAAGGTTATATTTTAATTGCTGTGAGAATACCATTTTTCCTTTGTATACATTTAAGTTATCCTCCATTGCATAATAGGATGATTTAAGTCCTTTTTTAATCAATTTTTGTACTTCTTCAATGTACAATCGAATGAAAATTTCCAATAACGTCATCTGATCTGTACGAAGACTAGTCTCATTAAAGGTTTTGCTAGGAAATTCTTGTAGTGACTTAAGCATTTTCAAAAATGTTTTTTTAGGGTCAATAGCTGTTTTCCCAAATATTTTTGGAAAAATTTGAATTTGTGTACCATTCTTTAATTGCACAATACCAACATAATTTTTTGCACGAATGACCTTTCCAACATGCCGCTTTGTGGAGACAGAGAAAAAATTGTATGCATCAACATCTTCCATTTCATTACAGTCCAAAATCATATTTTCAAGCTGCTCGAAAGAATCATTGTCTATGTATACATACTCATCTTTAAAAGCTTGATTGCATGTCAGAATATCGTATTCCTTCATTTCAATTAACCTCTTCATTCTCGACCCTTCCATAGATCCCGATATAGCTTGATGGTTCCTCGAATGCACTTGCTTGAAGATAGTATTTCGTTTCTGGGAGGTCTATATCAATGTCTCGACCAAATAATCCTTTTATACTTAATTTCTCATCCAAAATAAATCGATATTGCTGGGGTTTTAGATGATCTCCTAACACTAACTGAATCTTGCTATAATCTTCATAAAAATATTCTTGGAGAAGTGGAATAATCGTATTCTTAAAAATATTAGCTAGATTTTCTAATGAACTGTCTTCTTTTAAGCTCATAAAATAGGCATGGCCAATAGTATGTTCGCGATCATACAGTGCTTCAATACGAGCGTTCATGACTTCCATTAGATGTTGAATATGGATGTTCCCAACTTTTATATCAGCTACTGCATTCAAATTTGGCAGCATTTCAATAAAGTCAAAGCGTCTTCTAAGTGCTGTATCCATCAACGCAATCGAACGATCGGCTGTATTCATCGTTCCCAGCAAATAGACATTTTGAGGGACACCAAAATCCTTTTTAGAATATGGGAGCTTCACATGCATTTCTTCTAGTGCTCCAATTCGTTTTGTCGGCTCAATTAATGTAATAAGTTCACCAAAAATTTTCGATATATTGCCTCGATTAATTTCATCAATAATAAAGACATAGTTATTAGTGTTTTCTTCCACATCGATTTGATCATTTTGCGAGTATTTTAAAATTAAATTATTCACATCATTGATGGATAGTCGCCAAAGCTCATAAATGGTTTGCTGAACTAAGTTCGTTTTGCCATTTAGCTCATAAATATTTTCATAGATATCCGTGGCAATCCACTCTACTTCGCGACTTCTTTTAAAATCTTCCTCTGCCTCTAACCATTCAGGCTCTCCTGTGATAATGCCAATTGCATCAATATGCTTTTGATCTCCTAAAGAAAAGACAATATCGCCAACACTCATTCCCTCATAGAAATAGTACAAGGTATCTGAAGGATATTCCCCATCCTCAATAAAATCAGTACCTTCCTCATCCCAGCCTATACGAATTTGATTGTCCTTAAAGCATTCTTCTTTCAGCCAATTCTTGCCACTGCCTCCTAAAGAAATCTTCCAAACTTTTTTATTTCCTTCCATCACCTGATCATGAGCAGTTAATTTTAATTGTTGCGCTTGCTCACAAAATTCTTTAAACACGCCTGATTCAATTTTATATTGAATGCTCTCTTCTGCTTCATCGTTTAAAACAGGCTTAATTCCCTCGATAAACTCTTCATATCCATATGATTGATGAAAAGTAACGAATCGAATCTGACCTTGCTTTTTATACGTAAGATAACGTTCAAAAACATCTTGATACGCTTCTGCGCAAATCGCCATAAATTCTTTATTCTCAATAATACTAACCGCGTAGTTCACCGTATTATAAGTTTTCCCTGTTCCTGGTGGACCGTACAGGATGGTATTGATATTGCATTGACTCATTTTTGGGGAATCCTCCTCTAAACTTCATATTTTTAGCAACCTTGATTGGCAAACTTATATTACTGAGGTGCCTTCTTTCAAGGAATTTATTCCCATCATAATACCATAAAATCATTCTAATTTTACTAGTTTTTTATAATGTCACCCTATTTATCTAATAAAATCATCCTATATTATTTAATTTTCCTTCAACAAAAAAATCCGTAAAGGTCACTATGAATCTGACATTTACGAATTTTTTATCACAATTACTTATTATGGGCTTATTAACGTTTACAGCAGCATACGTAAAAACTTTTCAAAATGCACGCCTGCCTCACGGGGTACTTGCTCCTTCGAAGTAGCTTCGATCGCTGCAGCTAAAAATGTTTCTGCTAGTGTCATTGATTCCATTAAATCTTGTCCGCGCATCATGCCGCCCATCATGATGGATGCGAAGAGGTCGCCTGTGCCTGAATAGCTCTCACCATTATAGTTGCGGATACTATGAAAAGACCGCTCTGAATCGACAAACAAATTCCCAACATAACGCTTGTCCGTATCACCTACTGGTGGATTCAAACCCGTAATAATGACGTTTGCTCCAGTTGCTTGCTGTAGCTGCTGACCTGCCTCTTTAAGGGCAAGAATATAATCTGTATCATTTTGATAGCTCAGTAGCCTTTCATAGGATAAACCTGTAAGCAAGCAACATTCCGTGACATTTGGCGTAATAATATCGGCATGCTTTACTAATGCTTTCATACGATCAAGCAATTCACCCGTAAACATTTTATAGACCTCACCATGATCGCCCATTACTGGATCGACAAGCAACGTTGTCTTATTTGAGTGAAACACATCTAAAAAGCGAAATATATTATCGATTTGCTCCTTACCTGTAACAAAGCCTGTATGAATTCCATCAAAGGTAGCTCCAAGCTTACTCCACTCCTCAATAAAAGAGTCCATCTTTGACGTTAAATCTTCACAATAAAAGCTTGAATATCCTGTTTGTGCCGTTAAAATAGCTGTTGGTAGTGGGACTGCTTGCACACCCATCACAGAGAGTACAGGCATCGCAGCCGTCAATGAGCACTTACCAAAGGACGACATATCTTGAATTACAGCAACTTTTTTCATCATACATTCCACCTAACTGATCCTGCTTTTACTTTCCCCATCGTATCACAATTCGAAAGATGCGAAAATAACCTCAAACTGACCCTTAACTTTTTTATGAAATTGACACTTTTACAATAGTCAGTCCTTTGCTAAAGTAAAAATCATCAAAATATTCATCATAGTGAGGAAGAGACAAATGCAAAATATACAAAGGCCAACATCCTATACAAAATCACGTACAAAAACATTTGATTTAGTCATTACAGCCATTTTAGCAGCACTTGTTTTCGTTGCTACAATGTTTATCAATCTTAAGCTACCGTTCGGGCAAGGTGGTCTTATCCACTTAGGAACATCTATGCTGTTTATCTCCGCTATTTTATTTGGGCCTAAAAAAGGAGCACTTGCTGGAGCTATTGGAATGGGTTTATTCGATATCGTAGGTGGCTGGTTAATTTGGGCACCCACAACCATTATTTCACGCGCATTACAAGGCTTCATTGTTGGTAAAATTGCTTGGGCAAAAGGACATAAAGGTGATAATCTTGGGTTGAATATTTTAGGAGCAGTAGTATCAATGCCCGTGATGATTGCTGTTTACTATGTTGGGCAAGCCATTATGTTCAACAGCTGGATTGCCCCGCTGGCATCCATTCCTGGGGACGTCATTCAAAACATCGTAGGCTTAGTTATTGCCATCCCGGTATGTGTTGTATTGAAAAAAACGCCATACTTCAAAAACAATTTTTAATGAAAATACACCATCTTGCTGTTGAACAGGAAAGATGGTGTTTTTTATGGAGTGATCTGCAAAAGCAACGAATTTCAAGATAAAGTGAAACTAGCCTCGTTCTTTTTCATACTATAAGGTGGAGGTGGAAAAATGCCAAGAGTAAAATACCGTGATGCAGACGTTGCTTTAATGGCAAGGATGATGAGAGCAGAAGCAGAGGGTGAAGGTCAACAAGGTATGCTTTACGTGGGCAATGTCATTGTGAATCGTGCAGTGGCGTCCTGTTTAGACTTCAATGATGTAAGAACGATTGAGCAGGTTATTTACCAGGTACAAGGCGGAAACTATTCTTTCGAAGCTGTTCAAAAAGGCAATATGTTTTACCAACGAGCAAGAGAAACGGAAAAAAGATTAGCGAAACAAAACTTAGATTTCTGGCGAGAACATCCAGCAAAATATGCACTCTGGTACTTCAATCCATATGCACCATGTCCCCCAACATGGTATGGTCAGCCGTTTACAGGACAATTTAAGAATCATTGCTTTTATGAACCTGCTCCAGATACTTGTGCCAGTGTATATATGGGATAATTCGTTCAACGTTAAAAAGGGAATACCTCTATTGCAGGTATCCCCTTTATGCTCATATTATATAGCATGACTTAATCCATCACTCTTAAAAGCTTTTCCTTAAACATCATTACTCCAATCAAGCCAATGATAGAAAATATGACTGGCGAGATGAAGCCATAGTAGTACCCATCAATTACATTGCCTGTAGCAGCCTGAAAATAATCTAAAATATACCCAAAAATAATAGGCAGCAATGCGGCACTTAGAAAGCCCCCAGTATTGGCAAATCCAGAAACAATGCCTGATTCATTTAAAGGGAAAGTTTGACGAACTGCCGCAAAGGTTAAAGCACTTGCACCATAGCCAAAGCCAATGATAAAGAACAGGACAATGAGCATGAAAATGGACGGATGCCCTTTCAATAAAAGAAAGGCAATCCAACTCACTAAAACCGCAATATGCACAACAATATAGGGTCTCTTAATTGTACCTAACCAGCCAGCAATCCAGCTCATTAAAGGTGCTCCTAAAAGCGCTCCGACTAGACCAATCATAATTAGCTGACTAGCCTCTGACCGTGACATCTCATACATATTGATCCCATATGGTACTGCCCACGAGCTAATAAAGCCAACATACCCGCCCACAACGCCAAAATGACAAAAAAATAAAGCCCATGCTTGCCTGCTTGAAAATATTCTTCGTAATAATATGGAGCTTTTTTCACGTTTTATTTCTTTAGTTATGTTTACAGATTCCTTTGAAAAAATGCGTTTTGTGTTTTGTACAAGCACAAAATAAAGAAGTACACCACATAAGCATAGTAAAAGTCCTGTAGAGAAAAAGGTGATTCGCCAACCTAATAAAAAAATCAATGTAGCAAAAGGCACTGTTGCCAATAAGAAACCTAAGCTCCCTGTCATACCTGCAAAGCCAATTAATCGGACAAACTCCTTTTTATGAAACCATTGTGCCAAAATAAGCACCATATTCACCCATATGGTGGCATCTCCTATACCAGTAAGTATTCTAGAAAAGAATAGAATGAATTCATGTGTACCTAAACTGTAAAGAATGGTTCCTATACCTGTAAGGATGGCACCAATGATGAGGAAAACGTTTGGCCCAAATCGGTCAGCTAAAATCCCCATTGGAATTTGTAAACTCGTGTACACAAAAAATTGAATACTCGTCAATAAGCCGATTGTCGATGCCGTTACCCCAAAATCCTCCATCAATTGATCTGTAATTAACCCTGGAGCAGTTCGCTGACTTGCCATTAACAAATAGGTAAACAATACAGCAACAAACACAATCCATCTGTACTTATGTTGTTGTTTGTCCAATAATCACTACTCCTATTAGCTTTTATTTTATGTATATGAGTTCGAGGTCAGGATAAAACCTGCTTATGAGGAAGCTTGAAAATTACGACCGCAAAAAAACGCACCTAGTCTCTACTAAGTGCGTTCATGCTAGATTATACTGCTGGCTGAGGCTGTTCACTGACATGTACTGCTGGTTGACGGTCTTTCCAAGGCATGGCTTCCTCTAATTGTCTACCTAGCTGTAATAACGTCAATTCATCTGCAAATTTACCCGTCATTTGTAGACCAATTGGTAGGCCTGATTTACTTTCGGCTAAAGGCAATGATATGGAAGGCTGGCCTGTAGCATTGAATAAATTTGTAAACGGTGCATAAGTGAAAATTTGCTCTGTCCATTCAACAGCCGAAATGTTAGGATTGTTGGCATTTAATTCACCAATTTTAGCAGGAAGTGTGCCAATGGTTGGACTCAATAAAATATCATAGTCTTCAAAGAAGCCTGCTACTTGACGTGAAACGACTGCATTTGTATGAATAGCTTCCAATAAATCAGCCGCCTTTAATTGACCACCATATTCATAGCATTTCCAAATGGCTGCTTCAATATAGTCTGGAGAAACTGCTTTACCAGTTCCCGCTGCAGCCCCCTGAATCATGTGATAAATATTCGCTGTCCAAATAGCAACCGTCGCCTTTGTAAATGATGCTTGTTCATATTTCGGACGCGCCTCCACTACCTCGTGGCCTAGCTCCCTTAAAACTTGAACTGTTTTATGAACTGCTTCTATACATTCCGGATCGACAAATGCCCCAGAATTTGTTTCAGTTGTCCAAGCAATTTTTAGTGGGCGCACTGTTTCCTGGATAAGTTGTCCATACGGTGCATGTGTTACTTCTAATTTGGAATAGCTCCCTAAGTCAGGGCCTGCTACTTGATCCAATAAAACAGCTGTATCACGAATTGTACGCGTCACAGCGAACTCAATGGCAATACCATTTAAAGGCTCGCTATTGAATGGACCAGCTGGAACTCTTCCCCGTGTTGGCTTTAATCCCACTAACCCACTACAGGAAGCGGGAATACGAATAGAACCTCCACCATCATTGGCATGAGCGATTGGCACAATACCACTTGCCACAGCAGCTGCTGACCCACCACTCGAACCACCTGGACTATGAGTTAAATTCCACGGATTGCGCGTTGCACCATAAATAACTGCTTCAGTAGCTGCATTATAGCCAAACTCTGGTGTTGTCGTAGTACCTGCTAAAATTAAACCAGCCTTTCTAAAGCGCGCCATTAATTCACTATCGACGGGTATAACCGTATTTTCTCCAATACGACTCCCCATACTATGCGAAACACCCTCTGCATGTAGCACAAGCTCTTTAATTAAAAACGGAACACCTGCAAACGGCGCATTTTCATCAACCTTTTCAATTGCCTTGTCAGCCTGCTCTTCTAACACATTAACAACTGCATTAATGGATGGATTGACTTTTTTTATTCCTTCTAACGCTAGCTCCTTTAACTCCTGTGGTGTTACTTCCTTTGATTTTACTAGCTCTGCCAACCCAATACCGTCATAGGATGCATACTCTTGTAAATTCATATCATCACCTCGTATAGTAGTAATCTTGTAACTATAATGTACTGAATATTCTAAATTTAATATATTACCCGAAAGGATAATTCTGTTTTAAGTAGAATATAAATGCATAATAGAGAAACGAGGTGTTTTCATGTTTTTAGAAAATGATTTAGAAAACATTCTTAAAGCGAGCTATCATATTTCGAATATGAATGTGAAACAAAGCAATGAGGGGTTTAAACATGAACTATTGCAAACAATTAGTCAGCATCTCGGCTATCACCATATGTTATTTTGGGAAATAGCAAATAATGAGCTAACCGCCCCTGTGCTTTTTAATATAGAGAGTCATACGATTAATGACTATTTACAAAGATATAAAAACTTTGATCCATTACACCCTCAAAATATAAATACACAGCCTTCCATTCAGCTAATGAGTAGGAATGAAGTGATGTGCCTGCAAAAACAAACCCACTATAAAGAAGTTTTTTTGAAGGAAAATCGCTATGAAGATGAAATGGCCATGTATTTGAGGATAGACAATAGGCTCGTAGCCGTTATTGGCTTTTTAAGAAAAGCGGGAGAGAAGCTATTTAATGAAAAAGATATTTTAAAGTTAGTGTATTTGAAAAGAAATATCGAAAACATGTATTCCCTACATCGCTATTCACAGCCCTCCATCGTGTTGGAAATGACAGATCGAGAACGAGAAGTTTTAAAGTTTGTATTCAAAGGCTTGAAAAACATAGAAATCGCTAAGCAATTATTCGTCAGTGAAAATACAATCAAAAAACATCTTCAAAATCTATATAGAAAATTTCAAGTAACCAATCGTACTCAACTGCTGGCAAAGTGTTTGAAATATATTGATCATGTTTAGTAGGGTCATCCAAAGAATAATTTCCTGTTCGATACCCACATATTGTGACATTGAACTCTTATACAAACTGGACCCTTCTCTTATTAAAAAGATATGATTTGTCATTTGGACTATAGGGGTATCTACACTATATTCTGAGATGACATTAGAAAAGAGACATTTCGAAGATCGAAATGTCTCTTTTCTATCATGTTTGATAATTATTTATTACAGTCGTTCTTTTGCTATACTTTTATTTTGTTTTAGCAGTTTGAATAATCCATTTAGCTAAATTGTCTATTTGCCCTTCTACAGCAATCGGATCTCTAAACCATGACTCACTTTCAGTCCACAAGTATACTTTTCCATCTCGAATCGCAGGCAAGTTACCCCAAATCGGATCAGCCTGCAGTTCCTCCAACGTTGATTTTGTTGTTAATACCAAATAATCTCCAGTATATTCAGGAAGCATTTCTAGAGAAAACTCGTAAAATGATTCAGCTAGCATATGTTCTGGAACAGTTGAAGGTGGATTCGCACCTAATATTTCATACATAATTCGACCGCCGCGTCCAGACTTTGATCCGAATAAGAATACCTTTCCATCATACTCCTGCATGATAGAAACTGTCTCTCCCTCACCAAGTGCAGCTTGAACTTCATCACGTAATTTACCAGTGCGACTCTCAAAATCGGTAATCCATTGTTCAGCTACATTCTTTTTATCTAATAAATCACCGAAATAACGCATTTCCTCCTGAATGGTTTCAAAGCTATTATAAGGCATAGCCACTGTTGGCGCGATGAGTGAATATTTGTCCACTGCTTCTTCTTTATTAATATTTGTGATGATTAAATCTGGTTTCAATTCAACCAGTGCTTCTAGCGAATCTCCTACATCAGTTACACCGTCAAGCATCCCTTCTAAATACGGGCTTTCCATCAATAAAAAATCAGATGCAAGTGGTTGGACGTCAAGTGCCAACACGGTTCCTAAATAGGCAGGTGCTGCTATACGTTGTGGTTGTATAGGCACTTCTACATCTCCGAGTGCCGTCTTAATTGTTCGCATTTGGATATTGGCAGGTGCCTCTGACTTTACTTGATTTGATTTTGTTGCGCCACTCTTTCCGTTTGCCCCTTCTGGTGTTGTTCCACATCCTGATACGACCATAGTCAGACACAATAGTGCCATTGCTAATAGATTTTTCTTTCTAATTTCCATATCATTTCCTCCACCCAACATCAATTGATAATGAATATCATTACCATTTAAATGATACATTGCTGGATGTGGTGCAACAATGGACAAATTTGGCTTATTCATTGTATCTTTCGAACCTATATACTGATATTGCTTGCGGTATTCTCCTGGAGTTATGCCTGTTTGTTTCTTAAACATACGGTTAAAATAGACCGTGTCTGGATAACCAACATAAGCAGCTATTTCTTGTAGCGTCGCTTCGGTATCACACAGCAATTTTCGCGCCAAGTCTATGCGTAATCGAATCGTATAATCAAGTGGACTACATCCCATCTGCTCTTTGAATTTCCTCGAAACGTACTGTGGAGTGTAATTCATTTGCTGGGCCAACTGCTCCATAGAAATCATACCACGATAATTTTTTGCGATATAGCGGACAACTTGTTCTGTTAGAGATGGGGCGTGAGCATGCTCCATCTGCTCCTGTAACGTTGCATGTACGAAACGAATGAATTCCCCCTTGGCCTTCAGTCTTCTCAATTCATGGACATCCTTCATATTTTTCTCTTTGTCTAACTGCCCATTGTCTATTTGTTGCCAGTCGGTAAGCATTGTTTCTAGCATCTCCAACATAACGAGCGGTTCGGATGGTGACACTGCCCAGCTTTTCATAAATGGATTGTCTGTTTGCATCATCATATGAAACTCCCGCAATGCTGAAGCGGGTAAAGAAGCATTGTATAAAATCATGTAGGTGTCAAGAAAGTCAGCGGATTGAACCGTTATCCGCTGCCCCTTGCCGATATGTATTAAATGAAACCTTTCGGATAGCCATACTTCATCGTTTGTCCACAGTTCACCACGTCCATTTGCCACAAACATAAACATGCTTGCTGGTGTTACATAATCACAAATTTCGTCACCACCTCCAACTCGTTTTACCCGAATGTCCAGTACGCGAATGACGACTTGATTCCACAGTTGAATTTGTTCGCTTATATTCATAATATTGCCACGAAACGAACGTTATCTATCCTGTCCATTAGATTGCTCCTTCCCATGCATATTACAATTAGAATTATTTATGATAATCATTCTCATTTTGATTTTTGTTTCAAGATATGTCAAGGACAGTCAAATCATTTCTGGCTAGATGAAGGATTCCTATTAAGCGTAGCTTGTTAAACCGTTATGTGTAATTTATTTATGATTTCAAATAGCTTAAAACAACCTCTATTTTTTCTCATTAGGAAATTTCCCCATAGAAAAAATTGCACCACCAATTGGTAGAGTGTGTCTAACAAGTGGTGATGCAATTCTAATTTTAATTCTAACTATAGAGGTGCTCTTTTACTTAATTACTTTGCACTTTATACACTTTACTATCAAGCTGTCTATTTATTGCCTGCTGTAAAAATCGTGTGGCGGTAAATAGTTTTTCTTCATCAATATTCGTTTGCACACCTAAACGATGCAGGAAATTTACTAAATCATTTGTTGACACATTGCCACTTGCACCAGGGGCATAGGGGCAACCCCCTAAACCTCCAATAGCACTGTCGTATTTTGTAATCCCCAGCTCAAGTGCTGCAAAGATATTGGCTAAAGCACGGCCATACGTATCATGAAAATGAAGGGCAAACAAATCACTATCATATTGAGTGAGTAGCTCTGATAAAATAGCCTTTACTTGTACAGGATCCGCTACCCCAATTGTATCACCGAGTGAAATTTCAGAAACGCCCATTGCTAGATAGGCATCAATGATATCCTTTACTGTTTGAAGCTTTACTTCATCACCAAACGGACTGCCAAATACAGTTGAAATATAGCCTCTTAACGATATACCTTCACGATTTGCTACTTCAGCTACAGCTTTTAAGTTCTGTAAAGATTGGTTAATTGAAGCGTTTACATTACTTTGATTATGCTCCTCAGAGGCGGAGATAAATAACGCAATTTCATCAACCTTTTGTTGAATGGCTCCTTCTACCCCTTTCAAATTAGGCACAAGCGCTGCATACGTTATTTTTTCATCACGTGCGATTTGCTCAAACACTTCATGATGATCGGCTAAAGCTGGTATCCACTTTGGACTAACAAAAGAGGATACCTCGATATGACGGACACCTGTTTCACTTATTAAATTAATCCATTGCACTTTCAAATCAGTTGGAATAAAAATTTTCTCATTTTGTAAGCCGTCACGAGGACCAACTTCTCTTATTTCCACTTGTTTTGGTAAAGTCATAAAGATACACTTCCTTTAATTAAATGCCGAACAGCTGTAGCATAATCCAGCTTGATGCGTAGAATACCATGAATTGCACACCGGCCCCTACACCTAAAATACGATTTAATAAACCACCAACAGTTGCGACTGTAAATGTTAACACTACTCCTAGTAATTGTGCCTCGTTATAGGCAAGCAAAAATGCTAATCCGATGAACATTGCTACGATTGCTTCCTGGCTAATATATTTCAATACTAATACAGATGCTTTACGTGCATAATTCATCGCAAATGGATAAGCAATTAAAGCGGCTACACTAATACCGATTAACCCAAAAATGAAAAAGTCCCATGAAGACATTAGCGTGTGTAAGTTGTTAACTGGATCTACTGTAAAAATCGGTGGTGCATTAAATAAAGGTGATGCTGGTCCAAGTGCTACTGGGCTTAACGGAATACCGAATGCAATTAATGGAATAATCGCTTCAGCTATATATGTCGATTCCGTTACACCATTCATGACAGTAAGACTCGTTGTTGATTTTTTATAGGCACCTTTTGTACGTGAGCCTACAATTTCTCCCATCAATGACGTCATCCCGACAGGACTGAAGACAAATGTAAGGGAGGAAAGAAACGTTGTAATGCTCGTAAAAATGGTCTGCCTTTTCGATAAAATTTTAAATGGATTCGGGAAATAGCCTTTCCATGATTTCGTTTCGGGAGCAAGATTATATTGATTTGGCTTACTGCGTGCTAGATCATTTTTAGCAACAGAGGAAGCCGCCATTAAAATATTACAAAACATCGGTCCAATCGCAATTCCTAAAAAGAATGTAATACTTAAATGTTTATCCAGCATCGCGAAGCTAACGCTATCTAAAGCTTTAATGAAAAATGCAAATGGAATAATGATTAAAATACTTGCCCATTTTCCTTTTGAAAAGAATGCGATTAAAATAGCAGCAAGTGTAAAAATGATACCTGATGAAGATTTAAAAAAGTCGGCAAATTGACCTAAAAACTGCCCTAACAGTACAGCTGTTGGTAGGGCAATAAATGCACCGATAACGCCGCCAGAAATCATTTTACGTAGTGCAACGTGCGGCATGCCTAAACGGCGTAATGTATTGGCATGGTCGATTAACGGTACAGCCGTAGTATCCCCTGGAATCCCTAATAACGCAGTTGGGACAGCATGTGTTAAATGCTTAGCTAACACGCCTGCCATGAAAAAGGCGAATACCCCTTCAGGAGGCGCTCCCAGCAAAATAACTAACAATGTAATGGGTACCATAATTGCTGTTTCATCTGTACCTGAAATAAGTCCAATTATAGTAAAGATAGCTGCACCAAGAAGTGCAAATAAAAGAGCTATTACATAAATACTCATTTTTTATCCGCTCCCTTCAAGCCTTGTAAGCTAGAAAGAATACCAAAATCCTCAAGCTCCTTTTTTGTCACCGGATCTTCCTCGATTAAGCGTATTTCCTCGTCTATATCAATTTGTAAATCCTCAAATGCTTCCTTTAAAGAATGACTAGATGCTTCATCTTCTACTAAAATACGCTTTGGTTTAAAAAGAATCGTATTAATAGCAACAACAATCAGAATACCCGTGATTCCTGTTAACAGTGAATAAGAGTTAATCATTTGAGGTTCTGCAAACTTTGGAAAAACCCACTGACCAAACTGATAGCCTAAAAAGCTTGCGGCAACGCTTAAAATAATTGAAATAATTAATTGATTGCCAGAAACCGTGTCTCCTAAAATTTCAATAAACTTCTTTTCCTCTACCTTTTTTTGCCCATTGTATGGAGTATTCGCCATGTATTATTCACCTCGCAGAGAGTTTGTAATCTCTAAAACACGATCATAACGGAAATCCTTCTCTTCTACCGCCTGCTGCACAACACGATCAATAATATCGCCTGTAGCCCCAGCCATTACAGCCAAATTTTTCGCATGCAGACGCATATGACCAGATTGAATCCCCTCTGCTGAAAGTGCGCGTAAGCTTGCTAGATTTTCTACTAATCCTACTGCGGCAATGTAGCTTGCTAGCTCCTCTGCAGATTGCACATCCATAATTTTTAGCGCTGCTTTTGCAACAGGATGAGTCTTCGTAGCCCCTCCCACAATACCAACAGCTAATGGCAATTCCAACGTCCCAACAAGATTGCCTGCTTTATTCAGCTCCCACGTTGTTAAAGAACGATATCTACCAGAACGAGCAGCATAGGCATGAGCACCAGCCTCAACAGCACGTGTATCATTACCTGATGCTAATACCGCAGCAGTAATACCATTCATAACTCCTTTATTATGTGTGGCAGCCCGATACGGATCAGCATCTGCAAATTCGTAAGCACTTACAATATTTTTCGCAATCTCTATCCCCCCGAGCATTTCTGTCGAGAATTCACCACGCGCACGAACAATACGCTTATCTGCTAAATTTGAAATAATCCGTAGCACAACTCGTCCATTTGTAATCCGTTCGATTAATGGTGACACAGATTCCGCCATCGTATTAACAGCGTTTGCCCCCATTGCATCCTTTGTATCTACGATTAAATGGACAACAACCATTGTTTCTTTTGCTGTGTCGATTAAGTGCACTTCTATATCCTTCACTCCACCGCCTAACTTGACTAACGTTGGATCCTTTTCATTACAATGCTCGATGATCTCATTTTTATGTTCAAAAATTTTCGCCCTCGCTGCATGAGGGTCCTCAATATTTAATACCTGAATCTGTCCGCGCATAACTGTTCCCGAGCTGGAAGTAAAAATACCCCCTAACTCATATGCTGCACGGGCAGCATTACTAGCCGCAGCAATTACTGACGGCTCTTCAGTAGCCATCGGAATAAATACCTCTTTGCCATTCACCTTAAAGTTGGCCGCTACCCCTAGAGGCACTGAAATATGTCCAATAACATTTTCAACCATTGCATCAGCAAGCTCTAATGAAATTCCACTTTTTAAAGCTTCAACTTCCTCTTTGGTTAAATTTGACTTTTCAGCGATTAACTTAATTCGCTCTTCTACTGAAAGTAAATAAAATCCCTTAATACGTGAAGTCATCCCCATACCCCCAAAATTAAAAAAGTGTAATATAATTCAACTTAGTTGAATAACATTACACCAATTGTAAATTGTCTGAATAGTATTGTAAACAAGAAATTTGTATTTTCGATAATATTTACGTTTAAAAGAAAGATTTAATCCTCAACATAAATCGTTAATACCTTTGAGTTTTCTACAGAATTATTAATAAAGATATGCTCCTTTTTCCCAGAAAAATACGCAGAGTCACCCTCTTCTAAATTGTAAAATTTATGATCGTATTTCAAGACGATACTACCCGAAATGACATAAATAAATTCATCATTATCGTGAGTATAAGGAGCTAAATTTTCCGCCCCATTATGTACAGTAACAATAGAAGGATTGATATTGCTCATATAGCTCTTATTCGCTAACAGCTCATATTGATAGCCAAGTTCATTCGTCTCAACCGTCTCATTGCGTTCTTTTTTTGAGACAATCGAAATGCCATCAAATTGATCCTGAATAACAAACCAAGCCATTGGCACATCAAATATTTCAGCAATCTTAGACAATGTCACCAGACTCGGTGTCGCTTTGCCATTTTCTATTTTTGAAATATGGCTTTTCGTTAAATTAATCTGCGAAGCTAAATCATCCTGAGACATTTTATTTTTCTTCCGCATCTGCTTTATTTTTACTCCAACTTCTAGTAAGTTCATCTATTCCAGTCCCCTCGATCATTTCGGTTTTTACAATAACTATACTATATTTTTAAATGATGGATAGAAAAATACGGGAGTATAACACTCCTTCATTTTCGTCTGTTCAATTAAGTACTAAAAAGGTGTGCTAAAAGTTTCTCGACTTTTAGCACACCCTTCTACCATTATAGTGATGGGATTCACATCTTCTTAGGCTGAATCCCGCGAATCGTACTTTTTGAGATTGTTGCATTATGCTCCACAATAAACACTTTGAGAGGCCAAAATCAGCTTAAGTTGAACTGAAGACGGGGTAAAATTCTAGGGTAGTACGGTACAAGGAACGTTAAGAGGAATGGATATCTGATAATAAGTTTTCTGTCATCAAATCTGCCATTTAGGAGAATAATAAAATCTACCGTAATTTTATGTTAAAGAAAAACATAGGGAGATTTTTGTCTTCCTATGTTTCCATTCAAATTATTGATCTGTTTGTTCTTGCTTCTTTTTCAAATACGCCGCACGTATTTTCTCAAGTTGCTGCTTTTTATCAAATTGGGCTGGCTTGTTTTTTTCATGATACTTCGTCACAGCCGCCTTACCTTTAGTATCCAATTGATATTTCCCCACTTAGGTTCACCTACTTTTCCTGCCTTTAAAGAAATCTATTCAACAAATATAGTATACCTTATTTTACTGATATAAACCTTTTTCCTTTATTGGTGCACTTCTTAACCTTAAATTCAGTAAAAGCTTAGTAAATCATTCATAGCCAAATGTATTTAAAATATTTGTATCCTCACTCTTTTCAGATGCTGATACCTTTATCCTTATTTATTGTTACAATATTGCTCATCCTTTATGTATGGAGACGGCGGGGCTATGCCCTGTCGTCGTAGAACGCTGTTGTACCAAGGGTTTATAGCCTTCCAAACCATTTTGACCATACTTTTGACCATAAACGTGAAATTACGGGGACAAATCTAAATAATATTATTTTACTTCTTTGTATTATAATAATAAAAATAAATACAAAGGATTGATAAGCATGATACATAAACGATTACTCTACTATAAAATTATAAATATGCTAAACGAAGAATACTACCCATATTATCTAAATAAGTCAGATTCCCTTACTTTACCACCTTTTAAATCAATCGTTCCCGACATAATTAATTCTTGTATAGAAATTGATGCCAATGTAATTGATGTACAGAGATTAAAGAAAAACTTTTATAGGCAGGAGCTAAAAGAACGCTGGGTAAGCAATGAGTTAAAGAATACACGTGATATAAAAGATAGCTTCTATTATGAAATAAATCACAAAGCAAAAGCTATTTTTAATTTACCGCGCATTAATTCAAATATACTTGTCGACTTATATAGCGCGGAAGATTACCGAACATTATTAACAACAGAAACCGACAAATTATATACCTGGCAAAATGATATTAATTCGCTATTCATTCGCTACCCGTTCATAAATTCATTATCTTCTCAAGATTATATAGATGCAATTAAAAACGATATAGAGTTTTTAAGCTTAAACTATATAGCTTCGAACAAAACTCTTCACTTGATACCTGACGACGTTATCGACCATTTTGATCAGGGGAATTTCAATGAAATAATCGAATTTTTCCATACCGATGCCCGTTTAGTTAATTACGAAGAAAAAATCCATTTGGAAAGTTTCACTTATAACGAAGACATATTTGATTTAAATCTATTTTTAGAATTCTTCGATGAAACTGATAGAAAAATTATTAAATACCTACTTCATAGTCAATGCGGGCGCGACAGCTTAACACATACTATTTCCCTGAAATCTATTATGCGCCATTTAGATAAAGCACCTGATAAAATGAATTACTTGAATTTAATAAAAAGATTAGTAAACCTAAAGAATTTTTATACTAAAAATACAACGCCCAAATATAAATATGCTTCGCCATTTGGGATATTCTATTGCCTTAAGTTTAATTTAGTTGTAAATAAAGAGCCTGTTATTGAATCAACCGCTGTAACTTATGTAATGAATCCAGATTTGGTTAAAGTATATTAGGATTAATAAATGGAATATTTTAAAGGCACTTGTCTATAATATAGCATCAAAATTTAAAGGTGGTGCAAACGTGAATAAAGACAAGTTTCTTAAACTTAATAATAAGGACCGCGTTACTTTCGTTAATGATTTATTAAAAAATAAAGCATTTGATTTGCAACAAGTTGCCGATCACATCGGCATCAAATACTCAACATTCACAAAAGTAATGCAAGAGGATGATTTCGTTTATATTAAGCGCGAGAACCAATACTACAAATTCGTACGTGATGAAAATGCGATTTCATCCGCTGAAAACTTTGAGAACGAACTTACAGCTTTTCTTAACGAAAATTTAGATACGCTTAAATCAATGATTGATAAACATAAGCGTAATGATGACTTCACAATTGATAAAAAGATATTTGCTTCAAAACTCTCAACAAAGACATTTCGTATGCCAGAAGAGTTATACCAGCAGTTTGTCCGCACTTGCGAAAAGGAATTCCCACATTTAAAAATTCAAGATATTATCGCGCAACTACTATCGGACTTTACTGATAAATACAAATAACCGCTGTTATTCCTTTTGGAGTAACGGCGGTTATTTCCATTGTTAAATATAACTAATTAACCAATCTGGATTTTCTACAACTTCACATTGTACTTCCTCCATACTTTTAGAGTTCGAACTTAGCTTATATACTTTTATTTGTGATGAATCAAAGTGGTTTACAATCACTGAAATTATTAAATTTTTATACGCTTTTGGGACATAATTATTTAAACCTTTCAAAGCCCTAAAATCTGTGCTACTTGGGCGTAAATCATCTGAAAGGTGGGTATGCCAATCGCCTATAAAATATATTTTTTTGTCAGAGATTTCATTCAAACTATTGGCGAACTTAGTAGTATGAACATTATCAATTACAATTGAGTATCGTTCCATTTTCGCACATTTACCTGGATCAGATGCATGAGTTACTAATAATTCTTCACCATATTGACATCCAACGATACAACCGCCAACCTCTGTAAAATCGCCATATCTTCTAATCACATCCCGAATATTTTTCAAAGAATTCTCTGTAAAATAAACCTTTTTAATAGCCATTGCAAGCTTCACAATCCCTTGACCTCGGATTTCCTAAATAGTCTATATTATAGTGACGGTTTCCTTTTGAATCTCTTTCGCTCCATCTTATATATTGAGTATCTTTTGTATCAATATTTAATAAAGTATCTATGCTTGCTTGAACAATCAGTCCACTTGCAATATTAACACTCGAAATCCCCCCTATAAAAGTTGGTTGATCACATCCAGGTGCAAATTGAATTTCGGATAATGGTGCACTTGGTGGAATTTCAGTTCCATAATTTATATTCCAACATCCCCAACAACCTGTATCGCCAGGAATAATTCTTACTACTTCACAACTCCAAGCTCCATTAGTAACAGAACCTATGAGTAGAGGAATATTTTCACTTAAACAATACCTATTTAAATAATGAGATACTTTATGAGAACCAGTAGTTTCTATAATTAGATCTGAGCGATTAAGTAATTGATTTAGTTTAGTTAACTGTTCGGAACTTCTATGCCCTCCAATTCCTATATACTCAACATTGACGTACGTAGTTGGCATTAATGCTAATATTCTTTCCTTAACAACATCTACTTTGGGATAACTAAACATATGTTGTTCCCCCTGATGCCGAATTGAATTGGCTGGTTCGAAAATATCATAATCAATCAAATTAATTTTTCTTATACCTTCTTGTGCAATTGATGTTGCAACAAGTGAACCTAATGAGCCCAAACCAACCAAAGTAACTTCCTTATGAGCTAAATCCTTGCCGTACGGAGTTCTTATCAAAGAATCATCATCATTTATTATATAACATCTAACCCAAACTGCTTTATTATCTATTATTTTCAAAGCAACCCAGCTAATCCGTTTGTTACCTACAAATCCCCAATCGTCTTCAAAAACAAAAAATATAAAATACTTTTTCTTATTTTTTATTTGAATGCGCATATTCGTTAACCACTCAAATATTTTCTCAGTTGTAAATGGAGGATGTTCTGTAACCTTAAAAATTTGCGCGTTAAGAGTAGGCTTCTTATTGAACCATTCATCATAATTTTTTTCTCTTGAAACTTTTTTTTCATCTATCCATACGTCAGCAAGTATTCCTCGATGCTTGTCATACCTAACAGTACAATTGTTTCTATCATTAAAATTATCTAAGACTAAATCTCCAAAAGGTTTTGGTATTAAAATACCACCCATTTTATAGTCATATTGATTAATAAGAGGCTCTGGAACAATATCTTCAACATTTTCTTCAGCATCATAAGTTTCTGGTGAATATCTTAGTATTAGTTCTTCAATTTCTTCAATTAATTCTATTGCAGAATAAGAAGCTTTCCATCGTTCACTTGCAAAACCAAACAAACAGAGGCTTTTAGTAAGCTTATTTTGATGTCTTACCAATATTAAATCTTCACTCACTTCACATTTTACAGTAGGTGGAAATGAAGGAAAGCCGTCGGAATAAATAATCTTTATTGGATACTTAGAGTTAACCGAAGAAATACCTTCGCATTCCAGAGTCCCATCTTTAATATAAATCTCATATCCATATGACTGTAATATTCTTTTTTCTTTTAAATATAACTCTCTATTTTTTTCATACCAACGCATATGTTTAACCATGCCTTCTTGGAGGTTGCGCTCCCCAATCTGCCGTATCTCTCTTAGCAATCCCACTTAAGCTAAACTTAGATTCATTAGTTGTGTCTTCTGTAGTGTCATCGTTATATACTTTTTTCCATGCAGATAGTTCTGTTTCATCTCCGCTTTCAATACCATCTATATACGCTAAACAACTTTTTGCCTTTAATTTCATTCGTTTTTTATTAATACTCTTTATTGAATCTGAAACATTATTACTTGAATTCGCAGGATCAATTAGCTCAACAGTTTCAACATTTTCTTCGATATATTCTAAAACTTTTTTAGTTTTATCTTTTAAACTTGTTCCCTCAAAACCATCTAAAGCTTTTATTACTAATAACTCCAAAGCAAAAGATTTAAATTTTAGGTCGTTTTTATATTTCCAGATTTTCATGAGCCTAATTATTTTTCGACAACCACTTTCCTTAATATGGTTCTTGTGTGTTTCAAGATTAGTCTTTAGGGATGTTCCTGTATCTCTTCTATAAAGCTTTACATCATTATTTGAAGTATCTTCATCTAACCGCCTACCAGGAACTACATCGACATTTTCATCCTCTAATCCAATTGAAACATTTTGCTTTCTTGGATTGTCATACTCACCTTCAAGAAACTCATATACTGACTCATACATTTTTTCTAACGTATCAAATGCATCCTTTTTAAAGTGCACCGCAATATCAATGTCTTTACTTGAACTAATGGCAGTTTTCTTAGAAATAGAACCCGAATACTTAATCGTTACAATTTTAGAACCAAAGTGGCTTTCTAACTTTTCTTTAACTTCATCTCTTTTAGTCTTAATTTCTTCTTTTTCCTCATCACTTAACTTATAGTCATCTAATAATTGATTCAAATACTCATTAGCAGTCATCTTCATCTTTCCTTTCATATGAAATTATATTTGAGAGAGAAATAATACTTGTTGTTAAAGTTGCTGGCATATTAGCAAAAGTAGAATATGGATATTGGTTGGCTAACTCCAAATTCATTCCTGCAAGAAATGCACGGCCAGTATAAATAATTATCGGAATCTTTGAATCCTTCTCAATTAACAATTCCAGATAGACTCCAAGAGTTGGTCGCTCATTTTCATAGCTCTCTTCATAGAGGTAAATAATCATATCCATTTTATTTTCTTCTACAAATTGCTGGAACTCTTCAATAAATTGCATTGAGTGAATTTCTACTTTATTTACAATAGCTTTAGCGCGTGTTTGTAATTCCTTACCTAATGAATCTTTCTGATTATCGTTACTAATTAATAGAATGTTACTATTTTTCAATTTATGTTGAGTATCAAGCAAACGAGTCAGTTCATTTAATTTTTCTTCATACTCTGTTATTTTCGGATCAATTAATGAGCCTATTTTCTGTTCAGCACTTGATTTTATTCCTGCTAAGGAGGCTTCAATTTCTCGATTCGCATTTTTTCTTACTTCATCCCTTGACTGTCCAAACATCCAATAAATAACTACAATTGCCCCCGTTACTAAAACGCCTAAAGCAACAAAAAAGAGATTTACTAAATTAAAAAAGCTCTCTCTGTCCTTATCTGCAAATTCAATATACTTATCATATTGGGCTTCTAAAAATTCTATTGTTTCATCTTTACTTTTAGATTCTGCACTATTTTTTTCATCCTCATTAATAACTTTTTCTAACTCGGTAACATTCTCATTTACATTATGAATCTCATTCAAAAGCATTTTTTCTTTTGTATGAATTGATTTCCCAATCCAAATTAAAAAGAACAAGTTGATGACTAAAATGACGATTAACAAATACTTACCAATTATATTTGCCCTATCAGAAAAAACTTTTCCTTCTTCTATTTTGTTTCCATTTGACAATCTTTCCGTCACCTCAAATCCAATTTTCATATAATAAAGACATTACTGTTAAAATTAGTGTTTCCTATCATAAAAAAAGACAGCTCTAATAAACTTAGAAACTGTCTTTCGTACTTATTCTGGATGTCTGTTCATGATGTTTGTTAAAGTTCGCGCACAATTTCTTCATCTAATATTTTTTTACGCTTCTCCCAGTCTGGCATTAGCGTAAATAACATATTGTAAAAGCTTTCACTGTGGTTGTTGTACTTAAAGTGTATTAATTCGTGCAGTATTACATAGTCAATGCAGTATTTCGGCGCCTTGATAAGCTCCGTATTAATTAAAATCGTCTTGTTGTCAATTTGTGCTGATCCCCAGCGCGCTTTCATGACGCGGATTTCGAGTTCGGGTTTTTCGACGCCATACTTATTCATTAATGCGGACATCTTACTTAACGACTCACCGAAAATTTTAAATGCCTTTTCTTTGTACCACGCATCCATTAGCTTTTCTTTTTTAGAAAAGTTCGCGGGATTTTGCGTTTGTAAATATATAAAACCTCTAAAATACTTGACCGCTTCTTCTGCCGATTGTTCGACGCGCAGGCGGTACTGCTTTCCTAAATATTTGAATGACTCGCCACTTACATATTCACGTTCGCTTTGTTTATGTGGCAGTACGTCTTCAAATTGCTTTACGTTTTTCAAAATCCAGGAGCCTTTGCTTTTCACAAAGTCATATATAAAACTTAACGGTACTTTCTCGTTAGCTGATATTTGAATGCTCATATCAGGCTTAATGTTTAAATTGACGTTTTTGACGTCTTTTCGCTCAATCCAAAAATCAATAGGCTGATTGCCGAAATGAATTTGGTGCTTTTCCATATTGCTCACTACCTTAATAACGCTTGATGGCTACTGTTTTTACTTGTTCAATCACTTTGTCAATCGTGTCGAAGTCTAATGTTACATTATTTTCATTTGAGAAATCAAACAATAAATCATCAATGTCTTGCGCAATACGATTATGAATTTGCGGGTTGTTATGCCAATCTACTTTTTGATGTTGCTTAATAATCGCATCCATCTTAATTGCTAAATTAGCAAAATCTTCATCGCCATAAGATACTTGCTCGTCCTTCATTGTTAAAAGGTCTTTCGTAACACCATAAAAGGCTTGTGCATGGCCATTATCTTTAATGATTGATGGATAATCTTCTTTTGGCTCTCCTTGACGGAATTCTTTTAGCAATTCATTCATCGAATTTAAGTAATCCGCTTCTGAAATACGCTTTTCTTTATAATCATCAATTACTTGCTGAATGCGCTCAGAAAATTTCTTATAATACGCTGGATTTTCATCCCATTTCGTGCTGACACTTTTCGTTAAGCGTGTACGAATTGCATCCGCTTTTGCGCGCTTTGAGCCAAGACGTTCAAGCTCTTCCTCAAATCCTTTTTGATCCAAAATATTAACTGGAGACGTAATACGAATAATGTCTTCGGCTGAAATATATTGGTCCATCAGCTTTTGCATTTTCGCTTCGTATTCCTTATGGTCAATTGAATCTGAGTATCGTAATTTAACACTTTTGCGAAGCTCTTGGAAGAATTTTAAGTCTTTCTTATATTTGTTCAGTTCATCTTCCTGTAAAGCATTATAAATACGCTCGGATTCTAAAGCGATAGCAAGGTTGCGTCCGAACTTACTTAACGTGTCATAAAAATCATTACGCAGTTCTTCGTCTTCTAATAACACTTCATATTCTTCTAAGTCCGACTTATTACGAATCGGCGCAAAGATGTCCCACAATTGTGAGTGATATTGACGAAGCTCACCAATAATTGTAATGACATCGTAAATAGCGCCTTGAATATCTTCGGGATCGAAGTTTTCAAGCCCTGCTCCTGAATACATTTGTAATGCTTCGTCTAACTTTTCAAGTAAGCCACGGTAATCAATGATAAGACCGTAATCTTTACCTTCATATAATCGGTTTACGCGGGCAATCGCTTGTAATAACGTATGCTCTTTCATTGGCTTATCAATGTAAAGAATCGATGCTCGTGGTGCGTCAAAGCCTGTTAAAAGTTTATCGACTACTATCAATATGTCAATTTCATCGCCGTTTATAAATTCGTCTTTGATTGCATCCTCGTAGGCGTCGGCAGTGCCATAACGGTCCATCATTTTCTTCCAGAAGCGTTGAATTAAATCTTGAGATTCTTCATCAATAGCATCATGACCTTCCCGCTGATCTGGCGGAGAAATAACGACCGCGCAGTTTAAATCTCCAAACTCTTCAAATGCATTTAAATAACGAATCGCTTCCATCTTACTATTTGTTGCCAGCATCGCCTTAAATTGCAAGCCTTGCGTTTTATAGTTGCGATAGAAGTGGTCATTAATATCAAATGCAATCATGCTAATGCGCTGGTCTGACGAAGCAATTCGCTCAAAGTGCGCCCACTTTTTCATTACTTCTTCTTTTTGATTGTCGTTTAAATGGCGCGTAATCATGTTTAGACGGTTATCAATTGCTATCTTGTTAACTGTTTGATCGACCATTTTCCCTTCATATAATAAAGGTACAATCGCTTTATCATTCACCGCATCTGCAATCGTATATTTATGAATGAGCTTACCGAATTTAATCATCGTGCTCTTTTCTTTTTTCATTAAAGGCGTACCAGTAAAACCGAGATACGATGCGTTCGGAAATACTTTCTTCATTTTGTTATGAAGCTCTCCGTACTGTGTGCGGTGCGATTCATCGACAAGGACGAAAATATCACGTGAGTCATTCACTTGTTGTTTTGCAGACGCTGTATCGAATTTATGCACTAATGTTGTAACAATATCTGTGTTGCCGTCATTTAACAATGCAATTAAATGATTACCTGAGTTCGCACGGCTTGCTTTTAGGCGCGTATGATTAAACGTCTTATGAATTTGTTTATCCAACTCTACACGGTCTGTTACGACAACGACTTTAGGATTACAGTCTGATAGCTCCGTTAAAATATAGCGCGCCAGCATCACCATCGTTAAACTCTTCCCCGACCCTTGGGTATGCCAAATAACACCTGATTGACGGTTACCATTTTCATCATGCTGTTCCACTGTATTTAAAATTTCTTTAATGGCAAAATACTGCTGATAGCGCGTCACCTTTTTCACATCTTTATCGAATAGTGTAAAGAATGCTGTTAACTCTAAAAGGCGTGCTGGATGGAACATTGAAATGATGTTTTTGTCTTGCGTTGTAGGTAAACGGTCCGTCACAGCCTTTTGTAACAATCGCTCTAACCAATCATGCTCTTCTTCTTTCCAAACGGACCAGAACTTTTTCGGCGTACCACAAGTTGCGTACTGTGTTTCATTTTTATTTGTCGCCATGACAATTTGAATGAACTTGAATAGTTGCGGGATATAGTCATTTTTTTGATTGCGAATCATTTGGCTTATACCTTGGCTCATGGATATAGATGATTTTTTACACTCAATGACCGCAAACGGAATACCATTTACGAAAAGTACAATATCAGGACGTGCAAGCTTGCCGTCCGCACGCTCAACAGAGAACTCTTCCACGACATGAAAGACGTTATTTTCGATATTGTCCCAGTCTATAAACTGTATTGTAAAAGATCGCTTTGAGCCGTCAGGAAGAAACTCAGTGTAGCTTCGTCCTAACATAATTGTTTCATAAATTGCTTCGTTCGCCTTTACAAGTCCATTCGTTAATGGCTCGTCTAAATCGCGAATTGCTTGCTGAATGTTGTTTTCAGTAAACGAATACTCCATCCCTTTAGTTTCATATCGATTTATTTTTCGTAGTTGATCTTCCAACACATCACGCAGTAATACATTATGAAGATTCCCGCGCATTCGTTCTGCTTGTTCAGTTGGTATATAGGTGTATCCCACGCTTTGTAACACTTCAAGCGCAGGCTGTTGACTTATATTAATTTCATCATAAAGTTGCTCAGTGGACATGTCGCCACCTCCAATCTATAAATGAAGGAAAAGGAGTAAAGGCGTTATACCTTCACTCTAATTTTTCCTGTTAGGAGTTGTTGCATAATTACTTTTTTCTGTTCTTTTGTCAAAAGTAACTCTTGTTCCAGTAATTTTATCTCGTTATCTATACAATATAAAACCTCAGCAACTTTCTTTTGTTCTATTAACGGTGGAATAGATAATAGAGTTTTTCTGAATATTTCCATCCCAACTAAATTACGCATTGCTCCTCCTTGTGTATTTTCTATAATTCTATTTTGAAAACTTTCCCATTGGAAATATTGATAAAAATACTCGCTATCTATCAATTTATCATTAATGCGGATTTTTAAAAGCGCTTGGTTAATTACCCCATTAGGCGAATCATTAGGAATTCTATAAATTCTCCCTATTGTTCCAGAGCAACTTACAATAAAATCACCTTGATTAACTTCGAATCTTTTTAATTCAAGAAATTTATTTTCATCTATATAATAATCGCCTAAATTTATATCCTTATAAATGGCATTTTTTTGTTCATATACTTTATAACCTTGTTTTACAAAATGCTCTTTTTTTAACGCTCCACCGAATGGTCCTCGTACAAGTCCCTTTTCTATACATATATCTTCTAAGTGCATCTTTTCCCATTGTCCACTAAAATTCGGTAAACGAATTTTTCCAGATAAGAGTCTTTGCATTAAACCTTTTTTCTGCTCTTTTTTTTGCTTGATTAACTTTTCTTTAAGTTCAATTGCTTTATCCCACTCAGATAGAATCTCCCCAATTTTATTTTGTTCCTCAATGGCAGGAAGGAAAACTTTAATCTTTTTTAGGTTAGGCTGGCTAATTCCTAAAACAGAAGTTCCAGTTGCTAACGTCATGAGCTGTTTACGAATATTCCAGTCTTTTAGGAAATATCGTTTATAACTATTATCAATAGTGCTATTCTTATCTCTTGCAACAATTGTATGAAGACCACTAATGAATGGTTTATTATCTTTATTAACAACTGTAATTGATTTTGCAATTCCTTCGTAATCCTCTGAAGCATCCGCAAAAACAATGTCACCATCTTTTAATAAATATTTTGAATCTACTTGCTCTAAAGATATGTTATATTTTGGTATTTCATCATAAACCTTACTTACATCAATAAAGCTATTACTCGATTTATGAATATCGCCGTAATGTAAATAACAAATGCCCTCATCAGATAAATTCGCTCTTGATATAGACAAACTACCACTAAAATCGAAAATATCTCCAAACTTATATTCTTTCCAATCTCTTGGATACGTTTCTTCCACTCAATTCACCTACATTTTAAATTATTTTTCAAAGTTTTTCTGCTCTATAAAATCCTCAAAATCATCCTTCTTCGGTTCTGCTAAGCGTTGTTGATGAAAGATTTCATATTGTTCCGTTGCAAATTGCTCTGCCAACTTCGCACTAATTTTCCCCGCGTTCGTTAAGATGTCATGCTCGTTGAACTCTAAAAACGCATCTAACTTTTGCGCCCAGTCTTTCATATACATCGGCTTTTTCTTTTTCGCTTGCAACTCCGCATAATCTAAATACATCGTAACAATACGATTTAAATCACTTAGCTCGTCCTGAGATAAGTAGTTTTTTGCCACAGTTACATCGTTTTTGCGGACTTTATCACCTTTCCAAGAAGTTAAGCCCATGTTAGGTTTCGTTGCATCAGCGCGCTCCACAATTAATTCCGAAGCTGTATGTCCGTGAATGGCAAAGTGAAGCTTGTTTTGTACGGTTGCGAAAAACTCCCTTGCAATCGTTGAATTTGGATCATAATCAATAGACGTTGCATAAATGTCGGTAATCTTTTGATAGAAGCGTCTTTCAGAGGCACGAATATCACGAATACGTTCAAGGAGCTCGTCAAAGTAATCTGCCCCTATGTTGCGCATTTCTTTTAGCCGTTCATCATCCATCGTGAAACCTTTTATCATAAATTCATTTAAGCGTTCCGTTGCCCATTGACGGAATTGTGTACCGCGATGTGATCGGACACGATATCCGACAGCGATAATCATCTCGAGGTTGTAGTGCTTTGCTTGTCGTTTAACTTCGCGCGCACCTTCATTTTGAACTTGTAAGTAATTCTTACAAGTTGCTTCTTCCAACAATTCACCTTCAGCATATACGTTCTTTATATGGAGTGTAATATTTTGAGTGGAAGTTTGAAATAACTCTGCCATCGCCTTTTGCGTCATCCAAACCGTTTCACCTTCTAATCGCACTTGAATTTTTGTATCGCCATTTTCAGTTTGATACATTAAAAAATCTGAATTAGTATCCATCGTTTCACCTCTACTCAACGACCATTTTTCCCCCTCAGGAGAAATGGTCTTCATCACTATTAGTATAGTAGTAGACAACCATTTTCCTATCATCAAGAAAATGGTTATCTTCCTGGCTATTTCCTTACCGTTACAACCCTAACTCTTTCAAATACTTCTCCATCTCGGCTTCAACAACTTTTAGCTCTTCTTTGATGTTCGCAATATTTTGTTTTACTGCATCCATATCAACAGGTTCCTCTTCTTCGAACGTATCAACATAACGCGGTATGTTAAGGTTAAAATCGTTTTCCTTAATTTCTTCAAATGATGCGACGTATGAATATTTATCGATCGTTTCACGGCTATCATATGTTGCGATAATTTTTTGTAAGTCTTCTTCGCGCAACTTGTTTTGGTTTTTGCCCTTTTCGTAGTTACCTTCGCTTGATGCATCAATAAATAATACATCTTTTCGTGTGCGGTTTTTCTTAAACACAAGAATACATGCTGGAATGCTTGTACCATAAAACAGACCTTCTGGTAAACCAATAACCGCGTCCAGCAAGTTCATTTCGATGATTTGCTGACGAATTTTCCCTTCGCCTGCGCCACGGAATAATACGCCATGTGGTAAAATTGTCGCCATTGTTCCATTTTCAGCTAATGAGTAAAGCATGTGCTGTACAAATGCATAGTCACCTTTTGATGTTGGTGGTACGCCCCACTCGAAACGGCGGTGTGGATCTAAGCTTGCATCCATTTTAAATTTGCTGTCATTATTACTTTCCCCAGCAAAGCCCATCGCCCATTTATCTAATGAGAACGGTGGGTTAGCAACGATTTTTTGGAACTTCATTAACTTGCCGTCTTCTAAATGTAGCGGATTTGCTAACGTGTCCCCCCATTCAATATTAGCGTCATCAATGCCATGTAAATACATGTTCATTAAAGCTAATGAATGTGTAGCGCCGTTACGCTCTTGCCCATAAATCGCGACTTTATTGTTTGCCACTTGCTTTGCAACTCGGACTAATAATGAACCTGAACCACATGTTGGATCATAAATACGATCATTTTCTTGTGGCTTCACTAAACGTGCTAATAATTCAGAAGCCATAGTCGGCGTGTAGAACTCTCCGCCCTTTTTGCCCGCATCTGAAGCAAACTGCTCAATCATATATTGATAAGCATTACCGATAACATCTTCACTTCCAATTACAGAAGGCTTTAAGTTTAACTTATTGATGTCTTCTAATAATGTACGCAACATCGCGTTACGCTCTTTTGCTTTACCTAAAATCGCTTCGCTATTGAAGTCGATGTTGCGGAATACACCACGAAGCTTACCAGTATTTTCATTTTCAATGCGCTCTAACACTTTATTGATGATTTCACCGATTTCTGCATCATTACGTTTGCTGTACAGATAGTCGAATGTTGACTCATTGTCTAATACAAAGCGCTCACGTGTTAATGCGCGCTGAATACGTTGTTCGTCACCGTTATAGCGCTCTGTGTACTCTTCTAAGTGCTCCTTATACGAATCGCTTAAATATTTAATGAACATCATCGTTAAAATGTAGTCCTTATAAATACTTGAGTCGATTTTTCCGCGGAATGTATCCGCGGCCTGCCATAATATACTATTGATTTGATCTTGTGAAACTTTCTCTGTCATGTGATTTCCTCCAAATTACATTCCTTGAAGCACTTTGTTTGTCTGTGCTTGGAATAGCTTTTCTTTTTCTTCTATTAACTTATTCAGTAACTGTTTTTCCTGTAAATGAAGCTTATACAATTGAACAATGCTTCGTTGCTTTCCGAGAGGCATTAATTCAATTGGTATAGCACTTAATGTCGCCTTATTCGTACTTGGAATTCGCGTCCCTGCTTGTCCTTTTTCTAACTCTTTTTTTGCGGGCGCTGTATTCAAATACCATGCTACATATTCAGGTAAGATGAAATCCACTTGCACGTCGATCACCGCAAATGATGAAGGGATTAACAGACCAGCCTTTGATTCATCAATATAGACCGCCGAATACGGATAATTTAATCGGAACAGTATATCCCCTTCCTTCGTGAAATAATGCGGACTTAGCACCTCATTACTCTCGAACAGTTCAAATGATTCATCTGAAGAATCAATACTTTTTATCGTAAACATACGGTACGTCGCTTTTACTTCACTTGAAGTAGATGCTTTTTTACGCGTAATTACCATGCCCGCACGAATATCCGCTATATCTCCTAACTGCAAAACCACACCTCCAATTCGTTAAATTAAATATTTAACATTTAAGTTAAATCAATCATATAACAAATAAGTTACGGTTGCAAACATATTCTGTTGATTATTTCCAGATTTTTTCATACTGTTACAAACGTAACGATATCAACTACGGTATGCGATAATAATATGCAAATTTCTAATCGAACAACGATTATAATCGCTACTCTAATTCAAATAAATGCACAAACATATTGCGATTATTAATACAATTACAATACAACTCGATCGTAATTATATTCGCGAATATATTTTAGATGATAATTGCGCATCTATTTCAGATATATTCAACAATAAATTACAAATAGATTCGTTAGTATAATTCATTCATATTTTAGCGGTACATATCCAATCCACTTTTCAGCGGTTGCATAAATGAAAAACCGAGAACAATTACGTCCTCGGCTCAACATCGTGCCTTCCCTTGAAAGCACTTATTAAATTCCCTACCTCACAAAGTTCGCGCCACATTGTTTGTTCATTCCAGTCAAATTTCGCAATTCTTTCGATTAAATGAATTACCTGCCTTGTTTCCTCTTCAGTTAAAATCTTGTCCGCAACGCGCAACGGTGATTTGAACATTAACGAATAAAGATCTACTACTTCATCTTGCTCAACTAACCCTTCTGCCAGCGTCAATACATCTACCTTTAACGCACGCGCAAGTTCCACTAAAATCGGGAACGATGGGGATTGCTTTTCGTTTCGCTCTAATCTGCTAATATAACTCGGACTTACGCCAGTCATATCACTCATTCGTTGCAACGAGAATCCACGCGCCTTTCTTAGTCGCTTTAATTTGTCCGCAAACGCTTCATCAAATACCTTTACCTGTTTCATCTCATTACCTCCTAAACTATACCAATACGGTAATCCTTTTTTATGAGTTTATATATTTTAGAAAGTAATAAAGCATTTATAACTGTATACGCTAATTTTTTTATTTGGTGATATAATTGAGATTAATCGCGGTGTATAGCTTCGGCTTGCACTTAAGGGAGTTGGATGCGTCTGGCTCTCTTTTAATTTCCAAAAAATTCATTTAGATTTGTTGACATGAAAAATAATTTGTTGTATCTTATAATCGAAAATTGAATATAGGCAATTTCACATATGTTTTTTTATTTAGTTTTTGATATTTTTAGCTGGTTTATTTAAATTTACATGTTTTTATTTAGAGTGCTTTTTAGCGATCAATGGGTATTTTGCGCCCATTTATATGCTAAGTGCGCCTCTAAGTATGCATGTGTTTTTAAATAAGCCAGCTTTTATTTTGCCTAATACTCCAATTCCTCCTGCGACAAACCCATTTACATATTGCGAAAGGAGGAGCCTTTATGTAGTTACATTTGTAACCTTATCATTTTTATAAACAATCTAATTTAGGAGGTCGTTATAAATGGAACTAAATGCATTAGAAATTCAATCCACCACACAGGCGATTGTTTTAAATACAATCGCTGAATTATTGAATGAAATTGTTAGCAACAAGAAAGATGAACCGAAAGAATGGATGTCTATCGAAGAGGCGTGTCAATATCTCAATATCTCCTATAACACTTTCAACAAATTCCGCATCATGGGACTAAAAGTTGCAGAAGTTGATCGTGTAAAACGCGTAGCAAAAAGTGAAATTGACCGCTTCCTTACTGAAAACTCTTTTTAATTCCACACTTTAAAACCTTTTCTATTAGCAATCTGCTAATCAAAATTTCCATTACTCAAAACTAATAAACTTGCGGTGGCAAATTACGCTATTTTTTAGACAACTCGAACCCGTAATTTTATAATAAAAGTGTTACTTCGATTAGTAACGCTGGTTATATTCCCTTTGTAATTTGTCCCCGTAATTATAGGAGGAATACTAACTATGCCAAGAAAATCCAATACTGCCATTAAGGCTTATAAGAAAAAAGACGGTAAAACTTATTATATGTTTAAAGTGTATCTCGGTTTAGATCCATTAACGGGAAAACCGCAATATACGACGCGCCGAGGTTTTAGATCTTTAAAAGAAGCTGAAATTGCGCTGGCACGTATTCAAGTCGAAATCGCTAAAGGTACGTTTCAAAAAAGAACTTACGAAACATACCGCGAGCTATATGAGGCATGGATAGAAGTCTATAAAAACACAGTCGAGGAAAGTACGCTCAATAAAACGCTGAAATACTT
Organism: Lysinibacillus sp. K60; assembly: GCF_019731275.1. NCBI lineage: Bacteria > Bacillati > Bacillota > Bacilli > Caryophanales > Bacillaceae > Lysinibacillus > Lysinibacillus sp. K60. The sequence continues at coordinate 145,474 of NZ_JAASJR010000005.1, read as the reverse complement.
TGAGCATCATATCCTTCCTGCAATCGGTGACTATCGTATAGAGCAGTTAAACGTGGATGTATGTCAAAAATTCGTTAACCAATTACACGAGAAATTAGCGAAAGCCCGCACGATCAAAGCTTACGCATCAAAAGTATTGGATTACGCAGTTAAACGTGATTTAATACCATCCAATCCATTTAAGTTGGTGGAGATGCCAAAAAAGCGGGCGCACAAATCGACAATCAAAAAAGTAGAGCGCAATTTCTATACGAAAGATGAATTAAACAAACTGCTAACAGTTATGAAAGAAGAAACGAATCGGAAAGCATACGTTGCTATCCATATTCTCGCCTTTACTGGAATGCGAAAAGGCGAATTATTAGCGCTCACTTGGGAAGATATTGATTTTGACAAAAAGGAAATGACAATCAATAAAGCGATTGCACGAGGATTAGAAAATACTATGTATGAGAAATCAACGAAAACTGGTGTTAGTCGAACTATCAGCTTAGACGATGAAACGATAAATCTTCTACAAGAATGGCAAATTGACCTTAAAAACTCGTTAGGTAGACGATTTAAAAAGAAAAAGCAATTAGTTTTACCGAATGAGGACAATAGTTATTTGCAAACAACTAAGACGAGAAAATGGCTCAATTATGTCATTGATAAGTATGAACTTCCGCCACTTACAACACATGGATTGCGCCACACGCATACGTCAATGCTAATAGAGGCGGGCGCTAACATGAAACAGGTCCAAATGCGTCTTGGTCATTCCGACATCAAAACTACTATGGATATTTACACGCATTTAACTGCGCATGCCGAAAAAGAAACAGTCAATTTGTTCGCAGACTTCTTAAAATCGTGACCACAAATTGACCATAAAATTGACCATATAAAGATGAAATTCAATGAAATTAGATGAAAGTAAATGAATCTCTAAAAACGACAAAAACCCTTGAATATCAAGGGTTTTGAGGTTCATTGAAATCAGATGAAATTCAATGAAATTCGTATTATGGAGACGGCGGGAGTCGAACCCGCGTCCAGAAACTCCAATACTTCAGCTTCTACGCGTGTAGTTTGCCTATTTACGATTCACGTAACATTATGCCGACAAACAGGCGTCCTGTACGCTAACCTGGAAATCTCTTGCCGATGACTCAGGTGGCACCATCGACCGTATCCCACTAAAGTTGGGCCCCACGTTCTCTACATGGGCGATAGAGAGGCAGAGCGCTTACGAGCTTACGCTGCGAAAGCTAAGTTTTGTTGTTTGCCAGTTATTATATAACTGTCGTTGATGACGGAGCCGAGCCCTCCGACGCGCGACCAAAGCTTGAACCATCCCTGTCGAATCCGTAACGTCCCCGGATATAATCCGGTTATAAACCGTTCGGACAACGCTGCACAAGGCAGGTTGTAAATGAACATCGTACGAGTAGATGCTCACTGGCATGTGTTACTATTATAAAATAAATAGCTTAAAACATCAAGTAGAGACACTTTATAAGTTGGATCAGCGTTCTTATAGAAGCCTAGGAAAAGTTGACCATCTCTATTTTTCTAACATTCTAGTTTATCGCGATTTTTTTTCCTTTGAAGAAGTCTTTCCTCTAAATTGCTTGTGCCGATTATAACCCCTGAAATAATAATTAAACTACCGATAAATTGCTGAAGTGTAATGATTTCATGTAAAAATAAGGCCGCTCCAATGAGTGCGAATATGGTATTAAAATTCACAAAAATAGCGGATTCCGCTGCACCAATGTGTTTTATACATAAGTTATATAGTGTATGTCCGATGGAAGTGGCTAAAATGGCGGACATGAAAAATACGAGCCATATGAACGGGCTGAAGGATACAAAAGCCCCGTAGCTTCGAAGGCTTGTAGCGAATGTGAAAATTAATAAGAGTGATGAGCCTATGAGAAGCATCCAGCCTGTCATCAGCATAGGAGAGATGACTTCAGTTGCACGACGAATTGCGATAAAGCTAAATGCCTGCAAAAAGAATGACATAAAGACGAGAAAATCACCTAGCTGTAGGTTGGTCAGCTCAGTAATGTCGTCCACCACTGCGAATAGCACGCCAATTCCTCCAAGGGCAAAGCCAATTAATTTAGATTTTGTCATAACCGTGTCTTTAAATAATACGGCAATAAGTGCCGTGAAAAGTGGGCTTAAGCCACTAATAATGGCTGTTTTCATGGCTGTTGTTTGAACGATGCCATATGCTAAAAAGACATGGTGACAAATGACGCCAAAAAAACAACCAATGAATATGTACTTAAATGGCATCCCCTTTATATAAAGCGGCTGCTTTGTTAGCTTTAAAATAATAAAAATCGTAATAGCTGCAAGAAAAATACGCGCCGTTTGTATCGTTAAAGGATCGCCATTGGAAACAATTACTTTTAGCCATGTAACGTTCATGCCCCAAAGAAACATAACGAAAACTAAAATGGAATAAACCTTTGCATTTGCCAAGTCATCACCTCCTGTTTTATTCGATCGCAAGATAAGAAGCCTCTCTATGTTCTATGAGACAACAGGCTAACACCTGCAGCAGGACCCAAATTGAAATTTGCCTCAATAAAGGAGCATTTATAATAAGTCTAGTAGACTATTCATAAGAAAGTAGGCCGCCAGGAAAGACATCGTCTTCCAAACAGCCTACCATACTTCATCCCCATCCTTAAGCAGTTCTCACCTTTTGATAAATGTATGTTCCATCTTTCATTTCATCTAGCTGTACGAGGTCACCAATTTGGACACTTTCTTGAATACGCACTGTTAGCTTGGCTGTTGAATCCTTTAGCTGGACTAGTGCCACAGTATACGGTGCCAAATGGGCATATTCTGCTGGTGCAATATGAATGACCGTAAAGCTGTACACGGTTCCCTCATCTGGGACTTCTCGTACGTTTTTAATTTCTTGGCGGCAGGTGCTGCAATACACTTTTTTCGTTACTGACTCTACACCACAGCATTCATAAACCTTCATCTGCTACACCCTTTCTAATATGTGGACAACCGAATAAGAACCAGTGCCACCTAAATTTTGTGCAAGTGCTAATCGCGGTCGTTTTTCTAGCTGGTTTGGTGCGTGTCCACGTAATTGGAGTACTAATTGGTAAAACTGTGCCACACCTGTTGCGCCAATAGGATGTCCTCTCGATAATAGACCTCCGCTTGTATTGATAGGCTTTTCTCCGTTCACGCGCGTTTTCCCTTGTTCGATAGCTAGCCAGCCTTCTAATTTCGGGAAAAAACCAAGCTCTTCAATGGCCAGCATTTCTGTCATGGAGAAGCAATCGTGAATTTCCACAACATCAATATCCTCAGGACCAACCCCTGCTTTTTCATAGGCTTGCTGTCCTGAAATGCGAATCGCTGGTAATGATAATAAATCAATGGCATCCTGCATCATTGTCGGTCCTGAAGCCTGTGCAGATGCTACTATTTTAATATCCGATGGCTTACGAGATAACACAACTGCTGCTGCTCCATCTGTAATAGGTGAACAATCGAATAAACCAAGTGGATCTGTAATCATACGTGCATTCATTATTTCTTCGAGTGTTGCTGGTTTTTGGAATTGGGCTAATGGATTCTGTAATGCATTTTCACGGTTTTTCAACGCTAATTTTGCTAAATGGGATTTATTTGCACCTGTCTCATGGAAGTAGCGGTTTGCGACTACACCAAAAAATCCTGGGAAAGTTAGACCCGCATAACGTTCGTTTGTCGTCTGATCCATTGCAGAGTTAATAAATTGCGTGACAGTGGCGGTTGGGGCATGCTTCATTTTTTCTACACCGACAACTAAAACGCTTTCATATTCGCCACTTAATATACCTAAAATACCTTGCCGTAATGCAATACCACCTGATGCACAGGCACCCTCTAATTTGGCTGTAGGAATGGATCCGAGCCCTAGGTCATTTGCTACGATCGCACCTAGAATTTCTTGATTGGCTAAGCTACCTCCCATATAGTTACCAACAAAAACCGCATCGATTTTTAAGTCTCTTGCCTCATCTAGCGCCTCTTTACTAGCAGTGAGCATTAAATCCTTTAATGAAGCATTTTCATTGTTACCGAACTTCGTCATGCTTACACTATGAACATATACCGTCACTGTGTCACCTCCATATGTTGTTTTACTAGCTCCCGTTTTAAAATCTTCCCGTAGGAGCTTTTTGGTAGGGCTTCTACTACGAAAATTTCTTTTGGCTTTTTAAAGCTCGCTAAATGTTGCTGACAAAGCTCGATTAAGGCATCCTTATCAATTTCCCCACGGCCGTTTGGCACGACATAGGCGACAATGGATTCGCCCCATTTGTCATCTGGAATACCAATTACACATGTTTCCTTGACGAATTCATGCTTGTTCAACACTTCCTCTACTTCTCGCGGATAGATATTTACACCACCTGAAATAATGACCTCCTTTTTGCGGTCCACGATCGATAGGTAGCCATGCGCATCTAGCTTGCCTAAATCGCCTGTATGAAGCCAGCCATCACGCAATGTTTCGGCAGTCGCCTTTTCGTTATTCCAATAGCCTTGCATAATAAGCGGGCCCTTTGCAGTAATTTCGCCTATTTCTCCTACTGGACATTCATTGCCCTCAGCATCCACGATTTTCACATCAACAAATGGTCCAACTCTACCACATGAATCAAGGCAATATGGTAAATCCTCGCGTGGCATCATCGAAATGCACATCGGTCCCTCTACTTGACCATAGGTTTCTACAAATTTTGTTCCTACTTTATCTAGTGCCTCTTGCAACTTAGCGGCAGCGATCGGGGAGCCTGCCATATTAATCGATTTAATGGTACGAAGCTTCTGCGGGTTGAACTGATCGTGCTGAATCATTAGGTTGACCATCGTTGGGACTAGGAAAATGATTGAAATACGGTCCTGCTCTAATAAATGAACAAATTGCTCTGGCTCAAATTTATCGTAAATAACTTGTGTTAAGCCATAGAGCCATGCCACATGACTTAAAAAGTTTGCCCCGTGTGTCAGTGGTGCGACGTGACCAAGCATATCCGTATAGTCAACTTCACACGCTATTGCTAAGGATAGGGCTCCACTAACCATATTGCGATGTGATAGCATAACGCCTTTCGGATTACCTGTCGTTCCTGAAGTATACATAATGGCCATCGTATCATTTTCGTTCACTTCATTTTCATGGGATTGCCCTTTAAACTGTTTCACTACTAGCTCATACGGTTCTCCACAATAAAGAATTGGAAAGTCAATATGTAGCGGATCAATTAATGATTTTTCACCAATCATCAGACTCATGCCTGAATCCTTCACCTGATACTCATGTTCTTTCGGATGCAATCGGTAATTAAGTGGGACTTTAATAAGACCATATAAAGAAACAGCTACATCAAGCTCTATATGCTCTAATCGATTTGACATTAAAATACCTACGCGCTCTCCTTTTTGTAAGTTAAGGCTTTTAAAATAAGCTGTTAGAGCATAGGCCCGTTCCATCAAATTGGCATAGGAAATCGCACGATCTTTGAATTTAACTGCTATTTTATCTGGATACGCTCGAGCCGATTTCAGTGCTAATTGGCCAATTGTACTCATTTATCTTCCCCCCTATTCATCAAAATGAAAAATTAGAACCCCAAATTGGTGATCCTTCCGTCTTTTCGGTATCGCCTCTCTTAATGGATAGAGGATGAATTCGACTGTGATAGCGATTTCATTTTCTCCTTCAAGAAAATGACCACCAGTAAAATGTTGATCACAATCGACAAAAGATCCATGGAAATGAATATCTAAATTATTCGTCTCCATATCTATCCCAATAAACCCTAAACCAGAAATAAGTTCGACTGGAGAAGTAGTTTGCCGTTTTGGTGAATAAACAATGGTCCCTTGCTTTTCACCTCTTTGAACTTGAACATAGGTAGCCTGCTTTAGGGATCCCATGCATTGAAATTGCCCTCCCTTTACCCCAAAGTGATTGCAAACCTCTTTCATCCCAGTAAATAAATCCGTTCCTGCTTTCAATCTCCCGATAATTCTATCCGTAGGTCGGTCATACAAAGCTTGCCAACGAGAATTATCCAATACTAATCCCTCCATCTACCTTTAACACCTGAGCAGTTGCATAGCTAGCCTCCCTCGATGCAAAGTATAAGACGGCACTTGCAATATCATCTGGTGTGCCGATACGCTTAATAACCTGTTGATCTAAATTGTATGGAACCCCTGTTGTAATACCTGTTAAGGTTGCGCCTGGTGCCACAGAGTTACAAGTAATATTAAGTGGGCCAAGCTCTTTTGCTACCCATTTCGTAAGGGCAATAACCCCTCCTTTTGATGCAGCATAAGCTGGACCTGAGCGACCTGTACCATCTTCGCCAGAGGTAACACCGCCGTTTAAACCTGAAACTGAGCTAATATTAATAATCCGACCATATTGTGCATCCTTCATATGTGGGTACACACATGCCTGGGTAAACATAAACGTTGCTTTTAAGTTCGTATCAAGATCACGCGACCATTCCTCAAAAGTCATTGTTTCAATATTTTTTCGGCTACATGTCCCAGCATTGTTCACCAAGATATGAATCTCTCCATACTTTTCAACTGTGCGATTGACTGTTGCTTTCACAAACTCTGCATCACGAATATCTCCTAAGCATTCTAAATAGCTATCATGTGCTAGTTTTTCAATTGTTTTCTCACATGAATTTAAGTCAACTAAAACAACATGTACCCCTTGCTTTGAAAGCTGGACCGCAACTGCTTGTCCAATACCACTTGCTGCTCCTGTAACAATCGCTACATCATCTTTTAATGTCATCATAGTTTTCCCCTTTGCTATTTAATATTTAATAAATCTGGTAAAAATGTTGATAGAGAAGGTATATAGGTTACAAGTAATAAAACGATAACCGAAGCAACAATAAACGGGACCACCCCTTTTGAAATTTGAACGATATTGGCCTTTGAAATACTGGCAGCAACATATAAATTCAAGCCAACAGGTGGTGTAAATAAGCCGATTGCTAAGTTAATCGTCATAAACACGCCAAATACAGCCGGGTCTACATCGAGCATTAACATAATTGGAAGTAATATCGGGACAAATATATAAAACGCAGAAATGGCATCGATAAATGCACCAGCAATTAATAGAATAATATTTACTAGTAGTAAAATAATGATTTTATTATCTGTTAAACCTAAAACGGTATCTGAAATAGTTGAGGCAATTTGCTCTGTTGTGACAATATAGGCAAAGACAGAGGCGGCACTTACGATAATCATTACAACTGCTGTTTGTAACGCCGATTCAATAAAAATACGATACATCATTTTTATGTAGCCTTTTCGATGGATAAACAGTCCTACAATTAGTCCATATACAACCGCAATAACTGCCGCTTCTGTTGGTGTGAAAAACCCTCCATAGATTCCACCTAAAATAATGACAGGAATCATTAATCCAGGAAGTGCCTTAATAAATGCATCCCAGCGTTCTTTTCCTGTACTTTTTTGCTTAACTGCTTCCACAGAGTCATTAAAAATACCTTTTTTAATGTCTCGTTTACGAACGTACATTCCAGCAATAAATAAACCGATCCCTACTAAAATACCTGGTATAACCCCTGCCATAAAAAGACGGTTAATTGTAATTGGGATTTGATCTCCTGCTACTACTGCAAAAATAATGAAGGCAATCGATGGGGGAATAATAATACCTATCGCACCCGCACTCGCCACTAATCCCCCAGCAGTTTCTTTACGGTAGCCATTTTTCACCATTGCCGGAATGAGAATACCTCCAATGGCAGCAACTGTGGCTGGACCAGACCCTGAAATAGCAGCGAAGAAAATTGCTACTAATACCGTTACAAGAACAATCCCACCTTTACGATGTCCAACTAATGTTTGTGCAAAATCGATTAAACGCTTAGAAATTCCGATATGGTCCATAATGACACCCGCTAAAATAAAGAATGGAATCGCTAATAGCGTAAACTTTGCCACGCTCGTATACATAATATCTGTTAATGCCTCAAATCCAGATAGCCCTTGTGATGTAAATAGCACTATCATTGAAGCTACTGCTAAGGACGCAGCAATGGGTACCCTTAAAAATACGAGCACGATAAAGGAGCCAAAAAGTAATAATGCTATCATGCTAGCTCATCTCCTTCCGCTCCATTCCCTTCATTACTTACCGCTTTATATTCTTCAACCATCGCTTGAACTGTACGAATTAAACATAGTAATGCACCTAGTGGTAAGGCAGAAGATAAAATCCACTGCGGCATTCCTAATGCCGGTGTTGTTTGATTAATCTCCATTTGGAACAATACCATATCAATGCCGTAATAAAGTAATACTGCAAACAATACACCACTTGCTACTGATGAAATAATGACAATTGCCTTTTTTGTCAGCTTATTCCCTTTATCAAACAATAAGGTAAAACCAAGGTGTGCGTATCTACGCACACCTAATGCTGTACCAACAAATGTAAGCAATACTAACAAATTAACTGTGATTTCTTCTGTAAAAGAAAGGGATAAGTTGACTAAATTACGAGAAACAATGTTTACAAATGTTATAAATGTAATCGCTGCAAATGTAACGCTTAATATAATCTCTTCAAAATAGTCTAAGAATTTCATATGTTTCCCCCTTATGGCGTAAACGCTTTCAATAAATCTTCTCCCCAAATATCCGTATATTTATCATAAATAGGCTGAACAGCTTTTTTAAACGCTTCCAATTCTGCATCTGTTGGCGTATAAACATTCATTCCTTTAGCTTTTAAATCTTCAATTTGTGATGCTTCTTTTTCACGTGCAATTTTCACTTGATATGCAGCTGCCTCTTTACCCAGGCGATCAAATAATTCACGGTCTGCATCACTTAAAGAATCATAGAGCTTTTTATTCATACCTAACACTAATGGATCATATGAATAGTTCCACAATGTTAAGTAATCCTGAACTTCGTCAAGCTTTGACGAAGCAATAACATCAATAGGATTTTCTTGCCCATCAATCGTTCCTTGCTGCAATGCTGTAAACACTTCTGAGAATGTCATTGTTGCAGGATCTGTTCCTAATGAACGGTATAAATCTGTGTACATGGTAATACCAGGTATACGAATCTTTAATCCATTTAAATCTTCTGGTAGCTTAATTTCACGCTTACTATTCGTTATTTGACGGAAACCATTCTCTCCATAGCCTAAAGCTTGTACACCCTTTTCAGCTAAAAGTTCTTTTAGCTTTTCTCCCCCTTCTCCATTAAACACTTTATCTACCTCTGAATGATCCTTAAGTAAAAAAGGTGCACTTGTCACACCAAAACGTTGATCTAAAATCGAATAAATAATCGTAGAGTTAAATGTTAAATCAATTGAACCCTTTGCTAAGCCTTCAACAGCCTTACCCGAATCTCCCCCAGATAATTGTTCATTCGTAAATACTTCAATTTTAATGCGACCATCTGTTTCTTTATCCATATCATCTGCCAGTTTTTTTGCTGCCTCATACCATGTTGATGAATCTGATACTGTGACAGACATTTTTAATTTATATGACTTTTCTTTATCATCAGCATCCCCGCTACTGCTACCACCACAGGCAGCTAGTATTGCTGATACGATCAAGAGCATAGCCAAGAGAAGATTTCTCCCTTTTAAAAATTTCCTCATAAAATATCCCCCTACTCTTTTTATATTAGATTCTATAATTATTTTATAATTCCGAAAAATCTAAATATATATTCCTAGGGGATAAAAAGTTACATAATAATTGAGTGATTTTTGTCTCTAACAAATAAAAATCATACAAATAACAGCATTTTCAAGTATTTAATTAAACGCTTTTTCTTTTTCGAAACAGCAAAATAGCAATCATTAATTCCAATTTATTTTCATTATTATTAATATCAATCTTTAAAAGCTTTTCTATTTTTTTTAAGCGATATTTTAATGTATTTTTATGAATATGAAGGGCATCAGCAATTTCCTGTAAGCCCCCTTTACTTTTTAGCCACATTTCTAGATTGTATATTAGTTCTTCTTCCTCTAATAAAGAACCAATTGTTCTGCCGATGAAATGGCCAACCTTTTGTTCATCAAGGTCGGACAATAGTAACTCTAATTTCAAATCCTCTTCAAATACTATTTGTCTATTTTCTATAGCAACCGTTAACGCTATATTTGCTTCGTTGTAGGATGCATTTAGCTCAAAGAAGGAATGTGAGTTGCCGACACCTATAAATATATCGTCATCATATAGCTTTATAAGTTTGCGGTTAAATGAATGAAGTGTTTGCTCTAAATGAATACGCGTTATTTTTGGGACAAGCAACACTAGCTTATCAAAGCTCCATTGAAAAATATGTAATTGAGGATGGATTATTTGAATTGCACGCAAATAATCCACCCCCTTCTCATCGATTCTCTTATTCAATTGAATTATAATAATTCGATTGTAGAGCTCTGTATCAATATTTAACATTTCTGCTCGTTGCTCTAGCAACAATTGATTTACCTGACCATTTAATAAATCTAGCAGGAAGAGCTCAAACATTTTAGTCTCTCGTTCTTTTTTACGGTGCATTAAAAAATCTTCCACAAAAAACTGTGTAATTTTCTGAACAAGTTTCCCATATTTTTCTATTTCCGCAGGTTGGCCAGTAACACCAATTACTCCAATTGATGTATCTTCAATAACTAATGGCATGACAAGACCCTCACGCACACCCTTCAATTGAATCGACAGCTCCTTCGTCATATGCATGACTTCTTTGTTTTTCATGGCTATTAAAGCACCTTCATGAAATTGATTCATCCTCGACATGTCTGTGCTGGCAATAATAAATCCATTATGATCGATTACAACAACATTTTGATCAATCAACTCACCAAGCTCTCTTACAATTTTTGTGCCAATTATTTGCAAATCAAACATTGTGCCACCCCCCATAAAGATTAATATACTGATTATGCCGAAAATTTAGTATATTTTAGCTATTTTACTACAGTTTTCTATGCTCTTGTAGATAAAATCAACAATATGTGAGGCATACATGCTTGATTCTAGCTTTTCCTTATGGATACCAGATTGAATTTGTAACAAGCAACCAGGATTGGCCGTAACGATAACTGTGGGCTGTAGCGCCTTAATCGTTGCCATTTTTGTAGCTAAAATGTCATTAGCTGATGCAGGTTGCAATAAATTATATATTCCTGCTGAACCACAACAAGTGTTGGCATTTGGCAGTTCTGTGAAAAGGACATTTGGTAGTGCCTGTAAAATCATTCTTGGCTCATTGAAGACTTTATTGACATTGCGTAAATGACAGGAATCCTGATACGTTACAAGTGTTTGCTTTGCTTGCTGAGGCAAGGTGGCTAAATAATCAAGCAGACCAGCTTTGACAAGCAGGCTTGAAATATCAATTGTCTTCTCAGAAAATCGAATTGCCTTTTCACGATACTGATCATCACTCTGTAAATGCTTTTCATACTCCTTCAAGAAAGCTCCACAGCCACCAGCATTATTAACAATATAAGTGTAATCATCTGAATCAAATAGCTCTACATTACGAATTAAGTTTTGCTTACCACGCTTTAGCTCCCCACTATGTCCATGCAGAGCCCCACAGCAACTTTGATTATCTGGAATAATAACATCCACACCAAGCATTTGTAGCAAGAATACTGTTTTATCGTTTGTTTCCTTATAAAGCGTATCCATTAAACAGCCTGTAAAAAAGGCCACCTTCATCGTAGCTGGTTTCACCTGTTTGAATGGCTGTATTTTTCTTGCTATGGGTGGTAGAGATGCCTCCATTGTTTTTACATGCTTGGGGAATAAATTTAAAAAGCCAATTTTTCGCACAGCCTTTTGTAGGCCTGTTTTTTGATAAAGATGCAGTAGGCTGACGGCATGTTGCATATTTTTTTGTTTGACGAAAAGATTATTAAAAACAATTGTACGTGTTGTTTTTTCTACGAGGGATGCGTGCTTCACTTCTTGTACCGCCTCACGCGTTTGCTCAATCAAAGCACCATACTGTACCCCAGCCGGACATGCTGGCTCACAAGCACGACATCCTAAACATAAATCAAATGACTTCTCAATGGACGCATCAAAGGGTACTATTCCATCACGCACCGCCTTCATTAAGGCAATACGCCCACGAGGTGATTGGGCCTCATCTTGCTCTGTATGAAGATATGTCGGACAGCTTGGCAAACAGAAACCGCATCTCATACAGTCCAGTAATAAATTTTCATCGATATGCGTCTCGAAGGATTGTTGCATTTGCTGCTGAACATTAGTTGCCACCATCTACCACCACTCTTTTCTTCGTCTCTTTTGCAAAAACTTTGCCAGGATTCATAATATTGTTTGGATCAAAGGCTTGCTTAATGTTTTTCATTACAGTAATACCAACAGGACCAATCTTCCATTCTAAATAAGGTGCCTTCATTTCACCTACACCGTGCTCCCCTGTAATCGTGCCACCTAGCGAAAGTGCTGCCTCAAAAATTTCCGCAAATGCCGCTTCCACACGGTGCATCTCATCTTCATCTCGCAGGTCTGTTAAGCATGTAGGATGCAAATTTCCATCGCCTGCATGACCAAATGTGGCAATATTGACCTTGTACTTTTCGGAAATATCATTAATTCTCTTCACCATTTTGGCCAGCTCTGATCGTGGTACTGTGGCATCCTCTAAAATAACTGTCGGTTTTAATTTTGCTAATGCTGATAATGCGACACGTCTTGCTGTTTTAATTTGCTCCGCTTCCTGTGCATCTTTTGCAATTTGCGTAAAAAGAGCACCATTTTCTTCCGCAATTCGTACCATTTCTTTGACATCTTGTTCTACTTGATACATTTCACCATCCTGCTCGAGTAGGAGCATTGCTTCTACATCTGTTGAGAGACCTATTTTCATATATTGCTCGACGGCGCTAATTGTTTTTTTATCAAGAAATTCTAGCGTTACTGGAATGATTTTATGTGCAATAATACTAGATACTGTTCTCGCTGCATCCTCTAAAGATTCAAAGTATGCGATGCTCGTCATTTTATATTGTGGTAAAGGGATAAGCTTTAAGGTAATGGCTGTTACTACACCTAATGTTCCCTCTGCTCCAACAAATAATGAGGTGAGGTCATAGCCTGCTACGTCCTTTGCTAGTTTGCCACCTGTTTCTAGAATATCTCCGTTCGGTAAAACAATTTGTAACCCTTTCACATAATCCTTTGTTACACCGTATTTTAACCCCCGCAGGCCACCTGAGTTTTCACTGACATTGCCACCAATTGTAGAAATTCTCATTGAGCTTGGATCAGGAGGGTAAAATAAACCATGTGATTCAACAAATATACAAAGATTCTCGGATATAATACCTGGCTGTACTGTAATCGTTAAATTTTCCTTATCAAAATTTACAATTTGATCCATTCTATTAAATAAAATCACTACCCCTCCCTCATAAGGCACCGTTCCTGCTGCAAGGTTTGTCCCAGAGCCTCGAGGAATAATTGAAATCTTATATTCATTACATACTTTTAAAACCTCCGCAATTTCCTCTGCATTCCCTGGTGAAATAACAAGATCAGGTAAGCGCTGGAAGTTTGCTGTTGCATCATAGGAATAAGCTAAGAGCTGTGCAGTTGAGCTTTTTACGTATTTTTCACCAACAATGTGCGTAATTTTTTCGATAACTGTTTTATTCATAAGACTCACCTCGAAATGAATTATGTAGTTACTACAATTTTAATTGTTGGAATTTTCTAAACATATGTCTTAGAAGATAAAAAAGGGGATTATATTTTAATTTTTTTGTGTTATCGGACCAAAAAAAGAAGCTGTTGGATTTATCCAAACAGCTTCTAACAAATTTGCTTCAATATAGAAAAAAACAGATGAGAAAGTGTGGCACTTGCCTGCTTTCTCATCAGCCTTTTTAACGCTGGCGTTCCTTGAAGGCACGTTCCATCTCGCGTTTAGCTTCTTTTTTGCGCATGTCGCTGCGCTTATCGTAGTCTTTTTTCCCTTTACCGATGCCAATTAGGAGCTTGGCGTAGCCATCCTTGATGTACATTTTCAATGGGACGATTGTGTAGCCGTCACGTTTTACGGCACCGACTAGCTCGCCGATCTGCTTTTTGTGGAGCAGCAACTTGCGGGTGCGTAGTGGATCGTGGTTGAAACGGTTGCCTTGTTCGAAGGCGCTAACGTGCATATTGTTGATCCATGCTTCACCATTGCGGACGCGGACAAAGGAGTCTTTCAGTTGGACTTTGCCTGCACGGATGGATTTGATTTCTGTGCCAGTTAGGACCATGCCTGCTTCAATTGTTTCTTCGATGAAGTAGTCGTGGCCTGCTTTTTTGTTTTGTGCTAATACTTTACCAGAACCTTTTGCCATATCTTTCACCCTCTACTTAAAAGGTTGAGCTTAAGCGAAAGCACCCTTTCAATGAATACTTTCGCTTAGGCTTATTTACGTTTTGTTTTTTTCTTTTTGCCTTTTTTGGCAATGCCCTCATAGAACTTTTGCTTTTGTTTCACGCGTTTTTTAGGACCTGGGCTTGAGTCATCTTTGCGGCGACCACGCGGATCCCGGTCACTTTCGCGTCGTTCACCTTGCTTGGTGCTACGAGTTCCACGATCATCCTCTTGACGACCGCCTCTACGATTGCCACCACGTCCGCCTTTTTCCTCATCACTGCGTGTGCTTCGGCGACTTCGTTCACCTTTGTTATCGCTGTAATTTTTACGTGCATGAATAACAGTTGGTGCTGCTTTGCGTGTTCGTCCATATGAAGTTACCATTCCAACGATTTCAAAGTCAATGGATGACTCCTCAATAATGACATTTGCCACACGAACTGTCACTTCATCCCCAATACGGAATTGGCGATTCGTTCGTTCCCCGATCATAATCATTTGACGATCATCGAAGCGGTAGTAATCATCAGTCATATTGCTAATATGGACAAGTCCTTCGATGGTGTTTGGTAGCTCCACGAAAATACCGAAGTTTGTAATGGATGAAACAATCCCTTCGAATTCTTCGCCAATTTTGTCGGACATATATTGTGCTTTTTTAAGTGCGTCTGTATCACGTTCTGCATCAACAGCACGACGTTCACGCTCAGACGTGTGGTCAGCAATTTCATCCATTGCCATACTCCACTGTGCAATGGTTTCTCTCGATGTATCCTTGTTAATTAAATACGTACGAATTAAACGGTGTACAACTAAGTCAGGATAACGACGAATTGGTGATGTGAAGTGTGTATAGAAATCCGTTGATAAGCCAAAGTGTCCAAGACTTTCAGGGTAGTACTTCGCCTGCTGCATTGAACGTAAGAGCATCGTTGAGATAACAGGCTCCTCTGGCATGCCTTCAATGGCCTTCAATACATCCTGTAATGCCTTAGGATGAACGGTATTACCAGTACCTTTAATTAAAATACCGAAGTTCGTGACAAATTCAAAGAAGCGTTGAAGCTTCTCAGGCTTTGGATCTTCGTGAATACGGTATATAAACGGTACATTCATCCAGTGGAAGTGCTCTGCCACTGTTTCATTGGCAGCTAGCATGAAATCTTCAATTAATTTCTCCGCTACTGTTCGTTCACGTAATTCAATATCAACTGGCCATCCTTCTTCGTTCACGATCACCTTGGATTCTTTGAAGTCAAAGTCAATGGCTCCTCGCATTTCGCGTTTACGGCGCAAAATGCCCGACAGCTCAGCCATGTTTTTAAACATTGGAACAAGTGGCTCATAGCGTTCAATTAGTGCCTCATCCTGCTCCTCTAAAATCTTGTAAACGTCCTTATACGTCATACGCTCAGTCGTTTTAATGACACTTTGGAAAATTTCATGTGCAACCACATTACCATTCGCATCAATAATCATTTCACAGGATAGTGTTAAACGGTCAACCTGTGGATTTAATGAACAAATGCCATTTGATAAACGATGTGGAATCATTGGAATGACACGGTCTGTTAAATAAACACTTGTCGCACGATCGTAAGCTTCAATGTCAATGACCGAGCCTTGCGTTACATAATAACTTACGTCTGCAATATGTACGCCAAGCTTATACGTTCCATCTACATTTTTCGTTACAGTTACGGCATCATCTAAATCCTTTGCATCTGCCCCATCAATTGTCACAATCGTTTCATGACGTAAATCACGACGACCTACTAAATCGGCCTCTGTAATTTCATCTGGCACGCGCTGTGCAGCAGCAATGACTTCATCTGGGAATTCAGGTGGAATGTCATGCTTATACAAAATGGATAAAATATCCACACCTGGATCATTTTTATGCCCTAAAATTTTTGTAATATAGCCTGTAGCAGATTTTAAATCCTCTGGCCATGTTGCTACCTCAACAACAACCTTATGTCCATCGACAGCCCCTAATGTATCTCCTTTGGCAATAAAGATATCCATTGGTAGCTTTTTATCGTCTAGAACAACAAAGCCGAAGCCACGGTTAGCCTGGAATGTACCGACAAAGCTTGTTTGACCACGCTCGACGACCTTTGTAACCGTACCTTCACGTCGATCACCGAATGATTCCTTTAAAACACGTATCAGAACGATGTCTCCGTTAATGGCACCGTTAATTTCATGCGGTGGAATGAACACATCATCCATGCCCTCGACGTCAGGTGTCACGAAGCCAAAGCCCTTCGCATGTCCGATAAATTTACCTCTTAGCAAATTCATACGCTCTGGTAGGCCATAGCGATTGGAGCGGGAACGCACAACTAAGCCTTGCCCTTCCATGCGGACAAGTGTTTTCACAAGCTCCTTGAACTCCTCCGCATCCTCAAAGCCAAATTCATCCTCGATTTCACCGACTGTTAGTGGTTTATAATCATCTGTGCTGAAAAAATCGAGTAAACGACTTTGTAGTGTATCTTTTTGGTCTTTCATACATATTCCCTCCTTCATGAGAAAATCCTATTTATATTATTGTGCCCAATTTAGGCTTTCTAAAAAGCGATAAATGTCCTCATGTAATTGATCTTTTTCTTGATCTAATGTAATAACATGTTTTGAGTTTTCATACCACTTGATGTGCTTTTCAAGTGACTCAGTTTGATTATATATAATGTTGGCAGATTCTGTCTCTATTACTTCATCATTTGTAGCTTGTACGACGAAAATAGGCGCATAAATCATGTCAATTTCTTGACGAGTGCGGGCTATAAATTCTCGAAGCTGCTGTAGAGATGGCATGCCTTTGTCAGCAATACTTGCAACTTCAGCTTCAATTTGTTCTTCCTGTTTCCCTTGGAACTTTTTATAGTCCCTTGCATATTTCAAGACACCCTCAAACATAACGTCGGTTGTACGCATTGTCATAGGGGCACACATTGTCACAATGCCTTTAACAGGATTATTTAATGCAACGTTTAATGCCATAACACCGCCTAATGAAAGTCCAGCAACGGCTATTTCCTGATAGCCAGCATCCTGTAACTGTTTGTAGGCGGCAATAACATCCTGCCACCAGTCTGCTGGACCTGTTGTGATTAGTTCTTCTGGTTCCACACCGTGACCTTTATAGTGAGGTGCTAATGTAGTATACCCTTTTTTCTCTAAAAATCTACCAAGCATTCGTACGTCTGCAGAGCTTCCTGTGAAGCCGTGTAATAATAAAACAGCACGTGGTCCTGCCTGAAAGAAAAATGGCTGTGATAATGATTTGTTCACTGTAAGCACTCCTTCATTCTACAACACTTATACATATATACATACTATACCCAATCTCGTCATCTCGATGATGCCCAGCGGATCATTGGTTATTGCGTTACCATTCATTTTTTACTACAGAGAGAGAATTTACCATTTAACAATGATAAAAGAAAACGCCCAACCAATTCGGTTAGGCGATATATCTTCAACTATTAGATTTTTGTAATAGCGATTGCTAATAAAAAGAACACTATAGCTAACACAATTGTTGCACGGTGAAGGATTAAATCCATACCACGTGCTTTTTGCTTTCCAAATAGTTGCTCAGCTCCACCCGAGATGGCACCTGATAAGCCTGCACTTTTACTAGATTGAAGTAATACCACAACGATTAACGCTAATGATACGATAACTAATGAAACTAATACTACTGTATGCATTCACTGCACCTCCCGAACTTTGAAACATCACAACAGACTACATTATAACAAAAAAAGGTTGTGATGACAAACTTCGCTTTATGTTTTGCTGGAAATTTTCCGCCTCATGCTTCCATCCTTGTCGACTTGTGCTACTATTTGTGGATGTCACTCCCTACAAATTAAATTATAATGGCAAAAATGAACTTTTTTGGAGGGTGGGAAAATGAATAAAAAAATAACAGCGCTGCTAGTACTATGCTGCATGATTCCCTTTCTTACGGCATGCTCAAAGGCCATTGACCTACTTCTTGAGGAAGAGGATGTAACAACCACAACCTTAGCAGAAGATACAGAGAATGATATGAAGAAACCAGAAAGTAAAGCGCTATCTGCCTCTTTTTCACCTAATGATCTTTTCTCAACCTCATTATTTAAGGATGATCCTGCCTTACTACAATTCACTAAAAAAGTTGAAAAACAAGTAGCAAAGTTTGAACAGCACTTTGAAGTCCCTTATACTGGGAAGCTAAACTTCGAAGATTTTGAGGTGCAGCTGAATGACTTAAATAGCCTGCTTTCCTTCGTCGATCCCTATACAGCTGGTTATTTTCTTACTTATGAATGGACGGCTTGGGAAATAGATAATGGCTATTTGGTAGAGTTGTCGATTGATTACTTAACAGATGCCAAAAAGGAGCAAAAGGTCGATCAATATGTAGAGGCTTTTGCTGATCAGTATATTTCGACAGATATGACAGATTTTGAACGTGCTAAAATCATTAATGATACGGTTGTACAGTTAGCCACTTATACTGAACAAGGCTCTACTGAGGGACAAACGGTTTTTGAGCTGATAAACGAAGAAACTGCGGTATGTCAAGCTTATGCTCTACTAGCTTATCGCCTACTATTAGCTTCGGATGTAGAAGCGAAATACGTATATGGCTATAGTGAGGATCAGCTGCATGCTTGGAATTTAGTCAGTATCGATGGCAATTGGTATCATCTTGATACAACGTGGAATGACGTGGATTCAGCGGAGCCTTATGCGATTTCCTATGAATACTTTTTAGTCAGTGATGAAAAATTAAGCCAAGATCATTTATGGGTTAATGAAAATTATTTTACTGCTACAAATAACAATTATGATTTTATGCATGATATGTGGTATGCCCATACTGTCGATGATGTGATTTATTATAATAATATCAAAGATAATATGGTCTATTCCTATAATTTAGACACAAATGAAAACAATCAAATTACAGAAACAGCATGCTATTATTTAGCTACTTATGATGATTCCATTTATTGCAGTGACTATGACAATGCCGGTTATTTAACAAAAATTAATGTCCAGGACGGCTCTGAAGAAGTCTTACTTGAAGATGAAGTCCTCAACTTGTACATTGAAGAAGACATTTTATATTATGAAACGATCGATGGTGCACAACATCAGGAAAATTTGTAATGCCCCAAAAGAATCTGTGTGACCCTTACACAGATTCTTTTCTCCCCTTTCATTTACATAATTACCATATTTCATTAACAAACCTTTAACGCTAGCTTTACACCCTTCCTTTACACTTACAGTTGAATTCATCTAAAGGAGGAAAATCATGAAATACGCAAAAAAATGGACTTCATTGTTTTTAGCAAGTGCAGTGACTTTATCCGCAGTTAGTATCTCACAGCAAGAGGTACATGCAGCCGAAGTAAAGAAACCGACAAATGTCATTATGCTTGTGATGGATGGTAGTAGTAATAATGCTGTCACCCTTTCCCGCTGGTATAAAGGTGAAAGCCTAGCAATGGATGAAATTTTATCAGGTGCTATGCGCACATATTCTGCTGAATCTGCCATTACCGATTCCGCGCCTGCTGCGACAGCATTAGCAACTGGCCATAAATCGAACGATAAATATATAGGTGTTCTCCCATCTGTGATCAACTCCCCTGGATTAGCGCAAATCGCTAAGGATGAAGCCTTCCGCCCTGTAGCCAATGTGCTAGAAGGAGCTAAGCAGCAAGGTAAGGCCACTGGATTAATTTCTACTTCCGAAATTCAACATGCTACACCAGCTGGTTTTTCTGCCCATGTCAACAATAGAAGTCAATATGGGGATATTGCAGAGCAGCAGGTTTATCAAAATATTGATGTTGTCTTAGGCGGTGGTCTGGAATCACTATCACCAGGCACATCGAAAAATGCCCGTCAAGATGGCGAGGATTTAATCAAGGTTTTGAATGAAAAAAATTATGATCTCGTTAAAACGCGCGATGAGCTATTTAATAGTCAATCCTCAAAAATTTGGGGAAGCTTTGCACCAAGTTCACTTGCTTATGATTTAGATCGTGCAAAAACAAGAGCATCTGAGCCTACACTTGCTGAAATGACGAATAAAGCAATCAATACGCTGAAAAAGGATGAG
Organism: Lysinibacillus sp. K60; assembly: GCF_019731275.1. NCBI lineage: Bacteria > Bacillati > Bacillota > Bacilli > Caryophanales > Bacillaceae > Lysinibacillus > Lysinibacillus sp. K60. Next base: position 124,857 of record NZ_JAASJR010000005.1, on the reverse strand, counting down.
GATGGCTTCTTCCTCTTTGTAGAAGGTAGCAAGGTTGACTGGGCTGCACATGCCAACGATACAATTGGTATCATTAGCGATATATTATCATTCGATGATGCGGTGAAAGAAGCAGTCGATTTTGCGAAGGAAGACGGTAATACTCTAGTCATTGCAGTAACTGATCATGGAAATAGCGGCATTACGATGGGGAACGCTAACACTACTAGTACCTATTCTAGCATTCCAGTCTCTGCTTACATCGACCCGTTAAAAAAAGCTACGATGACCATTGAAGGAGCTTTAAGCCAGCTAAAAGAAGATCGCTCTAATTTAGTTGAGGTCGCTGCTCTTTATGGCTTAGATTCATTAACGGAGGACGAGCTTAAAACATTACAGTCTGCTAAAGACTTAGGTAGTGAAATGGTAAAAATGCTAGCCAATCGTGCAAACATCGGTTATACAACAGGTGGCCATACGGGTGAAGATGTATTCTTATATTCATTTGGTCCTTATAAATTGACAGGATTAGTAGAAAACACTGATTTAGCTCATACAATGGCACGCTTTATGGGCTTTGACTTAAACACATTAACAAATGATTTATATGTGCCTGCAACGAAGGCATTTACGGAAAAAGGATTTACAACAAAAATCGACTTATCGGATAAAGAAAATCCAACATTTATTGCGCAAAAAGCAGATGTCACAGTGAAAATTCCAGTCAACAAAAACACGATGACGTATGAACAAACTTCCTCAAACACGGCAAAGACTCATACATTTGATACAATCAATGTCTACAATGGCTCTGAATTTTATGTATCTAAAAAAGTTATTAATCAAGTGAAATAAAAATAATAGCGCGAACATAAGTTGAGATTATTCCCTTATGTTCGTGCTTTTTTTACATAAGTAAACCAGCCAATAATTTGTAAACTCTACATATCCCCCCAAAACCTTAAATTTACCTTAAATTAATCTTATGATTTACTGAATTCATCTTAATTCAGCAACATTTTTCTCCACATTCCGTCAAATCAGTGTTAAAAACATAAGGTAAGGATTTTTAACTAGTAAATTACTATTTTTTTGAAAGTTTAATCCTATACTTTTTTTCATTGGAGGTGGACAAATGCAATCCATCAAAAATAATGAGTATTTACGCTTCATTGGCTTCACGATGTTTTATTTGATTGTTTTGGTACTGTTGTTTCTTATACATGGCTTCCATGATATGAACGCTGGACCATTTATATATACGGAATTTTAAATAAAGGAGATTAAAAAATGTTAAGTATTTTGGCAGCTATTGAACGTGTGGCCATCCAGCAGCCACAAAAAACTGCTTATCAGACACACAATGCCTCCTTAACTTATAGTGAGCTTTGGCATTTATCGGATCGTCTTGCCGATTATTTAATGAAGCTTAAGTTGCGGAGACAACAACCTATTGTCATTTATGGACATATGTCCCCCCTACAAATTGTTGCGTTTATCGGATCTGTAAAGGCTGGCCATCCATATGTACCTGTTGATTCATCAACACCATCGGAAAGATTACAACTCATTACAGAAGCTTCTGGAGCAGGTTTAGTATTGACAACAGAGCTATTACAGATGCAGATGAACCTTCCAGTTATGGCAGTGCATGATATTCTGGATGCCTCCTCAAAGGACGTGATCCTATCATCCGCAACATGGGTTCATGATGAGGATATCCATTATATTATTTACACTTCTGGTTCAACGGGTCAACCAAAAGGGGTACAAATAACAGCTAGTAATCTAACACACTTTGTAATGTGGATGCAGGATCACTTCCCTTTACAGGAAGACGGCGTATTTTTAAACCAAGCACCTTATTCCTTTGATTTATCTGTTATGGATCTCTACCCAGCTCTTGTTGGTGGACACACACTTTATGCGATTACACAGCAAGAAATTGCTAATCCAAAAGCATTGTTTGATTCATTAGCGACGTCAAATACTCGTGTATGGACTTCTACACCTTCTTTTGCCAGGATGTGTTTGATGAACAAAGAATGGGATCAAAAACTCATGCCTGCATTGGATACTTTTTTATTTTGCGGAGAGGTTTTACCGATAGCGGTATGTAACGAGTTGATGCTCCGTTTTCCACAGGCAACAATTTATAATTTATATGGTCCTACGGAAACAACCGTCGCTGTATCCTATGTAAAGGTGGCGAAAGAGCTAGTAGGACGCTTCGAACAATTACCGATTGCCCCTATAACGGAGCCAAACGTTTCTGTAGCAGAAGATGGGGAAATTATTATTTCAGGGCCAACCGTTAGCGCAGGGTATTTGGGAGCGCCTAAATTAACAGCTAAAGCTTTCCCGATCGTGGATGGCGATCGCATCTATCAAACAGGTGATATAGGCTTTGTGCAGGATGGTTATTTGTTCTTTTCAGGTCGTAAGGATTTCCAAGTGAAATTACATGGCTATCGTTTAGAGATTGAAGAGATTGAAAAACAAATCAGTAACCTGCCACCTGTTTCAAGCTGTGTTGTTGTACCTGTTTATAAGGAGAAGGAAATCATTTCTCTTAGTGCCCATATTGTTTTACGTGAGCCATTAACAGACGCTGCTTTTAAAACAACAAAGCAATTGAAGGCACTTTTATCGGCGTACTTACCTGCCTATATGATACCGAAAACATTTAAATATATGGACGCTTTACCACTAAATCCAAATGGTAAGGTAGATCGTAAAGGATTGGCGGTTATGGAGACAGTATGACGCCTTATGGAAATATAGCATTTTTTGTGATCATCGGACTTTTATTACTACCTACCATCCTCTTAGGATTACGAGGCAAATCTTCGAAACGCTATAATCTTTTTGTTTCGGTCATTGTCTTAGCATTAATCTTCGGACATTCATTGAATGGGTCCATCTCGCTCGTATTATTTACTGTCTTTCAGGTAGTACTTATTGTGGCTTATCAGCGCTATCGACTTCAGCAAAATAGCGGAACCATTTTTATAATAGCGGTGCTTTTATCCATATTACCCTTGATTCTTGTAAAGGTTTTGCCGATTCTCGGGTTACATCATTTATTTGGCTTCCTTGGTGTATCCTACATTACGTTTAAAGCGGTGCAAATGATTTTAGAAACCCGTGATGGCTTGATGAAAGAGAAAATTTCGGTAGTAGAGCTAGTCTATTTCTTATTATTCTTTCCTACCGTATCATCGGGGCCGATTGATCGTTGGCGTCGTTTTACAAAGGATTTTCATGCCGTGCCTTCCTCGGAGGAGTACCAAAAGCTGCTATTGAGTGGTATTAACTATATTTTTGTCGGCTTTTTATATAAGTTTATTTTGGCTTATTTAATTTACAACTACACGCTTATTTATTTGCCTAACCATACTTATAACTATTTGACACCTTTTCAGGGGCAGCTAGCGTATATGTATATGTATAGCTTTTACTTATTCTTTGATTTTGCTGGCTATAGTGCATTTGCTGTTGGTGTGAGCCGGATAATGGGTATCCAAACACCGATTAACTTTAATCGCCCTTTCGCCAGCCGCAATATTAAAGATTTTTGGAATCGTTGGCATATGAGCCTTTCCTTCTGGTTTAGGGATTATGTCTACATGCGCTTTGTCCTTTGGATGACAAAGAAAAAATGGCTAAAAAATAAATTTGCTATTTCGTATATAGGCTTCTTTTTACTATTCTTTTTAATGGGTATTTGGCATGGTCTGGAATGGCATTTTGTGGTCTATGGACTCTATCATGCCCTATTGATTATCAGCTTTGATAAATTTGAACGCTGGAATAAAAAGCATAAGCGTTGGCCAAAAAATAAATGGACGCATGCTATTGGCGTAATCATTACATTTCATGCTGTATGCTTCGGCTTCTATATTTTTTCTGGCACATTATTTTAAACAAAGGGCTGTAAGAGCCTGTTCACTAAAGGAGAATTATTAATGGATCAACAACAAGTTTTAGAAATGCTAGTCGAGTTATGTGAAGATGAAATTATTGTAGAAAACCCAGATATAGATTTATTTGAAGAAGGTTTACTGGATTCGTTTGGGACAATTAATTTATTAGTTGAAATTGAAAATCGTTTTAATATTTCTGTCCCTATTACTGATTTCAATCGTGAAGAATGGAATACGCCTAATCGAATAGCAGGGAAATTAGCTGAAAGACAATGATCAAAAAAGGCTTTCTTTCTTTATTTATTGCATTTGCTCTTTTTACGGGCTTTGTCTTTTTTCCTAATGCTTGGATTAAAGCATGGATATCCAATGAGGATGTGGAACAAGCCAAAACGAACATGTCTCCACTTGTATTTCAGGGCACATATTTACAGGAGCGAATGTTGCAGGAGCCTAGTTCCATGCCACTTTATGGCTCCTCGGAATTAAACCGTTTTGATCCGTTCCATCCATACAATTATACGCGAGCAACTGATGCTCCGTATTCGACCTTTATGATTGGACGTGGAGGCATGCAGTCCATTACCCACTTCTTGAATTTCGCAGCACAAGAAAAGAATTTAAAGGATAAAAAAGTGGTCTTTATCATCTCTCCACAGTGGTTTACAGAGAAGGGCATGGGTGAATTTCACTTTTCACCGAATTATTCCATGCTACATGCTTATGATTTAGCCTTTAATCAGGAGATGGATGCCAATCTTCATAAAAGAGCAATGGAGCGCCTACTAGAATTTGATACTGTCAAACGGGATCGCCTCTTAAAGACCATGTATCAATATCAAATGTCTAACGGCAAGGAAAAACCAATTACTGGACGTATGGCCATGGTCGCGGGGCGTTTCCACAAGGCATTACTAGAAAAGAAGGATTTATATTATTCCCTTTTCCCACGTAAAGGTCATGCATTAAAAAGTAATGACAAGCTCATTGCCAATCAAAGCTTTGAGCAACAATTGCAGCATGCAGAGGCATATGGGGAGAAGCGTGTATCCAATGACTATATGATTGAAGATCGCGCCTATCAGCGACTTGTAAATGCTAAATTTTCAAAGTTTAAGGATATACGAAAAAAAGAGGATTATTCAAACTCTCCTGAATACGAGGATTTCCAACTAGTGATCGATGTTTTAAAGGATGCAGGTGCCAAGCCACTATTCGTCTCCATTCCGGTGAATGGCTATTGGTATGATTATAATGGCTATCCTGAGGAGCGCCGTCAAAAGTATTACGATAAAATGGAGCAAGTATTAAAGGATGCGAATGTTGCCTATGTTGATTTTTCAGATCATGAATATGATCCCTATTTTATAATGGATACGATTCATATTGCCTGGAAGGGCTGGGTTTATCTCGATCAAGAACTAGATCAGCATTGGTCACAGCCATAACAAAAGTCAGGACAGTCTAATATAGTAGACTGTCCTTTCTTATTATCGTATGTATAGCGCCATTTGCTCGGTTATCTCATTTAATTTTTCAATGGCTTCACTAAAATGTTGAACCTGCTCTGCCTGATCATTGGAGGCTGTTTCAATTTGCTCCATGCTTTCCATAAGTGTTTGAATATTACTCGTAATCGTTTTAAGAGAGGTTTCAATTTGTTCTGTTGCTGTAGCTGTCTCACTAGAAAGCTTCCTTACCTCTTGCGCTACGATATTGAAACCTGCACCGTATTGGCTTGCTTGTGCCGCTTCTTTCTTCGTTCATAAATAAAACCCTCCATCAATAATTTTTTTGTATCTTAGGAATTGGTGGATTTTGTGTAATAAATATTAATGATTACAAACAGAAAGATTTGCATACAATCCAAAGCTTCACCTATTTTTCATCTGTGTAAAATTGTTCAATATACTGCTCTTCTTCCTCGGGCGATAATAAACGTGTTGCTCTTCCTGAATTTGTCGCGTCATCGCCACCTTGCATTTCCCAAATTTTGTTATGGTCGTCAACGGCGTTTGAATAATCACCTTTCGACCATCTTTCCAATATTGAAATATAAAGTTCTTTATATTTATAATCGTTCATTTTAACTACAGTTAACAATCGGTCAACTTTTTCTTGTGTTATTCGCTCACGACCCCATTGAGAAGCAGCTTTCACTTTTTGGTGGGACATGCTATGGATGGTTTCATTTACTTTGCTTTCCACTAAATTGTCAGGATAAAGCAATTCTTCTTTTGTAACTTTTTTATCTTCAAGCGGTGCTCCGTCAACAACAATAGTGGCTCTTTCTTTTTTGGCAACAGGTTTTTCCATTTGTTCGGTGGATTTAATGTAACCAAAAATCCCTCCAAAAATGACCAATATTACAATGATAACAATTGCAGATTTTGTTTTTCTCTTCATGTCATTAACTCCTCATTGTCATTTATATCATTATATCATTATGTATTGGTTTATATTATGTAATTAGGATAATAATAGCAGAATATTGAAATAAGTTTCAATGAAAAACCCTGTTCGTAGATAATGGTATGTACATTGTATACAGTAGGTACCAACGCAAAATTGCGTTCGTTGATTAAATACAACTAATACAATTTTGTATGCGTTAATATAGGTAAGTCCGTCATAGTTGCTCTCTAAGGGTGAGATTACAATTCGTATCCTTTTCACCAAGGTTCATCACACAACGATTCTGAGTGTGCCATGATGTTTAAGTGACATATTCTTCCGCAACCAAATACGTGTAAAACACCCCAACGACTTAATTAAGGTAAGTCGCCTTTTTACCAAGAATTAATTGATGTTGAATATATTTTTTAAGATATTGAATGAAGTGAGCTGTATTGTAGTTATAAGTTTCTGTTGTTCTAATTGAATAATTTTTAATCTGTAATGCGAATGTAAATTCTTTCAACAAATCTTTAATAAGCACGAAAAACCCCCAATCTACAAGTGTTTATCACACTTATAAATCAGAGGTTCAAATATAAAAGCTGTATTTTACTAAGTTCAAAGCATTTTCGCTTCAATCAAATACTTATTTTAAGTTATAGAATGAATTTAAACCAAGATACTCTGCTGTTGAACCAAGTTGATCTTCGATGCGAAGAAGTTGGTTGTATTTAGCTACACGGTCTGTACGTGATGGAGCACCTGTTTTAATTTGACCAGCATTTGTTGCAACAGCGATATCAGCAATTGTCGCATCTTCTGATTCACCAGAACGGTGAGAAATAACCGCTGTGTAGCCTGCACGTTTGGCCATTTCGATTGCTTCAAATGTTTCAGTTAACGTACCGATTTGGTTTACTTTGATCAGGATTGCATTTCCTACACCTTGCTCAATACCTGCTGATAATTTTTTCGTATTTGTTACAAATAGGTCATCACCTACTAATTGTACGCGTTTGCCGATACGGTCTGTTAATAGCTTGTGTCCAGCCCAGTCGTTTTCGTCTAAGCCATCTTCAATTGAAATGATTGGGTATTTATTTGTTAACTCTTCGTACCAATCAACCATTTCTTCAGAAGTTTTGACAACACCTTCACCATCTAAGTGGTATTTGCCATCTTCTTTATTGAATAGTTCAGAGGATGCTACGTCCATTGCAAGTTTCACTTCGTCACCTGGTTTGTAGCCTGCTTTTTCAATCGCTTCTAAGATCACTGTAATTGCTTCTTCGTTAGAGCCTAAGTTTGGTGCGAAACCACCTTCATCACCTACTGCTGTGTTGTAGCCTTTTGCTTTTAGAACAGCTTTTAGGCTATGGAAAATCTCCGCGCCAATACGTAATGCATGACGGAATGATTCTGCACCAACAGGCATAACCATGAATTCCTGAATGTCTACATTGTTATCTGCGTGAGCACCACCGTTTAGGATGTTCATCATTGGTACTGGTAATTGCTTAGAATTGAACCCACCAAGATATTGATAAAGAGGTACATCTAAATAATCTGCCGCAGCATGTGCAACTGCCATGGATACACCTAGAATTGCGTTGGCACCAAGCTTGCCTTTGTTTTCCGTGCCATCTAGCTCGATTAAAGCTTTGTCGATGACTACTTGATCAAGAACAGAATAGTTACCTTCTAATTCTTCCGCAATAATTGTGTTTACATTTTCAACTGCATTTAATACACCTTTGCCTAGGTAACGAGATTTGTCACCATCGCGTAATTCTACCGCTTCGTATTCACCTGTTGATGCACCTGATGGTACGATTGCGCGGCCAAATGCGCCTGATTCTGTAAATACTTCAACCTCTACTGTTGGGTTCCCACGTGAGTCTAAAACTTCGCGCGCATAAACTTGTGTAATAAATGGCATAATTAATTCTCCTCTTTTTCAATTAATGATTGTCCTGTCATTTCAGTAGGCTGTGACACCTCTAATAATTCTAACATGGTTGGCGCTAAATCGGCTAAAATACCACCATTTCTTAACATTATATTTGATTTTGTCACAATTACTGGAACAGGATTTGTTGTATGAGCTGTCATTGGCTCACCTGCTAAAGTTAACACTTCATCAGAGTTGCCATGGTCAGCTGTAATAATAGCTGCGCCACCTTTTGCAAGGAGTGCGTCTACTACTTTCCCTAAGCATTCATCTACTACTTCAATGGCTTTAATTGTTGGCTCCAGCATTCCACTATGACCAACCATATCAGGGTTGGCAAAGTTAAGAATAATGCCATCAAATTTTTCAGCCGCAATTTCTGCAAGTAAGGCTTCTGTCACCTCATAGGCAGACATTTCAGGTTTTAAATCGTATGTCGCCACCTTTGGAGAATCAATTAAAATACGTTCTTCACCAGGGAATTTTTCCTCACGTCCACCACTCATAAAGAATGTAACATGTGGATATTTTTCAGTTTCCGCAATCCGCAACTGTGTTTTCCCATTCGTCGCTAATACTTCACCAATTGTATTTTTCAAGTTGTCATTTTCATAAGCAACCTGTGCGTTGACTTCATCACTATAGTGTGTGAAGGACACAAATTTTAAATTCTTTGGATGATTTGCAGATATAGCAAAGCCATCGAATGCTTCATTTGTAAAAACTGTTGACAGCTGAATTGCACGATCAGGACGGAAGTTAAAGAAAATCACTGCATCCTGATCGCCAATTGTTGCTACTGGCTCGCCATGCTCTTGAATGCTAAATGGGATGACAAATTCATCTGTTACCTCACGCTCATAGGATGCTGCTACACCACTTTTAGCACTTTCTGCTGTTTGACCGACGCCATCCACCAGTACATTATAAGTCAGTGCAACACGATCCCAACGTTTATCACGATCCATTGCATAGTAACGTCCATGAATCGAAGCAAATTGCCCTATACCTATTTCAGCCATTTGCTTTTCAGTTTCTTCGATATAGTCTAATGCTGTTGTTGGACCAACATCACGACCATCTAAGAAGCCATGTACATAAACTTCCTCTAACCCCTGCTGTTTAGCTAGCTTTAATAGAGCAAACATATGCTCATAGTGACTATGAACACCACCGTCTGATAATAAGCCCATAACATGTAGCTTTGACTGATGAGCTTTCACATGTGCTACTGCATCTAAAAAGGCTTGATTCGTAAAGAAATCTCCATCACGAATAGATTTATTTAAGCGTGTTAAGCTTTGATATACGATACGTCCTGCACCGATATTTAGGTGCCCCACCTCGGAATTCCCCATCTGTCCTTCAGGTAATCCAACGGCTTCTCCTGCTGCTGTTAATGTCGCATGAGGAAATTGATGCCAATATCGATCAAAATTTGGCTTATTCGCCTGTGCTACTGCATTCCCGAATATTTCATCTCGAAATGCAAAGCCGTCTAAAATAATTAATGCTACTGGCTTTTTAGGCATTTGCTGCCGCCTCCAATAATGTTAAATAAGATTCTGGTTGTAAGCTTGCTCCACCAACTAAAGCACCATCAATATGTTCTTTGGATAAAAGCTCCTGAATGTTATCAGGCTTAACACTGCCACCATATTGAATGCGGACGGCATTCGCAGTTTCAGCATTATATAGCTCTTCTACTACTGCCCGAATCGCTCCGCATACTTGATTTGCATCGTCTGCCGTAGCCGTTTTACCAGTACCAATCGCCCAAATCGGTTCATACGCAATGACCATATGCTCTACTTGCTGTGCTTCAAACCCAGCAAGTGCTGCTTTAATTTGGCCAGCCACTTTTTGCTCTGTTGTGCCTGCTTCACGTTCTTCTAGTGTTTCGCCACAGCAAATAATAGGTACGATAGTATGTGCAAGTGCTGCTGCTACCTTCTTATTAATCGCTTCATCTGTTTCATTGTAGTATTCGCGACGTTCAGAGTGTCCTAAAATGACATAGTCAACATCCACACTTGCTAGCTGTGCTGGACTAATTTCACCCGTAAAAGCACCTTCATTTTCATAGTGCATAGTTTGTGCACCAATTGCCAGCTCTGACTCACTAGCAACTTGCACAAGTGTAGGTAGGTAAAGAGCTGGTGCGCAAATAACAGCATCTACTTTGTCATTGGAAGGAAGTTTTTCTTGTACAGCATCTACAAACTGAATAGCCTCTTCAAATGTTTTAAACATTTTCCAGTTACCTGCAATAATTGGTTTACGCATCATTTTGCCTCCGATTAGCTTATTTATCGTTTAGTGCTACAATCCCTGGAAGCTCTTTGCCTTCCATTAATTCTAAGGAAGCACCACCACCTGTAGAAATGTGATCCATCTTATCTGCTACTTCAAATTTTTCAACTGCCGCAGCTGAATCACCGCCACCGATTACTGTGTAGCCAGCTGTTGTTGCCATTGCATCAGCAACTGTTTTTGTGCCGTTTGAAAATTTGTCCATTTCAAAGACACCCATTGGTCCATTCCAAATGATTAATTTAGAGTTTTTGATAACTTCTGCATAGTTTGCAGCCGTTTTAGGTCCAATATCTAGACCCATCCAATCAGCTGGAATAGCATCTACATCAACGACTTTTGTTTCAGCATCCTGTGAAAATTCATTTGCCACAACAGCATCGACTGGCATATGTAATTGCACACCTTTTGCTTTTGCCTTCTCAATAAAGGACTTTGCTAGCTCAATTTTATCTTCCTCTAGCAATGATTTACCGATATCGTGGCCTTGTGCCTTAATAAATGTAAAGGATAAACCACCACCGATAATTAAGTGATCTACTTTTTCTAATAGGCTTTCAATAACACCAATTTTATCTTTTACTTTGGCACCACCAATAATGGCTGTAAACGGATGCTCAGGGTTAGACAATGCCTTACCTAGTACATCTAATTCCTTTTGCATTAAGAATCCAGATACAGCTGGAATATGCTTAGCAATTCCTTCTGTAGAAGCATGAGCTCGGTGGGCTGCACCAAAAGCATCATTAACATAAATATCTGCTAGCTGAGCAAATTGCTGTGCTAATGTTGGGTCATTTTTTTCTTCACCAGCATGGAAGCGTACATTTTCAAGCAGTAGAATGTCTCCATCTTGCATATTTGCAACGGCTTCTTCCACTGCTTGCCCAATGGATTCATCAAGCTTCGTAACAGGCTTGCCCATTAGTTCCGCTAAGCGAATGCCAACAGCTGTTAAACGCATATCTTCTTTTACTTCACCTTTTGGACGACCTAAGTGAGAAGCTAGAATAACTTTAGCTCCCTGCTCTACTAAATACTCAATTGTAGGAATCGCTGCACGAATACGCGTCTCATCGGTAATAGCACCGTCTGCCATTGGTACATTGAAATCTACACGTACAAAAACGCGTTGACCCTTAACATCAATATCTTTCATTGTTTTCTTATTTAACATGAAGAAACTCCCTTCAAAGTTTGTTTTAGTCTTACACTCTTGTGTTTTACCCATCTTGGCTCTACACCATGCTTACTAAATTGAATAGTCATTTTGGTACTTTTTCAGCGTCACTATCTCGTGTAAGGATGATTCTCCAACTTTTGATAATGAACCCTAATACTTGTTTTTATAGTAGCAAAAGTTAACTGCGATGTCTTGCAATCAACATGTATCAATTACGCCTCAGTGTATTTAACTCCCGATTTTTTCCGAACTTGTTCCTCTTCAAAATCTGTTACATTCACTGAGGCTTTTACCTTAATTCAGTCGGTGATTTTACATCAATGAATCAAGAGAGTAATTTGTGTATTCATCTCACCACCTATAGAGGTGGGCGTTTCTGCTGAATCTAGAAAAAAGGAGTAAGGGTTATCCCTTACTCCCAATACCCTTGTATATTATATCTATTCGATATTATAAAGGCTATACTTTTTGTGCATAAAAAGCAGTAATATGTCACACTTTTTACTCAAAATGTCGAAATATGATACTTATTTATGGTTTAAGCCTTGTTCAGCAATGTATAAAGCTAGGTCCATTAAGCGAGTAGAGTAACCAATTTCGTTATCATACCAAGCTAAAACCTTCACCATTTTGTTTTCTAACACCATTGTTGAAAGGCCGTCTACCGTAGAAGAATAATGGTTACCGTTATAATCAATTGATACTAATGGTAGCTCATTGTAATCTAAAATGCCTTTTAATTCATTTTCAGAAGCTTCTTTTAATGCTGCATTAATTGTTTCTTTCGATACATCTGCTTTTAGTTCTACAACTAAGTCAACACATGATACGTTAGGTGTTGGCACACGCATAGAGAAACCATCTAGCTTACCTTTTAATTGTGGCAATACTTTTGATACAGCTACTGCTGCACCTGTTGTTGTTGGAATCATAGACACTGCTCCAGCACGTGCACGACGAGGGTCAGAGTGTGGGAAGTCTAGAATTCGTTGGTCATTTGTATAAGAGTGAATTGTTGTCATCATACCACGTTCAATGCCAAATTTCTCATCAAGTACTTTAGCTACTGGTGCTAGACAGTTTGTTGTACAAGAAGCATTGGAGATCACATCATCAGTTGCTGGGTTATAATCCTCATGGTTTACACCCATAACAAATGTAGGCATTGCCCCTTTTGCTGGTGCTGATAGAATCGCTTTTTTCGCCCCTGCTTCAATATGCTTGCCTACTTCTTCCATTGAACGGAATCGACCCGTACATTCAAGCACTACATCTACGCCTAATTCGCCCCATGGTAATTGTGCAGGATCTTTTTCAGCATATACTTTTACACGTTGACCATTTACTACGAAAGAATCTTCATCTGCATTGACTTCAGCATCATAGATACCGTGTACTGAATCATATTTCAATAAGTGCGCAAGCTGACCAGCATCTGTTAAGTCGTTTACGGCTACTACTTCAAATTCATCATGCTTCATTGCCTCACGAAATACTAAACGTCCAATACGTCCAAATCCATTAATCGCTAATTTTAATGCCATTGTTAATTCCTCCAATAATGTGTGATGTCTGTCTCTATGAATAGAGACATCAAAATTTACTTTATGCTCATTCAAAAAATGCTTTAGCACTTTCTGAGATCGAGTGACATGTTTACAACTTTGCCATCATTCAAGATGGTTATTTTCTATAGAAGATATTTTAGCAGCAATTGCTTTGGCCGCTGCTTCATCTGTTACAAATATGGTTTGCTTAGGTGCTACTTTAAAATAAGAAAGCATTGCATTGACCTTCTGTTTTCCTGCTGCAACTGCAATGACCTGTTCACTGTTTTGTACCTGCTCAAGCTGGATACCAATTGTGCGTATACGATGTACTATTTCTCCATCGGCATTGAAATAATAGCCGAAAGCCTCACTCACAGCACCTTTTTCCTCAAGAATTCGCAAATCCTCAGGAGATGAGTTACGACGAATAGCCATTTCCTCTGCGGAGCCAATCCCATGAATGACGCAATCTGCTTGATCATAGAAGGCCATCATTTCTGTAACCATCGGCTCTGTTAGCATCGCTTGATAAGCTTGCTCACTTAAATGCTCGGGTAAAAATAAAGTACGATATTGTGTTTCCATTTGCATGGCAAATGTTGCAACAAGTGTATTGGCCTGCATTTGCATTTCATGTCCAATCCCCCCGCGTGCAGCGACAAAAGTGATATCCTTTTGTCCGTCTAAAGGATGTAAAAACTGCGCAAGTGAGGCAACAGATTTTCCACCAGTGACAGCTACAACTTGCCCATCAAAAGCAGTCGACATAAATTGCAATGCTGCTTCTTTGCCGAGCATGGTTAGGATTGTATGATCCTCATTGTAATCACCAGGAACTACGACTACACGTTGGATGCCAAAGTGGCTTTCAAGCACTTTTGCAAGCTGGGTTAAACCAGACCATTCATAAACGATGGCTCTTAATTTTTCAATGACTATTACACCATCATCTGTACATACCATACCCGACTTTTGCGCATCTAATAACCCTTGCTCACGTAAAATATCAGTTTCTTTACGTATTTCTCTTTCTGTCATTTTCAGTGAATCAGCTAGTGTACGTCGTCCAATTGGTTGCATGAGTTGAACGGCTTGCAATATTCGATATCTTGCTTGCAGAAGCGGATACATTTCAGGAAGTAGCCTTTGCTGTGCCTCTGGAACAGTTAACATATCTATCTACTCCCCTAATTAATAGTTGTGGGTTTATTTTTAACCCACTTAATTATTTTGTGTCCCACTTATGGTTTTATTATAATATGCATTGTTTTAAAGTGCAAGTAGTTGTCTTGTTCTGGATAAAAAAAGCCTCATAGCTCTAAAAACAGCTACAAGACTTTGTTGTACTTATTTAGTAAAAGATAAAATCGCATTCTTTTTAAAACCTTCTAAAGCTTTTGTTGCTTCAGTTTTATTTGTAAACTCAAAAATACGAACGTCCTTTTTCTCAAATACTGTAATAACCCACATTGTAAAATCTCCCTTCACATCATTCATTTTTGTAATATAACAACCACTAAAATTTGTGATACATTCGTTAAACTGTTTTATAACAACTTCTTACTTGATATTTATTCTACTCCGATTTTTAGGAAAAGAAAGAGTAATGTGAAGGTCTTCACAAACTGTTCAAAATCAAACCGCTTTCATTGAACAATTTGTGAATTGTGAGAATGACACCTAATAATAAAGTCATTTATACCGTTAATAACTCTTTATACTTTCAGCAGATTAACTGCCTAATCGCTCCATTAACGTGGCATAATCTAAATGACCATACTGCATGACATCACCTTCTTTTTCAACTACCGGAATCATTAGCATATATTTTTCATGTATGCGATCATCCTGCTCAATATCAATTATTTCAATATCAAATAGAACATCTTCCTGAACAAGCTTTAATGTCTGTAATCCTTCTACACATAACGGACAATTCGCCCTACTAAAAAATTTAATTTTCATAGATAGCACCTCCTCCTTTATTATAAACGATGTGGCAATGAATAAATGGCTACTATTATTTGATGATGGTTATTTGAGCTGTCTTAGCCTGAGCCGTGCTGGAATGTTAAAGTTGTTACAGCTAAATTCAAAAATTCCTGCGCTGACACACGTTCTTCTTGTGCTATTACGCTGCTATTTGTTTCATTGGTAGCACGAACATCTTGCATTGTTGCAGGAATAACTACAGAGGTTGTTAAAATAATTGCTAACGATGCAGATAAAAATCTTTTTTTCAAAATGATTCCTCCCTATATCAGTTTACGTTATATCGATTGTCGATATATTTAAATTATAACAATTCTAGCATTATTGTAAATAATTGAGAGGTTTTTAATGGAGCCAAAATGAAAGCGAACTAAATAGAATAGTTCGCCATTACCTCTATTAAAATTTTCTGCTTGCTCCCCCACCAGCAGAAGATCCCCCACCAAATCCGCCAAAGCTCCCCCTACTCGAATGTCCTCCACCAAAACTACCTGGATAACCGCCATAGCCTCCAGAGCGAGGACCTCCGCCACCTTTCGAAAAGAATGAATAGATAATAATAACAATGATAATGATTAGGATAATTAACCAAGTGGGTATGTCATCCTCTTCTTTTGTTTGCGCCGGCAAATCACCGTTCCAATTATACTCTTGGGCAACAGCGCGAAAAACTTCAGAATAAGTTGCTTGAAAAGCTTGATCTAAATTACCAGTACTTGCTGAGGGATAAAATGCATTATCTAAAATGCGTCCTAATTTACCATCTGGTAATGCTCCCTCTAATCCCTGACCCACGGCAATTACAACGTCGTTATTTCCTTCCCCTTGACCTAAGGTAGCTAAAATCAAGACACCGTTATTTTTTTCCTTGTCACCAATGCCCCATGAACGAATCAATTTTGTCGCATACATTTTCGGCTCTTGTCCATAAAGACTATCAACTGTGACTACCATGATTTCAGCACCAGTGCCTTGATCCAACTGCTCGGAATAATGATTTAGCTCTTCTTTAACATTGACAGAAATTACATTGGCAAAGTCATGTATATACGTATTTTTCATCGGTGATGGCATCGTTGCTTCTGCTAGATTCGAGAAAAAAAGAAGCACCAAACAAACGATGATCATCTGTACAATGCAACGTTTCATTAATGTGTACCCGATTGACTAAAGTCGATAGATGGTGCTTTGTCAGCTCCTGCTGCGGCTTTAAAGTATTCTTTTTGTTCAAAACCAAACATCCCTGCTATTAAATTCCCCGGGAAACGTTTAACATGTTTATTAAATTGCTGTACCTCATTATTGTAATCCTCACGTGCTACAGCCAGCCGATTTTCGGTACCTGCTAGCTCATCCATTAACTGGCGGAAGTTTGCATCTGCCTTTAAGTTTGGGTAATTTTCTACAACTACTAGTAAACGACTAAGAGCGCCAGTTAATGCATCATTGGCAACAGCTTGCTCCTCTGGTGAGCTTGCATTTCCCATTTGTGCACGTGCCTCCGTTATATTTGCTATCACCTCTTGCTCATGATTCGCATAGCCTTTCACAGATTCCACTAGATTGGGAATCAAATCATAGCGACGTTGGAGCTGATTTTCAACTTGTGCCCATTTAGAATCAACATTTTCCTCAGCTGTCACCAGGCTATTATATTTAGGTATAAATAATAAGGCGATTACAACAAGAATGATGACAATTATTCCAATTGGTCCAAGTAACTTTTTCAAATTTAAGCCTCCTTGACTTGCTTTTCCTTCTATCTTTAGTCTACATTTTTACCTTTACATTTATACCGTATGAAATCGAATTGACACGCCATACTAAATACTGCAACAAAAAATTATTGAGGAGGCGTTTTTTTTGTCACAATCGTTTTACAATGAATCATCAAACCAAACAAATTTAAATCAACAACATAGCCTAAATCATGGTGGACATGAAATGATGGACATGCATGAAACAATTGGCGAAATTATTGCAGGTATGAACCAAGCGATTATTTTGCGTCCCCATGTAAAAGATCCTGAATTACTCAACATCTTGGATCGCCAATATAATTTCACTCTTGGTATGTACAATACGATCGTTGAGTCCTTTAAAACAGGACACGATCCATCTGTTCCAACAGGACGCTACCAGATGGAAACAGGAAATGATTTCATATATGGCCTAAACCCTGGTCAACCAAAAAAGCCAATGCAAAACGCTAATGAAATTAATGATGAAGCTATTTCTGGATTTTTACTCGGTGCTCAAAAAGGAGCAGCAAAATGTATGACAACTGCTGCGTTGGAGACAACAAACCCTGTAGTTCGTCGCGTTGTTGCGGATAGTATTCCTAACTGCATTGAAATGGGATACGAATTATCCATTTATCAAAACAAACACGGCTATTATCAGGTGCCTCAGTATTCCCAACAGGATATGCAAACGATGCTGAATGCATTCGACACAACATCTAATCCCCTTCATTAAATAACAACAGAGCATGGTGAATATTCACCATGCTCTGCTGTTTTTAGCACAAAAAAAGCGAACGACATGCTCGTTCGCTTTTTCTGCTTTATAATACTTTTCCTAAAAATGCTTTCGTACGGTCGCTTTGTGGATTACCGAATAGTTCCTCTGGAGACCCTTCTTCTACAATATAGCCCCCATCCATGAAGACTACTCGATCGCCTACTTCACGAGCAAAGCCCATTTCATGTGTCACAACAACCATTGTCATCCCTTCAGCTGCTAGATTTTTCATAACATCGAGCACCTCTTTTACCATTTCAGGGTCAAGGGCTGAAGTTGGTTCGTCAAATAAAATAGCTTTTGGCTTCATTGCTAAGGCACGAGCAATCGCCACACGCTGTTGCTGACCACCAGAAAGCTGCTCAGGATAATTATAGGCCTTGCTGTCGAGCCCAACCTTGTTTAATAGTTCATGTCCTAGAGCTTCTGCGTCTGTACGACTCATTTTACGAATTTGCATAGGTGCCATCGTGACATTATCGATAACAGTCATATGCGGGAATAAGTTAAATTGTTGGAACACCATACCCACTTCAGCGCGTATTTCATTGATATTCGTTTTAGGATCATTAATTTTTACATTTTCAATATAAATAGCACCATCCGTTACTTCTTCTAACATATTGATACAACGGAGAAATGTACTTTTTCCTGAACCAGATGGCCCAATAACACAGACAACTTGTTTTTCTTGAATTTCATAATCGATTCCTTTTAATACTTCAAGCTTGCCAAAGTATTTGTGTAGGTTTTCAATTCTTATCATCTTGCTTCCCGCCCTTCTACCTTAGCTTTACGAGGGACGTAACTATTGCTAAATCGTTTCTCGATAAATGCTACAATCTTCGTTACACCATATGTCAACACTAAATATAATAATGCTGCAACGATATACGGTTCCCAGAAGCGGAAGCTTGCACCAGCTACGACCTTACTAGCATATAAAATATCTGGTGCTGCAATTACAGTTACGAGTGAAGAATCTTTTAATAATGCAATAAATTCATTCCCCAATGGCGGAATCATACGTCTAAAAGCTTGAGGCAAAATGACCTTACGCATTGCTTGGTTATGCGTTAATCCAAGAGAACGAGCAGCCTCCATTTGCCCTTTTGCAATACTTTGAATCCCTGCACGGAAAATTTCCGCATTATAAGCAGCACAGTTTAAAATAAGCGCTGTAATCCCTGATACCATATAACCTAAAGAATGACCAAAAATTGTTGGAATAACTGCTAAGTGAATTAACAAGATTTGTACAAGCATCGGTGTTCCACGGAATAAATCGATATATAGTTTAGATGGCCAATAAATCCATTTCTTACTCGATAATTTTCCAAGGCCTAAAAATAGCCCTAATAGAATACCGCCAAAATAACCACTAAGTGTCAAAATAAGTGTTACGCCAATACCTCGTATAAACATATCTCGGTAGTTCCAGACAATGTCCCAGCGTAAGTCAAAGATGTCCATCCGAAAACCCCATTCCCCTTTAAATTACGATTAATAAATGAGCCGTTAGCACAGTTACTATGTTAATAGCATCATTTCATTCATTTTTATTGAAAATCAATGCCTGTAATTTCTTTTAATTTACCGTTTTCTTTAACTTTTTTAAGACCTTCGTTTAATTTATCTAGCAATTCTTTATTTCCTTTTTGAACCATGAAGCCATAGTATTCTTTTTCGAATGCATCATCTTCAATTACTTTTAGTTTTTGATCTGGGTGAGCTTTGATATATTCATAAACTACTGCGTTATCTCCGATAGCTGCGTCAACATTCCCATTTAACATTTCTTGAATAGCGATTGGCTGACTTTCAAAAGCCATAATATTTGTACTTGCTTCCCCTTGTAGCTTTTTCGCCGCCATATGACCAGTAGCATTAATTTGTACAGATACTTTTTTATCTTTTAATTCATCAAGAGATTTAATTTTTGAATCTTCTTTCACAACAATTAATAACTGAGACTCATAATACGGTTCTGTAAAATCAAATGATTCTTTACGCTCTTCCGTAATTGTGATTCCAGAAGCACCGATATCTGTTTCACCGTTTTTAATTGTTTGGAACACTGGCTCCCATCCAATATTATTCCACTCAACCTCAAAGTCCATCTCATCTGCAATAGCTTGTAAAATATCGACATCAATCCCTACAATTTTCCCTGAATCGTCAACAGATTCAAATGGTGCAAAAGTAGCCTCAGTACCTACTTTATAAACTTTTTTGCCATCTCCACCATCTTCTGAAGAAGAGCTTCCTGAAGATGCATCATCTTTTGTACCACATCCTGCAAGTGCTAATGTTAATGCTGCAATTATCATCAGTAACATCCAACCTGTTTTTTTCATTGTATTTCCCCCTAGTTCGATAATTTTCCGAATTACGCATTATTTTTCGCAATTCGGAAATGTTAGACTATTAGGTCAATTATATTAACATTATAGTATTTAGACAACAACTTTTCGCATAAAATTAAATATTTTTTCATATAAATTTATATTAAATTCATATAATTTGAAAAAATATGTATAAATAACAAGAAAATCAACCTAAAACTAATATATATACAATGAGAACCATGCCAAATTTCGATAAATTTAGGCAAAAAAAAAAGAATCCCCTCAGATAGGATTCTTTTTTTCGACTATTTCTAGTCTCACGTACAGTATGTTCACTAAAAAATAATTTGGAGTTGTTGCTTTTTTGAAGGTTTGAAAGGAATAAATAGGGGAATAATGCCAACTAGGACAGTATTCCCTTTATTCTTCCTCTCGATCTCCAGTAAGCAGGCTGCTAAACTACTTATTAGGAGATGAGCTATAACAGTATATCAATTAATCAGTAAAATGGCGCCCTCGGAGGGAATCGAACCCCCAGTGCAAGAACCGGAATCTTACGTGTTATCCATTACACCACGAGGGCAAAAGACACAAAAAAAAAGTACTCACTCTAGGCTTACGAAAAGCATGATGTAGATAACCCTCATTTTTGAAGCATACCTGCAAAATAGTGACCTGTACTTTAAACCTTATAACCTTAATCATTATACAAGCCTATCCTATATAATTCAACCATAGAATGCAAAAACATTTTATTTTTTTAATTTCACTTTAGCAGGGTTAATATTTGACCTTCCCTGACTATAATGTGTATGATAAGGATACAGCTGAAATACAAAGGAAAATTTTCAGCAAAGGTATTCGAATTTAGCTTTTTAAGGAGGATTTAACATGAATTTAATTCCTACAGTTATTGAACAAACTAGTCGTGGTGAGCGTGCATATGACATTTATTCACGTCTACTTAAAGACCGTATTATCCTTTTAGGAAGTGCTATTGATGACAATGTTGCTAACTCCATTGTCGCTCAGCTTCTTTTCCTACAGGCAGAAGATCCAGATAAAGATATCTCTCTTTATATTAACTCACCTGGTGGATCCATTACGGCTGGTATGGCTATCTATGACACAATGCAAATCATTAAACCACAGGTCCAAACAATTTGTATTGGTATGGCTGCATCAATGGGTGCTTTCCTACTTGCAGCTGGAGAACCTGGTAAACGTTTTGCCTTACCAAATGCTGAAGTCATGATTCACCAACCATTAGGTGGTGCACAAGGTCAAGCGACAGAAATTGAAATTGCTGCTAAACGTATTCTATTCTTACGCGAGAAATTAAATGGCATTTTATCTGAACGCACTGGTCAACCACTTGAAGTCATTGCAAGAGACACAGATCGCGATAACTTCATGACTGCTGAACGTGCAAAAGAATACGGTTTAATCGATCATATCATGCACCGTAGCGATAATAAATAAAAAATAAAAGGCATCACAGAATTGCTCTGTGATGCCTTTTGTATTTAATGAGTGTTAATCTTCATTTTCAATAATTGTTGCTAATGCTGTAACCGCTTGCTCAGCATCGTTACCTTCACTGCTTAAAGTCACTTCGGTACCTTTAGCAACTGCTAAGCTCATAACACCCATAATGGATTTGGCATTTACTTTTTTCTCATCTTTTTCTAGAAAGATATCAGCACTAAAACGATTTGCTTCCTGCACAAATAGTGCTGCTTGTCTAGCTTGTAGTCCTAATTTTAATTTAACCTGGACTCTTCTCTCAATCATTCTCAAAACTCCCCTTCACTACCGTTCGTCTGTTAGTTTTATCTTACCTTACTTACTGGCAAAAGAACAATAAGCGATTAGCATGACATTCATACCTGAAAAGTATGATAACTTAACCACCTATTTTTTCACCACGCCTTAATGCATCCGCAATCTCATCAATTTTTCTCAATCGATGGTTAACACCTGATTTACTAACCGTTCCACTAGATACCATTTCACCAAGCTCTTTTAATGTCACATCTTGGTATTCAACACGGAGACGTGCTATTTCACGAAGCTTCTCTGGTAGTTGATCAAGACCAATTGAATTTTCAATAAATCGAATATTCTCAACCTGCCGTAATGCTGCTCCAATGGTTTTATTTAAATTGGCAGTTTCACAGTTCACAATACGGTTGACACTATTACGCATATCTCGCAAAATCCGAACATCTTCAAATTTCATCATAGCCTGATGCGCGCCAACAATATTAAGGAAATCTGAAATTTTTTCCGCTTCCTTTAAGTAAGTCACAAAGCCCTTTTTACGTTCAATTGTTTTGGCATTGAGTTCAAATTCATTCATTAAATCCATTAATGCCTCACCATGTTCTTTATATAAAGAATAAACCTCTAAATGATAAGCCGATGTTTCTGGATTATTGACGGAACCTCCTGCTAAAAAGGCTCCTCTTAAATAAGCTCTTTTTTGGCCACTCTTTTGAATGAGCTTTCTTGAGATAGTATGGTTAAATTGAAAGTCGTCTGAGATGATTTCTAAATCAATTAATAGCTCACGTGCCCCTTCTCTTACACGGCATATATACACGTTATTTTTTTTCAATCGCATCTTCTTACGAACAAGTAATTCCACATTGTACGGATACAATTTTTTCATAATCGTATATAGTCTTCTGGCAATTGCAGCGTTTTCGGTTTGCACGTCTAAGCTTAGTTGTTTATTTGCAAAGGATAATGAACCATTCATACGAATTAGGGCAGAAACTTCTGCTTTCATACAATGATTGTCCGCTTCTATTTGTGTCAATTCTTTTTTTGTTTCAGAAGCAAAAGACATATCACGCCCCCCTTTCAATCATGATTTCTATGTATATGTTCATCTTACCATATACAATAAAGCCATTATGTTTCTATTATTGGTCCTCTTACTTTTTGATGGTAAATATCAGCATAATCTACCAGCCATTCTGCAACATTTGTAGCATTATGTCGAACCGTTCCATCTGGTCGAATTGTAGCAATGTCTCGTTTGATAACTTCTAATCCCATACTTTCAAGCTTTGCCACATCAAATGTTACTGGTTCCGCTCTTTCTTCTTTATACAGTTCTTTTACAGGGTTAGGGAGTTCTTCATCATTTACTAAAATGGAATCGATAAAATCATGGCCAACATGCCTATGTATGGCTGTTACATGATCGCCTGCTGTATAAGAAATGGTTTCACCCTTTTGTGTCATTAAATTACAAACATATATTTTTCTTCCTTTAGCCTTAACAACTGCTTCACCTATTTCCTTAACAAGCAAATTCGGAATAATACTGGTATATAAGCTTCCTGGTCCTATTAAAATATAGTCTGCACGAAGTATTGCACGAATAGCTTCTGGTAACGGTTGCACATTTTCAGGTACTAAAAAAACGCGATTAATGCGTTTTGTCGCTGTCGGGATTTTTGATTCTCCCTCGATAATTGAACCGTCCTCAAGCACAGCATGTAAGGTGATTTTTTTATTTGCAGCTGGAATAACTCGACCATGAACTTTTAAAACCTTTCCCATCTCACTGATAGCATGATTGAAATCACCTGTAATATCAGTAAGGGCTGTAAGCATTAAATTCCCTAAGGAGTGACCTCGTAAATCTTCAGATGCCGAAAAACGGTATTGAAACATTTGCTCTACAAGGGGCTCAATATCTGATAATGCTGCAATCACATTGCGTACATCACCAGGCGGTGGGATATCGTAATCATCACGTAAACGACCTGAAGATCCACCATCATCTGCTACTGTTACGATAGCAGTAATATCAAATGGGTGATGCTTCAGCCCGCGAAGTAACGTGGAGAGCCCTGTGCCACCACCAATTACTACAAGCTTTGTTTGCTTTTTCCCCATTCACTCATTCCTTTCTACGATTAATATCACGATGCGTAATAACCGTATTTTCCTTGCCCGCAAAATATGCACCAAAAAATTCTGCTAATGTCACGGAGCGATGCTGGCCCCCAGTACAACCAAAAGCAATAACAAGCTGTGATTTGCCTTCTTGTCGATAGAGAGGAATCATAAAGTCTAATAAATCCGTCAGTTTTTGTATAAGGATTTGCGTATCTTCCAACGCTAACACATAAGAAGATACCTCTGTTTGAAGACCCGTTTTTGGACGTAGCTCCTCCACATAATACGGGTTTTTAAGAAAACGAACATCAAACACTAAGTCCGCATCAATCGGCATACCATGTTTAAAGCCAAAGGACATAATGTTAACGGTAAAAATAGTATCTGCCTCACTTGCAAATTCTTTGACGATTTTTTCACGTAATTGCTTTGGTTTCATGTTAGATGTGTTATAAACAAAATTGGCACGACCCTTTACTTCAGATAAAAGTACTCGTTCCTGTTTAATTCCATCTAGAGGTAAACCATTCACTGCTAATGGATGTGCACGTCTTGTTTCTTTATAACGTCTGACTAATGTGGCATCATCTGCATCTAAAAATAAAATACGAGCAACAATATCGCCTTCTTTTAGTATATGGTCTAATGCGCCAATTAGAGCATCAAAAAAGTCGCCTCCGCGCATATCCATTACTGCTGCAATTCGGGTACTGTTTTTACCAGAATCTCTTAATAAGGTTAAAAAAGTTGTAAGTAACGCAGGTGGTAAATTATCAATACAGTAATACCCTAAATCCTCAAAGCTTTGAATAGCTACTGTTTTCCCAGCCCCAGACATTCCTGTAATAATAACCAATTCATGTGTACTTTGTTGGCCTTCAACCACCACTGTCATGCAACTCCTTTATTGTTCTTTTGAAATTTGTATTTTCTGATGAAGTAGTTCAAAATTCGTTGTATAGTCAAACGTGCCATACTGAATGCCAGATTGCGAAACAGCAAATTGTAAATTAGTTCGATCTCCTTCAGCCATTGGCAAGTGTGCTAAATCCTCTACTGGGTGCCATGCAAGTTTGCCTTCTCTTGTTTCTTCAAATGGTACTCCATCTATATCCTTGGCAACAAATGTATAGAGCATCCATTCATCCACTACGTCATTGTTTTCTTTAATGATCATCGTATAAACACCCTTTAAATGAACATGTAAAGGTATGACGTTTGTCTCTTCTTGAAACTCTCGAATAGCAGCCTCAAAGATTGACTCGCCACTCTCCATTTTCCCTCCTGGAGCTACATACCAGCCTCGTCTTGGTTTCTGAAGTAATAATACTTTACCGTCTTTTACGGCAATTAAATTTGCAATTCTTTGCATAGGCACACCTCTAATCACTTTTGCATTCTACTCTTCATTATAACAAGACCTTGTAAGTTTTGTCCTCATTTACAACTCTTGTACGCAGACAATTAACAATTTAGTTCTATTTAAAGATAACCACTTCATCTTGCGCAAAATTTACGTATTTCGTGATATTATTATTTGATTTTTTACACAAAAAAAGTAGGTTGCTCCCACCTATTGGAGGCGGAAACAACCTACTAAACAAAATAAAAGGGGGATTGCTAATTACATTTTTAATCATACACCTTTTATATGTCATTCAAGTTACAGCAATATTAAAACCACATTAAAATTGTATTTTTTTCCTTAAAATAGCCATATTAGGCATTAATTTTCTCTAATAGCTCTTCTACATAATGTTGAACAGCTTGTGCGGCAATACTACCGTCACCAGTTGCTGTTACAATTTGACGAAGTGATTTTTCACGAACATCTCCAGCTGCAAAGATACCTGGGATTTTTGTTTCCATCGTTTCATTTGTCAAAACATAGCCAGCCTCATTTAAAATACCTAATGACTCAAATGGTTTAGTTAAAGGTAGCATACCTATATAGACGAAGACACCATCTGTAGCAAATTCAGATTCTGTACCATCAATAGTTGATTGTAGTGTTACACTGCCAACTTTACCATTCGCTTCATTGATTTCTTTTACAGTTGCATTCCAAATGAAATCAATTTTTTCATTGGCAAAGGCACGATCTTGTAGAATTTTTTGTGCACGTAATTTATCGCGACGGTGGACAATTGTCACTTTATCAGCAAAGCGAGTTAAATAAACACCCTCTTCAACAGCTGAATCTCCGCCACCTACGACAACTAGATTTTTTTGTTTAAAGAATGCACCATCACATACTGCACAATAGCTGACACCACGGCCACCAAGTTCTTTTTCACCAGGCACACCCATTTTTTTATACTCTGCACCAGTGGTAATAATAATGGCACGTGTTTTATATTCTTTTGCACCTGATTTAATTGTTTTATATTCTTCTCCATCGATGATTTCTGTGACATCACCATAGGCATATTCAGCACCAAATTTTTTCGCATGCTCAAACATTTTTGTAGAAAGCTCTGGTCCTAAGATTGTCTCAAAACCTGGGTAGTTTTCTACTTCTTCTGTGTTTGCCATTTGTCCACCAGGAATGCCACGTTCAATCATTAAAGTTGACAAATTTGCACGAGATGTATAGACAGCGGCAGTCATCCCAGCAGGTCCTGCACCAATAATTACTACATCATAAATTTTTTCTTCCGACATAAATACTTCCCCCTAAACAGAATACTTTTTATCTTCATTCAACCAATTCACGCAACGTCATCTATAGAAGAAGATCAATGACATTAAGGAAAAATTGGTGATAGCGTTAGTATGTTCATCGTATGTGAAAGTATAAAGTTATTCAACTATGTTGCTCACATTAATCATGACTGTTTGGCAAAAACGTTAAGATTTCGTCAATATACTTCGATAAAGTAGATACAGATACTCCATATTGCTGCGCAATTTCCTTTTTTGTCACTTTAAGCATTTGCGAAGATCTGAATAAATAATCATTTGCTCCTGCAATTGCTGTTGGATTTGTAAAACGATAATTTTCTATTAACGCTTGTTCACATAGCACAAACCACATTTGAAACATCGGTACAATTAATGATGATAGCTTTCCATACTGTTCTAATAAAATTTCTGAAACCTGTACTGATCGTAAAAAGCTTGCTTCTACTTTATTTTTCTTATCAAATTCATGTCCAAGTGCATAAGCCAAAAACAATTTTTCAAAAGAGCCAAATTGTTCAATATTAATCCATTTCGGATGGGCGATAATTTCTTGCTTATGCGCTGTACCTTTCAGTAAAAATAAACCAAAAATGCGCTCACTTGTATAAGTACTCTCTAATTTTTCAACAATAAAATCACGATCATGCTCCAATGCATCAAGTCCATATTCATTTTCTTGTTGGCGCCAAGGTTCGAAGCCCTCTTTGTCTGGGTCTAACTCTAGTAGCTGATCCCATGCACTTTTCGAAATCTCCTCATGTCCTGAGAAATAAGCAGCATGTGACAGCCAAAAGTAAAATCCTGCATCTCCTACATAGCCTCTCTTTTGCATACTGCGCAACCATTTATAGGCTAATTCATATTGGCCGATTAAGGCTAAGGTAGCACCAAGTTTATAACGATGCTCCCAAGTATAGGGTTGAATTTTAATAAGAACATTTAACAGTTCTTGTAAATCCTCTTCGTTTTTTTCATAATACGCAATCACCGTTAAATTGCATAATGCATGTAGATTGCCCTTATTTTCACGTAGCACTGTATGCAAGAGAGCCTTTGCTTGCTCTTCTTCTCCAACATAAAAATAAGCGAGTGCTAGATTATTATAGGCTGACCAAAATGCTGGTCGATCTTCAATTAAATCTTCTAAAATAGTAATAGCTTCAGGAAAATCTCCCTTTTCCATACAACGACGAGCTTGCTCCTGACGATATAAATCCTCACCAGAGCCTTCAAGCTCTTCAAAATCATCTTGCTCAAAAGCGACAAACTCTAATATTTCTGCTGCTTCATCCGCATAAGCACCCTCAGGTTCTAGCTTTAAATATTCTTCTGCAAAGCGTTTAGCATCATGCATGATGCCCACACACCCTGATACTTCTGCCATGTAAAATATGATTTCTGGATTATCTGGATCAATTTGATAGGCGCGTCGAAGTAGATCATACGCTTCCTCAAAACGTTGACCTTCTAACTCTACTATGGCTAACTGCAAGATAATCATTGGATCGTCGGGACTTAAATCTACCGCACGCTGTAAATATTTATAGGCTTTATTCATTTGTCCACTGTTCATTGCTTGTATTGATTTCTTATAATAATAGTCGCCTGTTGGAATGAACGACACTATATTCGATTGAGTCTCATTTTGACGTTTCTTTTCCAATATATTTCCTCCGAAACAAGAAATAAGGAACGTATTCTACGTTCCTTTACACAGTAACTCCTATTATACCACACAATCAATAATATGCTGTTATTTCTCCTCGTGACGTTTTTCCAACACATGTAGAACATCATAAATGCTTACTTTTTGTTCTTGTAATAATACGAGTAGGTGATATATTAAATCAGCTGCCTCCCATTTTACTTCCTCAGCATCTCGGTTTTTGGCTCCAATGACCACCTCTGTTGCTTCTTCCCCAACCTTTTTACAGATTTTATCAATGCCCTTATCAAATAAATATGTAGTGTACGCTCCTTCTGGCATTTCCTGCTCTCGCTTTTCGATGACACGGGCAAGTTTAGAAATGATGTCCACAGAGCCTACCTTCTCTTTTTGCTGAATAACCTCAGTGAAGCAAGAAATTGTCCCATTATGACATGCTGGACCTGTTGGTAGAACCTCTACTATTAACGCATCTTGATCACAATCCGCTTTGATTGAAATCACTTGTTGTGTATGGCCACTTGTTGCTCCCTTATGCCAAAGCTCTTGACGGGAACGAGAATAAAACCAAGTTTCCCCTGATTCAATTGTTTTAGCTAATGACTCCTTATTCATATAAGCTACTGTTAATACCTCTTTTGTATTGGCATCTTGTACTACAGCTGTAACAAGACCTCTCTCATCAAATTGAATGTTCTCTATCATCTTACTGCCACTCCTTTTTCACGTAAGTATTCCTTTACTTGCGCTACACTTGTTTCTTTATAATGGAAGATGGAGGCTGCTAGTGCAGCATCTGCATCCACCTCATGTGCTAATACTTCGTAAAAATGTTCGGCATGTCCCGCCCCACCACTAGCTATCACAGGGACTGTCACAGCTTCACGCACTGCTTTGGTTAAGGCTAAATCAAAGCCTGATTTTTCTCCATCTTGATTCATACTTGTTAATAAAATTTCACCAGCTCCTAAGCGTACAGCCTCTTTGGCCCACTCAATGGCTGACCAAGAGGTTTTGTTGCGTCCACCATGTGTATAAACCATCCATGTGCTATCTTCCTCACTATAGCGAGCATCGATTGCTACAACAATGCATTGTGCGCCAAAGTAATCAGAGCCTTCCTGAATAAGGGCAGGTCTTTCCAACGCGGATGTATTCACTGAAACTTTATCAGCACCTGCTCGTAAAATACGCTTCATGTCCTCCAACGTACGAATGCCTCCGCCAACAGTAAAGGGTATGGCAAGCGTAGCCGCTGTTTGACGAACGACATCTACCATCGTTTCTCGACCTTCATGTGAAGCAGAAATATCTAAAAATACAAGTTCATCTGCTCCTTGTTCATCATAGAACTTCGCAAGCTCCACTGGATCTCCTGCATCTCGGATAGAAACAAATTGTATACCTTTTACAACACGACCTTCTTTCACATCAAGACATGGGATAATACGTTTTGTTAGCATGCCTTCACACCTTTCAACCATTGCTCTAATAAATAAACACCTAATTCCCCTGATTTTTCAGGATGAAATTGCATGCCAGTCACAGAACCATTCATCACAATACCAGGTACTTTAATGCCATAGTAATCAGCATAGGCAACAAGCTCTGATTCTCCTATATCTGTTGCATAAAAGGAGTGAACAAAATAGACATGCTTCGCTGATACTTCATTGTGTAACCATGCAGGACGATTTGTTACAATCAGTTCATTCCAACCCATATGTGGTACTCTGTATGCTTGGCTGTCTTGGATGCCGCTAAAGCGTTTAATACACCCCTTGAAAAACCCTAGCCCCTTTGTTGGGGTTACCTCATCACTTTGCTCGAATAATAATTGCATACCTAGACAAATTCCTAAAAGAGGACGGTTTTCTCTTTGTGCCTTCTGTAAATATTGGTCTAAGTTTGTTTCAGCTAAACGTTTTCTGGCATCAGGGAATGCACCCACCCCAGGTAATAAAAGTGCGTCAGTTGCATCTAACGCCTTCTCATCAGCCGTTATAATAACTTCACAGCCTAGCCTTTTTAAAGCCTGCTCCACACTAAATAAATTACCCATTCCATAATCAATGACACCTATTTTCACGTCAACAGCCCCTTAGTCGATGGTACGCCTTTAACACGCGGGTCAATTTCCACTGCGGCATCAATCGCACGTGCTAATGCTTTGAAAATTGCCTCAATAATGTGATGTGTATTCTGTCCATAAGGAACAATTACATGAACATTCATCCTTGCCTCAAGGGCAAACTTCCATAAAAATTCATGAACTAATTCTGTATCGAACGTTCCTACTTTTTCTTTTAATGCTGGCACACGATACTCTAGATGAGGTCGATTCGAGCAATCGACAACTACCTGAGCTAGTGCATCATCCATCGGTACAAAGGCGTTACCATAGCGTTTTATGCCTTTCTTATCACCAAGTGCTTCTCGAACAGCCTGTCCTAATACAATACCAAGGTCTTCTGTTGTATGGTGATCATCAATATAAGTATCGCCATTTGCATGTATTGTGCCATTAAATAGTCCGTGCTTAATAAATAAATCAAGCATATGGTCCATAAATCCAACGCCTGTTTGGATATCTGCCTTGCCTTCACCATCTAAATCAATTGCTACTGAAATTTGCGTTTCATTCGTTGTACGCTCTATCTTTGCATATCGTTTCTTTTCTGTCATCGTCCTATTCCTTCTCCCATCCACGTGATTCCACTGCACGAGCATGGCCCTCTAAGCCTTCCATACGCGCTAAACGTGCAATTTTTGGTGCATTGTCTCTCCAGGTTTTTTCACTATAGTAAACAATACTTGATTTTTTCACAAAATCATCAACATTTAAGCCACTTGCAAAACGAGCCGTACTATTGGTTGGTAGTACATGATTGGTCCCTGCAAAATAATCACCAACTGGCTCAGAACTATACCGACCTATAAAAATACCACCAGCATGTCTAATTTGCTCAGCTAGCGCCTCTGCATTTGCCGTCACAATTTCCAAATGCTCCGGTGCTAATGAATTAATGGCTTCCACTGCATCTGCCAACGTTTCAGCTACATAAATTACCCCAAATTTCTCTATGGAAGCACGAGCTACTTCTTGACGCGGCAAGTTCAGCAGCTGCTTCTCTACTTCCTCAGCTACTTTTTTGGCTAATTGCTCGGAGGTTGTGACAAGAATGGCGCAAGCTAGTGGATCATGCTCTGCTTGTGATAAAAGGTCTGCAGCAATTTCATCAGGATAGGCTGTGTCATCAGCCAGCACAGCAATTTCACTCGGTCCTGCAATCATATCAATGGCCACTTCTCCAAATACCTCACGTTTGGCAAGTGCCACATAAATATTTCCTGGGCCTGTTATTTTATCAACTGGGGAAATTGTTTCCGTGCCATAGGCAAGTGCAGCTATTGCTTGTGCCCCACCAACTTTATAAATCTCATCAATCCCTAAAAGGTGAGCCGCCACCAGTACACCTGCTGGTAGTTTCCCATTCGGCCCTGCTGGTGAAGTAATAACAATACGTTTCACCCCTGCAACCTGCGCTGGTATCACATTCATCAATACCGATGAAGGGTAGGCTGCTGTCCCCCCTGGAACATATAGTCCTACTGCATCTAAAGCAGTTACCCGTTGGCCTAACCAAGAACCATCTCCCAGTTCTAGGCGATACCCTGAACGCATCTGTTGTTCATGATAAAAACGAATATTTTCTGCTGCTTCCGCTAAGTCCTTATATAGTTGAGGATTGAGTTCACTTACTGCTTCTTGTATTTCTGCTTCAGAGACACGTAAACTTTTAGGGACATAGCCATCCCATCGCTCAGTATAGGTGCGTAACGCCGCATCTCCCTGTGCCTTAACATCCGAAAGCACTTGTCGTACAACTTTTATTTGTTCCTCATTTCCTCCTTCAAGTGGTCTTTTTAAGGAAATGCCTTTTTCAAGCTTTGTTATTTTCATAGGATGAATCCCCTTTAGTCCTTCATATGTAGCTACAAATGATTACTTTTTTGCTCATTCACACATTTCTTTAATCGCTTCACGAGATCAATAATACGCTCACCTTTCATACGATAACTTACAGGGTTTGCAATTAATCGAGAAGAGACAGCAGTAATAAATTCATATTCTACTAAGCCGTTCTCTTTTAATGTCCGACCTGTAGAAACAATATCGACAATTCGATCAGCTAAGCCAATCATTGGTGCTAATTCAATAGAACCGTTGAGCTCGATGATTTCTACTTGCTCTCCAATGCCTTTGTAGTACTTCATGGCAATATTCGGATATTTCGTAGCAATTCTAGGCGCAATCTCATTCATGGAGGTGTTTGGTAGGCCTGCAGAAGCGATATAGCAATTACTAATTTTCAAATCAAGTAATTCGTGCACCTCTCGCTGTTGCTCTAACAAAACATCCTTACCAGCAATACCAATATCAGCAACACCATGTTCAACATAGACAGGAACATCCATTGGCTTTGATAAAATAAAGCGAATTTTTTCCTCTGGTATTTCAATCATTAATTTACGTGACATTTCTACTTCTTCTGGTAAATTAAAACCTGCCTCTAACAACATTTGATATGCCTCTTCAAAGATTCTTCCTTTGGGCATTGCAATCGTTAATTCATTCACCGCCAACTTCCTCCTGTCCAACTACCACCACTTCTGTAAAGTATGCTAAAAAGGCCGCCTCATCGACTAGACTACTACGTAACTGCAAAGTAGCTAATTTTCCTGATGCTCGTAAATTTTTAACCTTTAGTAAAGCTGCCTCAAATTGTTCTTCTTCAAAAAGAACAACTGTTGCTTCCTGTCGTTTCACTGACTGTCCATTTAATGTTTCTAATAAACGATCCACACGAATACTAAATCCTGTAGCACCAACCTTGGAACCAAAAACTTCTAACAAGCCATCATAACGACCACCATTTCCTAATAGAAAGCCACTTCCTACAGCAAATACTTCAAATAGCATACCTGTGTAATAACTCATATGACTCGAAAGTGTGAAATCAAAAGCTACATAATCAGCTAAGTCAGCCATTTCAAGTAGTTGAGCTAGTTGTTGCATATATTCTAATGCATCATTTTTACGGACATATTTTTCAATATCTCGTATATCTCTGACATTCATGGCTTCTTCAATAAATTGTAAGAGGGCATCGGATTTAGCTTTTGGTAGATCAAATGACGCTACGGCTTCTTCAAACCCTACGTAATTTCGTTGGACAAGCAATGTTCTAAGCGTTATTTGCTGTTCGATACTCTCTGTGTAATCTTGTAAAATGCAATTTAATATACCAGCATGTCCAATTGTGATTTTAAACTCTTCCAATTTAAAATGCTTTAATAGCTCCATTGCCGTTACAATAACTTCTGCATCGGCAAAAACTGATTGATCACCTATTAACTCAATTCCCATTTGATCAAACTCAGCAGGCCTGCCTCCCTCTGCTTCCTGGGCCCGAAAAACGCTTGCAAAATAAGCAAGACGTAGTGGGATCATTTCCTTTAATAGTTTCGATGTAGCTACTCGAGCAATTGGTGTAGTCATGTCTGGTCGCAGCACTAATGTATTTCCTTGGCTATCCACTAACTTAAATAAATGAGCATCAGCAATCGCTGAAGCCTTTCCCACTGTATCGAAATACTCCACCGCAGGCGTTTTAATAAACTCATAACCCCTTTTATATAAAAAGTCTCTGCCAGCATGTCTAACTGCTTCAACTTTCTCATAGATTTGCGGGAATGTATCGCGCATTCCAAGTGGTTTTTCAAACATTTTTATCGACGACATATGGACACTTCCTCACATTTTACTTTAATTCACTAGAGTATTAGAGAATTAGATTATGAAAGAATTTTAACTTATTTCAATAATACAGTCAACGATATCCTCATTAATTATCGAAATCTTTAAAAACTTATTATTCTGTTAATTATACACATTGAATTGAAAAGATTTGCAAAAAAAGCATGACTCATTTTACTTAAAATTTGACAAAATACTTTAGTGAGAACGAGAGTATGTCTAAATTGTGACAAATCAATTTTTAATAACTTAAAGTATTCGCTAAAAATTGATAATGATTCTCTCCTAACAAATCATTGTTAAAAATAAAGAGTTTTCACTAGAGTATTCTCAATACCAATAATTATATTTATACAATCATTTTTAACCAACCACTTAAAATGAATCTCAATCTCATTATCATCAAGAATGCTTTTATATCAATTTTTTTATTGATTATTACTCTCATTCTATTTTTCTTTTCACACTCCAAAAAAACTAATATAGAATAGCATTAATAACAAAAAGAACCATATACATTACACATTGGAGGGATTTATTATGGCATGTCCATTCGTACAACTTAGTGAGCAAATGATCGTTAGTATTTGTAAAGGCTAGTTTTATCCTGGTGACAAGGTAACACTTCACACAACTGAAGACATTGATGGGACTGCAATTAAATCAACTTTTGTTGAAACAACTTGCCTAGGTGATCATGACACATGTGAATTCAAATCAGATTATGACGCAGTTCTTGCTTAAACAGTAAAAGCTACTCCAAAACTAGTGTTTTTTGGAGTAGCTTTATATGCAAAAAACTCACGAAGTATATCTCTATACTACGTGAGTTTTTTTATTTCTTTGGTGTACACCACTCTACAGCCTCATTACGTTTGCGCTCTGTCATTTGTGCAGCAGTATAAATTATTCGCATTGGATTACCCCCTGCTAAACAGCCTGCTGGCACATCCTTATGGACAAGAGTTGCTGCTGAAACAATGGCACCATCACCGATTGTTACACCTGGTAAAATGGTTGTATTTGCCCCTATCATTACTTCATTTCCGATATGAACATCACCTAAGCGATATTCCTCTATTAAATATTCATGTGCTAAAATGGTTGTATTAAAACCAATCACCGTATTGTCTCCAATGAAAATACGTTCAGGAAACATGGTATCTGGCATGACCATTAAGGCTAATGACGTTTGCTTACCAATAGTCATGTTTAAAAAAGTACGATATAGCCAGTTTTTCACACGTAAAAATGGTGTGAAGCGTCCGATTTGAATGACAATGAAACACTTCATCACCTTCCAAAAGGACACCGTGTCATATATATTCCAAAGTGAATTGGCTCCTTCGACACGATAACGTTCTGTTTTACGCGCCATCTACCTTACCCCTCTTTCACAATATCAAATAAATCTGACATATGCTGCAACATATATTCTGGTTGATACTGCTGTAAGTAAGCCTCTCCCTTAATTGCCCAAGCAACACCTGCTGCTCTAACACCAGCACGATGTCCAGCTTCAATATCGTGCGAATTATCACCAATCATAATCGCATTGTCTTTTTCTATCCCTAATCGTTCCAACGCAAGCAATACTGGCTCTGGATCAGGCTTCACATTGTTCACATCATCTGTACCAATACGTACATCAAATAGATGCGTTGCACCAAGAATAGCAAGTCCACGATCGATTGTCTCATTACGTTTCGTCGAAACAATAGCCAATTTTATACCTTGAGCTTTTAACTGCTCTAGAGTCGACACAACATCAGGATATTGGCTGACTAGGTCATCATGGTGTGCAATATTCCAAGCGCGATACCTCTCTATCAAATCGTCTTCTTCACCTGGTGCAATGTCATTAAATGTCTGTTTCAATGATGGACCAATGAATTTCAGGCAATCTTTTGGCGAATATTGCCCGGGAAATCGCTCATTTAATACATGCATAAATGTTTGAATTATTAAATCATTTGTATTTAGTAAAGTCCCATCAAAATCAAATAGTAGTGCCTTAACAGCCATCTTTTACAACCCCTTATTTATTATCCAAGTATTTTACGGCTGGTTTTACCTTTATTCTACGATAAATAATTGCACCTAGACCAACTACAATACCAATAATGGATACAACCTGTGCTGAACGTAAATCTCCCACTAAGTAAAGGCTATCTGTGCGCATTCCTTCGATATAGAAACGACCAATTGAATACCAAATTAAATAGCTAAAGAATATTTCTCCTCGATGTAAGTTCACTTTACGCAAAGCTAATAAAATAATAAGCCCAACTAGGTTCCAAATCGATTCATATAAAAAAGTGGGATGAACATATGAACCTAATTCTTCAATATACATTTGATTAATAATCCAGTCTGGGAGCATTAGGTTTTCTAAAAATGCTTTCGATACCTCGCCACCATAAGCCTCTTGGTTCATAAAGTTGCCCCATCGACCAATAATCTGCCCGATTAAAATACTAGGTGCTGCAATATCTGCTACTCGTAAAAAGCTTACATTTTTTATACGAGTATATATGTAAGCTGTGACAAATGCCCCGATGAGTGCACCATGGATGGCAATACCACCATTCCATATCTCTATGATTTTGCCTGGATTTTCGCTATAGTAATCCCATCGCATTGACACATAGTAAATACGTGCACAGATAATAGATATAGGAACTGCCCATAATAATAAATCTGCAAGAAAGTCTTCAGGCAAACCTCTCTTAACTGCCTCTCTTTGCCCTACAACATAGGCTAAAATGATTCCCGACACAATCAGCAATCCATACCAACGAACTGGAATTGGTCCTAAATGAAAGGCAATCGGGTCAATTTGCAATAGTAATAAATCCATCTTCTACTCCTCTCAATATGTCATGAACAATGTTGTCCGCTTTTTAATCGTCTAACACATCATTTGATGAAATTACTTCATCTAAACGTCTTGAAAATTCCTCTGCCGCATTGACGCCCATTTTCTTTAAACGATAGTTCATCGCTGCCACTTCAATAATAACGGAGACATTGCGTCCAGGTCTTACTGGAATTGTTAGTTTTGTTAGTTCCGTGTCAATTATTTTCATTTTTTCTTCTTCTAATCCCAATCGATCATAAACTTTTTGTGGATCCCATATTTCGAGCTCAATGATGAGGGTAATACGTTTATAGGGGCGTACTGCACTTGCACCAAAGAGTGTCATAATGTCAATAATGCCAATGCCTCGTATTTCCAATAAGTGCTCTAACAAAGGTGGAGGGCTTCCGATTAATAGGTTTTCTGATTCTTGACGAATTTCAACACAATCATCAGCAACTAAACGATGACCCTTTTTTACAAGCTCAAGTGCTGTTTCACTTTTACCTACGCCGCTTTTACCGATTATAAGCACTCCAATGCCATACACATCGACAAGTACTCCGTGTGCTGCTGTCATTGGAGCTAAGCGCCCCTCTAAGTAGTTCGTCAATCTACTCGAAAATTTGGTTGTTGTCATATGTGTTTTAAACACAGGTACATGCTTTTCGTTTGAGGCCTGAATAAGCTCCTCTGGTACTTCTAAATCTCTAGAAATAATAATAGCAGGTGTATCCTGTGAACAAAGTAAACGCATACGCTCAAGCTTAACATCTGCTGGGAGCATTTCAAAAAAGGAAAGTTCAGTCTTGCCAAGCAATTGTACTCGATTTGCTGGATAATGAGTAAAGTATCCTGCCATTTCAAGCCCTGGTCTTGAGATATCACTTGTCACAATTGTCCTGCCTATTCCTTCTTCACCAGCTAATAACTCTAATTTAAATTTCTCCATAACATCTCTTGTTAATACTACGACCAATGAAAAAGCCTCCAATCAATGGATAAGGTTCATCTTATTTTAGCATGTCTATGTGTAAAAGAAATGTATTTACTCTCATTACAGCGTTTACTTGCACTAAAAAAACTAGCGGCTCTCCAGCCCGCTAGTTTTTAAAAAGCAATTATTTTTGCGTTGCTAACCATTTAGCAACAGCTTCAGCATCTGCACCTTTTACTAGTCCTGCAGGCATGCCGTTTTTACCATTATTTATAATATCTAAAATTTCTGATTCAGACAAACGTGAACCTACATCATTTAATGCTGGACCATTTGCACCTTGTAGCTCGCCACCATGACAAGTAACACAAGATTTCATCGCTATTGCTTCGCCATCTGGCTCTGTAGCACTTTCATTACCATTATTAGATGCAGTTTTATCTCCGCCGCCACATGCAGCTAAGAAGATTGCTGATCCGAACACTAATGTTAACATTGCTTTTTTCATTAGTACCCCTCCTCGTAATAAATACCTTACGCCGCCATTATACCAAAATTATGCACGTTTGAAACCTTCTCCTAATACCTCATATGCATCAGAAACGATAACAAACGCTGATGGGTCAACGCTTTTAATGAGTTGTTTCAGCTTTGTGAATTCTGTTTGATAAACAACAACCATTAGAACTGGTCGTGCTTCTCCTGTATATCCTCCAATTGCTGGTAACTTCGTTACACCACGATTAATTTCAGCATAAATGGCTTCCCTTACCTCATCTTGTTTCAATGTAATGATATAGACCATTTTAGACTGACTAAAACCTAGCTGAATAATATCAATCGTTTTTGTGGTAACATAAAGTCCAATCAGAGCATACAAACCTTTTTCTAAGTCAAAAACAATTGCTGCACTAATTGCGATAACGCCATCTATTAACAGCACACTTGTTCCAAGCGACAATCCTGTAAACTTCGTAATGATTTGCGCCAGTAAATCAGTGCCACCAGTTGAAGCAT
This sequence comes from Lysinibacillus sp. K60, assembly GCF_019731275.1. Classification (NCBI taxonomy): domain Bacteria; kingdom Bacillati; phylum Bacillota; class Bacilli; order Caryophanales; family Bacillaceae; genus Lysinibacillus; species Lysinibacillus sp. K60. The sequence continues at coordinate 85,791 of NZ_JAASJR010000005.1, read as the reverse complement.
TCCCCTTAAAGACCAGTCCTATTCCTAGACCAACAATAATTCCACCAAAAAGAGCACCCAATAAAGGATTATCAGTCCAGGGCTCCCAGCTATTTGTCAATAAGACGATAAAAGGTAATGTGATTGTCCCAATAAAGGATTTTATTCCAAATTTTTTGCCCAGTAATAAAACACCAGCAATAAAAAGCGGAATGTTAAATGCATATTGAACAATTCCCGGATTCCAACCAAATAAACCATGCAAAATCGTACTTATTCCACTTACCCCACCTGAAGCGACTTGATTTGGTAATAAAAAGACATTAAAACCAATAGCAATTATTGCCGCTCCTACAATGACATACACATACTCCACAATGCTATCTCTCACATCATGTTTCATTTCCCCACGCCCACTTCAACTATCAGAATTTTTTTAAGACGAGATGATTATAGCAAATACTTTTAGCATTGAGAACTTCATCATGATGAAGGGATACTATGGTGAGGAAATATAAAAGAAGCTATCTTACATGAATCAATAAGATAGCTTTTGTTGATTGGTTTAAAATGATTTTTCTGCCCATTCGATGGCTTCATAATATAAAAGATCAATGTCAACTAACTGTATATTCAACTGTACAGCTAGCTCTTCTAATCGCGGCCAATCAAGTTTACTTAACGCAATACTAAACTCCAAATAAGGAGTCATTTCCGTTTCAAAGCCTAAAATGGTATTCGTAATATCTTCTGAGAATGGTAGTTGCTGTAAAATAACATTCATCGGTCTTTGAAGTAATGTGTCAATTAGAGAAAACATGCCAACTAAAAAATATTCTGAGAAATTCTTTTTATAAGCAAGCTTAGCTAGTTTTTCACAAACTTTAGCTCGGAATAAAGACGTACACATCACTTCTTTAAAAAGATCGGAATCAGCATCAATATCAATTTCACGCATGGCCAATAAATAAATCCATTTTCGTAAATTCGATACGCCCAATAACACAATCGCCTGCTTGATGGAGCGCACTTTAGATTTAGAACGTTTAGATGAGTTATTAATCATTTGCAATAATTTGTATGTCAATGAAATATCTCGTTCAATATTTTCTGCTAGCAAATGAATATTTGGTTCTTCCTCTTTTAGTAGGGAGATAATGTGAATATATTGAATCGCATTTGCTGGAATGTCTGTTGCTCGTATTATTTGCGGTTGTTCAAAAAAATAACCTTGAAATAACACATAGCCTGAGGACTTAGCGACTTCAAATTGATGACGCGTCTCTACCTTTTCAGCGAGCAATTGAATATGTGGAAATTTCTCCTTAACTTTATTTTCGATTTCCATTCTTTTTACGATGGAAGAAGCTAAAAAATCCACCTTTATATAATCAATTTGTTCAAATAATTCATCATAAACTTTCACTTGATCATCCATCATAAAATCATCCAAGGCAATTTGAAACCCTTGTTTTTTTAGCTCAATTACACGCTCCACTAATTGAGAGGTAAGTGGAACATCCTCTAATATCTCAATCACTACCTGTGAGGGATTTAAAAATTCATGTATAGAGCTCATCAATAAGTTTTCAGTAAAATTAACAAATCCAGGTTTCCCTTTCGTTACCTCTTCAAAACCAATTGAAAGAAATGAGTTCACAAGTACATCAATCGTTGCTGCATCTGAATCGACCATTGGAAAGGCATTTACGTTTTTGCTACGGTATAACAATTCATATGCAACGACTTGCTCATGAAGATTAAATATAGGCTGTCTGCCAATGAATACTTCCATTCCATTGCCCCCCATTTCTCCATTTTCTAGTAATTTATAGTATAACATTTTTTACGACCTGATGCTTATACTTCAAGCTAAACTTAACATGCCAACTTGGCTTTTTCAGCCAATAAAAAAGAAAGGACAGTCCCCGTGATGATGAATCACTTAAGGACTGTCCATATTATTTACCTACTTTGGATTTTATTGCACCGATCACTGCTGGCACAACGGATATAATGATAATCAAAATTAGGACAACTGAGAAGTTATCTTTAATAATTGGAATGTTCCCAAAGAAGTAACCTAATAATGTACAACTGAATACCCATAAAATTGCACCAAAAATATTATAAAATAAGAAATAACTATATTTCATTTTACTTGCACCCGCCACAAACGGGATAAATGTACGAATAAATGGCATGAAACGTGCGATTACGATCGTTTTCCCACCATGTGTATTAAAGAATTTTTCAGCTGCTTCCATACGCTCTTTTTTAACAACTCTACCGAGGAGGCTCTTTGGCGGAATAGATGTCCCTACCTTATGACCAATATGATAGTTCATCGTATCGCCCAAAATAGCTGCTGCTAAAAATACAGGGATTAAAATCCACATATCGAATGCGCCCATTGCCGCAGCTAATGTTCCACTTGCAAATAACAAGGAATCACCAGGTAAGAATGGGAAAATAACAACCCCTGTTTCTACAAAAACTATCGCAAATAAAATAAGATAGCTCCAATTGCCAAAATCACGAATAATTTCTTCTAAATGCACATCGATATGCACAATAAAACTTATTAACTCCTTAATGAGTTCTAACATGTTTTTGTATGCTCTCTTTCAATAGTATTTTTACTTAAAAGTTTTGACGTGGCTTCACCTCAAAGGGTTCCAGTTTTGTACGTCTTTTTACATTACTTCCTCACTATATGACAAGCTCTTGAAAAGTATGTAGAAGATTTCACAAGTTTGATTTTATCACTTACAGACATCTACTCTCAACTGATTTTACTATTATACGAATAATGTACAAAAAAAGAGCTACCATTTTTCAATAGTAGCTTTTCTCGTTTAAACTTTTTCTTTTAATGAGCGTCTTAATATTTTTCCTGTTGTGTTTTTTGGTAGTTCATCCAGTATTTCAATTACTTTCGGAACCTTATACTTCACCATATGTTTAGCACAATAGGATAGTAGATCATCTGTTGTAGTAGCAGCTACTTCTTTCAACACAACATAGGCATGTACCGCTTCCCCTAAGTTAGGGTCTGGGAAGCCTACCACCGCTGCCTCTACAATATTATTATGGGCAAACAGCACTTCCTCCACCTCACGAGGATAAACATTAAAGCCCCCTACAATAATCATATCCTTTTTACGATCGACAATGTAAAAATACCCTTCTTCATCTACCTTTGCCAAATCTCCTGTATAGAGCCAGCCGTCACGAATCGCCATCGCCGTTTCTTCAGGCATTTTATAGTATCCCTTCATCACGTTTGGACCACGTACAATTAGCTCTCCAACTTCGCCCACAGGTACTTCCTGACCATTAACATCGACCACTCTATTCTCGACATTGCTAATGGATGTTCCAATAGAGCCAGCTTTACGATCACGATCTAATGGATTAAAACATGTAACGGGTGAAGCTTCAGATAAGCCATAGCCCTCTGACACTCGCACATTAAATTTCTGTTCGAAATTATGTAATAGCGCAACAGGCAAGGAGGCACCACCTGAAATAGCTAAACGAATTGTCGAGAAATCTTCAGGATTGCCTTCAGGTAATTGGTACAAGAAATTATACATAGTAGGAACACCAGCAAATACCGTTGCTTTTTGCTCTCGAGCTAAAGCGAAAATTTCGCTAGGGCTAAAGCGTGGTGCAAGTAAAACTGTTGCCCCACTTAATAAAGGCGCATTCACCACTACCGTTAAGGCAAATACATGGAAGACAGGTAGTGTCGCAATAACACGGTCCTCTGCATTAATGCCTAAATAATGCGCCACATCGCGTGCATTTGAGTAAACATTGCCATGTGTCAGCATGGCCCCCTTTGGACTACCTGTAGTTCCTGAAGTATATAAAATAATAGCATTGTCATCCTCTGCAACTTCAACAGGTTGTAAAGATTCAGTGGTTTTGGCGATTACATGTGTAAATAAATGTGTTTTTTCTTGTGCTTGTGGTGATAAAGCTGCCACTTTTTCCGCTATATCTGGCGTGGTTTCACAAACTATAAATGTTTTTACTTGTGGAAATGCTTGTACACCTTTTTCAACCAATGGTAGCAACATATCCAGAGCAATGACTGCTTTTACATCTCCATTATGCAAAATGTAAGAAATTTCATCCGGTGTATAGATTGGATTAACAGGTATCGCTGTTGCCCCTAAGCGCATTGTTGCATAGAGGGCAATTAAGTAGTGTGGCGTGTTGCCGAGTAAAAACGCCACATGATCCCCTTTTTCAACGCCTAAATCTTGTAATCCCTTTGCAAAGCGGCCAACTGTATGCTCAAATTCCCCGTAAGTCGTATCTTTCCCCATAAAATGATACGCCACTTTTTCAGGTTGTTCTGTTGCCTGTTGACGAACACGTGAAACTAAATTCAATTACACCATCCCCTTATCGTATAAAATGAATCGTTATTCAGTAATATTATATAAGAAATATATCTAAAAAACAATGAGTCTTTTTATCTCATGTCATAAATTACGTTAAATAATTCATTTTTTTCTCTTTTAAACCATTACTTCATGAGCGAATATGGGAGATATAGCGCCATCGAATTAAATAAAAATAAACCACTTGTATTAATACAAAAAAGCCAAAAGCAAAGAATACTTCTTTTACAATCGATATATTCGCAATGTCCCTTAAAATACCCTGAACCATTAGAAAAGCAAAGGCACTATGCATCATCGCAACACCCCAAGGTAAGAAGAATTGGGGAAACAAATGCCGATTAACCAGCTTTTTTAACTCCGTATCTGTTAAACCCATACGTTTTAATACATCAAATTTACGCTTTTCACGTTCGAGGGATGTATGCAATTTAAAATAGATAAAGCTTCCAGCCGCAAGTAAAAATACAGTGGCTACTAAGACACCCACTAATGTAAATAATGAGTAGGTAGCTAGTATATAAGAATAATTTAATCCTGCATTTTCAAAGTAAAAAGGGCTAAACTTATCCTTTTTAATAAAATATAAATTGGATTCTAGATGATCGATATCCTTACCGATATCCTTCGTTTCCATCCATTGAGGAATAACAAATGTAAATAGATGGTAGCTTGGTTGAATAATGTCTTGATCAGAAATCGGATGAATAAGCTTCGCAAAGTCTTCATCACTAATGACAATCGAATTGACACTGACAATCGAGCCTGGAAACACTATTTTTGGATAGACACTATCAATAGTGAGCGGTATATTGTTTTCTTCTAAAACAGTATGCACAACTCGATCTTTTAACTTTTTTAGGGAATCCTCCGAATAAGGAATGAATACTGCCTCTCCTGCTTCCAGATTTAATAATGGATAACTGTAGGAAGAAAGCAGAACATTCATATCGGACTCTCGAAAAACCTCCACTTCATTTCGAGTGAAAGAGGAGGTTTGCTTCACAACAATAAAACGGGATAGCTGATAAGATAAACCTTTCTCTTCTAATTGCAGCCTTAAAGAATTGATATGTTCCCGTTCATATGGATTATCGACATCCCCTTTATAAACCAGCCCGAGTGGATTTAATCGATCATATTGCGTTGTATAGGAGGACATCGTTGCTAAAACACCAACAGATAAAAATGCAAGCGTCGATACCATCGTCACAACGAAAAACATTTTCACGTTATCCATCATTATATGCGTTTGTTCTGCTAGCGATAGTAGTCGGTAGCGTTGCCAATGATATTTGCGTTTCCCACGTGCTAAATCTAAAAAACAAGGCACAGAATCACTGAAAAAATAATAGGTGCCAAATGTTGCGGAAAATGGTATTAATAGCGTTAGCCCGATTAGTGATGTATGTCCGACAACAAACGCGAGAATATACGTTGTTACAATTAAAGCAATACCATAGAAAGCTCGTATTTTGGAATACGTTGTTAAGCTATTTAAATAATCACTGCCTTTTATAAGATCTCGTAATTTTCTCTCTCGTGTAAAATACACACTAATAAAAGAAATAACGAAAAATGCACTTGTGAAAACACCAATCGTTAATAAAAATGGCTCCCATGAAATATAGAGTGGTAAATCTTCTAAATGTAAAATTTCCCGCACAATCATAAAAAAGAATTTTGAAAAGGAGAAGCCAAAGACAATCCCTACAATAATGGAGCCTGTTCCAATAATCATTGTCTCTAAAAAGACAAGTCTATTCATCTGACGTTTTTCCATTCCCAAGTGCAATAAAATAGCAAATTCATGTGATCTGGCTTCTAAAAAGGCACTCATGGAATAATATAAAAAGAATAATGTAAACAGGACGAGAACAATTTCAGCCCCCACCATCCCAATGAGAGACATCTCCCCTAATATCCCACGTTCAATATCAGGGTGAAACATCAGCATGGAATAGATAAAAAATACAGCCACAGAAAAAAAGCTTGCCATGAAAAAGGCGCCATATATCCGGCTGTTCCGCACGACATTACGGTAAGCGAATTGTCGAAAGGTCACCTACTTGCCCTCCTCCTAGTAAGCTCAAAACATTTAAAATACGTTGGAAAAACATCTGACGGCGGTCATCTCGATAAATTTCATTAAAAAATTCACCATCTTTAATGAATAACACTCGATCACAATAACTTGCTGCAATTGGATCATGCGTGACCATTACGATTGTCGTTTGTTTATCCTGATTCACTTTTGTTAATAGTTCAAGCACATCACGTGAAGAATTTGAATCTAAATTACCTGTTGGCTCGTCCGCTAAAATGAGACTAGGATTATGAATAAGCGCACGACCAATTGCCGTTCTTTGTGCCTGTCCTCCAGATATTTCATTTGGACGTTTATGAAGGAAGGAAGTTAAATCTAGCTTTTCTACAATACTTGCCAGACGCTCCTCCATTACCTCTAGCGGCTGTTGATCTAATGTTAAGGGCAACACGATATTTTCCTCGACCGTCAGCATATGCAAAAGATTGAAATCCTGAAACACAAAGCCAAGCTGTCTTCTTCTAAAATAGGCAAGCTCTGTTGCATTCAATTTATGTGGATTCATTCCATCTAAAATGATTTCTCCACTAGTTGGTTCATCGATGGTCGAAATAATATTCAGTAATGTCGTTTTACCGCTTCCTGAGGGCCCCATAACAGCTAAAAACTCGCCTTCTTCCACGTCAAAGCTCAATTGATTTAATGCACGATGCGTTACTTTACCTTCGTACACTTTTGTCACATCTTTAATTTGTAAAATAGGCATACTTCATTCACCTTATTTCTTCATTAATTCTAAAGAATGAGGTAAAAGCCACTGTAAAACGACCTCAAAACCAATGTGAAAATGAGGCTCTGTTAAAGCCATTATTGACTCTTCCTCTACTAAACTAAAGCAATGCTCCCCAATAATCACATCCCAAGCATCCGTTTCTCCCTCTACGATTTCCCCACATACAGTATAATACCCACTATACATAATCTGTTGACCGTCTACAGGAAAAGCATTGAATAATGTTGGTTGCTGTAAGTTTAACCCAAGGCTCTTTGAAAAATGCAGTAGTTCTTCATCTAACTTTTCATTTGCCAAGATAAAATTTTGATAGGCTAATGGATCTCCCGCTTGCAGATGTGTCATATAAAGCGCATTTGTTTTCTCCTTATCAATCGTTAGTTTCCAATCTTCTATACGTACCTCTACCATCCTAGTGCCCCCTAATTTGTAAATGTTACTGTCACAATCGTTCCTTTTCCTACCTCTGATGTAATAGCCAGCTCATGCCCTAGCTTTTCACAGATTTCTTTGGCTAAATAAAGGCCCATTCCAGTTGATTCACCTGTTTTTCGCCCATTTTCGCCAGTAAAAAAGGCTTTTGTAACACGAGAAAGATCGGAAGCTGGAATCCCAATACCCTCATCACAAATGGCAAGTTGTACATAGTCATCCTTTTCAATGGCAGAAATAACAATTTTTTTATTGGCTTCAAACGTGTATTTCACTGCATTGGTGATAAATTGTCCAAGAATGAAACGAAGCCATTTTGAATCACTGGCAACAATGAGATCGTCCTCAATATGAATTTCCGGGAAAACTCTTTTCGTAATAAATAAACGTTTATTTTCATTAACAGTTGCAGTTACAATACCTTTTAGCGCAACTCGCTCTACTTGCATATCATCCTCAAAATTTTCTAGGCGTGCATTAACAAGTACCATGTCCAATCCTCTACGCAAGCGATCGATTTCCTCCTGAACATTCTTTTTATCAAGAGGTCGGTCATCCTGTAATAATAATTCAATCACTGAAATAGGTGTTTTCATTTGATGGACCCACTGGTTCATAAATTGATCATGCCTTTTTTGACTTGCATATAAAGCATGCAACTCATGTTGATAAAGTCGATACAATTCATGCATATACTTCTCGGTTTGCATAGCTTCTGGCGTTTTTGCGTTTTTTTGTAGCACATCCTCCATTGCTGTTGGAAGCTGAGTTATCTTCAATAAGTAGCGTTGCCGCATTAAATAGCGGACAAGTAAAAAGGATGCTAATAGCACAAGGCTAATACAAAAGGAATAAATAGCCGTATCAATATTTCGGAAACCGTCTAATGCATAGATAACCATGATGAACCCAACTAATAAGAGCTGGAACACAATAAATGATGCATAATCACGTAAAAAAAGCTTCCAGCCCACTATAACTCACCTGCACTTAATATGAATCGATAGCCTGCACCACGTACCGTTTCGATTGTTGACGATATATGATAATCCGCTAACTTTTTTCGAACTCTGGTCATATTCACATTCAAAGTGTTTTCATCGACAAATGCTTGATCGTCCCAAAGCTCCTCTAACAATTGCTCACGTGAAACGACTTTCGGTGCATTGCCCATCAGTAGCTCTAAGATGATACATTCTTTTTTCTGAAGTGGAATTTCTAACTCATTTTTATGTAGCTCCATTCTTTCTAAATGAAGTACAAGCTGTCCTTGCTTGATTGTCCGTTCTTCTTGCCTTGCTGCATATTCACCATATGTACGGCGTAGATGACTACGGATTTTAGCCAACACAATTTCGTAGTTAAAAGGCTTTGTAATAAAATCGTCGCCCCCATTTTCAAGTGCAAAGATTTGGTCCATTTCTCCTGAGCGTGCAGAAATGAAAATTATCGGACATGTTGTATGCTGACGTAGCTGGCGACACCAATAATAGCCATCGTAAGCGGGTAAATTTATATCAAGCAGCACCATATGTGGATTAAATGCTGTAAATTCTTCTATAAGATGATCAAATTCTTGAATTGTTGCAACTTCGTATTGATATTTTCTAAGCGTTTCCGCTAGTAATGATGCAATCTTAACATCATCTTCAACTATGAATATTCGATGCTTTTCCATATCAACACTCCTTTCTTTCTATATTGTATCAAAAAAAGGTTCGACGACATAATTGTCAGCGAACCTTTAGGCTAAAACATTACATGAAACCGTATTTTCCTTAATAAATTAATTGTAAAAAGTCCTCAGTTGAAATTCCACCAAAATATGTAGGGATATCAATGTCTGCTAATGCCTTAGCAATAGCCGCTCTATCATAGTTTGTCCCAACTAAGCGCTGTTCTATATCAGCCATATCACCGACACCAAAGAAATCTCCAAAAATATGCACTTCTTCCATCACACCATGATTTACTTCTAGACGAATATCAATGCCTCCTGTTGGGAATCGATGTGTTTTTTGAATATTAAAGCGTGGTGATTTCCCAAAATTCCACTCCCATGTTTGATAGCGTTCCTCTGATAGCTTGTGGATATTCGCCCAATCATCTTCAGTTAGCTCATAATAACGAATGTTTTCTTCCCCGCCAAAAATGGATTTCAAAATTTCAAGACGGAATTCCTCAACTGTCATTTGCTCTTTTAAAAACTCTGAAATGTTTGCTACTCGTGAGCGAATCGATTTAATACCTTTTGATTCGATTTTATCCTTTTTGACCTTTAAAGCAGAGACAACCGCATCAATTTCTGTATCAAACATCAATGTACCATGGCTGAACATACGTCCTTTTGTAGAGAACTGAGCATTTCCTGAAACTTTACGTCCCTCTGCTAGTATATCATTGCGTCCTGAGAGCTCTGCATTCACACCCATTTTTGCTAGAGCGTCAACGACTGGTTGTGTGAATTTTTTATAGTTCATAAAGCTGTCGCCATCATCATTGGTAATAAAGCTGAAGTTAAGATTGCCTAAATCATGATAAACAGCACCACCACCTGAAAGACGGCGCACAACAATAATGCCATTGTCCTCTACATAGTCTGTATTGATTTCTTCAATCGTATTTTGGTTTTTACCGATGATGATAGACGGTTGATTAATGTAGAAAAGGAGCACTGGCTCTTTCTCAACGTCCATTGTTTTTAACAAATACTCCTCAATAGCAAGATTAATGCGTGGATCATGGATCCCTTTATTATCAACGAAAATCATAGTTCACGTTTCCTCCTTCACAAAATATCCATATTTATTTTACCGTAAATTAGGCATTTTGTGTTGACGAAAAGCATCTGTTATAATACACTAGAAAATATCAAAACAGTAATAGTACAGATGAACTTAAAGGAGGAGTCCACAATGTTAGAAAACGTAGTTGAATTTTTCAAGAATTTACCTGCTAAGCAATGTACTGAGTGCGGTGAAAAAATGGAAGAACAAAGCGAATGCTACAGCAACACTTGTGAAAAATGTAACCACCTATAAGCATTTGCCTATTCTGATATAGTCATATACGTGCCCCACACGTAGCAATCATGACACCCTTCATCATATTTTGATGAACCCTTAATTAAATCTCTTACACTTACAAAAAACAACAGCTGATACGCTCATATCAGCTGTTGTTTTTTATTGTTGAAAAAAGACAATCACTAGCAGAGAAAGACCGTTTGACAAGGAAAGGGGATTTCTGTTCTGCCAGCGTCCAGAGGGAGCAGCTCGCTACTCGCCCACTGAAAAGTAAATAGCCTGCAATGCAAATTCAAACTCTTTTTTCATAAAATTTCTATAGATCGCTTTGTTTTTATTTATGTCATTTGAGGCGGAAGAATTATTACATAACCCCTATGAACAACAAAGCACTCACCTACATTGGGTGAGTGCTTCATGATTAGTTTTCTTCAGCTACTTTAGAGTAACGTTTATTGTGCAGTAGCATGAAGTAACCAAATGTGATTGCTAAGAATGCTACTAAGAAACCAGCTAGAACACCATAGTTTTGCATTAAGAATGATGTATCACCAGTAGAAATACTGGATTTAAATGCTTGAACTGTATATGTCATCGGTAATAGCTTGTTAAATACTTGTAATGGTGAAGGTATTAATTCTAATGGGAATGTACCTGCACTTGTTGTTAATTGTAAAATTAGTACAACTATTGCCATGAAACGACCAGGGTCACCAAAGATCGAAACAAGCATTTGAATTAAGGCTAAAAATACATAGCTTGTTAATAAGGCTGTTAAAATAAAGTAGCCCATGTTATTCACTTCGAGTCCTAGACCCCATTTGACAATAACTACTGTTAGTAATGTTTGCACTAAACCTACGACTGCTAGTACAGTCACCTTACTTGTAAACCAAGATGCCCCGTTTTTAGGACGAATAGCAGGCTCAACAAGTGGGAACACAATTGAAATTAATAATGCACCTACGAATAAACCTAGAGAAATAAAGTACGGTGCAAAACCTGTACCATAGTTAGGAACATGGTTTACAGACTCTTTTTCAACTTCAACTGGACTACCTACCATATCATACGTGTCTTGATTTGCTTTGACTTCATTTGCTTTTTCACTAGCCTCACCTAATTTACCAGATAAAGTAGCTGTACCATCTGCAAGCTCTGTAGAACCATCTGCAAGTGTTGCAGATCCTTGTGCTAGCTCACCAGATTTTGAAGCAAGTGTCGAAGTACCTTGATTTAATGTTGTTGTACCATTCGCTAATTCATTTAATCCAGATGCTAATGTTTTTGAACCTGTTACAGCTGTATTCACACCTGCATGTAGTTCACCTAATTTTGCAGCTAATGTAGCATTACCTGCTTGTAGACCTTTTGCACCCTCCAATAAAGCATTACTTTTAGCTGTTAATGCATTCGCACCAGCTAGCACTTCTGCTTGACCTGCTGCAATTTGAGTTGCACCAGAGCTTACTTGATTGGCACCAGCTTGTAATTTTTCTGTACCAGCTGATAAAGATGTTAAACCGTTATGCACACTAGCACTACCTGCCTGTAGTTCCGCTAATGTTTGTTTTAATGCTGCTGCTTGTTCTTCAGGCATTGAAGCCATCATCGTTTGTAATTGATTTGATAGGGCTGTAATGCCTGCCTCTACTTTTGCAGATCCCGCTGTTAATTGGGTTGCTGCACCATTCAATGCACCAGCGTTCTCAGCAATAGATGCTGCACCTGCACTAATTTGCTGTTGTTTGTCGTTTAAAGTGTTTAAACCAGCACCAACTTTTGCAACACCTTGTGTATATTGTGATATCCCCTGTTCAAGGCTCGTTGCTCCATTTGCAGCTTGCTGTGCACCTTGTTGTAATTGAACAGTACCATCTTGTAGTTTGACTAAACCACTAGATAAGTCATTCGCGCCTTTTGCGGCATCTCCCGCACCTTTTGTTAATTTATCAGTACCATTTGATAGTTCAACTGTGCTCGATGCTAGTTGCTCCAAATATCCTTTTAAATCTTTTGCACCATCCGCTACTTTTTGTGCACCCTCATCTAGCTTATTTGAGCCATCTGCTGCTTCTGTAAAGCCATCACCAAGTGTTGCAATTGAATCAAATAATTTTTCAGCATAAGTCGCTGATACTTGAGAATTTACTTCAGCGCGTACACGATCCATTGCTGTCTCACCTATTTGAGCACCAAGGAAGTTCAATCCCTCGTTTGGAATGTAGTTCATTACTAATTTAGATGGTTTGTCATCTAATAGTGTTGTTGCATGTTCAGAGAAATTTGTTGGAATTTCTAAAATCATATAATAGTCACGACTATTTAAGCCTTTTTCAGCTTCATCTTTTGAAACTTCTATAAAGTTAAATTGCTCGCTATCTATCAATTTATCGACCAAGGTATCCCCCAAGTCTAATTTAACGCCATCCATCTCAGCACCAGTATCCTCATTAACAACAGCTACTGGAAGATTAGGAAGCCCTGCATAAGGATCCCAAAACGCCCATAAAAACATACCCGCATACATTACTGGAATAAATAATACAGCAATGATTGAAACAAGCATTTTTCTTGTTTTAAAGATCTTCAGCCACTCAGCTTTAATCATATAATTTCCTCACTCCTAAACTATTTGACCGAAAACGTCATTCGGTCATTTTCATTCAAAAAAATAAGCAACCTCAATAATATTGCAAAAAGAGCACTTGATTCAATTCAATACTTATACAGCTGTATTTTGTCGAATCAAGTGAGAATCAAACCTCGAAAGATTGTTTCCTTAAAAAGATTAAGTATCTTTTCTTCAGGGATTACATCACCGTGTAACTCATGCCAATCGACAACAAAAGCAAGATATGCCTTCAGCAATAAGTAACTAACTAGCTCCGCATCACACTCTCTAATTTCACCTTTGTTAATACGTCGTTGTATTAATTCTGCGACATACGATAAGATTTCAGTCTCGATACGTAGTAGCACCTGTTTAACTGCTGGTGTTCGTAATTCTTTTTCTTCCTCGATTAGCTTTGCAAATAAAAGATGTTTTTCTCGGAACTGTAGCATTTTCATTAAAGCATTATGCGCATTATCCATAAAGCTTGCCGATGCATCCAACACTGCATCTGCTTCCGCTTTCATCTCTCGTACAAGTGACATTGCGATCTCTTGAAATAAAATTTCTTTATTTGCAAAGAATGTATAAATCGTACCTTTACCGACATTGGCAATTTTCGCCACTTGCTCCATTGTTGTTGCCTTGTAGCCAAACAATGTAAAAGATTTTGCAGCTGCTTCAAGAATTTCCTGCCTACGATCCATTAGTAACATCCTTTCTAGTTAGGTTATGTACATCTCTCGTACACTTTAATAAAAATGACCAGAAAACCATTTCGGTCATCTGGTCATTATCATATTCCTATTTCAAAAAAATTGCAAGCCTTTAATGATGATTTTTTTCATCTTTTTTCTCTTCCTCATGATCCATATCATTTGAAGAGTCATTATTATGATCCATCATGTTATTATCCATGCTGTTATTGGCTTTTTCATCTTCTGGGACAACCTTTGTCATATCAGGGCTTCCAGCAATAATTTGTTGCTTTGGCATATTATGAACACCGTTAGCTGTTGTATGTGCATACATATAATACACACCATCATGATCAAAAGTAGTCGTTGCTTTATAAACACCGTCTTGCTCTAATTTCCCATCAATCATTTGTCCTTCATCACGTTTTCCTGATTCCCAAACTTCAAATTCTACTACAGCATCATCGACATTTTTTCCACCTTGTTCAACATGTGCTGCCAGCTCAATCGTTTCATTGAGTGCTACTTCTTTTGGTGTTAAAATTTCAACTTCTGGGATCTGTGGTACTTCTGGTTCTGGCAATGCCTCTTTTTTTTCTCCACATCCTACTAATAATGTAGGGACTGCTATTAGCGCAAATAACCACTTTTTCATCTTTTAATCCTCCATTAATGGCAACCGTATCTTCACGGATGTGCCTTTTTCAACAACACTTTCAATTTCCAACGTTCCCTGTAACTGTTTTAATAACTGTTCAACAATCGATAAGCCTAGTCCGCTACCACCGTCCGCACGACTTCGAGCTTTGTTAACACGATAAAATCGTTCAGTGACATGGGTTAAATCCTCCGCAGGAATACCAATTCCATAATCCCTAATGGTAATTTGTGCACTACCAGCCTTTTCAGCAGCAACAATTTCCACCTTAGAATTTTCATGCGAGTAATTAATCGCATTTTCAATAATGTTAATAAAAATTTGTTTTAATTTTACCTCATCCGCTTCAATAATTAGAGCATCATCTACATCTAAATATAAAGTTATGTTCTTTTTATTTGCTTGATGCGTTAAGATTTTTTGAACCTCTCGTAATGTTTCACCTAACGGAATTGGATATAAATCGATTTCAGTTTGCTCATTTTCTGTTCTTGCCAGTTGAAGTAATTCGTTTGTTAAGCGTTCCATGCGATTGGCCTCACGGACGATTAGCTGAATGGTTTCTTCTTTTTGACCTTCTGTGATGATACCATTTTGCATGGCTTCGCTATAGCCCTTTACATAGCTAATCGGTGTTCGTAATTCATGCGAGACTGTTGCCAAGAATGTTTTTTGTGCTTCATCCTCTTGCTGAATTGCCTCTGCCATTTTATTAAAGGTACTAGATAATTTACCGATTTCATCTCGTGAATTGACAGGTACACGAGTCTCATAATTCCCATAGGACATCTGCTCTACTGCAAGCTGTAAATCGTTTAATGGTCGCATAATATGTCGAATACCTTTATAAATTAAATAGCTAACAACTACTAAAAATATGAAGGCACTAATAAACAATAAAATAACGCCACTATTTGCCAACTCACTAATTTTGGCCAATGGGAAATAAATATAAATAATACCTTCTAATCGATTTTGATCAACAAGTGGTACAACCACCGAAATAAGTTGTCGATCAAAACGAGGCTCGTACCCAATTTTTTGCACATATTTTCCTGCTAATAACTTTTGTCTTTCCTCAGGACCAATCAATGTCTCATAATCGATATCAAATGGAACACAGGCGCTTAATTCACGAGGATTCCTTACCGCAAATATATTCAAATTGGAATAATCATTAAATTCTTCAATATCTGCAATAAATTCATCCGTTACCTTGCCATTGTCATACATTGTTTGTAGCTTCAAACCAACTTCGACCATTGTATCTTCTGTATCTTGTACATATAAACGTTGATATAAAAAATTTGTGAGAACATACATAAAGACGACAGTAATAATTAAAAAAGCAAAAATTAACAACCAAATGCGCGTGGCAATTTTTTTCATTCGCCAGGATCAAAGCGGTAGCCCACACCCCAAACGGTTTGAATATGCGAAGCCGCATCCTTTCCAAGCTTTATTCGTAAAGTTTTAATATGTGTATCTACCGTGCGTGTTCCACCAACATAATCAATATCCCAAATGCGTTCTAATAATTGCTCTCTCGAATAGGCGTTTCCTGGATTTTTCATAAACAAGTGTAAGAGTTCAAATTCCTTTAAAGTAAGTGGAATACTCTTTCCATCAACGGATACTTTTCGTGCTATTTCATCTATTTTAATAGAGCCAAAAATTACGTACTTTTGCTGTAGTTCTGTAATATTTGCACCACTTCGTCTTAATACAGCATAAATTCTGGCTACGAGTTCATCATGTGTAAATGGCTTAACAATATAATCATCTCCACCAAGTGTAAGACCTTTCACTTTATCCTCATTCGCATCACGTGCAGTTAAAAAAATAATCGGCACATTGGACATAGCCCGAATACTTTGACAAACAACAAAACCATCCTCATGTGGCATCATTACATCAAGTAATACTAAATCTATATTTTCACGCACTATTACGTCGTAAGCCTCAGTTCCACTAGCGGCAGTAAATGTCTCTATATCAGAGTTATTGAGCATCATTTCAATTAAATTACGCATATCCTGCTCATCATCAACTATTAATACAGTTGTCATCATTGTTCCTCCCTTACTAACAGCTGAAAAGCACCTTTCCCTACATCAACTGTTTTTTCCTTCTGGCCATCTTTTATAAAATACAATGTGTGATCATCATAGCCAGCGACAACAATATAATCTTTAAATTGATCCACTACAAAGGGATTTGCCCCAACCTCTTGCTGCCACTTGATATGGCCATCAAAGTCAGCCACATATAACTCGTTGTGACCATGACTTACCACAAGAACGGCATCTTTGGTCTTTTTTAATCCTACTGGCATCAAAGGCATGTCAATCTCGCCATGCAGTTGACCTGTAGTCAAATCATATTTTTTAACAGAACTATTTGGCTTACTTCCTTCCCCATGACCGCCTACCCATAGCTCATGTGTTTCTTCTAGAACAGCTATTCCATGAGCAGATTTTTGAATAGGCCACTCTTGCTCAATCGTTAAATCCTTCATATTTAACACAGATAACTTTGTATCTTTAAAATTAATCACATATAGTTTATCCCTATACGATGTCATTGACATTGGATAATTGCCAAGTTGTTGTGAAGCTAGCTGATTGCCTTCTTGATCAAAGCTTGTCACTGTATTGGTTTTACTATTCGTGATAAAAAATTGCTTGATGTTGTCATCGTAGTATACATTGGTCGTACCAATCTCTACTTTTTTTGAATAGAGCTTTTCTCCGGTGGATATTGTATAGACATCGATGTTATTTAATTGGTGTCCATATAATAAAACTTGGTCATCTCCTAATAGTATGGCCCCTGAATAAGCCTTATCAAATAACCATGTCGCAAGCAAATTCCCATCCTCATCAATAAAATCTAATGATGGCTCTTGTATGTTTAATGAAGCTATAAAACTTCGTTCCCTTTCAATGGGTTCATATGACTTTTCAGCGCAACCCGCTAACCATATAATTTGTAGTAACGAAAAAATGAAGAATGCCCATTTTTTCAACTTTATCACCTCTGCCCCTTTACTATACTTCACAATTGTGAAATTCGGGTGAAACTTGGAAGGTAAATTTATGACAAACCATGAAAATACATTTCACATATCAGACTCGCAATTCTTCTAACAGTTCAATCATCCAACCAATATTTCCGTCCTTACATATATTACAAAGATAATGGTAAGGAGGAATAAAGTATGATATCCATTAGCTTATGTATGATTGTAAAAAATGAAGAAGATGTTATTGGTCGATGTCTTGAGTCTGTCAAAGATATAGTAGATGAAATTAATATTGTTGATACGGGATCAACAGATAGTACAAAGCAAGTGGTTGCACAATATACAGACCGAATTTTTGATTTTACATGGATACATCACTTTGCAGCAGCACGAAACTTTTCCTTTCAACAAGCGACAAAAGAATATATCCTCTGGCTTGATGCTGACGATGTTTTTTTAGAGGAAGATCGCCAAAAATTAAAGGCACTCAAAGCATCTCTTACTTCCGACATTGATGCTGTTTCTATGAATTATCATTTAAGTTTCGATCATGAGGGAAACGCAGATGCATTAATAAGAAGATATCGCCTTGTCAGAAGAGAAAAGCAGTTTCAATGGATTGGTGCAGTTCATGAATATTTAGAAGTGAGTGGTATGTTGTTTGATAGTGATGTTGCTGTTAGCCATTTACCGTTAACCCATGATCACTCTCGCAATATTACCATTTATAGACAACTGATTGAAACGGGAGAAACACTATCACCACGTGATACATTTTATTTTGCTAATGAATTAGTAGATCATGGCCTGTTTGAGGAAGCTATTTATTATTATGAATTATTTTTAACGTCCAAATTAGGATGGATTGAAGATAATATTCGTGCCTGCTTAAAATTAGCAGATTGCTATTCTCATTTAAACGATAAAGAAAACAATTTCAGTGCTATAATACGAAGCTTTGAATACGATATCCCCCGCCCAGAAGCCTGCTGTCGCCTAGGTTATCACTTTATGGAACAATCCAGAAATTACGAAGCTATATTTTGGTATGAGCAAGCTCTGGTTATTAAACAGAAGCCAAATGCCCCCTTTCAAAACAAAAGCTTTTCTACATGGCTACCCCACTTGCAGCTCTGTGTTCTTTACGATCGCTTACAACAATATGAACTAGCCCATGCCCATAATGAATTAGCAGGCTCGTTTATTCCGAATGACCCCAAAATTCTACACAATAAAGAATATTTCAAGCGTATTTTAACAATCAATCAAAATGACTCTTAAAAAATATCAATTACCATCTAAAAAGATTCATCTTCTATTCGCAGGATAAACATCCATTTATCTTAAATACAGTTGCAACGAATCTATAAATAACTCTCTATTTACAAGTAAATAATAGTTA
Source organism: Lysinibacillus sp. K60 (assembly GCF_019731275.1). Taxonomy (NCBI): domain Bacteria; kingdom Bacillati; phylum Bacillota; class Bacilli; order Caryophanales; family Bacillaceae; genus Lysinibacillus; species Lysinibacillus sp. K60. Next base: position 66,699 of record NZ_JAASJR010000005.1, on the reverse strand, counting down.
TGTGTCTACCTCCCTTATCATTTATCAGAATACGATATTTGAGAGAGGAGGTGAGATTATGCATTTTGGAAATTTTATTGATAGAGTTTGCAGTAAGTGTCATTCATTTCCTTGTTGTTGTAAAACTGGTCCAATTCCAAGTTGTCCAATTTGGCCAGTGAAACCTACAGGACCGACTGGGGGGATAACTGGACCTACTGGTAGTACAGGTGTGACTGGCGCTACTGGCGTTACCGGCGCTACTGGTTCTACTGGCGCTACTGGCGCTACTGGCGCTACTGGCGCTACTGGCGCTACTGGCGCTACTGGCGCTACTGGCGCTACTGGCGCTACCGGCGTTGCTGGGGCTACTGGCGTGACTGGCGCAATCGGACCTACTGGCTCTACGGGGGCTATCGGCGTTACTGGTTCTACGGGTGAGACTGGGCCTACTGGCGCTACTGGAGTAACTGGGGCTACTGGAGTAACTGGGGCTACCGGTGTTGCTGGTTCTACGGGCGCTACTGGTGTTACTGGCGCTACTGGTGTTACTGGGGCTACCGGTGTTACTGGCGCTACTGGTGTTACTGGCGCTACTGGTGTTACTGGCGCTACTGGTGTTACTGGGGCTACTGGAGTAACTGGGGCTACCGGTGTTGCTGGTTCAACGGGAGCTACTGGTGTTACTGGCGCTACTGGTGTTACTGGCGCTACTGGTGTTACTGGCGCTACTGGCGCTACTGGAGTAACTGGGGCTACCGGTGTTGCTGGTTCTACGGGCGCTACTGGTGTTACTGGCGCTACTGGCGCTACTGGTGTTACTGGGGCTACTGGTGTTACTGGGGCTACCGGTGTTGCTGGTTCTACGGGCGCTACTGGTGTTACTGGCGCTACTGGAGTAACTGGGGCTACCGGTGTTGCTGGTTCTACTGGCGCTACCGGCGTTACTGGCACTACTGGGGTTACCGGCGCTACTGGCGTTGCTGGTTCTACGGGTGTAACTGGGGCTACTGGGGCTACTGGGGCTACTGGTGTGACCGGGGCTACTGGCGCTACTGGTGTTACTGGCGCTACTGGTGTTACTGGGGCTACCGGTGTTGCTGGTTCTACGGGCGCTACTGGTGTTACTGGCGCTACTGGAGTAACTGGGGCTACCGGTGTTGCTGGTTCTACTGGCGCTACCGGCGTTACTGGCACTACTGGGGTTACCGGCGCTACTGGCGTTGCTGGTTCTACGGGTGTAACTGGGGCTACTGGGGCTACTGGGGCTACTGGGGCTACTGGGGCTACTGGTGTGACCGGGGCTACTGGCGCTATCGGCTCTACTGGTGTTACTGGCGCTACTGGTGTTACTGGCGCTACTGGTTCTATTGGTGTAACCGGGGCTACTGGGGCTACTGGCTTTACTGGTGTTACTGGCGTTGCTGGGGCTACTGGCGCTACTGGCGCTACCGGCGTTACTGGCGCTACTGGCGCTACCGGCGCTACCGGCGTTACTGGCGCTACTGGTTCTACGGGTGAGACCGGCGCTACCGGCGTTACTGGCGCTACTGGTTCTACGGGTGAGACCGGCGCTACCGGCGTTACTGGCTCTACTGGCTCTACTGGCTCTACTGGCTCTACGGGTGTAACCGGGGCTACTGGTTCTACGGGTGAGACCGGCGCTACCGGCGTTACTGGCGCTACTGGTTCTACGGGTGAGACCGGCGCTACCGGCGTTACTGGCTCTACTGGCTCTACTGGCTCTACTGGCTCTACGGGTGTAACCGGGGCTACTGGCGCTATCGGCTCTACGGGTGTAACCGGGGCTACCGGCGTTACTGGCTCTACGGGTGAGACCGGCGCTACTGGCTCTACTGGGGCTACCGGCGTTACTGGCTCTACTGGGGTAACCGGCGTTACTGGCTCTACTGGGGCTACCGGCGTTACTGGCTCTACTGGGGTAACCGGCGTTACTGGGGCTACTGGGGCTACCGGCGTTACTGGCTCTACTGGGGTAACCGGCGTTACTGGCTCTACTGGGGCTACCGGCGTTACTGGCTCTACTGGGGTAACCGGCGTTACTGGGGCTACTGGCGCTACGGGGCCTGCGTTTACTGAAGGATTCTCTGCCTTTAAAAACACGTTGGCTGTTAGTGGATCTACTCCAATCACTAACTGGAGTGTTACTTCACCATACTTTACAACACCTGCTTTCAATCCAACAACTGGTATTTTCACTGTACCAACTACAGGTAGGTATTCCTTTGAAGCAACCATTAACTACTCCACTGCTGCGGCTATTAGCGTTACTTTAGGAGCAGGAATAAACCCTTCATTTGCAATTAGACAAAATGCTACTACTAATTTAATTAGTGGCTTGTTCCCTGTACTAAATGTCAATGTGGCACTTGTATTAACTTTACGCGCAGTTCTGGGAAATGGCACAATTACTTTAGCAGGAGAAGTGAATTTAAATGCTGGAGATACAATCGATTTGTTCTATGAGGCCAATGGATTGACTATTTCTCTTACACTAGGCGGCGCTAACTCTGGTGGTATTGTTTGGTCATGTCATCGAATTTCTTAGAGTTAGGACATTATTAAGCAATACAGCTTTTAGTAGAAATAGCAAACCACTATTTTGTGGTTTGCTATTTCTTTTTCATGTAACAATATAAAAAATAGTACAAACATTGATAATAAATGTTTGTACTATCTGATTTGCATTACTTGAACATTTCCATTAATACTTCATTGGCGACCTTTTTACCTTGCTGTACGCATTCTGGAATCGATATTCCTTCAAACGAGCTTCCTGCAAGCTTTACAGTTGGAAAATGCTCTTGTAATTCTTGCTTGATACGAAGGACTTTCGCCTCGTGGCCAACTGTATATTGTGGCATCGCATTTTTCCAACGTGTTACAACAGTTGTGATAGGTACACCATCGATACCAATCGTTTTCTCTAAATCCTGTAGCACGGTTTTTTCGATCTCCGTATCCGATAACGCTACAATCGCTTCATCGCCCACTCGACCAATATAACTACGTAATAATACATAATCCTCTGGTGAAGTACCTGGCCATTTTCGATTCATCCAAGTGCAGGAAGTAATTGAAAAATCACTATTTCGAGAGACATAAAAAGAAAGTGCGTCTAAATCACCGAGTTGTTCCTTTTTAAAGGCCATTGTAACGGTTGCAATAGTCGCAGCCTTCATTGTGCCCAATTCATGTAATAGACTTAACTTACTAAACATTTTTTCAGCCATATTAAAGGGGGTGGCAATAATAACAGCATCTGCTTTGATATGCGAAAAATTGTTGAGTATCACCTGAACTGAACCATCCTTGCCATGCTCTATTTCCTCTACTTTGACACCCTTCATCACTGTCCCCGGAACTAAGGATTCTTCAATACTTTCAATGAGTGTTTCAAGGCCATTGCTAAAGGTTTGAAAGATACCTTTATTTTCAGCTATGTGATGATTGCTTAAGAAATTCGTGCCTGACTTCTTCATACCAATCAGCAAACTACGATATTGTTGTTCTAAACTATAAAGCTGCGGGAAGGTTGAACTCATACTTAACTGCTCAATATCCCCTGCAAATGTACCCGCTAGTAGGGGCTCTACTAGATTTTCCACAATCTCCGCACCAAATCTTCTTCTAAAAAAAGCGCCTAACGGTTGATCGTCATTCTGTGTAGAACGGGGAATAAAAAAGTCCCCCACCGCACGAACTTTACCACTAAGTGAGAACAAGCCTGAAGTTATGAATGAAGAGATATGTGGTGTCTCTCCAGATAGGAGATGACTAGGTATTGTATATAACTGACTACCAACAGCTACATAGTTTGGACCCGCATTACTTGTTAATAGTTTCTGTTCGATCCCGAGATCCTTTGCTAAAGCATGGACATAGTTTTCACGATCAAAAAAAGATTCTGGCCCACGCTCAATAATAAAGCCATCTTTTCTTAGAGTTTGAATTTTTCCGCCAAGACGTAATGACGACTCGACAAGTACGATATCTAATGGCAATTCTTTTGCGCTTGCTTCTTTTTGCATATAGAACGCAGCTGTAAGGCCTGTAATGCCACCGCCTACGACAACTACCTTTCGTCTTTTCTGAGTCACCAACATCATCACTTTCTTTTCGCTTAGCTTAATTTTTTATGAATCGCCCCTACCATCGCATCAATAAATAAAGGATGTGTATTTGGCATCGCTGGACGATAGTATTTTGCACCAAGTTCATCACAAACAACTTTACATTCAAAATCATTGTCATACAACACTTCTAAATGCTCTGTTACGAAACCTACTGGTGTATAAACAAATGAACGGAAGCCTTTTTCTTCGAATAGCTCACGTGTTAAGTCTTGAACATCTGGACCAATCCAAGGCTCTGGTGTTTGGCCTGCTGATTGCCAGCCAACCTCTACATTTTTTAAACCTGTCGCAGTTTGAATAAGACGAGCTGTTTCAATTAGTTGATCTTCATATGGATCACCTAAGTTTTTAATTTTTTCAGGCAATGAATGTGCTGATACAATTAGACAAGCTGTCTCCCGTTCTTCTTCTGTCATTGCATTAAATGTCTCATTCACTTGTTGTTTCCAATACTCTATGAATTTTGGCTCGTCATACCAAGATTCCACAGAAGTAATCTTTAAGCGACCGCCTGCGGCCTCTTCAGCACGACCATTATAAGACTTAATTGAGAAAGTAGAGAAGTGAGGGGCTAAAACAATAGAAACCGCTTCTTTTATGCCCTCCGCCACCATTTGCTCTATTGCATCTTCTATAAATGGATGAATATGTTTTAAACCAATAAACAATTTATATTCTACAGCATCCTGTACTTCGTTCAAACGTGTACATAATGCTTCAGCTTGCGCTTGTGTTGCCGCAGCTAATGGGGATAAACCACCGATTGCTTCATAGCGGCTACGTAAATCTTCTAAATGCTCTGCAGAAGGTTTACGTCCATGACGAATATGCGTATAGTAAGGTTCAATATCTTCTTCTTTATAAGGTGTTCCATATGCCATTACTAGTAAGCCTTTAACTTCTTTCATTACCCTTTTCACCTCTAAAATTGTTTTATGTTTTTCATACATTATGTGATAAAAAGAAGCTGCCCAATCTTAATTGCTGGACAGCTCCTTTTCTACATTGGAATTAAAATTTCCTATATAGAAAAGGACATATTATTCACGCTTGATTGACTTCCATTAAGAACGAGCTTGAATTTGTTGAGCACTATATTCATGAATAAGCGTTGTAAGACGTTTTAAGACATCTGGGTCAACCTCTGGGAAAACACCATGACCAAGATTAAAGATATGACCTGGCATTTCTAGTCCTTGATCAATAATATCTTTCGTTCGTTTTTCAATAACTGACCAATCTGCAAGTAATAGAGATGGATCTAAGTTTCCTTGTACAGGCTTGGTAATACCATTGGCACGTGCGTCTTTAATCGGTAAACGCCAATCTAAGCCCACAACATCAATCGGTAAATCATTCCATTCTTTTGCTAAATGGCTAGCACCCACTCCAAATTGAATTAATGGTACATTTTCTTTTTGCAACTCTGCAAAAATACGAGTCATAATCGGTTTAATAAATACACGGTAATCCTCTACATTTAAGGCTCCAACCCATGAGTCGAACACTTGGATAGCTTTTGCACCAGCTTTAATTTGAGCCGTTACATCTGCAATAATCATGTCAGCGAGTTTATCCATTAAAGCAAACCAAGCTTGAGGTTCTGATACCATAAATGATTTTGTTTTATTATAGTTTCTTGAAGGACCACCTTCAATCATGTAGCTTGCAAGTGTGAATGGGGCTCCAGCAAAACCGATTAGAGGTACATTTAATTGCTCTTCTGCAAGTAACTTGATTGTCTCTAATACAAATGGTGTATGCTCTTTAGCATTGAATTCACCTAATTTTTCTACATCCGCTACTGAACGAATAGGGTTAGAAATAACAGGACCAACACCTGCCTTGATTTTCACATCTATCCCAATTCCAGGGAGAGGTGTGACAATATCTTTATATAAAATAGCAGCATCTACATTGTAATTCTCTACAGGTAGACGAGTGACATACGCACATAGCTCAGGTTGGTGTGTAATTTCCTCTAAGGAATACTTTTCTTTAATGGCACGGTATTCTGGCTGAGAACGTCCTGCCTGACGCATATACCAAACTGGTGTATGTGCGGTCCTTTCTCCACGTGCAGCACGTAGAAGTGTATCATTAAAAGTTGTCATGAATAATTCCTTCCCCTCGTTAAATTCTTACTATAAAAAATCCCATGTTTATTCCTTTATTATTGATATCCGTTTCCAATAGTAAACGCTTCCTCTGTTATTGTATAGTTTTCCTAGTGAAATGTCATAAAATTGTTCTTTCTCGGCATATTCTTTTTGAACGAAGCGTTAGACTTACGCCAGAAAGGGTATAATCACGCTATATTAGTAAGATTCATAAGGAGGATAAATTCATGTATATTTATTTAACTTCTGGTACTGGCGATTTTTTGGAACAGGTAAAAAATAAGTATCCTAATGAACATATGATTTTAATTCATGGAGAAGGTAACTCTGTACTAATACATGAAACAGAAGGAAAAACAGTATTTGCGACACCTCGTAAATTTGAAGTGCTAGATTCAGTAAATGATTTAGAGGAACATGGTTTCTTTGTTTTCAATAATATTCCTGTAACGGATGAAGGAAGACCCGTTTTCGAGCATCGCTTTTTAGAACGTTCACGCGCTATTGAAAACGAGCCTGGCTTTGTTGCCTTCCGTTTATTAAGGCCTATCAAGAGTGATACTTACATTGTCATGACTCAATGGCATGGACCCCATTCATTTGAGGCATGGAAGAGTTCTAAAGCCTATGAAACTGCCCATGCTAGAAGAGATGATTCAACTGGGATACGCCAGCAAAACATCTTCTCAGCAGCTTCTTATGTAACAACCTATAGTGCTCTACCGAAAGAAGAAGATTCACAATAAGTTTAGATAATTAAAAGCTCATTTATCCAACAATATTATTGGTAAATGAGCTTTTTAGTATTCTACTTTGAAACCTTCGACGTTAATTCACTAATCACCAAAACAATAATGAAAGCAATATAAAACATTGGTTGTGTCATAGCACATAAGCCCACAACAATAGCTTGTGTAATCATGGCTAAACGCACAATTTGCTTCACAGCTAGTTGACGAGCATGATCTGGTAACGGATAGAGCATGTCCATTCGAAATTCGCCACTGGATAACAGAGCTTGTTTTAACTGAATAGTTGTCGCAAAGCTGAGTGCACCCGCTACAATCCATGTAACGACAGGAATATCTACAAAAGCCGCAATGATTGCTGAAATAGCAGTAAGGCGTACCCATAAATAGAAATGGTCATCTGTCCGAATAAAGGTACGAAATACCAGGTACTTTTGAGCATTGCCCTTACCGTATGGTACAAATTTATAGAGCCAGTCCATCCAGCTGCGACGACGGATGCTTCCGTGTAAATGAGGTACGTCTGTAAAATAATTTGCAAAACGGTAAAAGCTCATCATGCGATTCTGTTCAAGCTTGACAAAATGCTCATAAGGCACAGGCTCACCGATTGATTTTTTTCTAAAGACGATAATATAAATAACGCTAATAACTGTAGCGACTACTGCTAATATAAACTGAGCATGGAGTCCCAAATAGATTACAGCCGCAAACACGATAGCCCGGATAAGCCTGTCCACCCAAACCATATGGCCTCGTTCACTATAACGATAGTTAAATTCTCCTTGAACACTTATATATTTCAATACAATGACAAGTAAAAATATAGTCCATATGTCGATCGTTGTTAATTCTGTTACTGCCTTTAATAATGGGATACTAACAATATAGACGATCGCTACTATCCACACTTGAGACCAAAACGTCCAAGCCAACGCCTTGCTGAAGTACAAAGACATTTTTGATTCTAAAGGTAATAAGTATACTTGATCTGGCTCTCTCAACAATGTAGTCGGACGGCTAAAGGCCAATAAAATCCCTATGATAACAGCTATCAGGATTTCTGCTGGAAAGTCTGTTTGAACAACTTTCAGCCATTCGCTATATTGATAGCCCCCTGCTCCTATTAGAAATACAAGTACGATGGCAATATGCCCTGTAAAAATAAATTGCATATATTTTTGTACTTCTCCTATATAATGCATGAAGCGAGAGGACCATACATCACGCAAGTTCTTCATGGTCCCGCTCCTTTGTCATAGCAATATAAAGGTCATCTAATGTCGCATACGGCATAGCAAATGATTGACGTAAATCAGCCATTGTTCCTTGTGCTCGAACTCTTCCTTCATGCAATAAGATAATGCGATCACAATGCTTTTCAGCAGTCGATAGAATATGTGTAGACATTAATATAGAAGCGCCTTCTTTTTTCTTTTCATCCATTTGGTCTAATAACGATTGAATACCTAGTGGATCCAATCCCACAAATGGTTCATCAATAATATATAGACTTGGATTCACTAAAAAGGCACACATAATCATAACTTTTTGACGCATACCCTTTGAAAAATGTGAAGGGAACCAATTTAATCTTTTTTCCATTCGAAACTCTTTTAACAGTACTTCAGAACGAGCATCGAGTGTTGCTTTGTCAATACCGTAAGCCATTGCTGTTAATTCTAAATGCTCTCTTAATGTTAACTCATCATATAATACAGGGGTTTCAGGAATATAAGAAAAAGCTGTACGATACTTGTCTGTATCTTCCTTTAATGTTACACCATTTAGACGAATGTCCCCTTCCTTTGGCAACATTGTTCCTATAATATGTTTAATTGTTGTACTTTTACCAGCTCCATTTAAGCCGATTAAGCCAACTAGTTCACCTTTTCCAATCGTAAAAGATAGATCTTTTATAACAGGTTTTCTTGTATAACCACCTGTCACGTTCTGTACCTCTAATACTGACATATTCTCACTCCTCTTCTTGTATTATATTTTATCAAAAATTAGCAAATGATACAGGTTTGAGTATGATAGAATGTACTTACATATACGTTAAGGGGGAAATTCTTATGAGCGATTGCCTATTTTGCAAAATTATTGATGGATCCATTCCAAGTACAAAAATTTACGAAGACGATCATGTCTATGCATTCACAGACATTTCACCTGTGGCAAAGGGCCATACACTTTTAATTCCAAAGCATCACTGTCAAGATCTATTTGAAATGCCAGAGGAAGTGGCTCGTAATCTATATGCTGTAGCTCCCAAAATTGCAAATGCTATTAAAGCAGCATTTCAGCCTATTGGTTTGAATACCATTAATAACAACGGTGCTGCTGCTGGACAAACTGTTTTCCACTACCACTTACATTTTATTCCGCGTTACGATGAAAAAGAAGGGCTAGGCTTAATTTGGCAAACACAAACGTACTCACCAGAGCAGTTGGCAGAAGTAGCAGAAAGTATTAAAGCCAATCTATAAGCCATTTGTAATATATTAACATCTGGATGTTCAGAATGCTGTATTGCAAATTTTTAAAATTTAGCGTACAATCACAAATAAGTTTCGCTAGCGGTCAAGAGGACACGTTAGGAGACAAATAGATTAGCATAGTCGAGGAGAGATACAAATGAATACAAAGAATTTAGTATTAATGGCACTGTTAGTAGGTGTCGGTGCTGCACTTTATGTGGTTACACCAGGAATGGTGAATGGGATGAAGCCTGATTTTATGTTAACCATGATGTTTATTGGTATTCTATTATTCCCAACAGTGAAAGAAACGTTCCTACTTTCTCTTTCAACAGGGGTGCTTTCAGGTTTATTTACAACATTCCCAGCAGGTCTAGTTCCAAATATTATTGATAAAGCTGTTACTGGTTTTGTATTTTTAGCTGCTTTAATCATTCTCAAAAAACTAGCAGATCATTTTGCCGTATCTGCTGTCTTAGTTGGCTTGGGAACAATTCTTTCAGGAACTGTCTTCTTAGCAGTAGCGCTTTTTGTGTTTAATGCAAATGTTGGCGCGACGTTTGCGATGCTATTTATTGGCGTTGTCCTTCCAGCTGTCGTATTTAACGTTGTTGCGTTTGCCGTTATTTATCCAATTGTTTCAAAATTAGTGAAGCGCTCTAAATTCAATACAGCTATTTCTCAAATTTCATAAATAAACACTTTAAATAATCAAAAGAAACTAAACTGTGGCGGTCAAATCACTCGTTTAGTTTCTTTTTTCTTTTTGTATTGGTGCATTTCATGGTTTAATAGTAAATAAACATGACTAGAAATGAGGTATCTAATATGAAAGCAAAACCATTTTTACTTGGACTAACAACAGGAATTATTGGTGGGACAATCGCTGTGCTTTTCTCAACGCCACAATCTGGGCAACAGCTACGTGCTTCTGTTAAACAAAATGTTGACCAAACAAAGGGTATGCTCCTTGATGTAAAACAACAAGTAGGAACTGTTAAACAATCTGTTAATACATTAACAAATGAAGTAAAAAATAATATCCCACAAATAATAAATGATTTAAAGCAAACAATTACGACTTTTACTGAAGAAATCGAACCAACGAAAAATAATTTACAACAAGAATTAGATGCTTTACAGAATTCGATAAGCGAAATCGAGAAAAACATTGCACAAATTACAGAAAATAAGAAAAAAACTCAAGAAAAAGTTAGCGACTAAAGTCCTTATCAATAGTTAAATAATCTGTATTTTTATCAAAAACTATTGCTATAATATTATTTTTTAGCCACTTTTCAATTTTTTAATTTTTCTAACTTTAAACTTTTTTCCTTTACTGCTATAATATTTTTAAAAATGTGAAAGAAAGCAGTAGGTGATGGCTTTGTCAGAGGAATTATATACACAAAAAGAAGCGATGCTTTATAGTCAAAGAATCGCACAGTTATCAAAAGCGCTGTGGAAAGCGGTTGAAAAGGATTGGCAACAATGGATTAAACCTTATGATTTAAATATTAATGAACACCATATTTTATGGATTTCATATCATTTAAAAGGCGCTTCCATTTCTGATGTTGCGAAATTTGGCGTGATGCATGTTTCTACAGCATTTAATTTCTCCAAAAAATTAGAAGAGCGTGGCTTTCTTAAGTTTTCCAAGCGTGATGACGATAAACGTAATACGTATGTTGAGCTTACAGAAGCTGGCACAGAGCTCATTATAGAGATGAATAAAAACTACCATAATACGTATCATTCCGTCCTGGAAGGATCACTAGCATTAAAAGATTTATATGGCCGTTTTCCTGATTTTTTAGATGTAATGGCTGTTATTCGTAATATCTATGGTGAAGATTTCATCGATATTTTCGAACGCTCTTTCCAACATTTCCGTGATTCCTTTGACACACTAGAAGAACGCACACCTGTAAAAGGATAAGACGAAGCTTCAAACTGCACATAATTTTTCCTGCACTTATTTATAAGTTGAACAAAAATGTTATACTACTGTTCATTCAGGAATGAGTCATGTGAAAGGAGGTATTTCAGAAATATTTCTGAAGTACCTCCTTTTTCTTGCATTCTAACATAATTCAATTTACATTAAATAGGACACTTCCTATTTCGGAGTTGATAAAAACCATGCATTGCTGGAAAATTTTAAATTTAGAACATCATTACGGCACTACGCGTATTATTATAATGGGAGTCATTACCTTTTTATTGGTCTTTTCTGTTTCGTATGTAACGTTTAATTTATTTAATGAAGAGCGTTATACAGATCGACTATTCTGGCTCTTTATGATAGCTGTGCTAACACTTTATCCCATTCACAAATTTTTGCACTTTGTGGCCCTAATTGATTTACGCCAACATTTAAAATTACGTGTACGTAGTCAGTTTTATATAATTCCTGTTTTACACATGCGAATTCGAGAGCCATTATCTAAAAATCGATACATTTTAGCATTACTTACGCCTTTTATCGTTCTAAATACTAGTATTATAGTTGGAACATGGCTTTTACCAGCCTATACCCATTATGGGACATTGCTGTTAGCCTATCACTGTAGTCTATGCCTAATTGATATCCTTTACGTAAAGTATCTCTTGAATTCACCTAAAAATTCACAAATAGAAGAAACACCTAAAGGCTATGAAATTTTAGTTCCACCGACCGTTCACTAAATTGCTTGTACTTGTTTTTTATTGACGTTCTTTGTTATGCTATTACTATTGAAAGAGGGGAGGAATAGACTTGCTATTAATGATTGTAGTTCTATTCTCGGTATTCTATTTATTTCAAATTAACCGCATGACATATGCTCTATGCATGCGACGTGAAATTCCCGAAGAAAACCAACCAAAAATATTCCGAACTATAAATATACTTATTACTATCCTACTTGTCTCATTCTACATTGAAATTTTATATGCAGTTTAACAGAAAAATCCATTACGCCGAGGCGTAATGGAATCTAAATTTTTTCGGGCTTTTTTGAAAAGCCCCCTTCAAAAACATGTGCACCATCCGCGCCCGTCCGCACGCTCAAAGATAAGTCGAGCCCCCCATGCAACAACTTTTACTAACCAAGTAATTGTTTAGAACCTAAGGCATGCGGCGCGAATGTCTAACATTGTTAAGAAAAGCTAAGAGTTAATGCTCTTAGCTTTTCACTGTTTTATTAATTAGTATAGGAACGCTGCACCAACGATAATTAATAAAATAAATAACACAACTAATAAAGCAAAGCCTGAGCCGTAGCCACCGCCACCGTATCCTCCGTTGCCCATAACTTCACCCCCTTTCTTTTCTATATCCTATGCGCTTCAAAATTTGAAATATAGGCAATACTCAAGGGGGAACCATTTTGTTTTTAAAACGTTTATGTTATAGTAAAAAATGGACGAAACCATGTTAGGAGAGAATATCCACTATGAAAAAGACAGTTTTATCTTTAACTTTAGCTGCGTCTGTATTAGCGCTTGGTGCTTGTAGCGGCGGAGACAGCAAAGCAATCGTTACTTCTAAAGTGGGCGATATTTCAGTAGCTGATTTTAATGAAAAGGCAAAAGCTTTAACAGGCTCATATGTAATGCAGCAAATGGTGACTGAAAAAGTTTTAGCTGACAAATATGAAGTAACAGATAAGGAAATCAAAGAAGCGTATGATACAACTGCATCACAATTTGGTGATGGCTTTACACAAGCGCTTGCTGAAAGTGGTTTAACAGAACAGGGCTTTAAAGATTCTTTACGTGTTCAACTTCTTCAAGAGAAAGCTTTGAAAGATCAAGCAATTAAAGAAGAAGATGTGAAAAAATACTACGAGCAAATGAAAACAGAATTAAATGGTCGTCACATTTTAGTAGCAGATGAAAAAACAGCTAAAGAAGTAATTGAAAAAATTAAGGGTGGCGCTAAGTTTGAGGACGTTGCAAAAGAGTACTCAACAGATACTGGCTCTGCTCAAAAAGGTGGAGAGCTTGGATGGTTCTCTGTAGGTTCAATGGTAGATGAATTTAACGATGCCGCTTATGCTCTTGAATTAAAAACATTAAGTGAACCAGTAAAATCTAGCTTTGGTTACCATGTAATTGAAATTACGGACAAGCGTGATGTAAAAGGTGTTGGTTCATTTAAAGACGAAGAAGAAAACATTCGTTCAACTATGTTAAATAAACTGAACCAAACTGGTGAAGCTCAGACGATTCTTAAAGATATCGTTGCAAAAATGGCTAAAGAAGCCGATGTGAAAACATCTGATAAAGATTTAAAAGAACCACTTAAATTCTTTACAACAACAAGTGAAGAACAAGCAAAAGCAGCTGAAGAAGCAGCTAAAAAAGCTGAAGAAAATGCGCCAAAAGAGGATTCCGAAGATAAAGCAGAAGATACTGACAAGGAATCTAAATAATTAGAGTCTAGTATATAACAAAAAGAGAAGCACCTGATACATCAGATGCTTCTCTTTTTTCTCTATTTTACTTTAAATTGGCTAATTTCAGTTTGCAGGTCATTTGACATTGTTTGAAGAACATTTGCAGCACTTGCTATTTCCTCATTAGAAGCACTTTGTTGCTCGATAGATAAAGCAATATGCTGTATGCCCGAAGATGTGCCATTCGCTATGCCAACGACTTCTTTTACAGCATCATCTGTTTGACTTGCTTTCTCATTGACACGTAAGACAATATCCTTTACTTCCGTTGTACGATGACTTATCTGTTGCAAATATAAGACTATATTTTTAAAGGTATCGCCTGTCTGTTCAACAGATTCACGGCCTTCCTCCACAAACTGTGTCCCACTATTAATAGCATAAACAGCACTGGAGGTTTGGCTTAAGATATCATCCACCAATGTTCGAATATTATCTGCAGCCTTTCCAGATTCCTCTGCTAGCTTTCTTACTTCATCTGCCACTACTGCAAAGCCTTTTCCAGCCTCCCCTGCACGAGCTGCTTCAATAGATGCATTCAATGCAAGCAAGTTTGTTTGATCTGTAATACTTGTAATCAGCGCTACAATCGTACTGATTTCCTTCGATTTTTCGCCTAAAGCATTTACAACTGCGGTTGACTGATGAACAGATTCATTAATGGTATTCATTTTTTCAATCGTTTGCTCAATTAGTTGTAATCCTAAATCAGCCTTTTGGTTCGTTTCAATTGCTATTGAGGCCACTTCCTGTACAGCAGAAGATGCATGATCCATATCTTTAGTAATTAAATGTGCTGATTCAGATAATAAATCCATTTGCCTTAATTGTCCTTCTGCACTGGAGGCAATTTCCCCAATGGCACTAGAAATAGTTTCAACTGTTTGACTGCTTTGCTCGGTAATCGTTGTAAATTCCTTTGTAAAGGTTGATACATCTGTCGATGCCTTATTCGTCTTTTCAATGACCGTCCCAATTTGCTCTAGCATATGATTAAATTCAGTCGATAATTGACCAATTTCATCTTTTAATCGATCATCAATGCGAACAGTTAAATCGCCATCAGCAGCCTGGGTCATAGCATTTAACACACGCTTGACACGCCTTAAGACAATATACCTTGTACATAACGAAATAATTACTGTGCCAATAAATAACGAAATAAATGTATTAATGGCAACCCCAGCACTTCCATTCAAATGCACTACCTTCTCGAATTGACGACTAACAAATTCTGAAATATGGGAGCTAATAAATAAGCTTATGCCGATAGCTAGTATCATTTTGAAAATTAAACTTTTCCAAAACTTAATTTTCCGTGAAAAAAGTCCCTCTGTATCCATTACTTTTCCCCATTCCTATAATTTCTCTCTCTATTCTAAATTAAATATTCACATTGGTACAATAGTTAGGCACTATTAGTAAATATATGAATACTTAGACTCACAGAAATTAATAACGAATAGCTATACAGCAATGTCAGTTTATGAGCTGATTGATACTGCTTTTTATATAGTAGGCTTATAGAATGAACGATTATCAAGAGGGAAGAGTCTCTCTGTAAATTCGCCAGGTGTCGTTTTACCTAATGCCCTTGTTAACATATTCATCTTTGCATCAATGTTATCGATATAATGCAAAATTTCTGCTTCCTGAATCATAGGTTTTTTCGGGCTACCCCACTCTTCTTTCCCATGGTGTGACAATACCATATGCTGCAACAGCATGACTTCCTCACCTTCAATTTCAAGCTCACTAGCAATCTTAGCAATTTCATTTACCATAATTGTAATATGGCCTAATAAATTACCCTCCACTGTATACATTGTGGCAACTGGGCCTGATAACTCTACAACCTTTCCTACATCGTGTAAGATAATTCCAGCATATAATAAGTCACGATTTAATGTTGGATATAGATCAGCAATGGCTTTACCTAGTTTGAGCATGGAGACCATATGATCTAATAAACCTGACGCATAGTCATGATGATTTTTAGTCGCGGCTGGAAAAACTAAAATAGCCTCTTGATGTTTTTTAATTGCTGCTCTTGTAATTCGTGAGATGTTAGGGTTTTTAATGTCAAAGAAAAATTGCGTTAATTCTTCATATAATTGTTCTTTTGGTGTTGCAGAAGAGGGCACTAAATCATGAATGGCAATTCCTTCCTCTGGCTTAGCAACACGGATAGATTTAATACGCAATTGATTCTTTCCTCTATAGTCATGAATCTCTCCACCAACACGTACAATAGCTTCCGCATGGTACGTCTTTTCATGATCCTCATTCGTGTCCCATAGCTTTGCCTCTATATCCCCACTCTTATCTTGTAATATTAGCGACATAAATGGCTTTCCAACGGTTGTAACCCCTTTTGTCGCTTGTTTTATTAATAAAAATTGATCAACTACTTCTCCAACTTGGAGCGTCGTAATCCCTTTCATGTTGACGCCACTCCCCTTTCATTTGCTAATGCTCCTATATCGACAATCTGCTCTTTCTGCCAATAATTGAGCATTGTGTCATGACAAGTAAAATATAAAATTTGACGCTCATATCCTACTTCTTTCATTAATTGTACCATTTTGTTTGTGCGGTTTCGATCAAAATGGACAAAAGGATCGTCCATAATCATTGGAAATGGAGCAGCGCTCACTAGGGTTTTTGCTAGAGCCATTCGCAAGGCAATATAAGCTTGCTCTTTGGTAGCCTGTGACAATTCCACCATTTGATAACGTATTCCTGCAGCATCCTGTGCTACAAAATAACCATCCTCATGAATCGAAAGTTTGTCATAGTTCCCTCCTGTTAGTAAACGGAATATAGCATTTACCTCTTCAAGAACATGAGGTAATTTTTCTTCACGAAGACGGAATAAGGTTTCGTGAATAGCTGTTGCCACCGCTTTTTTAGTTGCCCACTGCTCAATTAACTGCTGCAATTCTGTTTTCTCCTGCTCAAACTGTTGAAGTAATTGACCATACTTTTCATCATTTAATAGCTGCTCTTTTTCCATTAGCAAAGCAGCACGTTGTTCCAGACATTGATCAATTTCTAGTTGCAATGATTGCTGCTCTTGTTCTAAAGCAAATATGCGCTCGTTAACAGAGTCCTCAATCAGATTTTCCTTCTGTTGAAGAGCGAGTGAAGATAATTGAGCCTGAACGGTTTGCAATTCTGCCTCAATTTTTTTTCTCTGTTCAAATTGCTCATGCATTTCATAATAGGCCTGTTCATTTTGGATCTTCGCTTCTTTGAATAGCTCGGACATTTCAGCAGTATAACGATCCATTCTTGATTGTCCACCTTCTATTTTTATTTGGACGCTGGCTAGCTGATCTTTTGCATGCTGAGCTTGCTGCTGTTGCTGTTGTGCTTCAAGGTAGGCTGTTCGTAAATGCATATAAATTTCATGTTCATCATAGGCTCCATCTAAAACCCGCTGAAGCTGCTCATAAATGCTGTTTTTTTCTACCTGCGTTTCTTGCAACAGACTTGAGGTACTGTTTCTTTTAGCTGCTAATTCTTGTACACCACGAATACGCATAAATAATTCGGGCATTAGCGATCTGGCTATCGTTCCTTGTAAGCGATAACGCTTTAAAAAATGTTGGAGTGTTTGAGTGGCTTCTTCACTCTCCACCTCCGTTAGTTGAATTTTATATTCAAGAGAAGTATATTTCTGCTCCTTTTCTTTCTGCTGTTCATTGATGTGTAACAAGCGATCTTCATATCTTTGCTTTTTAATAAGAACTGCTTGTACTGTTAATTCCTCTTGCTCTAACTCCCGTAGGAGGATGCTGTGCTCTTTATTAGTAGGTTCATCTGCTTGCTTAACATATCGAATAAACAAAAAGGATAGCAATGATAAAACCGCTCCAATTAGGATTACAATTATGTTTTTTTCAAATACACCATAAGCAAACGACATGAAGCCAATCAGTAGTACAAGCCAGATAAAGTCATGAGGCTTCTTCTGCTTACTTCGTTGCGATTTGGCAACACGTAATTGCTCAAGCCTCCGCTTTTGTTGAGGCCATTGTGCTAAAATATGTTCTTCCTCACTTGTTAATGACTCATGCATTAGCTGTTGCTTCTGTTTGGCTATGGCATCTAATTCTAGGTGTACTTGCTCGAGTGAACGTAGATGAAATTTTAGCTCTTCCTCCGCCTCCTCTAATTTACTTAATTGAAGCTGAAATTGTTGCTCCTGTTGGAGTGATACTGTTTCGTTCAAAAGATTTTCTTGTGCTTCTTTCTCTGTTACACCTAGTAAACGAAACTGTGCTTCAATTTCTTGTTCGAGCAAAAATAGATCATCCTGTAAATTTTGCTCTTTCACCATTAGCTGATGCCACGTTGCCTCTTTTTGCATAAGGTAAGCCATTTCATTGACCTTTTGCTCATCAACTGTTGCAAGTATTTTCTCCTGTAATGTTTGATGCTGCTCCTTTAATTGCATCAATTGTTGACTTTCATGTAACAGACGATCCTTTGCTTGCTCATACCGTCTGATACCCTCTGATGGAAACTGAACATGTTGAAAATTGGTCATTGTCTGTTGCAACGTCTGTTGCTGCTTGAGAAGAGGGAGTGCTTGCTTTTGAATAGTTAATTGCTGCCATTGTTGCTGTTGCCGTTTCTGCTTACCAAATAGCTGTTCTAGCTTTTGCTCAAGTAATTGTAATTGCTGTAATTTATCCTCAAAGGTTTGAATCTTCCCCTGCTCCAGTTTAATTGTCCGCTCAAGCTGCTTTAGTTGTTCAATCTTTTGATTAATCAATGGCACTTTACCTGTTTTTTTAAACAGCTCACTAGCCTCTTTATCCATTTTCTTTTCAAGGGTGGATAAATACTGAATACCTGTTGTACCTGAGGCAAGTAGCAAATGGGTTAGCTCCTCTTCAGACATTTTTTCAATACCTTGTAGTTCATGCAGTGAAAAAGAAAAAATGGCTTCAAAGGATGCCCTAGAATAACCATATAAAAGCTTTACTAACAACTCCTCATGCCCCGTTGTTCCATCCTCTAGGTAGACAGTAACATCACCAGCAGCCTTTCCTTTTACACGTTCAACTGTACATTGACCATAAATAGGGTGTAAAAGTGTCAGCTGACCTCCATATTTCGTTGAAATTTTCGGCTCATATTTGCGCTGTATCTGCTGCCTTGTTGGGAAACCAAAAAGCATTTGTAGTATAAACTGCTGTATCGTCGTTTTTCCTGCTTCATTTAATCCATAAAAAATAGTGACACCATCATTTAACGAAATGGAGATATTTTCATGCTTACCAAAGCCATATATTTGGATTTTTTGTATTGTCAGCATGTAATCACGCCCTTTGAATTTCTTCTGCTAATAAAGTCTGTGCACGATGGGTTAAGTTCTCAATATCCTTTTCACTAAGTGGCTCTATTAGCCTCGCACCACCAGCATATTGGTACAAATCTTTTAGAATATCCTTCCATTCATTACTGTCCCATTGCTCCATTAAGCTCACAACGGATTGAGTTGTTGCTGTATGCTCATAAAATCTCGCTGCCTTTTGCAACACCATTTTTTGTACCCAACACATTGGTTCCATACCTTCCTCAGCCTCTCGAATAGTCTCTAACCATGCATCTACTGTTGCATGCTCAAATAAAGCTTCCGTTTGTTCGTCAATATGTTGCAAATGAAGCTCTACTACCGCCGCGCCATACTTCTTCCTATTGGCTGTAATCGCTTCTGCACATCTCTTCAATAATTCATTGGCGTGTACCACATTCGTACAATCCACCTCTATGGTGCTATAAACGACAGCAGAGGTAGAGATAAAATCAAGCTTAGTCGATGTTTTGGATAACGTCACATCATAAAAGCCTTTCATTCCTTGTTCTTTACGATGTCGACTTTGAATATTGCCTGGATAAACAATT
This sequence comes from Lysinibacillus sp. K60, assembly GCF_019731275.1. Classification (NCBI taxonomy): domain Bacteria; kingdom Bacillati; phylum Bacillota; class Bacilli; order Caryophanales; family Bacillaceae; genus Lysinibacillus; species Lysinibacillus sp. K60. The sequence goes on along the minus strand of NZ_JAASJR010000005.1, from coordinate 46,847 downwards.
GGAGGGTTTTGATGTAAAAGCTGTCGTTTATGAATATGGCCAAGCGCCCAATAATGATAGTTCTTTTCAAGTAACTGTTGCTTTGTAAAAGGGGCATACACATCATGTGTCGTATTGCCTGCCTCACTGCCATGAAGCATACCAATATGAATGGCATGCTGATCATGTGCAGTTGGATAGCTTTCAATAACGGATTCCTTTAAATGACGTTCAGGATAACTAAAACCATATATATTCACTTGTTGACCCCGTATTTTTAATTGAACTACACTCGTTTCAGCTGGTAATTCATAGACATTACTTGGTAAAGCAAAACGTGTCCATGTGCCATTTAAATGATCATGGTTTCCGTAGCTTACAATGACAGGGATATTGTGTTGAAAAAGCTTCTCCATTGCATCTTGAAATCTTCGTTGTGCTTGCAAGCTACGATTTTCACCATCATAAATATCTCCAACAATTAGTAAAAAATCAGGTTTTTCCTGAATCGCTTTAAGGATAATTTTATCAAACGCTTCAAAAGTGCTTGACCGTATTTTCTTTAAAATGGGTTCGGGTAGACCAAATAAGCCCTTAAATGGACTATCTAAATGTAAATCTGCCATATGGAAAAAACGAATTGCTGACATCCAATCACCTCAAATAGTAGATAATTCTCTCTTTAGTGCAAACCAAAGTAATAAAAAGTAATAATATGTTGATTAATCAAAACCGAATATTTGTTCTATTTTATCATAATTCATGTTTGATGAAAAATGCTATTACGGAAAAAAACAACATTGCCTTACTTTTTCCACAATTTTCGTAATTTATCAAAAAATTCACTAGTTTTACCGTGAAGTTTATAAATCTTCTATGTATAATAGAAATATATTCAAGTAAAAGGGTGGGGTCTGTATGGAGAATTATCGTTTTACAGCTTTTGAAAAAACAGGAGAAACGTTGTTTGATGAAACTTGGACTTTTGAAAATGATGAGGCTGCTAAACTAAATGGACAACAACAAGTTGAGGAAAAAGGTGTTGCCGATAAAACTCATCGTCTTGTAAACGCTTCTGGTAAATTAATTTTATTCCATGTTTAGTGGCTAATAAAAGGCACGTAGTCAATGGTTTGCTACGCGCCTTTTATTATTTTTATTTGCCTACAAAGACAGGCGTTCTTTTCTCTACAAATGCATGAATGCCCTCGACATGATCTGTTGTTTTACGCATTGCAGACTGGCCCTCAGCCTCTAATGCTAAGATATTTTCTAGCTGTGGCATATTTTGTGCATGTAGAATTTTTTTCGTTGTAATCATGGAAGAAATCGGGGATGCAAGCATTTTCCCCACCAGCTGATCTGCCATTGCAAATACAGTGCCCTCTGGTGCAATATAATCAATTAACCCTGCATCTAATGCTTCTTTTGCTGTTAATACCTTACCCTCCCATATCATTTGTTTCGCTCTAACAGTACCTACACGCTCCTTCATGAAGAAATGACCGCCACCATCTGGAATCAGTCCAATTCCAATAAAATTCATAGCAAGTTTACTATTTTCACAGGCTACAATAATATCTGCCCCTAGGGTTAGACTAAATCCTAAACCTGCTGATGCACCATGAACCGCTGCAATCACAATCATTGGTAGCTGATAATATGCCTTCACGATACGTGTCAGATAAACCATTGCCTCATCAATATTCAGTGGTTTGCTTTCATCTAGCATTGCTTTTATATCACCACCCGCAGAAAAGACCTTTCCTTCTCCGCGAATAACAAGCACCTGAATATCTTTTTCCTGTTGTAGAGCTTCAAAGCATTCTGCTAGTTCACGCATCATGACATCATCCATAGCATTCATCGCCTGCGGACGATTCAACGTTAACGTTGCGCGACGTTCTAATTTTTCTAAAGTAATTGTTGAAAATTCCATCTCTATAACCCCCAAATATGAATAGTCATTCACTATATAATTCGTGTTTTTTTAGAAAACTCCTTCTCTCTAAGCAAAAATGCTCCTTGTTATGCTATATTAAAGGACGAATATTGAGATAAAGGTGGTAACGTATTTTGACACAAAAAGACTATCGTGTATTACTTTATTATAAATATATTACGATTGAAGATCCTGAAACGTTCGCAGAAGAACATTTAGCATTGTGTAAAGAGATAGGGCTTCTTGGTCGTATTTTAGTAGGTTACGAAGGTATTAATGGAACTGTATCAGGTACCATTGAGCAAACAGATGCTTACATGAACCATATGAAGGCAGATGCTCGTTTTAGTGATATTATGTGGAAAATTGATGAGGTTGAAGGGCATACCTTTAGAAAAATGCATGTACGTCCTCGTAGAGAAATTGTTCACCTAGGTTTAGAACAGGATATCAATCCGTTAGAAATCACAGGTGATTATTTAACACCTAAAGAATTTATGAAACAGATGCAAGATGACAACACAGTAATCATCGATGCCCGTAATGACTATGAATATGATCTGGGTCATTTCCGAGGTGCTGTTCGACCAGATATCGAAAACTTCCGTGACCTACCTGCTTGGATGGAGGCACATAAAGAAGAGTTTGCCGATAAAAAAATCTTAACTTATTGTACAGGTGGTATCCGCTGCGAAAAATTCTCTGGTTGGCTAAAACGCGAGGGCTATGGTCAGAGCGTAGGTCAATTACACGGCGGTATTGCTACATATGCGAAAGATCCTGAAGTAAAAGGTCAATTATGGGATGGTCAAATGTTTGTTTTTGACCGCCGTCGAAGTGTACCGATTAATCAGGTGGAACATGTCATTGTTGGGAAGGATTATTTCACTGGGGAGCCTTCTGAACGATACACAAACTGTGCAAACCCAGCGTGTCATAAGCTAATGCTTTGTGAAGAAAAACATGAGGCATTTTACATGCGAAGCTGTTCAGATGATTGTCGCCGCGCAGAACGCAACTTTTTCGTGGAGGAAAACGGTTGGACAAAGGAACAAGTTGAAGAACAAATTGCTAAGATTACAGAGGTTCAAAAATCAAATTGTTAATCCCTTTTATAATTTAATCAAGGTAAGCATCACTGTGAGATTTCCGCTCAAAACTTCAGCATAGTGATCTACTTCAGCATTATCAATCCATTTAAAAAGAGCATCGTTCATCAAGACGATGCTCTTCATTATGCACTTTATCCTTGTCCTAAATAACGTCCTACCTGACGTCCACTAAATAAACAGCCACCAACAAATGTCCCTTCTAAAGCACGGTAGCCATGGACACCACCGCCACCGAAACCACTTACTTCACCAGCTGCATATAACCCAGGAATTGGCTGACCGTCCATGCCCAAAACAGCGCCATTTAAATTTGTTTGCAAGCCACCTAAAGTTTTCCTTGTTAGAATGTTTAAGCGAACAGCAATTAAAGGCCAATTTTTGGTATCTAAAATTTTATGTGGCTTGGCAACACGCACCCATTTATCGCCAATATAATTTCTTGCTCCATGAATAGCGTTTACTTGCAAATCCTTCGTAAACTTATTGTCCATTTCCCGATCTCTGGCCAAGATTTGCTCTTTAATCTTCATGAAATCAAGTAGCTCATTCCCAGCAAGTTTATTCATTACATCTACAAGTTCCTTTAGATCATGTGCAATCACAAAATCCTCTCCGTGATTTTTAAAAGCTTGGATAGGAGCAGGTGGGCCTGGTAAAATGCGTTTTAAAACGTCACCAATGCTTTTGTTTGTTAAATCTGGGTTTTGCTCTGAGCCAGATAAAGCAAATTCTTTCTCAATAATTTTCTCCGTTAAAATAAACCAGGAATAGTCATAACCTGTTTTTTGAATCGCCTCTAACGTACTGAGTGTATCAAACCCTGGAAAGTTGGGTGCATGAAAACGATTCCCCTCTGCGTCAAACCACAGGGAGGAGGGACCAGGCAATATCCGAATTCCATGGTTGGGCCATATCGGATCCCAATTTCTTAAACCCTCTGTGTAATGCCACATGCGATCACGGTTTACAATGCGTCCCCCAGCATGTTCCGTGATCTCTAGCATTCTTCCGTCAACGTAAGCTGGTACACCACATACCATATTTTTTGGAGGTGTCCCTAATCGAGTAGGCCAATTTTTTCTCACTAAATCAAAATTTGCCCCAATACCACCACTTGCTACAATCACAGCTTTCGCTTCGTAGGAAAATTCACCGATTCCTAATCTCGAACTTTTTTCACCTCGATTAATAAAGGTTTCAGCTAGCACCGTTCCGCTAATTCCTGTAATCTCACCTTCTTGCTGCACAAATTCATCCACACGATGTCTTGGCTTGAAGTCTATGAAGCCTTCTTTCATAGCCTGTTTTACTTTATCTACAAATGGCTTTACAATGCCAGGGCCTGTTCCCCAGACAATGTGAAATCTAGGTACTGAATTGCCATGCCCTCCTGCCAACGAGCCTCCCCGCTCTGCCCATCCAACAACTGGGAAAAACTTTATACCTTTTGACTTTAACCAGTCGTATTTTTCACCTGCAGCAAAATCGACATATGCTCTTGCCCATTTATATGCCCAAGAATCCTCGTCTTCTAAACGATCAAAGCCTGCAGTTCCTTGCCAATCCTGCCATGCAAGCTCCTTACTATCTTTAATTCCAAGCCTTCGTTGCTCTGGAGAATTTACTAAAAATATTCCACCAAAAGACCAATATGCCTGTCCTCCGATTGAATTTTCAGGCTCTTGATCTACTAAAAGAACTTTTTTCTTTGCATCGATTAATTCACAAGCTGCGACTAATCCTGCAAGACCAGCACCGACTATTGCAACATCGTACTTCATTCTTACACCCCCAAATCAATCATCCTTAACTAACATTCTTCTCTCACGGTCTGTTTACCTTCTACTTTTTATATTTTTGTCTAAATTGTGACAAACAAAAACGTTCGCTTTCTTAGAACAAATCCATGGATAATTAGCATAAAGCATCTATTTTATTCCATTTAATTCCCATATAATTTTCCATGCTAAACCTACACAGAAACTTGATACTGTCGGACTTTGCAAATATCGTTAGCGCTTTCATTGTACTTTCCAAAAAGACGAACAATAAATAAAAATAATATAAATAATGTTCGTTTTTAGTTATTTTTCAGACTTTTGAAGTCAGTATTTTTAAAGTTTTTAAGAAATATCGTTGACAAAGGTGAACAATAGGGATTATGATGTTAACAAATTTAATCACAAAAAATATAACGACGGAGACACACTAGTCGCAAGAAAATCCAAAGAGAGCTGATGGTTGGTGCAAATCAGTGATTTCTACGATAATAGTTCCACTCCTGAATAGATAGGCTGAACAACTTAAAAGTAAGCTTATCCGTCTCATGCACGTTACGCATATAGCTAAGACTGCCAGAATAAATTTTCCAGCAGTGATTAAGGGTGGTACCGCGAACCAAAGTTTATACAGCCTTTCGCCCCTTACAACACACTAATTGTGTTTGTAAGGCGTGGAAGGCTTTTTATATTGTTTTCGATTTAGAAAGGAGATTGTTTGTATGCTGTAAGATGTTCGAATTTTACAAATTTCAGACTGTCGTAGATAAAGCCATAACCAATTATGATAAAAAAGGAGCTAATTATAATGACTACTGCAACAAAAACAAGAACTATTAACGTATTTATCGCTGATCCACTAAGTGAGGATGGTATTTTCCCATTACGTCAGGAACAAGATTTAGATTTAAACATTATTGTAGACACAGGACTAGCACCAGAAGAATTAATCGCTAAAATTGCAGATGTAGATGTATTACTTGTTCGTTCTCAAACAACGGTAACACGTGAAGTAATTGAAGCAGCTAAAAGCTTAAAATTAATTGGTCGTGCGGGTGTTGGTGTCGATAATATTGACCTTGCTGCTGCTACAGAACATGGCATTATCGTGGTAAACGCACCAGATGGTAATACAAACTCAGCTGCTGAACATACAATTGCGATGATGACTTCACTTGCCCGTCATATTCCACAAGCTTTTAATACATTAAAAAATGGCAAATGGGATCGCAAATCTTATGTTGGCGTGGAGCTAAAAAATAAAACTTTAGGTGTTGTAGGTTTTGGTCGAATCGGTGTTGAAGTAGCTTATCGTGCAAAAGGTCAACGTATGAATGTTATGGCATACGACCCATTCCTAACAGATGAACGTGCTAAAGAATTAGGTGTAACAAAAGCAACAGTTGAAGAAATTTGTGTAGCTGCTGATTTCATTACAGTTCATACACCACTTCTACCTGAAACTCGCAACCTTATTAATAAAGATAAATTTGCGATGATGAAAGATGGCGTACGTATTATTAACTGTGCACGTGGCGGTATCATCAATGAAGACGATTTATACGATGCAATCGTAGCAGGAAAAGTGGCTGGGGCTGCTCTTGACGTATTTGTTTCTGAACCAGCAACAGATCATAAGCTACTGACTTTACCACAAGTTATCGCAACGCCTCACTTAGGAGCTTCTACAATCGAGGCACAAGAATCTGTAGCGGTTGACGTATCAAATGACATCATTAAATTTTACAAAACAGGTACTGTAACAAATCCAGTAAACATGCCATCTATTCCTAAAGAGCTTCTTGCACAAGTTGAGCCTTTCTTTGAATTAGCTGAAAAACTTGGTTCATTCCTATCACAAGTGACAACTGAGCCAGTCAAAGAAATCAACCTATCTTATGCAGGTGAAGTAGCAAACTATGATGTTCGTCCATTAACTTCAAATGCGTTAAAAGGTTTACTGTCTAAAAATCACGGTAATCATGTCAATGATGTGAATGCTCGTTACTTATCTGAACGTATTGGTATGAAAATTAATGAGCACAAAACAACAACAGCAAAAGGCTTTACAAGCTTAATTACTATTGAAATTACTACTGCTAACGAAACACATACTGTAGCGGGTACACTATTAAACGGTTTAGGTGCACGCATTGTAAAAGTAGAGGACTATGTTGTAGACGTCATTCCACAAGGCCACCTTCTTTACATTAAAAATACTGACAAACCAGGTGCAATTGGTCGTGTAGCAACAAAGCTTGCAGAAAAAGAAATTAATATCGCAACAATGCAGGTAGGTCGTGCACAGGTTGGTGGTACAGCGGTTATGATGTTAACGGTTGATAATGTTGTAACAGAAGAAGATTTAGTTTTTGTGGCACAGCTTGAAAACATTGATGAGGTAAAAGCCATTAACCTATAATTAATAACAGCAAGAAGCAGGGGGTCTCTACTCTCTGCTTTTTATTTTGGGAAAATGATACTTTTCTGTGGGTTCTTCGTCTTTAAAGAAAAGGAGGTGCACAGCTTGAACATAGAAGAAATATTTTACTTACATAATCACACCATTTTTAAATACTTATATTACTTACTAAATGACGAAAAATTAGCGGAGGATTATACACAGGAAACCTTTGTCCGTTATTTGAAACATCATCAAACAATAAAAGAAGGGGCTGATCTTGCTTGGTTACGGTGCACTGCGCGTAACCTTGCCTATGATCATTATCGTCGAAAAAGGATCATTCAGTTTGTTCCTTTTTTACAACAACATGAAGAACAAGTATCACCTTCTCCTCATCAATGGCTGATGCAACGAGAAGATGCCAAAATACTGTATCTTGCAATTAGAAAACTAAAAATTACCTATCGTGATGTGATTATTCTGCGCAAAATAGAGGGACTATCCATCGAGGAAACCTCCAATATTCTTGGCTGGAATGAGGGGAAAGTAAAAAACACATTAAAACGAGCACTCGTCGCATTAAAAAAACAGCTAGGAGGTGAGATGGATGAAGAATGATAAGAAGACATGGCAACACTTAGATGATTTAACGTTATCTGATCAGCAGGAAAAAGTAATATTACGCAATATGACAGAGCCTTCAGTAATTAATAAACAACTATCAAAAAATAAATGGAAAATCCCTTCTGTAACATTGCTTTTTATAGTAGTTCTTTCTTTTTTAGTTTTATCTTTTGTTCAACGTCCTAGTGATTCTCCTACGACAATGGATTCCTCCAAAGCCATCCAACGAGTCTACTTAAAGGAGAATCTGAACAAGGAAACCTTTATAGCAAAAGATTCTTGCCTTTATGTTCCTCAGCAATGCTATGCTCATTCAAAGGCTATTACACAGCTACAACAAAATTGGGACAACGCTTCTCCTATAACAATATCCGCTAGTCAATGGAAAAGTGGTATTAGCTATGATATTTTGATTCTCTACAATGACCATACACAAGAGAAATGGAAGGTACTCAATAACAAGATTTTCTTCAATGTTGAAACCCAGCAAGCCTTTCTGATTGAAGAATCAATTGACTCTTTACGCTATTTTTATGATGAGAAGCGGTCGACGAAACTGATTTTAGGGAACATTTTCATCCTACTTATGCATTTCATCCTATGGATTGCTAAAAAAAGAATGCCTTATACAGAACGTCGCTTTTTCGCTGCGACAGTTGAGCATGCCATTGCCAATGCCATCATGCTCGTATTGTTTGGAGGTATTTCATTTGGTATCTATCTTGTACAGCATACTATTCATGCAACAATTATTTATGGCCTTTTTTCACTCTACTCCTTTATGCAAATCTATTATCGTAAAAAGGCTGGCGAACCTCAGGGTTACTTAATTGCTAGCGCTCTTGTTCAGCTTTGTATAGCGGTAGCTTTTACATGTTTATACCTTGGACTGAATATCTATTTTTAATAAAAAAATGTACTGTCTCCATGAAGGATCAGTACATTTTTTATACTATAGCTTATTTACAAGCTCCAACAACGCTGTCAAAGAGTCCACCTCATAGGTAGGTGTCACAGCCCCGTTGGCGATATTGCTTTCACGATTAATCCATACATTGCGCATTCCCACACGAGATGAACCCAAAATATCAGTATTAAGATTGTCGCCAACCATAATTGCCTCGTCCGCTGTAATACCTGCTTTTTCCATCACATACTCAAAAATAGATGCGTCCGGCTTACCTTTACCAAAGTCACCTGAAATAATAATATGATCAAAATATGGGGCAATTTCTGGTGTGATTTCTAGCTTTAAATTTTGCAAACTTGGTGCGCCATTTGTAAGCAATACAAGCTGATATTTTCCTTTTAATTCGTCTAACACTGCAAAAGTATCTTCGTATAAAAATGGCGCTACTTTACGCTCGGCTACAAAGCGCTCTCCCAGTTCCTCTCCAAACGCTGTATCTTCAATACCTAGAGCAGCTAACCCTTTTGTCCAAGCCGCTGCACGATAGCTAGGCACAATTTCTTTCATTTTTTGGAAGGAATCCGTCGAGTCGTCAAACGTTCCCCATAGACCTTCAAATGGATTGATACCAATTAATACCGTATAATCATATGTTTCATAACTCTCATATAAAGCACGTGCCTCTCGGCGAACAGCTTCCTCTAGCTCAGCAGGATTCACATTATGTACTGTTGCTGCATAGTCACATGTTTTTTCAAATGCAGTTTTGACTGATTTTTTATCCCATAGTAGTGTATCATCTAAATCAAAAATAATTGTATTTATCGACATTTTTGTCCGCTCCTAGCTCCTGATTAATACTACTATTTTAGCATATTTTCAAAATATTTAGGATAACTAATTACGTACAATTCCTCTATCTAAAAACAAGCTGTGTGTCACTTTATCACAGCTTGTCATCTATTAATTATTTTTATTTCGTAAACGATTCATTAAACTATGAAGGTCTGCTCTTTTTTGTAGTGTTTCTTCTTGTAAAATTTCTATATGGTAAATACCATCTTTTTCTTCTATCTGAACACGATCACCTACTTGCACAGGCTTGTTCATGGCTGACTGTGAAATAATGAGTTGTTCCTCTTCTGCTGGAAACTTTAAAAAAACCGCATAGCCATCTTCAATACGATCCAATGTGTATTTACTCAAGCTCACTTACAAGTTCCCCTTTCTCATTGCGTAATTGCGCAGCATCTCCATCATTTAACCAAATTTGTTTAGTTGTCCATTTCAAATAATTTTGCCCTTCCCGCGCATTGGTTCCACTAGTAATATAAATCGTTTTCCCTGGCTGTAAAGAAAGATTAGGGAAATTATAAACTTGATGCCCTTCAATTGAAATAAGCTGCCAATCTTTTAAAGATACTGCGTGTTGTCCACTATTTTTAATTCCTACAGTTTCAGTAACTAGATCCTTGCTAACGATTTCAATAACTGTTGTCGGTTCTTCACCTTTAGATCGTATATTACCAGTTCCTACACTAGAAGTTTCCTTACCGTTCACCGTATAGTTTACCCCATCTGTTGACACCGTAATCGTTCCTAAATCCGCGGTGGCATAGATTTTACTACCAATAGCCTGCAAACGATCCATTACTTCTGCATGTGGATGTCCATACTTATTATCCTCTCCATAACTTAATATCGCGACCTCTGGTTTTACAGCCTGAACGAACTCATCTGAGCTACTTGTGTTAGAGCCATGATGTCCTGCTTTTAACACTGTTGCTTTCACATCATACTGCAACATTTCCTTTTCTAATGCCACTCCGGCATCTCCTGTCAATAAAAAAGAGACATTCCCATAAGTCATTTTTAAGACAATGGAGGCATCGTTATTATCTGTAGCCTGATCATTGGCATTTAAAACTTTCACATTTACATCCTTATCAAATTCGATATCATCACCGATTTTCGGCACATGATAAGGAATATTTTTTTCATCGATTTGTGTCAGCATCTCCTCAAAGGTTTGCGATGTATGTACTTTTCCCGAATCATAAAATTGCTCAGTCGTCATGTTATCTAATACAGGAATAAGTCCTCCAATATGATCAGCATCTGGGTGTGTTGCTACTACAATATCAAGCTTATTTATCCCAAGTTCTTTTAAATAAGAGACAATCTGTTGCCCTGCGCCCTTCACTCCCCCATCTATAAGCATCGTTTTACCACTTGGTGATTCAATCAGTATAGAATCACCCTGCCCTACATCAATAAAATGAACATGCATTTCATGACCAGCTGTTACAGGAATTTTCTCTGTCTTGACTGCCTCGGTACAGCCAGCTAATAAAAAAATACAAAGGAGTAATACCATTATTTTTTTCATCTACTAACTTCCTTTCTATTTTCCTATTATACAAAAAGAGAGCTAGCCATGGGCTGCTCTCCTTTTACTTTAAACAAATATCCACCATAAAATCATCGTAATAATAATGGTCACAAGCCCTTGGAGTAATGTGGCCACCGTTTGGGCTTTATAGGCTTGTGTTACTTCCATACCACTATACTGCGTAATCACCCAAAAGAAGCTATCATTCACATGGCTAACTGTCATTGCTCCTGCACCTATTGCCATCACCACTAATGCTAATGGTACCGCTCCATCAATTCCCAACGTCACAAGCATTGGGGCTACTAAAGTTGAGGTAATCACAAGAGCTGTTGTGGAAGAACCTTGAGCTGTTTTCAACGCGGCTGCTACTATAAACGGCACAAGAAGGAATAATGTACCTGAGGCAAACATACCTAAATCCATCTCCTGAAGCATTTCTCCAACACCAGCATTTTTTATAACAGTTCCGAACGAACCACCTGCCCCTGTTATAAGTAAAATTGGTGCTGCTTCTTTTAGACTTTCGCCAATCCAACCTGTTAATGTCGTTTCATTGATTTCAGGTAATAATAAAAAGGCTGCTGCTACACCTAAAAATAGTGCCACTGTTGGAGAACCTAAGAATTTAAAGATGGTATTGACAGTCGATTCCGTATCACCAACTAATGCTGCTATAGAACCCAAACCAATTAACACAATCGGCAGAACGATTGGTAAAAATGCTTTAAATGTTGAGGGCATTTTACCAAAGGATTTAATGACTTCCTCATAATCTAATGCCTCTACTTGATCTTCAGGAACGCGAATTTTTGTCGCCACTTTTACTGACCATAGATAGCCTACGAATGTCGCTGGTATTGCAACTAGTAAACCAATGACAATGACTGTTCCTATATAATCTGCTGCGCCAATATTTCCTGCCGCTGCAATAGGCCCTGGAGTTGGTGGTACTAATACATGCGTCGCAAATAACCCAGTTGCTAAAGCTACTGCCATAGATGCAATCGTGACATTCGCTCGCTTTGCCAATGATTTTTGCAAGCTAGATAAAATAATAAAGCCTGAATCACAGAATACTGGTATGGATACGATATAGCCAATTAAAGACATCGCTAATTGCGGACGTTTAGGTCCTACAATTCTTAACACTACTTCTGCCATTCGATAAGCAGCACCTGATTTTTCTAATATTAAGCCTATAATAGTACCAGCAATAATAACTAAACCAATACTTGTCATTAAGCCTCCAAATCCAGTATTAATGCTTTCCACTACTGTCAATAATGGCATACCTGAAGCAATTCCAACGAAGAAAGCGCTGATTAGTAAAGCTAAAAACGGATGAAGCTTTAACTTAGCCGTCCCTAAGACAACAAATAATACCCCTATTAATATAATAATGAACAACATCTAGTCATCCCCCTTTTGTAAGTAACGCTCTATTATTCTTCTTGTTTTTAACCGAATAAAGTGAGCAGGTTCTTGCATTGCCTGCTGCACACCAATCTCCTCATCTACCAATGACTCAACAACTGTAAAATACGCTTGTAATGCTGCATTTGCCTTTGTATCAATTCCTCCAGACAGCAGCATCGCCTCTACATTCGCTTGCTTTGCAGCCCTTGCTACACCTAATGGTGCCTTACCATGTAATGTTTGGAGATCCGATTTTCCTTCACCCGTTATCACTAACTGCGCTTCTGCTAAATGAGCCTGAAGCTGTACAGCGTCCAGCACAAGATCAATTCCTGCATGGAAGGTTCCTTTTAAAAAAGCGATTAATGCGCCCCCCATTCCCCCAGCGGCTCCCGCACCTTTATAATCATGTAATCGTATAGTAAATTGAGCTTCAACAATATCTGCAAAATGCTTTAAACAACGATCAAATTCAGCGACCTGGTGTTTTTGAACACCCTTTTGTGGACCAAAGATGGCAGTGGCTCCTCGTTCACCAATAAGCGGATTATCCACATCACAGGCAATCGTAAATGTTGCTTCTGCTAATCTAGTATCTAGTAGACTCATATCTATGACATCTAATTCCATAAGGTTAGAAACACCAGCCTCAAGTTCCAACCCTTCCGCTGTTAATAATCGCACACCTAATGCTTGTAACATACCAGTACCCGCATCATTTGTAGCACTTCCACCAATGCCAATAATAAATTTTCTAAAACCTTGATCAAGTGCGGCTTTAATTAATTGTCCTGTGCCATAAGATGTAGCTAGTTCAGGATTTTTCTCATTTTCTTGTAACAGCATAATACCAGATGCTTGAGCCATCTCTATTACACAGGTTACTTGATCGCCCAGTACACCATATTGAGCCTGGATAGCTCTTCCCAATGGATCAAGCACAGTTGCTGAGCAATATCGACCATCTGTAGAGGTAATAAGTGATTGCAGTGTACCTTCACCACCATCTGCCACTGGTAGTATAATTGTTTCAATTGAATGATCCACATCTAAGATTCCTTTTTGCATTGCCTTTGCTACTTCGACTGCTGACAGAGTACCCTTGTAGGAATCTGGACTAATTATAACTTTCATGTTATACCTCCACTTATGTCCTCCATTGACATTTACGTAAATTTTCATATCCCTAAGTTAAGCGCTTACAATTATTATAATGACAATAAATTCAGAAAACATTATAATAGGTGTACAATTTATCTGTCATATAACAGGCTGTTTTTTATGCGAGGTGTATAAACATGTTGACAAAAAAGTTAGCAGAAGACATCGTCCATCAAACGATGTTGCGCTTGCGTCACAATATTAATGTTATCAGTCCAAGTGGAGTCATTTTAGCTTCCGGAGATAAAATGAGGGTGGAAAATATTCATGAAGGTGCATTATATGTAGCACAGACAAAAGAGACTTTAATTATAAATGAGGAAAATATAGCACTTTATCCAAACACAAAACCAGGCATCAATATGCCGATTATGTATCAAGATGAGGTTGTAGGTATTATAGGTATTACAGGAGATTCAGAGGATATGCTTGAAATTGCTAATCTCGTTCAACTCACAACAGAGATTATGGCCCATCAAGCGATTGTTGAATCTAAAAGTGAATGGCAACGAAAGAATAACGATTACATATTTGAAGCACTCGTTCATGGAAGTAAGCTAGACGGTGCCTTAAATGAACGGATTCAGAAATTACCATTTGCTCTATTGGGCCCTTTTCAGGTGATTTTAGTGAGCTTAAATGAAGCATCCTACGCAGAAAATACAATACCCTTCTTTTTTGAGGATCTATTTTACAAACAGCCTATTCTTGCTGGTCATAGCCAATTACAGGAATACTATATCCTACTAACAAATTATGGGGAGAAAAATTGCCGTCCTATTATAAAAGCACTGCGTAAGCAGAAGCAGAAACTTCCCTCCCTTCAAATTGGTGTAGGGCCTGTGGTACAGCATTTATCTCAGCTTCCCTATAGCTACCAAGGTGCCAGAACAGCTCTAAAATTTGCTGCCATCCATAATGAATTGACTTTTTTTGAAGATGTCGAGTTATTTTCCCTTTTTAAACCTCGTGAATCAGAGGAGGTACAAGCATTTCACTGTCGTATACTAAAAAATTTAGACACTAAACAATTGGAAACATTACAATCGTTTTTTGACTGTAATTTACAGCTAAAGCATTGTGCTCAGCAATTGAATATTCATCGACATACACTTACTTATCGTTTAAATAAAATAAGGGAATTAACAGGCTATGATCCGCAATACTTTGAGGATGCTGTTCTGCTAAAAATGGCCTGTACATTGCGAACACTACAAACAATGAAGGCAATCTGAACATAGCAGATTGCCTTTATCATTAAGCCTTATATAATTCATTTAAAAATTCAATTTTCTTCCCAATAGCCTCTTCAAAGGTCATGATATAGGCAGCAGGATCTTTCGGATTATGGAATTGTGTAATTCTCCCTGTTTCGGGATGAACAAATTTTGAGGATGCCCCACAGCCAATTCCTAAGATTGTCTGCACTTCTTCCATAATCACGATATTATAAATACTTTCTTCTCCCGCTTTACTATAGCCGACATTTTCTAAATTACCTAAAATATTTTTCTGACGATATAAATAGTATGGAACATAATCATTTTCTTTTGTCCAAATTTGTGCCATTTCCATCATTTCAGCTACCGTATCACGGTCGGCTACTTTGTATTTATCCTTATTACGTGTCATCTCTGACGCACGTTTAAAGGATAGCGTATGAACAGTTAAAGACTCTGGCTGCATCTTTGCCGATTCCTCTAATGAATGTTGGAATTCCTCAATCCCTTCATTGGGTAGCCCAATGATAAGATCCATATTGATATTGTTCATACCTGATTCTCTTGCAAGCCAAAACTTATCAATTGTTTCCTGGACTGTGTGATGACGACCAATTGCTTTTAATGTTTCATCAGTATAAGATTGTGGATTTACACTAATACGATCAATACCCCATTTTTTTAGTACTTCTAATTTTTCTGGTGTGATGGTATCAGGTCTTCCTGCTTCAACTGTCACCTCTCGAATTGTTTCAGGGTTAGGAAATGATTCATACATCGTTTGATATAAGGCATCCATTTCATCGGCCTCAATTGAAGTCGGTGTACCACCACCCCAATAAATGGAGGTGATTTTCATATTATTGTCCTTCAGCCATTTGCCCATTTCACGCAATTCAATATGCAAGCCATCTAAAAAAGTCGTAACACGTCCCTGCTTACGATTGCTACCAATCGCATAGGCTGGGAAAGTGCAATATGCACATTTGGTAGGGCAGAATGGAATACCAATATAAACACTGATTTCTTGTCCAATCGCATCAAGATCAGGAATGGTCACTAGTTGTCGGTCCACAATTTCCTTTAATAGTCCAACTTTCTCCTTTGATAAGCGGAAATCTCGAATTAATAGATCAGCAATTTCTTGCTCACTCTTACCTTCTTTTCTAAATTTATGATACAGCTTTGTCGGGCGTACACCCGTTAAAATCCCCCATTGTTGATGCACCCCAGTATGCTGTTCAAGAACATCTAAAAATACATGTGACAATGCACGTTTTATACGAATATTTAGCTCACGATCTGTTGCTGGGGATTCATATTGAATACGATACTCATTCGTGTATTGCTTACCATCTACAATCAAATTTGCTTTTGTAGAAACGGAAAAATCATCTCCAGTCTGATAGTCAAATGAAGCAGACATGTCTGCTCCCATTGGTTCAACTTTCAGCTTGGAATCCTCAAAAAATAAATTCGCAATATGATTTAATACGCGAATCCAATCTTCAGGATATTTTTGATCTATATGAATAATTTTCATTTCGTTTCGCTCTCTTCTTTTATATATTGCAAATTTAAGTTTAACAAATTTCTATGACTATAAGCAAAATAACAATTAGAATCTATAAAATAACAGAATATTCAGTTTAAATATAGACAAACTATTTTTTTGTCATTATAATTTTCAGAAAAGGTGGTGTCGAGAATGTTTATTTTAAAAAATGACAATTATAAACCTGTTTCGAGCTTTATTCCTCAAGTAGAAGTAGCATTCCACCATTTTGATTTAGAGCGCTGTGATGAAAAAACATTATATGTCACGGTAAAACTTAAATACGGCACACATAAAGTACTTTGTGATTTTATTTTTATTATTGACCAACAAGAAATCTATGGCGCTATTTCAATTAACAAGCATTATGAAAAGACAAGGGTATTTATTCAACACCATTTTCAGCAATTTTTATTGTATTCAGATGAAATGGTATTAGCTAAAAACTTTATGAGTACAAAACCCTTTAAACAATGTCTCCAACAATTTGCGAAAAAATATCCAGCCTTTATTTCCTCAAAGAACCATTACACTCTAGCAATGGCTGAGTAACCACAAATAAAAATAGTATGCCAAGCATTGTTGGCATACTATTTTCTTAATCATTTTAAATATTCATCCACAAATTCAACAGGTACATATGTCTTTGTTTCTTTTAAGGTCGGTGCGACTGTTAGTGTACGTAATGCCTTATTATAGCCAAATGTCTTTTCACCGCGAGTAATTGTGTAAGACATATTCCCTTTTGAAAGGATTGCCCCCTTGCCTGTAGAATCCACTTTGAAGCCAAGCTTTTCAGCGATCACACGTATTGGCACCATTTTTGTACCAGCTACTTCGTAAGAATCGGATGCAATAATATTATCAATTTCTTCAAGTATTGGATTCTTAGTAGTGGAGGAATCATCGTCCAGTACAATTACTTTAGATGGTGTTGTTTGAGCTGGAATACTTTTAGTAGAGGCTGTATAGAAAACAACTAGATGCTTCTCTGCTAAATCTTTAGCGTCTACCTTTACACCTTTTTCATTGAGTAGCACTGTTTCTTTCGCAATATTTAATTTTAAAATATCATACGTATTAGTTAAATCTTCCAAGAAATAATCCACTTCTACAAAACCAACCTCTTCTGTTTCAACGATGACAACCTCTGGATCGAATTGTGGTGGATAAATATATTTTTGCGGTTTGTTAGCAAATGTATAAGCTAATACTCTATCTCCCTTTTGAAGCTCCACTTTCTTCCCAGTATTGTCGAACACGAGCGTATCTTTAGTAATTTCTAATACATTTGTTTGCTCGCCTTCTTTTACTGTGTAATATGTAATATTTTCCCCAACACGAACATCTTCCACAGTACCACGAGTATCATTAAAAATGTGTACGGGATCAATTTGTATTTGTGGTACCTCTGCTTCTGTAGATTGCTGCTCATTTGCTGAAGCTACCGGTACAAGGGCACTTCCAAATAATAATGCAGACATAGCTGCAGGTGCTATTTTTTTCATGTTCATAAAATCTCTCCTTATTGTTTGGATTCATAGTAGTAGTAGTTTTAAAATGGGAAAAGTTTCAGTGCAAACAGAGGATTTTATGAGAAAGAGGTGGCAGTAGATACTGCCACCTCTTATTCCTAGTCTTTAACAATCTCACTCAAACCAGTAATATCGATGCCATTTAAAGCTTGAGTAGCAAGGCGGTCCGCTTCCGAATTATCCTTACGTGAAACAAGCTGGTATTCAGCTTGAATGTGAAGTTGCTCAAGCTTAGCATCAATTTTATCTGCCCAGCTTGCAAGTTCTTTTTCCAATGCTGGCCATTCCCCATTCAGCTGATTGATGACCACTTGTGAATCTCCTATAATACGCACAGGCAAATGGTGGACATTTAAAAGTTCAAGCTCTACTAAGGCTAAATAAAGCGCTGCATACTCTGCCTCGTTATTTGATTTCAATTCAGATGAAAAGGCATTTCTTCTCAATCGTAAAGGTTTACCATTTTGTTCATAATAAATAACGCAGCCGAGTCCTGCTTGTCTTGTCCCACGATCAAAACCTCCATCAAAATAGACCGTAATATTATGAGGCTCTGTATCAATTTCCTTTAAATATGCTTTTAGCTCTTTAAGTGACCAATTTGTATCTTGCCGATCAATATAATGTAGGGATTTTACCCTTCCCGTTCTTTCCATATCCTCTGCAAGTAAAAGTGCTTGAGCTGCAGGCATTTCAGCTGAACGTAAAACTGTTGTTGCTCCTTTTGGTGTTTTATAGGTCCATTCAATGATGACATGCATATTCATAACCTCCAATACTCTTTAACTGGTCCATAAAGCAAAAACGTGTACCGACCAATAGCGGATACACGTTTTCCTCTTACTTGTTATATGTGCAATTCCTAGAAAAATTATTCCTTTTTAAATTGCGATTATCACCTTTTATTGAATTCCTTCATATAAACCTTGGATAGGTTTTATTAAAATGCGATTTACTTCTTCGATTACTTTACTTACCTTCATTTCTGCCTCAAGCATCGTTGAAATTTTTTCATTTTGCTGTGCTAGCTGTGCCGCTTTTTGTGCATAGACAAGCTCATCTTCCAAAATATCCTCACCAGCTAATTGCTTTTTCTGTAATTCGATTTGGATTTTACGGAAGTTTTTAAAGACATTTAATGCCTTTTCATCATTTTTAACAACTTCAACAGCAGCTTTTAACGCTTCAAATTCTGGAATCTTACGGAAAGTTGCTTCTAGCGCATTAATGTCATTATAAATATTAATCATTCATACAATCTCCTTTTAAATAAAGTAAACAATCAAGCCTTGCACAATCCCAATCAATCCACCAAGCACTGCACCTAATACAGTAATCATTTTAAACTCACGTTTTGAAATACCTAATACAAGCTCCTCTAACTTCTCTACTGGGAATGAGTCAACCTGCTCTCGCACAACCTCTTGTAAGTTTAAACGTTTTAGTACATCCTCAAGTTTTTCCTCTGCCTTCACAAAAGCCTTTTCTATAACTTGTGGAATCACGGTATACTTCGCCCAGTCATTTCCTTCTGGCCAATAATAAGAAATCGGTTGATTTAAACGTTCAGAGATTGCTAATTGTTCTTTCACGTACACTTGTAATTTCGATAAAATGGGGTCAAATTGAACATCTTGCAAAAAGTCCATAGCTGGTCGATCTTTGAGTTTTTCCCATTCCTGTGAAAATATTTTTGTTAGTAATGTTGTTGTTCCTGGTGCTTGTAAAAACTTCACAAGTTCACGTTGAACTTTCCCAACTAATGAAGAGGAATCACCTAAGAACATATTGATCATGCCGCCTAGAGACCCTTTTGATGATAAAAAGTCATCAATCATTGCCTTAATCGTCATTTCACCTTCTGGTGATAAAAAATAATCCTCGCCTTTTTCTAAAATATGCTGAACTGCTACTGGAATTTTAGCATCAATTGTATTTTGGATATCGTCTGATAGCAGCGTACGAATTGATTTTGTTGATAGTGTATTCTTTACCGACGAAAATTGTCCCTCAACAATTGCTTCAACCTTCTGTTCAATGGTAGTAGGTAAATGCGAAAACCCAGCTAAGTTTAGCCAATCCTGAATTGTTTTGTCGTTTGTAAAGATTGTTTCTTCAACTTTTGTTTGCACAAAGTGTTCTACTTTGTCTTGAATATCCTTAGAGAAAAACTTTTTTCTAAATGTTTCAGGCGTTAGTAAATAATTTACTACAGTAAGGCCCAGCTGTTTCGCTAATTCATCACGGCGTTTGGGTATAAGGCCTGGTGTAAACGGTACACGCCAATTTTTAATATATATCGCTTTATATGGACGAAAAAGCATTTTAATGGCTAAGTGATTTGTAACGCCCCCAATTGCAGCCCCAATGATAGCCATAAAAAGTAATGCCACTATAAAATTATCCATTAGTATCCTCTCATTTCAATTGTATTCAAGATTGGCGTATTTTGTCGCCTTCTGCATTCATTATAGCAGAGCAATGATTTTCAACGAAAGAAATACCCCTTTAGAATTTCAATTTCATCCTACTTACTTCTATGAAAAGTGAATAGTTGCAAAAATACCGTTATACTTGAATAATATGACTACATACTATGAGAAGTGAGGTTTGATGATGATTCAACATTTCAGTTTTAAACCACTATTTGAAAACACGCAACTACCTGGGTGGGCTATTTCATTTTTTTATCAACGAGAACGATACCAAGCGGAGTATTTAAAGGACGGTACGATTGAGTGGATAGGAGCCATTCCATCAGACGAGGAGGTTGTTAAAAAAATGATACATGAGCTTATGCTGTTTCATGTATATGATTAAGTTGGATAGTCAATTTTTCGTTGTGATCCCGTATAAAAATACCTATATTTACTATTAATAACACGTCATTTAAGCTAATTATGTTGAATCCTGTTGAAATTTGTATATTTTTCTTATACATTTATGATATCAGCTTAATAGTAAATGTTTTTTATGCAGGGGGCCATTTCAATGAGTAAAGTCACACTTTCGGATGACTTAAATAGCTATAATTCAAAAGCATTAATTCGTGTAAAAGTAAAAGAATTTTTTTCAGAATTTTCCGCCAAAATATTCGAATTAGCGGATGAGGCGGGTGCTGTTAATAGTAAGAAGTTCGAGGAACTTTCTGGCTATAAAAGCGACTTTTACAATGAGTATTGCAGTCAACTAAAGGGCTTTTTTGATTCTTCTACTAGCTCTTTCGGCAAGAAATCGATTAAAACGTTCTATTTAACGTATAATAATAAGAACTATGTTTTAACACAACAAGGCATAACGGAAAAAGCACCTGTATCTATCGCACCGTTTACAGGTGAAATACCTTTAAAGGAAACGGTTCATGATGTTGAAAAAGCGTGTTTAAAATTACGCTTCCAGCAAGAATAAATAGGGCAAACAATTTAGAAAGGGGGAGTCTCAAATGATGATTGAGACTCCCCCTTTACTATAAAAAATAATTCATTTAAAAAAATCCGCAAGCTAAAGCACTCTTGAGATTTTTGACGTGTCGTATTATATGAGATGCAAAATGCTTCTTTCCCTAAACAAACTATCTTTGATCTTTCTAAAGTTAGCATATAGCCATGGTAATTACAATCTTTTGGTATTTGAATCTAGTTACATTTTTTCAAAAGATCCATGAAAAACAAGTGAAAAAGTTGTTGTCAATATTTGTGTTTTTCTTTTAAATAATTTATGATTGAAACATCCAACAATTTTTTAAATCATAGGAGGTGTACACTTTGTTTACTTCCCTCATTCGGGCGGGAACAAAGGAATTATTTGGACGGAGACATATTGGAGATAACCATTAGGTTGGCGGCATTCGCCCTACTAATTATAATGACTGGATTTTTCGTTGCAACTGAATTTGCAATCGTAAAAGTGAGATCTACCCGCATTGATCAATTGCTCGCGGAAGGGCATAAAAAAGCGAAAAATGCAAAACGTGTTGTTTCAGATTTAGATGAGTACTTATCTGCATGCCAGCTAGGTATTACCATCACTGCACTTGGTTTAGGTTGGTTAGGTGAACCTACATTTGAAATCATTTTGCACCCAGTGTTTGAATTTCTAAATTTGAATGGTAGTATTACATCTATCCTTTCATTCATACTTGCATTCTCAATCGTTACGTTTATGCATGTTGTTATTGGGGAATTGGCGCCAAAAACATTAGCCATCCAAAAAGCAGAATTTGTCACATTAAACTTTTCTGGCCCATTAATTATCTTCCACAATATTACGTATCCCATCATTAAGCTATTAAATGGCTCTGCCCGTGGTTTAACAGGTCTTTTTGGCTTAAAGATGATGTCAGAATCAGAAGTGGCTCATACAGAGGAAGAGCTGCGTATGATTTTATCGGATAGTTTAAAAGGTGGAGAAATTAATAACTCAGAATATGAATATGTTAACAGTATTTTCGAGTTCTCTGATCGTCTTGCAAAAGAAATTATGGTTCCTCGAACTGAAATTGTCGGCATAGAAAAAGAGCTAACAATTAAAGAAGTGTTTGATTTAATGGGTGTTGAGCAATATACTCGTTATCCAATTCTGGATGGAGATAAAGATCATATTATTGGCTTAGTTAACATGAAGCATTTATTAACCGCTTACATTAAAGATCCTAAAAATGGTGATAAGCCTGTCATTGATTATATGCAGCCTATTATTCGAGTGATGGAAACAACGCAAATTAACGATCTATTACTAAAAATTCAACGTGAACGTATTCATATGGCCATTTTAATGGATGAATATGGCGGAACATCTGGTTTAGTGACGATTGAAGATATTATTGAGGAAATTGTCGGCGATATTCAAGATGAATTTGATGAAGACGAAATCCCGGAAGTACAAGAAATTGCAGAAAATCATTTTATTTTAGATGCTAAGATGCTTCTTGAAAATGTAAATGATATGCTTGGTACTGACATAGAAGATGATGATATTGATACTATCGGTGGTTGGTTCATGACGAAGCGTTTTGATGCGGTCGAAGGTGACAGTATTCAAGAGCAAGGTTTTGAATTTATCGCAAAAGAATTAGATGGTCACCATATTTTATACTTAGAAGTTCTGAAATTACCTAACAGTGATTTATCAAATGAATATGACGCGGTCATTGACTAAAATTGATTTGAATTGCCATACTTGTCGTGGTACTATTAGAAGCACGCTTGTATAATCCAGGCTATAAATATGGTCTTTTCTTCACACCTTATATAGGTGGGAGCAACGACCGTAATAAATAGATGAAAACGACTCCCTTTTTAAAAGGGGGTCGTTTTCTAATGTCCGAAAGTTTTGCGAGGAGGAAACAAAATGGAGCTCTATACAAATTTACGTCAAGGGGAAAAAGGTGCATGGCTATCCATTGGTACATATCTAATCCTAAGCTCTGCTAAGCTTACAATAGGCTACATTGGTACATCTGAGGCCTTAAAAGCAGATGGTTTAAATAACACAACTGATATCATTGCTTCCATCGCAGTACTGGTTGGTTTACGCATTGCCCAAAGACCACCTGATTCCAACCATCAATACGGGCATTTACGAGCTGAGACTGTTGCCTCTTTAGTCGCATCGTTCATTATGCTTGTTGTCGGTCTCCAAGTATTAGTTAGTTCCTTAAAAAGCTTATGGGAGCCCACTGGTACGACACCCTCACTGTTAACTGCCTATGTAGCAATGGGTAGTGCAGTTGTCATGTATGTGGTTTACCGCTATAATTTGGCACTATCTAAAAAAATTAAAAGCGCCGCTGTTAAAGCAGCTGCTTTTGACAATCGTTCTGATGCACTTGTCAGCATCGGGACAGCCATTGGTATTTTTGGAGCCATTTTCGGCTTTCCAATCATTGATTCACTGACAGCTCTCATTGTTGCCTTTTTAATTATTAAAACAGCAGTAGAAATTTTTTGGGAAGCTGTTCAAAGTCTTACAGATGCATTTGATATTGATGAAGTTGAAACGTTATCGGTCTTAATCCGTAACGTGGACGGGGTAATGGAACTTTTAGACTTTAAAGGACGTGCCCATGGCAATATGTACTTCATCGACGTAACTGTCACAGTAGATCCTTATTTAAATGTCTTTGAAAGTCATCGCATAACCGAAGAAATCGAACATACCATTATGCGTGAAAATCGCTTTTGTCAAGTTCTTGTGCATATTGAGCCACATATCATTCCTCCACAAAACAAAGATAAGTCTCCTACCAATTGATTGGGTAGGAGACTTTTTTTATTTAATAGCTATATAAATATCCACTTGTGAATCATGTGGATTAGCGCATCGTTCATCATACAGTTCAAAGTCGCCTGTATATGTTCGTTCAACTTTAGAATTTGCAAACCATGCCCAAATCTCTTGCCAAGTTTGAATGACAACTTCAGGCATCACGCCTTTATCAGATGTAAAAACTAGATACTTAGCTGCTGGAATCATTTTTACTACTAAATCGGTTTGAATGTCATCATTATTTACTTCTACTCCGAGTGTAAGAGTATAATTACCATTCACATCCGTCTCATAGTCTGAATACAAACCATAGACATGACCATTTTTTTGCTCGGCTATTTGGTCCGTAATATTTTGCTGATAAAAGTGATCCCATAATTGCGGAATTTTAGCTTGCTCTGTTATTTCATTGGCATTACTTGTTTGAGTTGAAATACCTACGATTTTAAATGCGTTTAATTCAACTATTTTTGGTTCCCGCCACTCACTTTTTCTCCATCGTTTTAAATTTGGCAAAAAGGAAGTCAGCATATTACGTGCCTCATTTTCTGGCATACCATCTTGCATAAGATGCGGTACACAAATTTCAATCATTTCGTCTACTGTTAACTGGGGTTGTTTAAACTCGCCTCCCTCGTAACAATATGTACAATAATCCTGACTTTTTTCCCCTTCTTTTTCAGTACCCAATAATGCCTCTTCTACTAAAGGCATACCACAGCTTTGACAATATCTTTGCATCGTCATTCCACCTTTCGCTTTATTTGTACTTACTATAGCAAAGGAAACCTGACAACTGTCTGTCATCAATTATCTAGATTTTTATATAATTGAACAATTTCTAAAGCTCGTTTTTGAATGATATCTCTTATATAAAGTGGTGCCATAATTTTAATGCGGTGCCCAAAGCTTAACAAGAATCCATAAAGCCATTCATCTTCGGGTATAGATATATGAATCATAGATTGTTCATGGTCTATATGTTCTGCACCAAAGGATTCCTCCACCAATGTTGTAATGTCTTTATCAAAAGAAATGACCAAATCGACTACGTTTTGCGGTCGATGCCATTCTTTACCCCAAGGGAGTTCACTTAAATTCACTTCCTTACGCTCGAAGGTAGAATCAGCTTGAAACAAATGTTTCATTCTCGCAAGCTTAAATAAACGAAAGTCCTTTCTTAATGTACAATAGCCATACAAATACCACATCTTCCCTTTTTGAACAATTGTATGTGGTTCGAC
Source organism: Lysinibacillus sp. K60 (assembly GCF_019731275.1). Lineage (NCBI taxonomy): Bacteria > Bacillati > Bacillota > Bacilli > Caryophanales > Bacillaceae > Lysinibacillus > Lysinibacillus sp. K60. Next base: position 21,305 of record NZ_JAASJR010000005.1, on the reverse strand, counting down.
TATTCGGCTTGTCTGCTCACCATAAGTAGTAGAATAATGAAAGCTTATACAACGATTATTCTCTATAGCTGTCTTAAGCATCGTAATATGCTCTTTAAAGAGAGCATTTGGTCCCCATGGACTAAGATCAACAAATAGATGGTCCATTGATTGTTTTACATGATCATCAGCAATACTCGTTATTTTCTCGAGCACTGCTTCAGCGTGGGAATCTTCATAGGTAGTCAAAGCACTTTTAATCGCAATAGAAAGCGACGTGAGCTCATCCTTCGTCAAAACTTGCTTATCAACGCGATAACCATCGATTAAACTAATGCCACCGTTTACGCCTTGCTGACTAATAACAGGTACACCAGCACAGCTCAATGTTTCAATATCTCGATAAATGGTACGAATCGAAACATTAAATAACTCTGCTAATTCCTGTGCCTTAACCTTTTTACGGTTGATTAATATCATAGTCATGGTTAGAAGTCTCTCTAATTTCATGGTAAAATCTCCTTTCTTGCCATCCCATTATTCCTATATATACTGCTATTTTAATTAATAACCTATCTTTTTAAGTATTTTTTAAGTACTTTTTGAGTATTTTTTAAGACAAATGTACTATAATAACGCCTAATTATTGTTACAACAATTATACTATTTTAACAATAAAAGAAAAAAGAAGGCTTATGCCCATATACAACTTTCATTAACAATACTATGTTGTTTCATTTTTGTATAAGAATAGTTTGATTTTAACGCCTAAGCAATTATTTCAATTCTCTTAACACAACATAAAAAACTTTTATCTTCTATATAATGAACGGCGAAATTTTCTTTGAATGGATTTGACGCGATATGACAAACACATCGGGATTCATTGACTCTCACCCGTGAAAGAACTACAACATAAATTGCTTTTTTCTGGCATCAAATTTTTAATATTGAGTGATTTTCACTTTTCTTGCCCTTCACTATATATAGGAAGCCTTTTCACCCAAAATGAACTAGAGTTTAATGTTTTTAATTTAATTGTATAAAGGAGAGTTTGATGTGATTCGAGCCGTTTTAATAGACAATGAACCGTTAGCTTTACATTATTTTCAAAATAAACTACATGCCTTTCAACAAATTCAGGTGATTCAAACCTTTACAAGCGTAGAAGTATTTCTGAATGAACTACCAACTATGGAATTTGAGGCTATCTTTTTAGAAGTAAAACTTCAAGAATTATCAGGACTTGAAGTTGCTGATATTATCAAAACGGAACGTCCACAAGTCAGTGTAATTTTCATTACCTCCTATCATGAATTTGCATTACAAGCCTATGAAATTGGCAGTCTCGACTATGTATTAAAGCCTATCAGTCATGCACGTTTAGAAAAAACTGTAGCCCGTATTGAGCATGAATTTTCAATTCAGCAAATGCTTCAACAAGCTACACAAACTGTATTAAATGTACAATGCTTCGATCAATTTGCCGTCTATAGTAACAATAGTTTAGTGGCATTTAAAACAGAAAAGACAAAAGAATTGTTTGCTTATTTTATTTTGCATCCAAATATACCGATTCATCGAGATTATTTAATTGAAATTCTATGGCCAGATTTAGATTATGTACGGGCCAAATCAAATCTTCATACAGCTCTATCTTATTTAAGGAAAACGCTAAATACAATTGGCTACGAAAACTGTATTGTCTTTTCAAATAAATACTATATCTTTGAAAAGCCAAATATCGTATGTGATTTATACGATTTTCAAAAACTTCATGAAGATTTTTCAAGACTTGAATTTCCCTCTATTTCTTTGATCAATCAATGTCTTTCTATTTATAAGAATGGCTTATTTGTTTTTGATGATTATGAATGGTCAACTGCCTATAAAGATAAATTAATGAAATCATACATAGAGCTATTAGAAAAAGGGTTTCAAACAACGGTCTTTTCAGATACTGAAAGAGCTATGGAATTTTTACATGCATTAATAGAGTATGATCCCTATAATGAACAAAAACTTGAGCACTATTTATATACGTTAATACAGGCAGGGCTTCATGAACAGGCACTCAAAATTTTTCAAACATATACACAAAAACTAGAGGAAGATTTAGCACTAACGCCAAGTTCTACATTATTAGAGATATCTAAAAAATTATTTGTTCAACATAAATAATGTAAAAAACGGCGAGTGCTTCTATGTGAGTAGAAGCTCGCCGTTTATTTACATCCCACTACCTTCAGTTAGCCCGTGCTTAACAGCATACAGCGCTGCCTGTGTACGGTCTTGTACTTGAAGTTTTGTAAAAATATTCGAAATATGGGTTTTCACTGTTTTTTCTGTGACAAAGAGTGAGGATGCAATTTCCCGATTACTCTTTCCTTTTGTAAGCTCTGCTAGCACATCCTGCTCACGAGGTGTCAGCGGATTTAATAAATGGGGTGCATTCTGAGACTCCTGACGATCCATTTCAAGCGTTGTCGTTGCTTCAGGATGTAGAGTGTTTTCACCACGCATAATACGACGAATGGATAAAACCAATTCATCTGGCTCAATATCTTTTAACTGATAGCCTGCCGCTCCTGCCTCCATTGCTGGAACCACATGATCCCGATCAGAAAAGCTAGTAAGCATTAAAATTTCTATTTGTGGAAACTTCGCTTTGATGCGTTTAGTCGCCTGAATGCCATCCATTTCAGGCATGACTAAATCCATTAAGATAATATCTGGTTGAATGCTTTCTGCCAATGCAACAGCTTCGTGCCCGTTTTTTGCCTCTCCAACAACCTCAATATCCTTTTGTGTCTTTAAAAAAAACAGTAGTCCTCTACGTACTACGTGATGATCGTCTGCAATTAATACACGTATCATGTCCTCTCCCCCTTAATATGGCAAGCGGATTAGCAGCTCCGTACCTTTGCCAATTTCACTTACCCAGTCGGCAGTTCCACCCACTGATTTTGCACGATCCTTGATAGATTGTAAGCCCATCGAAAGCAACTTTGTATTATTGTCAATGACAAAGCCTCGTCCCTCATCACGAATAACCAACAAAATATCTGTTGATGTAACAGTAATATACAATGCTGCCTCTAATACACCTGCATGGCGACGTACATTATTTAACGCCTCTTGGGCTACGCGAAATAATGTTTCTTCAATACGTGAGGGAAATTGCAATACGCCTGAAACTGTAACATGTAGTTTTAAGCCAAGCATTTCAGCGTATACTTTCATGGCCTCAAGTAAACCATTTTCTAATCCTTTAGGTCGCAATTGCCAAATTAACGCACGCATCTCTGTAAGTGCGTCTTGTGTTAAATGCTGAATTTCTTTAAATGTTTCTTTCACTTCGTAATCATCCGTCATTTCAATGCCAGCCCTAGCTGTTAACGTAACCGAGAAGAGTAGTTGATTGACTGAATCGTGTAAATCACGGGCTAGGCGATTACGTTCCTTCACAAGTGCCATTTCCTGCTCCTGCTTTGTCAGTAAAATTCGCTTAATAGCTGAACCCATCTGAAAGGCAACTGATTCTAATAAAGCAAGCTCCTCCTCTGAAAAGCGCACTGTATCCTTAGACGCGACATTTAATACGCCAAAACGTTCTTGTCCAGATTGAAGGGGTACTGTCGCATGATGCGTGATGCCTTCATGATCCCCAACATTTGCGGCTATGGCACTTTCAATACGCTGACACTCGATAATATTAGAGGCTTTTTTTAGCTCTTCATTACGATAACGCGATACACACCAACAACCGCCCTTTTTTAAATAATGGCAATTGTTATATTCCAATGCCTCTGGTAGATTTTCATGGACAACAAGTTCTGAACGCCCCTTTGCATCAATAAAAAAAATCCAACCTGTTTCAAAATTGGTGCCATTTAAAAACTTGATGAGCGCACCTTTTAGCATTGTGACAATTTCAGTTTCTTCATTTAATAGTTCAGCAATTTCTTTTAAAATACTGATATTGGAATGCTCATTCTCCCTCACGAAAACACACCTCTTCTTTAGCATTACTATTGTTAATGATACCATTAAGCTATTGAAAGCGTCTGCTTCCACCGTTCATACTTTAGACTGAAATTCATCATATACCTTATTTTGTGTAAGTTGATTTACATATAAAACTAGAACCACTATAATCGAACAAGGACATGGTTTATGAAGGGAAGATTGAATATGTCTAAAAAAGAAGAAAATGGCTTATTATTTATTTGGATTGTTTCTGCTATAGCAACGTTAGGTTCATTATATTTTTCTGAGATTCGTCATTATGAACCTTGTAAATTATGTTGGATTCAACGTATTTTTATGTACCCAATTGTTATTATGACGACAGTAGCATTTATACAAAAAAATGCGCGTATTGCTGTCACAACAGCTGTATTTTCTGTGATTGGCGGCTGTATTTCACTTTATCATTACGGAATTCAAAAGCTTAGCTTTTTAGCTGAAAATGCTCCCTCCTGTGGCGCAGTTTCTTGTACAGGACAATATATTAATTGGTTAGGCTTTATTACTATTCCGTTTTTAGCATTAACTGCATTTATTTTAATCGCAGGGGCAAGCTTTTATTTAATAAAAGCTTCTAAAGCTGCAAAATAATCGGAAGACCGTGTTCTACCTTTGGAATACGGTTTTTTCTACGGAGGAAGATCTATGTTTCATTATGAAATTGCTGAAGATAACTTAAGTGTGGAAGAATTGCTACGTAATCAGTGGCGACTTGGTAAAAAACTCGTTCATGAATTGCGTATGGCCAAAGCCATCACATTGGCAAATGATGAGCTGATTCAATGGAATACACCTTTACAAACTGGAACAATAATCAAATTTACGTTTCCTGTTCCAACTTCTAGCTACAAACCAACACCTGTATGTGCTATTGATGTAGTCTATGAGGATGACCATTGTTTAATCGTATCGAAGCCAAAAGGTATGGCAACACATCCTAATGATGCTCGTGATACACATACATGTATGAACCATGTTATGGCACATATCAAAGAACAAGGTGGCATTTATGCTGAACATGTTCATCGTCTTGATAAAGGGACACAGGGCCTATTACTAGTAGCAAAGCACCCTTTAGCAAAGTCCATTTTCGATCGAATGATTGAAGAAAAAACCATTATTCGTACGTATGCAGCAGAGGTGCAAGGTAATTTACGAACGTCTTCGGGAACGATTGCTGAACCAATTGGCAAAGACCGACACCATGCCACAAGACGTGTTGTGTCCAAAACTGGACAGCATGCTGTAACACACTATGAAGTGGTGGCACGTTACAAAAATTCCTGTGTCGTTCATCTCATACTTGAGACTGGGCGAACACATCAGATTCGTGTGCATTTAGCCTATATCGGCCATCCAATTATTGGAGATACAATGTATGGTGCACGAGAAACAGCAAATGATGACTACGAACTGCATGCCATTCAATTAGAATTTGACCATCCTTTTTTAAATCAACGTATTATTGTCAAGGACGAGCAATAAGAAAAATCCCGCCTCTATTGGAGTGCGGGATTTACTCTTTTTTAAAAATCAAATTTAAAATGATCAGGATCTTGTCCAAATCGTTGGTTACGATTTAATGTTGCCATTTTCTCCATTTGATCTTGGGTTAATTCAAAATCAAAAATCTGTGCGTTTTCCTCAATTCGGCTCAGTGTTACGGATTTGGGAATAACGAGTGTATCATTTTGTAAATGCCAACGCAGTACCACCTGAGCAGGGGTTTTATCGATTTCTTTCCCAATCTCAATAATGGTAGGATCAGCAAGTACACCACCACGTCCTAGTGGAGACCATGCAGTAACAGCAATTTGATGCTCACTACAAAATGCGCTTAATGGCTTCTGTTGTAAATATGGGTGTACCTCCACTTGATTAACCATTGGTGCAGTATTTGCCTTAGCCAATATTCTTTCTAAATGATGCTCATGATGATTCGATACACCTGTTGCGCGAATTAATTTTTCATCGTAAAGGCGCTCAATAGCTCGATATGTTTCTTCAAATGTTTCAGGGACAGCCCAATGTGTTAAATATAAATCTAGGTAATCCATATTTAAATTCTTTAGCGAAACCTCAAAAGCACGTAATGTTGCATCATATCCTTGGTCATTATTCCATACTTTTGTTGTAACAAAAATATCTTCACGACGAATGCCTGAATGACGAATAGCTTCTCCTACCTCTACCTCATTCCCATATAAGGATGCTGTGTCAATAGCTCGATAACCGTATTGAAGTGCTTTATCAATAGCCTGTAATGTTTCCTCACGTTCTGTCATTTTGTAAACACCTAAGCCAAAACGAGGCATTTCTACACCATTTGATAATGTTTTCGTTGATTGTAAATTCAAAAAGCACAACCCCTTTCTTATCCTAGTTCCATTATACAAAAAATTGGATTTAAGAAAAATAAAGCGGCTGGTTTATAAACTACTTTTTCTTCTGTTCAACATCTTCCAATTGAATTGGATCAGCGATTCGCTCATCCTCCGCAAGCTCTAGACCATCACGTAAATGCTCCATCTGCTTGCCCAAATCTTTTAATTCTTTCATATCTCTCACCATTGTCCCGTTTTCAATATTTGGCACCTTTTTTTCCATACTAATCACCTCACTTTTAGTTTTCCCGATATCAAGCTGTTTGAACCATTTCTGACATATTTTATTCTGCTATGTCGTTTCATTTTTAAAGTAGATAGGCTATACTAAAAAGAGATTTCTTTATAACATGAGGAGGGTTACTTCCATGAAATTATTATTAATCATTGGTGTAACAGTTGCTTTCTTAACAGCTATTTTCACTGCTGGATACGAAGGCGACTACAAAGCTGACAAATAATAGTTCAAGAAAATCACTAAGCTTTTAGAAAAGCTTAGTGATTTTCTTTTTTTGTGGAACAATAGAAATACTTGACTTTCCTTTATTTTTAAAATAAACTAACTTACATAAAGTAACTTAATGAAGAAAGATAACTATTTGGAGGTATTCTATATGCATTTTCATGAAAAACCTAACACATATGTAACGAATGTTGAAATAAAAGTGAGTGATTTACACCGCTCTTTAACCTTTTATCAAGAAATTATTGGCTTTAAAGTGTTACAACAAGATTCACATAAAGCTACGTTAACTGCCGATGGTGAAACAGCTCTATTAACTATAGTTCAGCCTAAAACCGTGGAAGATAAGCTTAGCATGACGACAGGACTTTATCACTTCGCCCTATTATTACCCAGTCGACGTGACTTAGCTAATGTCATTTCTCATTTTCGCGAAAAAAGTGTTTATCTTGGGGCTTCTGATCATGCTGTAAGTGAAGCACTCTATTTAAATGATCCTGATCATAATGGAATCGAGATTTATTCAGATCGTCCTGAAAGTGAATGGGCATGGCATAACAATCAGGTGCATATGGTGACAGAACCACTCAATATTCGTTCTATTTTAGAAGAGGGCGATGGAAACTGGCTTGGTCTGCCTGCTGGCACAGTAATGGGTCATATTCATTTATCGGTCTCCAACTTGGCTGAAGCTGAGCAATTTTATACAAAGGGATTAGGTTATGATATTGTCACACGCTATGGGTCCCAAGCATTATTTATTTCTACAGGCCGTTACCATCATCATATCGGCTTAAATACTTGGCACTCAGAGAATGCACCAAAGCTTGGAGAAAATCAAGTTGGCTTAAAAACGTTCTCATTACGTTTAGATAACGAAGAACAAGCGGCAACTATGATAGATAATCTTCGTGGTATAGGTGCACCTGTTACAGAAATCGTCGGAGGGTTCCAAACAGAGGATCCTGCGGGAAATGTTATATTATTAAAGTTATAGAATGAAAAAAGCAGTTCTCACAAGCGGAGAACTGCTTTTTAATGTAAACCTGGATATCCTTGTTGACGTAATGCCTCATAGATAACAATCGCAGCCGTATTGGACAAATTAAGTGATCGCACATGATCACTTTGTGGAATACGTAAGCACATATCTCGGCGTTCATAAGCAAAGTCCTTCGGCAAACCTGTAGTTTCTTTTCCGAACATAAAATAAATATCTCGGTCTTGATTACTAAAATCATTTTTCGTAAACGGCTCATCACTGTATGTTTCGATTAAATAAACATCTCCGTTTTTAGAGTACTCTATAAAATCCTCAAGTGAATCATGATAGACAATATTTACACTATGCCAATAATCTAAGCCCGCTCGTTTCAGCATTTTATCATCCGTAGAAAAACCTAGCGGACGAATTAAATGGAGCGATGTATTAGTACCCGCACAGGTACGTGCAATATTCCCCGTATTGGCTGGTATTTCTGGTTGATATAAAACGATATGCAATGGCATAACGACACACTTCCTTATTAAATATTTCTTTAAGTTAGCTCTTTTTAGAGTTTAACGAAGTCTGACTTTTTTGGATCGGTTGTTCTCCCGGGGTGAGCAGGCTTCTTTTTTTAGAAGCGGCTCTTCTCTCATGTTGAGCGGATCCCTCTTCTTTTAGAGCGGCTCTTCTCTCGGGGTGAGCGGATCTCTCTTCTTTTAGAGCGGATTTCTCTTCTATTGGAGCGACTCTTCTCTCAGATTGAGCGGCTTCATCTTCTTTTAGAGCGGCTTCTCTCACGGTTTGAGCGGGCTTCCCTTATTTTGGAGCGGCTCTTCCCCCAGTTTGAGCGGCTCTCTCTTCTTTTAGAGCAGTTCTTCTCTCGGTTTGAGCGGATTCCTCTTCTTTTGGAGCGACTCTTCTCCCAATCGTAGGGACTCCAATCAATTGATTTCATTCCTACATTGAACTGTAGTTAACCAATTGTCCCAAGATCCAATCTTACTTAAAAAACTGCAACCCTTTATAAATTTCACTTAGCACTTCTTCGTCCTGCTCTGTAGCTTCTGCTTCATGTAAGGCAGTTTGTGCAGTATCTCCGCCAATCTTACCCAAAGCCCATGCGGCTGTGCCTCGAATGACAGGACGGTCATCTTTATGAAGTAGAGCAATCAAATCTGGTATGGCGGCTTCCTCTTTAAAATGAGCAAGTGCCAAGATGGCATTACGCTGGATAGGCTTTTTTCCACGCCATGAGCCTGAAACATGACCAAATCTCCCCTTAAATTCCCGATTAGTAATCGTTAAAAGCGGTGTCAATAATGGTTTGGCTAGCTCTGGATCTGGTATAAATTCTTCATGAATCCAATTAATTTTCCCTTTATTTTTAGGACATACTGTCTGGCATGTATCACAGCCATAGAGTCGATTACCGATATGACTACGAAACTCATCTGGTAATGTACCCTTCGTTTGAGTCAGAAAAGCAATACAACGCTGTGCATCCAATTGTCCACCTTGAATTAAGGCTCCCGTTGGACAAACATCCAAGCACAGTCGACAATCTCCGCATTCATCCTCCATTGGCTTATCTGGCGCAAATGGAATATTTGTAATGAGCTCTCCTAAATACACATAGGAACCAAATTCAGGCGTTATAATCGAGCAATTTTTTCCGCTCCACCCAATGCCTGCACGTTCAGCTACCGCCCGATCTACAAGGGCTCCTGTATCAACCATTGATTCAATACGTACACCTTTGACATGTTCCTCAAGCCAAGTGGATAATAGCTTTAAACGCTCACGTAATGCTGTATGATAATCGACACCCCATGAAGCACGGCAGAAAATTCCACGTCGCGCACCCCTTTTACCAATTGGTGCATTTTGCATACGTGAAGGGTAAGCCACAGCTATCGCTACAATACTCTCTGCTTCATCTAGTAATTGAAGGGGTTCTGTACGTTTTTGAATATCACTTTCTTCAAATCCAGACTGATAGCCAAGCTCCTGCTGGCGACGCAATCTGTTTTTTAATTCTGTAAAGGGAGCTGCTGTTGTAAAACCTATTTTATCAACACCAATGGACATCGCATATGCCACAAAATCACGTTGCAGGTCGTGTATGTTCATTTTATTTCCAACTCCTTACATGGTACAATATTAGAAATAGATAAAGTAGGTGATGTTTATTGGAAATTTCCATTAACCCAACTCTATTAGCACAACATCCCGAGCTAAAAATCGGCATTATTCATTATACCAAAATTGTTGTAGCAGAATCCCCTCAAATGATTAAAGGGCGTATGCAATTGTATCAGGAAAATCTTTTTCTTGAAATGCAGGAACTTCCTGTAACACAGCGTGAGGGGATCGCAGAATGGCGACAAATTTGGAAAAAGCTTGGTGCTGATCCAAATCGCTATCGTCACTCAGCAGAAAGCCTTATGCGTCGAATTAGTAAGCAAAACTATTTAACGCCAATTCATTCAGGTGTTGATTTAAATAATTTCTTTTCACTTCAATATGAAATGCCAATTGGGCTATATGATGTTGCTCAAATCAAAGGGTTTGTAACAATTGATCTTGGTCATGACGAGATTGGTTATGAAGGTTTGAATGGGCGCTTTAACACATTAGAAAATATTCTGTATAGTCGTGATGAGGTAGGAGCATTTGGCTCACCTTTTGTTGATTCTAAACGCACAGCTGTCACAGAGGAAACAACTGATGCGTTACATATTTTTTATTTCCGCCCTTCCTTAACAAATGATGCAGCGAATGAACTGCTAGCGTCAGCTGGGAAAATGTTTAATCAAATTCATGGCGGACATTATCAAATCGCAATTATATCAAATGATGTACCATCTATAACACTATAAAAAGGACGTGTTTTCGTGATTAATCTTGCAGAAGCTGTTAAACTAAAAAGTATTTTAGGAAAGAAAACTCAAGAGCTAGTAAACGAACTACATCGCAGTGCCTTTGTAACAGTTGAAAAGGGTCAAGCTCCTAAAACAAGTAATCGAGCACTCCCCCTTATTGAAGCTGACTTAGCCCAAGTTCGTCTAGATACTCGTACATTAGACCGCCTCGTTTACGAAGCAAACATCCAAAACACAGTAGACTTTAAAGGTCAAAAGCTAGCACTAGTAGAAGCCATCGAACTAGCCACACAACTTCGTGCCGAGGCTGATATGTGTAAAGATTTCAGTATGCGAGAAAAAGAGAGTGTAAGATTTGGCTATGGCGAAAATACAATGTTATATGAAATCGCTTTGTATGAGCCAGATGAATATAGAGAACGAGCTACAAAGCTTGAAAAAGATGCACATAAGCTATCTAATCTTATTAATTCAAAAAATTACAGTATTCAAATTAACTTTGACGATTCCCGTTATTTCTAGACTCGGGACGGTGAGACTCCAACCCGAGTTGGATGTGCTGTTTTCAAATCTAGCTTTTCAGCTAATTAGTTAAAAACCAATAACAAGTTACCTGTTACTGTATGACCGATGACTAATGACCAACTATAAGCAATGGCCATACTCAAAACAACTTGATTCCATTTGAAAACGCCATCCAGGGCTCTCCTACATTTATGTATGGAGAGCTTTTTTAAGTTGTTCAAAGGGATAATTTGGATGACTAGTTTGCCCCTTTCAAGGACAAAATGGAAGTATCTATAGGAAAGGGGTCATACTATGACACAGCAAGATGATGCAACACATGAGCAAGATATGACATTGACCAACAGACAGGGACATCCAATTACCAACAATCAAAATTTGCGAACAGTCGGTAATAGAGGTCCTGCAACATTGGAAAATTATGATTTTCTAGAAAAAATGAGTCATTTTGACAGAGAGCGAGTTCCAGAACGGGTTGTGCATGCTCGTGGAGCTGGAGCACATGGGTATTTTGAAACCTATGGTGTTGTTGGCAATGAACCTATCTCTAAGTATACACGTGCAAAAGTCTTTCAGGATAAAGGGAAAAAAACACCTGTCTTTGTGCGTTTTTCAACTGTTATACATGGTGGTCACTCCCCAGAAACATTGCGTGATCCCCGCGGTTTTGCAGTAAAGTTTTATACAGAGGATGGCAATTGGGATTTAGTGGGCAATAATTTAAAGATCTTCTTTATTCGTGATGCGCTCAAATTTCCAGATATGATTCATGCTTTTAAGCCTGATCCCATTACTAATATTCAAAACGTTGAACGTTTTTTTGATTTTTGTGCTAGCTCACCAGAAACCTTCCATATGGTAACATTCGTTTACTCTCCTTGGGGGATTCCAGCAAATTATCGTATGATGCAGGGCTCTGGGGTTAATACGTACAAGTGGGTGAATAATGATGGCAAGGCAGTCCTTGTCAAATATCATTGGGAACCGCTACAAGGTATTAAAAATTTAACACAAAAAGAAGCAGAAGAAATCCAACAGAAAAATTTCAATCATGCTACACAAGATTTATATGATGCTATCGAACGTGGAGACTTCCCTGAATGGGAGCTACATGTTCAAATTATGGAGGATGGTCCACACCCTGAGCTTGATTTTGATCCATTGGATGATACAAAGCTTTGGCCAAACGATCAATTTCCGTGGTATCCAGTTGGAAAAATGGTTTTAAACAAAAACCCTGAAGATTATTTTGCTGAGGTGGAACAGGCTGCTTTCGGAACAGGGGTACTTGTTGATGGCTTAGACTTCTCTGATGATAAAATGTTGCAAGGTCGTACTTTCTCTTATTCTGATACACAACGCCATCGTGTAGGAGCCAACTACTTACAGCTTCCAATTAATGCACCAAAAAAACGTGTAGCGACCAATCAACATGGTGGGCAAATGATGTATAAGCGTGATTTGGCACCTGGACAAAATCCACATATTAATTATGAGCCATCCATGCTGAATGGGTTAAAGGAAGCAGCACAAGCTGGTAAAGAATATACACCTTACATTGAAGGAAATCTTGTTCGTGAATCGATTGATCGTCAAAGTAATACGAAACAGGCTGGTGAAACTTATCGTAACTTTGAACAGTGGGAACGCGATGAACTTCTTGAAAATTTAATACGTGATCTATCGGTCTGTCATGAAGATATTCAAAATGCCATGATTGCTTTGGCACAAGAAGCCGACGAAGAATATGGTCGCTTACTCAAGGAAGGTTTGCACAACGCTAAAAAAGATTCCTCTGCCTCAAAACCACTTGGCAATATCAATGGTGATCAAGCACCTCAAGATGCTATGAATAAAGGACACGATGCTGAGCCTTATTAACAAAGCTAAAAAAGACATTACATTTTTTGTAATGTCTTTACTTTATTGTTTATATGTCTTATACCAATGTTAAGGTTGAATTTCCTTTAATGATTTAAATACTAATTCTTCATCTGAATTCGTAATCGCTCCCGTTACATTTTCTCCCCAATAAAAAAAGCCTTTCCTGATAGACTCCACAGAGTGTCAGCAATACAAATTTAGATGTTTCATCTTCCCTAGCAACACAAATCGAATGAGTAACTTTGATATTCAATTTTTGTGCCTCTAAAATAGAACCTGTTTCCATACATAATTCAGTAGCTGCATTCATTACCTCGGGTGCGACACTTATTAAAATTTGTCCATCCGCAGTAGATAATGCTGCATCTCCACCCCATCCAGAGGGATATCTTTTTTCTGCTAGTGCAACCGCAGCTTCTTACAGTATATTTTCAATATCCATATTTCCTCTTCCTATCATACATGCACACCTGGTAATATTTTTAACACCTTTTCCTGTGCATCTAAAATTGCCTCTGTTCCTAGTGGGATCGCTATATTCGTTGTTTCATGTCCGAACTTAAAACCTGCCACGACTGGAATTCCTAAACCTGCAAAATACTCCTTCATTAACGAATGAAGTGCTTCTTCATCAGATCCTGTTTGTGTAAATAAACCAATGACGACTCCTGCTAATTGCTCAAACTTCCTTGCTTGTTTTAAATGCTGAAGCATTGAGTCAATAACTGGAATGGTTTCATTTACATCCTCTATTAATAAAATCCTACCTTCAGTCCTCACTTCAAATTTGGTACCTAGTGTGCTGACAAGACGATAAAGATTTCCTCCAATCATTTCACCACGTGCGACGCCCCCCGCAATCGTTGTTAACGGAGAAATTGCCTCTGTATACTGAATTTCCATAGGGGAAAATAGCTGTAAAAACATTTTCTTTGATAAATCATCCATCTTATTAGCGGACATAAGCATTGGCCCATGAAATGTCACCATATTGGCATACTCATTAATCGCACAATGTAAATATGTAACATCAGAAAAGCCCCAGAAAATTTTAGGATTTTCTTCTATTAAAGCATAATCAATTTTATCAGCAATTCTGGCAGAGCCATAGCCTCCCTTTACACAGAAGATTGCTTTCACTTCTGGGTTTTTTACCATCTCATGAAAATCAGCTAGTCTTATTTCATCACTTCCTGCCAAATATTCATGTTTTGCATGAATCGTATCACCTACAATATAGCGAAGACCCAATTCGTCCAAAAAAGCTACTGCTTCTCCTAGTTTTTCAGGCTCTACAAGACTTGAAAGTGCAACAACACCGACTAAATCTCCCTCTTGTAAACATGGTACGGTACTTTTCACAGTTATTCCTCCTCTTGTTTTCCTTATTTTAGCATAGCAAAACTACAGAGGCATTGATTATTGCTATACTGACTGCCTATAATTAACTTTACTATTCAATTAATAAAGGGGTTACAGCATCTTGAAAATTCCACCATATCTATTATTAGTACTCGCAACTCTTTTATGGGGTGGTAATTTTGTTATTGGACGTGCCGTTAGTGAAGATATCCCTCCCCTAACATTTGCCTTTTTACGCTGGTGCGTCGCATTTATTATCTTTTTTCCCATTGCATATCACCAATTAAAACGTGAATGGCGGATACTGAAAAGACATTGGTTTATTGTCATCATTCTTTCATTAACAGGGGTTACAGCATTTAACACACTTGTTTACATTGGATTACATTACACTACGTCTATTAATGCATCTTTAATGAACTCTTCTACGCCCATAATGATTTACATACTTTCCTTTATTTTTTTGAAGGAAAAACTATCAAAATTTCAGTTAATAGGGACCGTTTTATCACTGAGTGGAGTTGCCTTTATTATAATGGGTGGCTCTTTTAAAAGGATTGTCGATTTTACTTTCAACAAAGGGGATTTAATTGTAATCGCAGCAGTATTTTGTTGGAGCATATATTCATTGCTCATTAAACAATATGCAACTCGCTTACCAGGGCAGTCTACCTTTCTAGTGACGATTGGACTTGGGGCTACTGTGTTATTCCCTTTTTCTCTCTATGAAACAATGTCTAGTACAACAGCAATTCATTGGGAATGGTCAACCATTGCTGCTATTTTATATGTTGGTATTTTTGCCTCTATCATTGCTTTTCTCTGCTGGAACAGTGGTGTTATACAGCTGGGAGCGAACAAAGCAAGTATTTATTTAAATTTCATTCCTGTTTTCGCCTCCATTTTTGCTATTCTTTTTCTAAGTGAAAATTTACATTCTTTTCAGCTTATAGGTGGACTAGCCGTTGTAGCAGGGGTTATTTTATCAGGAAAAATAAACAAGCAAAGACTTCAATCCTAAGAAGTCTTTGCTTATTTTTGCTAATTCGTACCACCATAAATTATTGTAACATTAGGATGGTTTAATAATTGGCTTGCTGGGAATTCTTCTGTAATATGACCACTTTTCAATTTTTCAATCGCCGCGAGCTTTTTTTCACCAAAGGCAATGAGAACGATTTCCTTTGCCTTCATTATGGAGTGAATGCCCATTGTAATGGCATGTGTTGGTACTTCAGACGGATCATCAAAATAAATAGCATTTTCTGTTCTTGTTGACTCTGTTAACTCCACAATATTCGTCTTGGCATCAAACGATGTGCCTGGTTCATTAAAAGCAATATGTCCATTTACACCGATACCTAGAAGCTGTAAATCAATGCCTCCGGCTTCTTCAATGCGCTTATCATATGCAGCACATTCTTCAGCTAAATTGGCTGCCTGTCCATTTGGCAAATGGACATTTTTCGGCTGTATATCCACAAAATTAAATAAATTCTCATGCATAAATGTAAAGTAGCTTGCCGGACTTGATTGCTCAATGCCTACATACTCATCCAAGTTAAAAGTTTGTATTTCCTTAAAAGATAAATGGCCAGCTTGATGTCGTGCCACTAATTCTTTATACATGCCTACAGGTGATCCACCAGTTGCTAAACCTAAAACACTGTCAGGTTTCTCTTGTATTTGTTTTGAGAAAATAGTAGCTGCCACTTCGCTCATTTCCTCATATGTATTCACTTCTATCCATTTCATTCTCTATACGATACCTACCTTACCATTAATATTATTAACTAATATGTAAAATATTTCACTTTATAGTAGCTAACATATTAATCTTACTAGTTATTTAGCTATTTTTCTATCATTTCCTGCTTCAGTTTATGCGTGTAATCTATGACTATTTCGGTTATGTTATTAATAAGGAAGTGAGGCGATTTTATGAATGAACAGATTCGGCACTATTTACAGTATATTCAATTTCAAGGAACGTTAGAGCCATCTATTCAGCTACTTGGACAACTACAAACTAAACATCTATTAACCATTCCCTATGAAAATTTAGATGTTGCCTTGAACCGTGGTATCTCCTTCGCTATTCCTGATTTATTTCAAAAAATAATTATTGATAAACGTGGTGGCAATTGTTTTGAATTAAATATCTTATTCAGTTGGCTCTTACGAGAGCTTGGCTTTTCTGTCACCAATCGTTATGCCCAGTTTTGGCGCAACGTAGCGGAAAATACCCCTCCACAGGAAATTCCCATGCATCAATTATTGCTAGTGAATGTGAGTGGACAATACTATATCTCAGATGTAGGCGTCGGTGCATTAGCACCCTGTAAACCAGTCCCACTGATTGCTGGCTATCAACACCGTGAAGGTAAAGAGTTATATAAAATAGATTATGATGAAGCGAATGGTTGGATGCTGTTGGAACAAACTAAACATAGTTGGCGTTTGCTTTATAGTTTTCACGATGATGCCAATGATGCAAAATTTGCACCACGACTTTCCAAGCAAAAAAATAAAATTGCTATGATTCGAACCATTGGTGGTCGTCATACCATGATGAACAACGAATTTAGAATCTATGAGGGTTCTTCTTTAACAACCTATACAACACAAAATGAAAAAGAATGGTTACAAGCCCTTCAGCGATTTTTCAATATTACATTACAAGATTAAAAATAAAGCAAGCCTACTATGAAATGTAGGCTTGCTTCCTATTTTTTCATGGTGCGATTAAGCAGTTCAAGCACGACAATATCATTGTGTAACTCTTTCACTAAACCTATTCCATCCACAAAATAATAGGTTTTCACTGTACCATTAATTATGGATTTTTCTTCTAGTATGACCACACCTGAATATTGTACCTCTCCAGCTTGAACAATACCATTGGTCGTTTTAACCGTTACTCGTTTACCTGACGTAACGCCAGTATCATCCTCATGTAAAATAACACCTATCCTAAGTGGTAGCTCCAAATATAAATCATAATGAGTGTTACCATCACGGGCAATGGCTTGACCATATATACGATCATCGCCATATATCAGTTCATTAGGAAAGGCTTGTTCTGAACTTAGATTTTCGACTACCCATACATCATTTTTACCGTCATGGTGATCGAATTGATAGTCTAATGTATAACGTTGATGATCATTTAAAGAATAATAGGCATACGTGTAAATAAAAGCACGATCTTTTAGCAAATCTGGTTTAGATAACGTCATAGCACGTGCTAAAAACGCTGAAAAGTGAGCACGTGTAACAGGTTCATCTGGTTTAAATGTACCGTCATCATAGCCCCTTACTAAATGATTATGAGCTAGGGTTAAAATTTCTTTATATCCTGGTGTTTGTTCTGTTACGTCTGTAAAATAAGCATTCCCAGAACCCTTAAGCTGGAAAGCCCTTTGTAGCACAATAGCCATTTGACCTCTTGTCATTGTTGCATTTGGATGAAATGTATGGACATCATCAAATATACCCGCATTTTGTACCGCTGCGATTTCTTTATAATACTTATGTGCGGTCGTTACATCCTGATAGTTTGGATTCTCTATATTGATTTTATTTAACGCTAAAGCACGAGTTAATATAACAGCTACCTGTGCCTTCGTTACATTTTCATTTGGTTTGAACAGGTTATTTGAATAGCCTTTTACAATTTCCTGATCCACTAAATAATTAATTTCTGTTGATAATGTTTCATCTGCTAAATCTATAAAGCTTGCCGCTTGTGCTTCCTTAGGTAATATGGCAACCGTAATTAGGATCAAACACACTAGTTTCAATAGTTTTTTCATGTTTTCCCTCCTTCCTCGATCCTTTACCCCTCCAAACCATTTCTTACTCTTCAAACAAAAATACCACAACCATAAATTATATGATTGTGGTCATTCCTATTAGTACATAGTATTTGTTAACACGACACCGTCGCTTATTCTAATAATACGGTCTGTGTAAGTAAGCATTTCCTCATCGTGCGTCACCATTAATGTTGTAATATTTAATGTTTTAGTTAATTCTTTTAGTAGCAACATGATTTCCTTGGAGCGCTGGGAATCTAAACTAGCCGTTGGTTCATCAGCAAATAATACTTTCGGTTGATGAATAATAGCACGTGCAATTGCTACACGCTGCTTCTCTCCCCCTGACAAGGAGGAAGGGTAGGCAGTTTTACGATGTTCCATTCCGACTAACTTCAATAGCCGATTGACTTCATATTTCTGTTCATTCTTTTTTAATGGAGATTCAGCCACATCTAGCATTAATAGCAATTGTTCCTCTACTGTCAAAAATGGAACAAGATGAGCAAATTGAAAAACAAAGCCGAATTTACTTGCACGTAATTTTCGTACCTGTTCAGTTTTCATCGTCGTAAGATTCTGCTCTTCAAATAGCACTTGCCCATCTGTTGCTGGTTGTAGTCCAGCAGCAATCGTTAATAATGTACTTTTCCCAGAGCCCGAAGCACCTACCAATGCTGTAATCTCTCCTTCTTTTAAAGAAAAATTGATGCCCTTTAAGATCTCTTCCTCCACTTCACCATTCTTAAACGTTTTTCGTACTTCATCAATTGTAAATAACGTCATGATTAAGCCTCCCCCTGCTGTATTGCTTGTAAAGGTTCAATTTTTTTAATTTGCATTCCTGACAAGGTCGCACCAATAAAGCCTATGAGGAGGAATACAACGGATAACTGTGTTGTAGTGCCTATTGTTAAAGTAAATGGCATCCCTTTAGGAGCAACTATATTAAATAGCTGGCTAAGACTGACAGATACCACAAGTGAAAAGATTGTAATAATAGCCATCTGTGTCCAGATCATTTTAAATAGCTTACTTGTTTTTAATCCGATCGCTTTTAAAATGCCATACAAGCCAATTTTTTGTACATTCATCATGTAGAAGAAAATAGCAAACAACATCCCACTAATCACAACTAAGAACCATATAATCATATTTAAAGATAATTGTTCCGCATTATAACTGGGGATAGTTTTGAGAAACTCTTTATTGCTATATGCTTGCAATCCCTTAATATCATTTGGCTCACTATTTGGTACAAAAATCAACTGTTTATCAGCTACTCGATACATCTCCTGGTAAGCCTCTTCACTAATATAAGCAACGGGAGCATGGCTATATTTTTTTTGCTCTACAAAACCTTTTACAATGAACTTTCCACTGTATTGATTATTCGTTAATATATCTCCAACTTGTATTCCTTTATCTTGTAGTGAGCTATCCAAAAGCACCTCGTCTTGATGCACATTGCTAAAAAGTGAAGATTCCGTTGATGTCACAAAGGCTACACTTTGTTGTTTATCATCCTGATCATTTAAAAAGCCCATCTGGATCGAAAAAGCTACTGCCTCTTTTTCTTTACTTATGACTTTCTGCTGCAGGTGGCTATCGATTCTTGAAAGATTAAACGTGCCATCTGCATCCTCAGCCATATAAAATTGTCCCTTCGGTAAATCCTTAATTAAAGCTGCATTATCCTGTGACAGACCATTTGCTAAACCCGAAATAATAAACGTTAAAAAACTAACTAGGAAGATAATGGAGCCCAAGATTAAAAACCGTACTTTATTCTTCTTCATTTCTTTCCAGGCAAGATTCATCACTAACCCCTCCATTTCTTTAATTACTCCTAGCTTAGAATTGTTAAATGAACAGAGCATGAACTAATCGTTAAAATGTAGAGATCCTATAAAAAGCCGCTCTATAAAGGCATTTTTATCCCATAGAGTGGCTTCTTTTTTGAATCTTATTTATCTTTACTTGCTAAAATCTTTTTTGCTAACAAAATTTCTCCTACTATAAATGAATTGGTATTTTTTATAACAATTATATATTTTATAAAACTTATAGTAAGGTTTGTTTAACAGATTACATAATTCGAGAGGTATATACATGAAAAAATTTTTAAGAATTTCTTTAGTTCTACCCTTGTTATTGTCATAGTGTCTATAGTAGTTTTACTATTATTTAGGACGTAATAATCATAGTAATCTATCTGGAAGTATGGCTGAAAAATCGATCAACATTTAACAAATTGAGGGCAAAGTAGGATCTGTCATCCATCATTCTGCAGCGTTTGCAGCTGGAGATATCATTTCTACTGCAGAAGATTTATAGTTGTTTGACAGAGACTTGCGTAACAACGTATGGATAAGCAAAGAAATATCAGAGCTGATGAGTACTACCCATGTTAAAAAGTTACCATATTAATATGGATATAGTTTGTATACGCAAGATATCCTTTAAATAGCTTTAGATTGCTAATACAGCACAAAATATAACTGACGTAAACGCAACAATAAGACCCATTAAGTCCACCTTTCTTTTATCTATGCTTATATACTTTTTATAATTTTTTACAACAAAAAAAGAATCCTTGATATATCAAGGATTCTTCGTTGTAATGGATACCGGTGGTCGGGGTCGAACCGACACTCCAAAGGAACACGATTTTGAGTCGTGCGCGTCTGCCAATTCCGCCACACCGGCATAATGGAGATAAAAAAAATCGGATAAACCGATTAACAGTTAAAATATGGAGGCGGCAACCGGATTTGAACCGGTGATAAGGGTGTTGCAGACCCGTGCCTTACCACTTGGCTATGCCGCCAGTCATACATGGAGCGGAAGACGAGGTTCGAACTCGCGACCCCCACCTTGGCAAGGTGGTGTTCTACCACTGAACTACTTCCGCAAAAATGGCTGGGGTACTAGGATTCGAACCTAGGCATGACGGAATCAAAATCCGTTGCCTTACCGCTTGGCTATACC